>CALUJC010000023.1 GCA_944320865.1 uncultured Bacteroides sp. | reverse complement strand
TCTTCTTCGAACAATACTTCGTAAGACGGGTTGTGGAGAATCTCCTTCACGTCTACGATACCATACTTGCTTAAATCTAAATTTGCCATTTCTTTAAGATTTTAAAATTGGTATTTTGGTTTATGTTTTTTGTCTGTTTCAAGGAAGCCCTTGTTTTCCGCGTGCAAAAGTACTATTTTTCTTCGGATAGTAAGTTGCTATTAGAGAAATTTTTCTGTAATGCCCCCCTCTTTTATAAAACAGTAACAATCTTTGCAAAGTGCATGTGGCAAAACCCTCTTCTATTTCAGCGCCTGTCCCCCTGCTTTTGCCGTTTGCCGCCGATTCTGCCCGTCCGGCACCGCAAAGGCCTGCAAAAAGCGGCTACTGTGTTTATTCTCCCTTTTAAAATGATAATATGTATTTACAATATAGGCTTGATGGCCCAATGCCCGGATTTATGCGATTCTTTCAAAATATCCTCTGCTTATGTATTGTAATATGCTGATTACCAACTCTGTATAATCCGATTCCACCCTGAAATAGGACATTCTCCCTACCAGGTTCGTACCAAGTTCGTACCATGTTCGTTCCAGGTTCGCTCTGAGGTCGGCGCTATAGAAGCGAACATGGAGCGAATTTGGTACGTTTCTGATTGGTAATAAATATGTACATGGTGTAGTGGCTGACAGGACTAGGTGCCAGCCTGCGCCGGGGCGGCAGAAGCTGGGGGCGGATGCGGAAAGATGGGCTGCCGGCAAACTTTTTCTGCCTGATTGTTGCGAGTAGGCAAAGATTGCCTTATATTTGTCACTCCTAAAAAACACAAAGACCTTTATACCTCAAAACACGACGTATATGGATACAAGCAAAATTGTAGGAGAAAAGATAAAATCGCTCCGCGAAAGCCGTTCCATCAGCATGGAGGAACTGGCACAACGTTCGGGCCTGGCGCTTGAACAGATAGAACGCATAGAAGACAACATCGACCTGCCCTCGCTGGCACCCCTCATCAAGATTGCCCGCGTGCTGGGCGTAAGGCTGGGCACGTTCCTCGACGACCAGGATGAGACGGGGCCTGCCATCTGCCGCAAGGCCGAGGCGGGCGACAGCATCAGCTTTTCGAACAACGCCATACAGAGCCGCAAGCACATGGAATACCATTCGCTGGCCAAGGCGAAGTCCGACCGCCACATGGAGCCGTTCATCATCGACGTGGATGCCACGGATGACATCGACTTTGTGTTGTCGTCACACGAGGGCGAAGAGTTCATCTTCGTGATGGAAGGCGTCATGGAGGTGTGCTACGGCAAGAACACCTACCTGCTCGAGGCGGGCGACAGCATCTACTATGACTCCATCGTGCCCCACCATGTGCATGGTTACCAGGGGCAGGCGGCCAAGATACTGGCTGTGGTGTACACGCCGATGTAAATGAAGAATGAAGAACGAAGAATGAAGAATTTCCGGGCGTTGTCCTTATTCACGCTGATTCTTCATTCTTCGTTCTTCATTCTTCATTAAACCAATTCCTCATTCTTCATTCTTAATTCTTCATTAAAATAATGTTGTACGAACGCACCCTCGGCCAGTGGCTGGAACACTGGGCCGAGACGACCCCCGATAAAGAATACATCGTTTACTCCGACCGCAACTTGCGCTTCACTTGGCGCCAGTTCAACCAGCGCGTGGACGACATGGCGCGCGGACTTATAGCCATCGGTGTGACGCGGGGCACCCATGTAGGCATCTGGGCTGCCAACGTGCCCGACTGGCTGACGCTGCTCTATGCCTGCGCCAAGATTGGGGCGGTGTATGTCACCGTAAACACCAGTTACAAGCAGTCGGAGCTGGAATACCTGTGCAAGAACTCGGACATGCACACGCTGTGCATCGTCAATGGCGAGAAAGACAGCGACTTTGTGCAGATGACCTACGAGATACTGCCCGAACTGCGTACTTGCCAGCGCGGCCACCTGAAGAGTGAGCGCTTCCCTTATATGCGCAACGTGGTTTACGTGGGGCAGGAGAAGCACCGTGGCATGTACACCACGGCAGAGCTTCTGCTGTTGGGCGACAATGTGGACGGCAGCCGCCTGGAGGAACTGAAGGCGCAGGTCACCTGCCACGACGTGGTGAACATGCAGTACACCAGCGGCACAACCGGTTTCCCGAAAGGCGTGATGCTGACGCACTATAACATTGCCAACAACGGCTTCCTGACGGGCGAGCACATGAAGTTCACGCAGGACGACAAGCTGTGCGTCTGCGTGCCCTTGTTCCACTGCTTCGGCGTGGTGCTGGCCACCATGAACTGCCTGACGCACGGCTGTACAGAGGTGATGGTAGAACGCTTCGACCCCCTGGTGGTGCTGGCTTCGGTGCACAAAGAGCGCTGCACGGCCCTCTACGGTGTGCCCACCATGTTTATTGCCGAGCTGAACCATCCCATGTTCAACTTGTTCGACATGTCGAGCCTGCGCACGGGCATCATGGCCGGTTCACTGTGTCCCATCGAACTGATGAAGCAGGTGGAGGAAAAGATGTTCATGCGGGTGACCAGCGTGTACGGGCTGACGGAGGCATCGCCCGGCATGACGCATAGCCGTATAGACGACCCCGCAGAGGTGCGCTATACCACCGTGGGGCATGACTTCGAGCATACCGAAGTGCGTGTCATCGACCCCGAGACTGGCGAGGAATGTCCCGTAGGCGTGCAAGGGGAAATGTGCAACCGGGGCTATAACACCATGAAGGGCTATTACAAGAACCCCGAGGCTACTGCCGAGGTGATAGACAAAGATGGTTTCCTGCACTCGGGCGACTTGGGCGTGAAGGACGAGAACGGCAATTACCGCATCACCGGACGCATCAAGGACATGATTATCCGTGGCGGGGAAAACATCTACCCGCGCGAGATTGAGGAGTTTATCTACCAGATTCCCGGAGTGAAGGACGTGCAGGTGGCGGGCATCCCCTCCAAGAAGTATGGCGAGGCGGTAGGCGCATTCATCATCCTGCACGAAGGGGTAGACTTGCACGAGAGTGACGTGCGCGACTTCTGCATGGGCAAGATTTCACGCTACAAGATTCCCAAATACATCTTCTTCGTGAAAGAGTTCCCCATGACAGGCAGCGGCAAGATACAGAAGTTCAAACTGAAAGACGTGGGCCTGCAGCTGTGCAAGGAGCAGGGCATTGAGATAATTTAGGGAATGCGTTGACAAGGTGACAAGGATACAAGTTGACAGGGTTTCAGGAAGCAAGATAATTCTTGGCCTCTTTATATCCTTATCCCCTTGTCGGCTTAATCCCCTTATTCCCTCGTTAACTAAAGGCCTTGTCCCCTCGTCAACTCGTTTCCTTGTCAACTAAATTTCAACCGTTATGAGAGTAATCAATTTTGCAGAGACAAATTCTGTCATCAACCAATATGTGGCCGAGATACGCGATGTGCAGGTGCAGGGCGACCGTATGCGCTTCCGGCGTAACATTGAGCGCATCGGCGAGTTGATGGCTTATGAGATGAGCAAGGAGTTGACCTACTCCGTGAAGCAGGTGCAAACGCCCTTGGGGGTAGCGCATGTCAGCACGCCTGACGATGATGTGGTGATTGGCACGGTGTTCAGGGCAGGGTTGCCTTTGCATATAGGTTTCCTCAATGTGTTCGACAAGGCCGGCAATGCCTTTGTATCGGCTTACCGTTATTATAAAGATAAAGAATGCCGTCAGGTGGACGTGCACATCGAGTATATTGCCACGCCCGGGTTGGCGGGGAAAACGTTGTTGCTGGTAGACCCCATGCTTGCCACGGGCGAGAGCATGGAGCTGGCCTACCGGGCTTTTCTTACCAAGGGAGCACCGCGCAGGCTGCTGATTGCCTGCGTCATTGCTAGCCGGCAGGGAGTGGAGCACTTGCAGCGCCTTTTCCCTGCCGACGACGTCAGCCTGTGGTGTGCAGCCATCGACCCCGGACTGAATGAGCACATGTACATTGTGCCGGGGCTGGGCGATGCGGGCGACTTGGCTTTTGGCGACAAGCTGTAACGGCGGGTCATTGGGTGTTTACAATACCCTGCAGTTCTTCCAGGGTGAGCTGGCCGTTGAGCTGGATGAGCACTATTTCGTCCGGCTCGTCTACTATGAGGATGTACTCGTTTTCTTTCTTCCCTTCTTTGGCATAGATGGTGACCCGTTCGCCTTCTTCGCGCACGCGTAGCAGTTCTTCATAACCGTTTTCGGGGTTGATGTAGGCTATGTCTTTGCGCAGGCGGGCGGCGGTGTCTTTGTCTTCGCAGGTCAGTATCTGCATGTTGCTTATCTTGCCTGAAAGGGTGCCCAGGTTGAGGTCTTCGCTCTTCATGTCTTTCATCATGCTGAACATTTTCTTGGAAATGTAGACGGTGGAGACGCCTTCACTGTCGGCATACTTGTCGAACACGTTCTCTTGGGCGGGCAGTGTGATGGCCACCAGCAGGGTGGCTACGAGGGTGATGAACAGTCTTTTCATAATCGTTATTCTTTTAGGGGTGTTGTTATGGGTTTGCTATAATCCGGTATTTCGCCAGTTTCTTGTTGACTTCGCGGGCGGCCTCGCGGGCTTCCTTCATCTGTTGTTCTCCTTTGCCGAAGGTGGCGTCGAAGAGGTGCAGGGCGCGCCGTGCTTCGGCGTAGGCCAGCTGAGGGTCGTCGAAGGTGTCTTGGGGCGCGGCGCCGTGCTGCGTGTACAGGTGCAGGCCGATGGCCGAGGCCAGCAGCAGGGAGGCGGCTATGCCTGCCGTCCATTGCCACAGGCGGGGGCGGCGGGGCGTCTTTGCGCGCAGGCGGCGGGGTTCTTCGGCTGCCAGGCGGTCTATGCTACGTGCCAGGCGTTCCTCCAGGCCTTGGGGCAAGGGAGGCGTTTGGCGGGCTTCGTGGTCCAGGTAGCGGAAGATGGCTTGCTCGGCAGTCAGCGCGGGCGGCACGTCGTCTTGGGCGAAGTAGGCCTTCAGCCGGCGCTCTTCGTCGCGGGTGGCTGTGCCTTGGTAGTAGCGTTCCAGCAGTTGGCGGATGGATTCTTCTGTAGGGTTCATAGTTTATCTCCTGTCAGTCGGTTGAATTGTTCACGTATTTTCTTGCGGGTCCTGGAGAGGATGGAGCGTATGTTCACCTCGGTCAGTCCCGTGGCTTGGCCTATTTCCTCCATGGAGCACTCTTCCACGTCGCGCAGCCACAGCACCCGGCGGGGTGTGTCGGGCAGTCGGGCGATGAGGCGCCTGAGGTGCATCCATTGGTCGCGTGCCTCGAGGCGCTGGCCGGTGTCGCCGTCTGCGGGCAAAGCCAGGTTGTCGGGCAAAGGGGCCTGGGCGGTGTAGTGCTTGGTCTGCATCTGGTCGAGGCACAAGTGGCGCACCAGGCTGATGCAATAGGCTGCGGGGTTGGTGCGGATTTCGAGCGCGTCGCGCTTGTCCCACAGCTTCAGATAGGCTTCCTGCACCATGTCTTCGGCATCGTCGGCGTTCTGCATCAGGGCGTAGGCGGCGCGGTAGAGGGCGGGGTGCAGGGGCAGGAAGCGTTGCTTGAATTCTTCGGCGTCCATCAGTCGCGGTGGGTGGTGTTGTCGTTGACGAGGCGGTCTATGTCTTCCGTCTTGAACTTGCCTTTGAAGAACACCAACGTGCAGTCGTCCGTCCCGGCGCAGACGATGAGCATCTCGCGGATGACGTCCTTCTTCTGCTTGACGAGGATGTTTACCTTCTCGCCATCTTCATTCACGCGCACCAGCGTCTCATAGCCGTTGTCGTCGAGGTCGGCAATGCGGCGGGTGAAGCGCGCCTTTACTTCGGGCGAGCAGTCGGCCAGGTCGAGCACCTTCATGGAGTGGACTTGCTTGGCCAGCGCCATTTCGGGGCCTTCTTCTTCGTCGATGAAGCATTTGCCTATTTTCATCAGGAAGGGCGAGATGGATACGTATTCGGCACGCGGGGTGTCTTTGAATTCGTTGAACACGTCTTTAATGCTCGTAGCCCATGTGGCTTGTGCCAGCAGTATGAGGGCGATGAGGGTAGTCAGTTTTTTCATATCGGTCGTTGTTTTTTAGTTACTGTTTTGGTTTGAAGTTTGATGCGCATTCTGTCTGTTAGACGGGTTGAGGGCGGATTTTGTTGCAGCGGAAGGTCGTTTTTTTAGTGATGAAGGCCCCGTTTGCTGGCGTTGGAGGGCTGGTGTGGTAGCGTTGGAAGGCTACCGGGGCTTGTGTATGAGGCGTTTAGGGGAAGTGCCGGAGGCTGGCTACCGGCGGCCGGGCGGAGATAAAAAAACTCCGGAAGGGTAGTTCCGGAGGTTTCATGTGAAAAAGATGTGGTGCGGCTGATAGGACTCGAACCTACACGCCTCGCGGCACCAGATCCTAAGTCTGGCGCGGCTACCAATTACGCCACAGCCGCATGGTATGTTTCTTTAGCGCGGGCAAAGATAAGGAGTTTTTTCCGTTCCGGCAAGTGGTTGCGTCACAAAGTGTTCGGGCGCGGCCATTACATCCCTGCTTTCAGCAAGGCGCGGGCGGCTTCTATCATGGTGTCTATGCCCCGGGCCTCGTCGTCGGCATCCATGTCCAGCTTGACGTCGGGGTCTATGCCAAACTCGATGTGCTGCCCCTCGGCATCGAGGTGCGGACTGGCGGAGAAGCGTACGCCCCAGCCGTTGGGCAGCTCCGACGAGAAGGGCAGGCCCGAGCCGCCCCCGCTTTTGTCGCCCATCAGGGTGACGAGGGGCAGGTAGCGCATGGAGTTGATGAAGTCGTTCGTAGCGCTGTAGGCATGGCGGTTCACCAGCACCACCACGGGCTTTTGCCAGCGTATGCTGTTGGAGGGTTCCAGGTAGATGGGCTCGGGGTCGGAGAAGTCGCTGTGCCCCTTGCCCGTCTTGTGCAGGATGTAGCCCGTCAGCACCTTGTCGTTGGTGAAGCGGGCGGCCAGCTTGGTGGCGGTGGTGAGGTTGCCGCCGCCGTTGCCTCGCACGTCGATGATGAGTCCGTTGCAGATGGAGAGGTAGAGCAGCATCTCGTCCAGGTTGCCCTCGCCTATGCCGCTGGAGAAGTCACCATAATATATATAGCCTATGTTGTCGTCCAGTATGGTGTAGCTGGCCCCGCCGCCTATGCGGTAGTCGCGCCCCAGGTAGCTCTCCACCAGGGCCTCGTTGAAGTTGCGCGGATAGTCGAGGTACCAGTTCCAGTAGCGTGCGGTGTTGGAGGCGCTGGACAGGTTGACGTGCCCGTCCTTCAGTTCGGCCAGCATGTTGCCCAGCACCTCAAAGAGGCCGTCGCCCGACATGTCCGGCGTGATGAGCGGCCGGTACCGGTCGTACACGGCGTCCCAATCAATCTGCTTGTAGTCCAGGAAGCAGTATTGTTCGTCAATGATGGTCCACAAGGCGTCGAAATTGCCTTGGGGCGTGTTGTCATATTCTTCTTCGCGGATGCAGCCGCCCAGCAGCAGGGGCAGGCAAAGTATGCACAGTAATAAGGTGGAGCGCATGTCGGTAGTGGTTAATATTTAGCTGATTTCCGCGCAAAGGTAACAATAAAAAAACGTGCTTCGTGTCCTTGCCCCGAAATTTATCACTCCGTTGCTTGGAGCATCCGGGGAAAAGGCGTACTTTTGCGTCATTACTCACTTAATTAATACATTTCCCGTTATGAATCTTATAGGTTTATTTATCCGGAAGGGACAATTTACCCCCCCCTATTTAACTAACTTTAACTTACTGATACTCCTCTCTTTGTTCCTCTTTGCCTCCTGCCAGGAGGATTACGACGACACCGCCCTGTGGGACGCGGTGAACAACCACGAGGAGCGCCTCGCTGCCCTGGAGCAATGGCAAGAAGAAACCAACCACAACATCGCCGCCATACAGCAACTGCTCAACACCACCGACTGCATCACCGCCATCACCCCGCTCATGGAGGACGGCGAGGAGGTGGGCTACACCATCACGTTCCTGCACAGTGAGCCCATCGTCATCTACCACGGCAAGAAGGGTGACAAGGGGGAACAAGGTGACAAAGGTGACAAGGGAGATACCGGCGAACAAGGCGACAAGGGAGACACCGGCGCCGACGGCTACACCCCGCAGATAGGCCTGACCCAACAGGAGGACGGTAACTGGTACTGGACGCTGGACGGCCAGCTGATGCTCGACCCACAGGGCAACCCCATCCGTGCCAACGGTGAAGACGGCAAGGACGGCCAAGACGGTACCGACGGCGAAGACGGCCAAGACGGCACCCCCGGACAGGACGGACAGCCGGGAGCCGACGGCGAGGACGGCACTCCCGCCCCCGTGCCCCAAATCAGCCTGGGCAGCTCACTCACCACGGGAACCATCATGACGGACAACGGCAAGAAGGACAGCAATGCCTGGTACCTCAGCGTGGACGGCGGACAAACGTGGTACCGCATCAGCGGAGAGGATGGCGAAGATGGCAACCGTGGTCCTACAGGCCCGCAAGGTCCTACAGGGCCAACAGGACCTACAGGGGCCACCGGCCAGCCCGGCGACTCCATGTTCTCTCAGGCCCCCAAGCTTTCCGAAGACGGCACGCATTGGACATTCTATCTGAAGGACGGCACACCCTTTGATGTCCCTGCCTACCAGACCCTCACCATAGGCAACGGCACAGGCACACTCGCCCTCAGCAGCAGAACTTCCGGAATCCGCCTGACATACCCCACCGGAACGACAGCAACCGACTATGCCGCCCTCGTGGCGCAGATAACGCCCGAAGGCGCTGACGGCACCTACACCGACATCAGTACCCGTGCCGACGATGCGAATGGGTGGAGCGTCACGGCTGACCTGCAGACGCAAACTGTCACCGTCACGGCAGCCGGCGGCAACGCCCTGCTGCGCGTCACCCTCATCCGCAACGACGGCAGCGAACTGGCGGCCTCGTGCATCGTGTCGTGGCAAGGCTATACGATAGACGAGGCAACGAAAACCTACACCGTCTACACCCCCCAAGGCCTGCTGGCATGGGCAGACAAGGCCATTATTTACAACTGCACCCTGGCTGCGGACATCGACATGAGCGGGCAGACATGGCCGGAGATAACGGGCTACGGGTACACATTCGACGGCGCGGGGCATACCATCAGCAACCTCAACGTTACCGACATGTCTCCCGCTGGATTTATCAGAACTTTAGTCAACGGAGGCACTGTCAAGAACCTGCTGCTGGTGGACGCCAACATCAGGGGTCAGTATGATATAGGAGGAATAACCGGAGACATGTATGGTACGGTTATCGCTTGCGCCGTGTCCGGATGCACCTTCAGTGGAGAATCCCAAACAGGTGGCATCGCAGGAATGGTCAATGATTCGGGGTCGGTTACTGCCTGCTATGCGATATCCTGCAAAACTGGAATAGATGACTACGGCCACATAGCAGGGGATGTAGATGGTGGAAACATCAACGCCTGCTATTATGACGGGGATGGGGAAGGCATTGGCGATGACGATACCGACGCCAGCGCCACCCGGGTGGACGGCGATATCACCTGGCAGGCAGCCGCCGAAGCCATGAACGAGCAGCTTGCCGACAATGACTACATCTGGGAAGAGAACACGGACGAGGCAACCAAGAACGACTTGCCCCTGGTGCTCGTGCCCAATCCGGACGTGCAGTGATGCCGCCCAGGTCGAGGCGAAAACTCCGCCTATGTCGAGGTGTCACCTCCGCCTAGGTCGTGACGTCGCCTCCGCCTAGGTCGTGATGCCGCCTCGGCCTAGGCCGAGGAACGGTCTCCGCCTAGGGCGAGTTTCGGGGTTGTCCCAGTCAAAGCGCAACTATCTGATAAATAACACAATATAAACCGATAGAGAACATAAACATTTTTATTCACAATCAAAAAAAGGAGGTACATTATGGGCTTCAAATGCAAACTTATTGAGAAAGACAGTAACCCGATGCAAGAGGGTTCACCCAAGAAATGGTATGGCACCACGCAGAGCGAGACGCCGCTCAGCGGCAAGGCCATGACCAAGGCGGCAGCCGAGAACACCACGCTGGCCCCCATCGAACTGGAGGCCGCGCTCGACCTGCTGGCCAACTTCATCCCCCAGCAGCTGCTGCAGGGCCACACCGTCACGCTGCCCGGGCTGGGCTACTTCCGCATCACCTTCAAGAGCAAGGGCGCCGACACGGTGAAGGACTTCAACCCGAAGGAGATGATTTACGACATCCGCCCGGTGTTCGTGCCCTCCAAGGAGCTGCGCGACCGCATTCGCCAGAACATCGAGTTTGAAGACGGCGGCGTGAAGCAGGGCGGCATCAGCTACGCCACCCGCGCCGACTACTACACCGCCACCGGACAAGGCCCCACCACGCAGCCCGGCACCGGCGGCGAGGACGACGGCGACCACCAGCTGGGGTAGGGGTTAAGTATTAGGGATTAGGTATTAGGTATTAGCGGCCGGCGCGCGTGCGGAAGATTCTTCGCTTTGCGCTCCCTTAGACAGATGCCCACTAACACCTAATACCTAATCCCTAATACTTAATACTTAACTTTGTACAGGTGGCGCACGAACCCAATCATGAACACGTGGGAGTAGGCATGGGTGCGCAGCCCGTTGACGCGCGACTGCTGGGCATCCCACACGTAGGCCAGGCGCATGCGGGCTTTCCGGACGGGGAAGTCCACCGTCAGCATCTGGCGCAGCGAAGGCTGGTTGTGCAGGGAGGTGAAGCGCACTACGCCGCCGGCATTGCCCAGCGAGAAGATTTCGTAGTACGACTGCCCGTAGTGGGGTGAGAACATCACGCCCGCGACGGGCAGGTTCACCTGGTAGCGCAGGGTGATGGGGCGGTTCTTGATGCGCAGGTCCCAGATGGCCATGCCCGATGCGTCGAGGTTGATGTAGGCGCGTGCCGATGCGGGGTTGTTGCCGTTGCGCAGGTTCCACACGAAGCCCCCGTTCAGGTCGGCCACGCCCCCTGCCAGCAGGCGGAAGCCCGGTGCCAGGCGGAAGTTGTAGTGCAGGCCGTAGTTCCAGTTGGCCAGGGCGGAAAAGGTGTTGTTGTTGTCCACGTGGTTGTGGGTGTATCCCACGTTGCCCTGAAAGAAGCTTTGCAGGGAGAGGTTGCCGTCCATCCACCGGGTCATGCGCATGCTTTCCCTCGAAATGCGGAACTCTATGCCCTTGTACTCCTGGGGCGACAGGTAGGTGTCGTACACATTGGTAAAGCCTGCGCCGTACATCGTGGCGCGGGTGGTGAAGCGTGTCCGTGCCTCGGGGGCGGCTTGCAGCATTTCTACGGCTTGCCTTTCGGTGCGCAGGGTGTCTTGGGCTTTTATTCCGCCGGCCGTGCAGAGGCAGGCCATGCCCAAGGCCATTATCTTGTAAATGTTTGTTTTCAACGTTTCCTTCTTGTTATCGGGTTAAAGTCGTTTGGCCAAGCCTCAGAACAGCTTCATCTGTCCGGTCAGTTCGTCGCGGATGTCGCTTTCGCTTTTCCTGTAGTCGGGGTCCAGTATTTCCGGCTCCTCTTCCGGTTCGGGCTGCACCACAGGTTCGGGCTGGCGCGTAGGCTCCAGCTCGTTGATGGTGTCGATGGTGTAAGTGGTCAGGCGCTTGCCTTTGGCCTTGAAGCCTTTGATGGCAATGAAGTCGTCGGCCTCGATGACCATCGGGTCGCGGAAGGCGTCGTGCCCGCCGAACACCACTTCCAGCCGTGGGTAGTACTCGCCCGTCAGCAAGATGAGGCGGCTGTTCTTGTTCTCGCCCAAGTAGTTCTGCTTCCTGGCGGACGACTCAAAGTAGAAGCGCTTGATGTAGGGGTAGTTCTGCTGGTCGGCGTCATACAGCACGGCGGTCCACACCTTGTGGGGGTCGTACTTCTCCATGAGCATGATGTTGCCCTCGTAGTGGTTGTTCAGGTCGAAGTTGGTGGTGTAGAAGTCTCCGTTGTCCTGCACCACCAGTATGCGGTCGTCGCTCTGGAATTCGCCCAAGTAGTCTCCGCGCCCGTCGTAGTTGAGGCGCAGCACGTCGCGGTCGAACCACACCTTCCTGCCGCCCAGCGTGGAGCCGCCCCGCTGCTTCAGGGTGATTTTCATCACCGGGTTGCGCGTCAGTATGTTGCCTATGGCCTGGCGTCCCTTGATGGCTATCTGGCTGAAGTCTTCCTCGAAGATGATTTTGCGCAGGCGCGGGTTGGGTTTCAAGGTCACTTTGATGACCTCGGCCTCGCCGTTGGGATTGGGGCTGAAGTACATGATGCGCGAGTCGGGCTTGCCCTGCGTCACGTCGTATTCGCGGTCGCGGATGACGTTGGTCACGGCGAAGCGCTTGATGTAGCAGGTGCCGTCTTTCCCGTCGCGGTAGACCACATTGTATATGGTGCGCTGGTCGTTCTTCTTGAATACGTTGGCGTAGAGCACGTTCTTGCCCACAAACTTCTTGTCGGCCACGGCGGTGACTAGGTATTTGCCGTTGCGGTAGAACAGAATGACGTCGTCCAGGTTGGAGCAGTTGGCCACAAATTCGTCCTTCTTCAGCCCTGTGCCTATGAAGCCTTCTTCGCGGTTGATGTACAGCTTCTCGTTGGCCTCGATGACCTTGGTGGCCTCTATGGTGTCGAAGTTGCGCAATTCCGTGCGGCGGGGGAAGTTCTTGCCATATTTGTTTTGCAGCATGCGGAACCACTCTACGGTATATTCCACCAGGTTGGCCAGATGCCGGTCTATCTCGGCAATGTCCTCCTTCATGCGGGCAATCAACTCGTCGGCCCTGTCAGAGTTGAACTTGAGGATGCGCGCCATCTTTATCTCCATCAGCTTGAGGATGTCGTCCTTGGTCACCTCGCGGATAAAGGTGGGATAATAAGGCGTCAGCCTCTCGTCGATATGCTCGCAGGCAGCGTCCATGTTCTTGGCCTGTTCAAACTCCTTGTCCTTGTAGATGCGTTCCTCGATGAATATCTTCTCCAGCGAGGCGAAGTGCAGGCTTTCCATGATTTCGCCCCGGCGAATCTCCAGCTCGCGGCGCAGCAGGGCCTTGGTGTTGTCCACCGACTTGCGCAGCACGTCGCTCACCGTCAGGAAGTGGGGCTTCTGGTCGTCTATCACGCAGCAGTTGGGCGAGATGCTCACCTCGCAGTCGGTAAAGGCATAGAGCGCGTCGATGGTCTTGTCCGACGACACGCCCGCTGCCAGGTGCACCAGTATTTCCACGTTGTCCGAGGTGAGGTCTTCCACCTTGCGTATCTTGATTTTTCCTTTCTCGCTGGCTTTCACGATGGAGTCGCACACGCTGGCCACCGTCTTGCCGTAGGGAATTTCGCGGATGGCGAGCGTCTTGTTGTCTACCTTCTCTATCTTGGCGCGTATGCGCACGCTGCCGCCCCGTTCGCCGTCGTTGTACTTCGACACATCTATCGCGCCCCCCGTCTGGAAGTCCGGATAGAGTTGGAACGGCTCTTCGTGCAGGTAGCTGATGGCAGCCTCGCACAGCTCGTTGAAGTTGTGCGGCAGTATCTTGGACGACAGGCCCACGGCAATGCCCTCCACGCCTTGTGCCAAGAGCAGGGGGAACTTTACAGGCAGGGTCACCGGCTCACGGTTGCGCCCGTCGTAGGATAGCTTCCACTCGGTGGTCTTGGGGTTGAACACCACGTCCAGCGCAAACTTCGACAGGCGCGCCTCGATGTAACGGGGCGCTGCCGCGCTGTCCCCCGTCAGTATGTTTCCCCAGTTTCCCTGGCAGTCGATGAGCAGGTCTTTCTGTCCCAGCTGCACCAGCGCGTCGCCTATGCTGGCATCGCCGTGCGGGTGGAACTGCATGGTGTGCCCCACGATGTTGGCCACCTTGTTGTAGCGCCCGTCTTCCATGCGTCGCATGGAGTGCAGTATGCGGCGTTGCACGGGTTTCAGCCCGTCCATGATGTGGGGCACGGCACGCTCCAGGATGACGTACGAGGCATAGTCCAGAAACCAGTTCTGGTACATGCCGCTCAGTTGGTGCCTCACGTTTCCGTCGGTGGTGTCTGCGGGTTTATAGTCCGAGTGCCCTTCCTGCCCATGGCCTGGGTTGGGCACTTCTTGCTCCAAGTCGTCTTTCGGGGTTTCAAAGTCTTCGCTCATATCGTGTATCGGGGATTGCCGTGTTTATATGCCAAGTTTGAGTATCTCTGCAAAAATACGCATTTTTATCTATAAATAAAAAGTCCCGGCGCGAAAAGGCGGAAAAATCGTCGTTGCCTCCGTGCTCCCGCCCCGGAATGCCGTCACTTTGCTTTGTTCGTATTTCGGAATTACCTTGTCCGTATCTTTGTCTTTCCATCTCCTTTCCATAGAGCTGGAAAATAAAAGGAGAAGGTAAGGAGCAGGTAAGGGGCAGGTAGGGAGTTGGTAAATATTGGGGACAATGTTGCATCGTAGTTACCTGATTCTCTGTGCGATGGCAGGGCGTGAAGTTTGAGGAATGGTCGTTTACGTCAAGTTGCCGGTGTAAGGATTGAAGATTTTTGTTGTATGGAAAAGAGAATGCCGTGCCCCCGCCGATGTATCAATTTGGAAACTTCTTGCTTTATTGGTTTGCGAAGGTAGGGGGAGCGGGGGGCTGGGCAAGCTTCTCCTATTGAATATCGTCTGCGGCCGGCCGTTCCATTCTCAAGATAGGGAACGGATTGCCTTGGTCGTCGGTATCGTCACGGCGGAAGGTATGGAATCCCATTCGCTCGTAAAACCGTGCGGCATTGTGGTTCTGCTCGTTGACGTCCACGTATCGTGCCTCCAGTTCGCGGAACGCGCGTTGCACCAGTTCCTTTCCTAATCCTTTCCGGAAATAGTCGGGGTGGAGGAAGAGCATTTCTATCTTGCGCTCCTGCACGCCCATGAAGCCTACGGGCAGCAGGCCGTCTTTCACAATCCACAGCGTTTCAATCTGCCGCAAGGCTTCCTCGGCTTGCGGGGTCAGGGTGCGGATGTCTTTTTCGGTCAGGAAATGGTGGCTGGCGCGGACGGATGCCTGCCAGACGTCGAGCAAACGGCCGATGAGTTCTTGGGACCTGTTGGCCTTTTCAATAGAAATAGAGGTGATGTGTGTCATGATTTCCTGTGTGTCATTTAGCCTTGGCTGTGTCGATAAGGCGGTTCTGGATGTATTCCTGCGCGGTATTCCCGGTTTCTTTCTTGATGAGGTCGCCGAAGTGGTTGGGCAAGGGGTATGCTTTGTCCGCGAAATCTGATAATGTTGTCCATAAGGGTAGGGGCTTTAAAGGTCGTTTGCAAAAGTAGAGATTATTGCCGGAATGACCGCACGGCGCAGGCGGATTCATGGCGTTTTTAAGCTTCTTTTCCTATCAGCCATGATGGAGTCTTTGTTTTTCAAAGCCCATTCTATCAAGGCATTGATGTGTGGCAGCAGGGAATATGCCCGTGGAGTCAACGCGTATTCCACCCTTGGGGGAACTTCGGGGTACACCGTGCGGGTGACATAGCCGTCGTCTTCCAGCGTGCGCAGGGTCACGGTCGGCATTTTTTGCGATATGTCTGGTATTTCGCGCTGCAATTCTTTAAATCTCACGGTGTCTTTGTCTGCCTTGTTCAGTGTATATATGACCAATAGTGACCATTTGTCGCATAGCCGGGCCAGGATATTCCGTATGGGGCAATCCGGGAACAAAGCATCTTCTATCATTGTCCTATCCATAATATGTTGTGCCTTAAATTGCTCTACAAAGGTAAGCAATTCTCTTTTGAATATCAAAAAAACTTTTTTTGATATTTTCTTTATCCGTAAAACACTTGTTTTCAATAATGGTTACCTCGGTGTAAGTAACTGAATAGCAAGTGCCTACTTGCATATTTAAAATGTTGGTTCTAATTTTGCGGCAGAAAAGAGATAAAGTAGCATTTGGTAACTAAGTATATTGAATAAACATTTAAGCGTATGAAGAAAACAACACGTCCGGCAGCCCTGTTTCTTACGGCAACTTTAGCCATCTTGGCAAGCTGTACGGTGAAAACAGAAAAAGGCGCTCCTGCCTGTCAGGAAAAAGACAAAGCGGCCATCGAACAATTGATAGACCAATATGTGGAGACCATCAACCGGTGCGATACTGCGCTGGTCAACCAAATATGGTCGCACGATGCGAAGGTTTCTTTTATAGGTCCCTCTGGCTATTATTCTACTTATCAGGAAGTCAGGGATAGCTTGGTGGTGGAGTGTTCAGCACGGGCTTTAAGCAACGGGATTTGCAAAAGGATGATTTGAAAATTGATGTGAACGGCAATATGGCATGGTCTGAATTCTTGTGGACGTTTGATGCCATACGGGCGGACGGTTCCGCGCATCACACGCGAGGCCGGGAAACGCAAATCTTTGAAAAAAAATGCCAACGGGCAGTGGCGGTTAGTGCATATTCATCATCCCGCAATTCGGTAGAAGGCAGACATAGTACGTATAATCTATAAAAACAAGAAACGATGAAAAAGGTATTATTTATTTTGTTCAATCTTTTAACATTTACAGTTATGGCACAGACAAAAGGACGTTTCGAGCTGCACAACCTCGCAGATTTCACACTTCATGTGTATTACACCAACGATGCATTGGGCGATGCAAGTTACATCATTGAGGGCAAGAATGCACTCGTCACTATGGAGCAGCCATTGTTTCGGGACAATGTAGCGGAGTTTGACGCATACCTTTCCCGGCTGGGCAAACCTGTGGAGAGGCGCATTACCGACTATCACGTGGGTGGCACCGGCAGCCACGATGTGGTGATGGCAGAAGGTATGCCCGGTTTTACCAAGGGTGAAGTGTATGGCGGCATGATGAAAGGCTTTGCGCAAGCCTTTGGTGACGCTATCACTGCGATGCCTACGGGCAAAGTTTCGGAAGTTGCTTTCGGAACAACCCGGACTTGGGCGGGTGTGACGTTCGAGTTCCGCCACGGAGCTGCTACCGACTTTCCCGGCGCAAGCATCCTGATAGGCGGAAAGGTTTATTACACACATTGGACTCCAGCACAAGCGCATGTCAGCCACCTGCAAGTATCTTCTCCTGCTGCCATTGATGCGGAAATAGCCGAGGCGGAGAACTCTTTGGCTTCGGGGGCAACATTGTTTATCGGTGGGCATGGCGGTGCTGCAGGGCGCGATGCTGTGGAATTTAAAATTGCTTACTTGAAGCAAATGAAGGAACTGCTTGGTGCAAACCAAACCGCCCAGGCTTTTGTCGCAGCTATGAAGGCTGCCTATCCCGGCCTGCCCGGAGAAGCCGGACTGGAAGATGTGGCCAAGGCACTCTACAAAGAATAATAAGGCGCATCGCTTCCTGTTTCGGGCGGAAAAACGGTTTTTCGGCGATGGTATGCATGGCCGCCATGACTGGTATTGGGAAAAAGGAATGGCGGTCGTGCAGATGTTTCCCGGCGATGTGATACACATTCCCGCCAACGTGAAGCACTGGCATGGCGCGGCTGCCGACAGCTGGTTTGCCTATCTTGCCTTCGAGATACCCGGTGAAAATGCCTCCAACGAGTGGCTTGAACCCATGACCGACGCGGAGTATGACAAGCTGGAGGCGCGCTGATATAGGTTAAATAGTGTTTGTAAATGACAGTGTAGCCCGTCGCCCTGCCGCATATAGGCAGGATGGCGGGCTTCGTCGGTTTGAGGAGGTTGGTCAGGCTATCAACAGTTCAACATTGCCTTCTTTCATTTTCTGAACATGTTCTTCTGAAATCTTATTATCTGTAATAAAAGTGTGCACCATGGATATTGACCCCAAACTGGCGAATGCGGACACCCCTATCTTCGATGAATCGGCTACAAGGAAAACACGTTCCGCCGATTGTATCATGGCGGTTTTTACCATCAGGTCGCTAAGGCTGGGGTAGGTGAGGCTCATGTCGTGCGAGATGCCTGCGGTAGCCAGGAAGAGTTTGCCTACTTTGATGTCTTTGAAAGAATCTGCCGCCATTTTCCCTGTCAGCGACAAGGTGGGCGCCTTGAATTCTCCACCTGTGACAATGAGGTTAATGCCGGGGTTCTCGCCTAAGATGAGGGCAATGTTCAGGGCGTTGGTAATGACCGTAAGATTGCGGTAGGGTTGCAGCAATTTGGCTATTTCGGTTGTGGTGGAGCCGGAATCCAAGATGAGGCTGTCTCCCTCGTTAATGAATTCCACCGCTTTGTGGGCAATTTCTTGTTTTTCTTCCAAGTGGTTTTGATTGAGTACCTTTCCTGTTTTTGCAAACGATCCGACATCTTTCAAGAAGGCTCCGCCATATTCCCTTTGTACATAACCTAATTTCTCCAATGCTTCCAAATCCTGGCGGATGGTTACGTCGGTTACATTGAATATGCGGCTTAATTCTTGCACCTTGGCGTGCCCGTCTTCGCGGATGAGGTCTAAGATTTTCAGTCTTCGTTGATTCAGTGCCATAGTTCTTTCTTGTTGCCTTGGGTTATTTTCTGATGCAAAGGTAGTTAAAAAAAACGAGCCGTGCTTCTTTTCTTCTTTTATTTTCTTTTGTTTTGTAGTACTTTCGTTTACTTATTTTTTATTTCGATGCAATATCCTTTATATTTATGCTTTAAGCATAAATATTGTTAATTATATGGGTAATGTTTACGATTTCTTTTGTTTATTTGCGAAAACATTCATTTCTTTGCGGAGAAATAACAATTAATACTTATGGAAACAAAAGAGTTGGTACTTAAATCCGAAAAGAATCGAAAGAGGTTAGTAGGTATTATCCATAAGGCGAAAGCTGGCCATATAGGTGGAGACCTCTCTTGCTTGAACATGTTGACGGCTCTTTACTTCGAGGTGATGAAGGTAAATCCGGAAGAACCTACAGATGCTTTACGCGACCGTTTTGTGTTGAGCAAAGGTCATTGTGTGGAAGCATTGTATGTCACCTTGGAAGCCCGTGGTTTTATGCCTGAAGGTATGTTGGACACTTTGGGGCAGTTTGGCTCTGTCTTGTCGGGGCATCCTACCATTGAGGTTTCAGGCATTGAGGTAAATACCGGAGCCTTGGGGCATGGGCTTTCGTTGGGAGTAGGCATGGCCTTGGCGGCAAAAATGGATAACAAGTCTTATAAAACGTATGTGCTGATGGGCGATGGTGAACAAGGCGAAGGTTCTATTTACGAAGCGGCCATGGCGGCACGCCAATATAAATTGGACAACCTGGTGGCAATTATCGACCGCAACCATTTGCAGATTAGCGGCAATACAGAAGATGTAATGGGCATTGACGATATCCGGCAGCGGTGGGAGGCATTTGGCTGGGATGTGCATGATGTGAATGGTGATGATATGGACGATATTGTACGTGTTTTCCGTGAGATAGATTATGCCGCCCGCCGCCCGCACCTGTTGGTGTCGCATACAACTAAGGGCAAGGGAGTCTCTTTCATGGAGGGTGTGGCCAAGTGGCATCATGGTGTGCCCGACGAGGAGCAATATGCCCAAGCCATGCGTGAAATAACGGAACGGATCAATAACTTAGAACATGAATGATATTATGATAGCTTGTAGAAAAAGTTTCACCGATACCCTTTTGGCATTGGCGCGAAAGGACAGGGATATTGTTGCCGTGACAACAGATGCGCGCGGTTCGGTGACGTTGAATGATTTTGCAAAAGAACTTCCCGCACAATTCGTGGAATGTGGCATAGCCGAACAGGATGCCGTGGGCATTTCGGCCGGTTTGGCACATAGCGGGAAAAAGGTATTTGTTTGTGGCCCGGCTTGCTTTTACGTGGCCCGTAGCTTGGAGCAGGTAAAAGTGGACCTGGCTTATAGCCGTAATCCGGTAAAAATATTGGGCGTGAGCGGTGGTGTGGCTTACGGAGCTTTGGGGGCTACGCATCATAGCCTGCACGATATAGCTGCGTTGCGCACTTTTCCGGGCATGAACATTGTGCTGCCATGCGATGCACGGCAAACGGCAAGATTGGTTAAACTGCTTGTGGATTACCCGGAACCAGTATATGTGCGCGTAGGCCGTGCTGCCGTACCCGATGTATATGGGGATGACTCTTTCCCTATGGAGTTCGGTAAGGCCAATATGCTGGCAGACGGCAGAGACTTGACCATTATCGGTACAGGAGAAACCGTGTATCATGCGTATCAGGCAGCTTTGAGGTTGAAAGAGTATGGTATACAGGCGCGTGTGCTGGACATGGCGTTCATTAAGCCCTGCGACGAGGAGGCCATCCGCAAGGCGGCTGCCGATACCGGACATATTATCACCGTGGAAGAACACAGCCGCTTCGGCGGGTTGGGAGCTATGGTAGCGGAAATTCTTTCCGAACATCCGGTTCCTATCAAGATATTGGGTATTCCTGACGAAGACGTTATACATGGCACTTCCCGGGAGATTTTTGCCCATTATGGCTTGGATGCGGATGGTATTGTGAAGGCTGCGTTGGAATTCCTAAAGTAGAGCATGTTAACCAATTATATTTTGGGAGCCAACCATGGAAAACTTGATTATTGCTATCGACCAAAGCACTTCTGCCACTAAGGCGATGCTTTTTAATGAGAAATGTGAAATGCTGCATCGGGTAAACGTGCCCCACAAGCAATATTATCCGCGAGGCGGATGGGTGGAGCACGATGCCGAAGAAATTTATGAGAATGTCTTGAAAGCCGTAACCGGCTTGCTGGAGGCGACGTCTTGCAAAGACTTTGCTTTCTCCTTGGCAATTACCAACCAACGCGAGACTGTAGTCGTATGGGACAAGCATACAGGGCATCCTGTGTACCATGCTGTCGTTTGGCAAGACATGCGTGGTTCGGATTTCTGTAATGAGTTGAAAGAAAAAGGATATGCTCCGATGGTGCAGGAAAAAAGCGGGCTGCTGATTGACCCGTATTTCGCGGCGAGCGGTGCCAAATGGATATTGGACAATGTGCCCGGTACACGTGAGGCAGCCTGCCGTGGCGACTTGCTGATGGGTACCATGGATTCATGGCTGGTGTGGAAGTTGACCGGAGGCCGCCGTCACGTGACAGATTATACCAATGCTTCGCGTACCTTGTTGCTGAACGTGCATACGCGGCAATGGGATAAAGAGCTGTTGGACTTGTTCACCATCCCTTCCTGCATGATGCCTGAAGTGTTGCCGTGTGATTCGGTGTTTGGGGAAACTACACTGGGCGGCCTGTTTGCCAAACCTATACAGATTGCCGGCATGTTGGGCGATTCACATGGCGCACTGGTCGGTCAGATGTGCTTTGAAGAAGGACTGGGCAAAGCCACCTATGGCACCGGATCGTCTGTAATGGTGAATATAGGGGAACAGTTTGCCGCTGCCCCTCCGGGACTGGTCACTTCGGTGGGTTTTGCTTCTCTTGGCAAGGTGTATTATGCTTTCGAGGGAAATATTCATTGCACGGGTGCCACCATTAAATGGTTGCAAGGTGGATTGAACATGGTAGCAAGTCCCGATGAAGTGGAGCGGGAGGCGTGTACGGTGGAAGATACGGGCGGCGTTTATTTCATTCCCGCTTTTGCCGGACTGGGCGCCCCCTGGTGGCATAGCGAAGTACGCGGAGCCATTATGGGGATGACACTTGGTACTACCCGGGCACACGTCCTCCGTGCAGCCCTTGAATCGATAGCTTACCAAGTGGACGATTTGGTAAAAAGCATGACCCGGCAAGCCGGCATTGCCTTGAAAGAACTTCGTGTAGATGGAGGCCCTACAAAGAATAATTTCCTGATGCAATTCCAGGCAGATTGCCTGCAAGTACCTATCGACTGTTCGGATGTGGAGGAGGCTTCTGCATTGGGGGCTGTGGTGATGAACGGTATGGCCCGCCATGTGTGGGGCTCATTTGTCGAAGTGGCTGCCTTGCGCCGCAGCCGGGGCACGTATAGGCCTGTCCGCGATGCTTCCCGTATGGAAATGTTGCATGACGGTTGGATGAAAGCTGTAAACCAGCTGATAAAATAAACCTATCAATTAACAAGTTTCACTAAAACAACTAATTCAGATGAAAAACAAGGCTAAGATGTGTTTTGGTGTCATCATTGGCACCCGCGCTTATTTTAATTCAGAATTGGCAAGAGACGTCCGTAAGCAATTGCTAAAAATTCTTGAAAACGAAGGCTACGACTATGTTATCCTTCCTGAAGATGCTACGCCTACCGGAAGTAGCAGTATCGAAACCCGTGAAGACGGCTTGAAGTGTGCCGAATTGTTTCGGCAGAACCGTGACCGCATTGACGGCATCATTGTATCGTTGCCCAATTTCGGCTTTGAGATTGGTATCATCAATGCCATTTCCATTGCCGACTTGAACGTACCTGTCTTGGTGCAGGCTTGCGACGATGAGAACGACAAGGTTGACCTTGACAGTCGTCGTGATGCTTTTTGCGGTAAGATTTCCGTGTGCAACAACTTGTACCAGTATGGCATCCCCTTTACGGATACCACGCTGCATACGTATTCCATCTACTCCGACTTATTGGCTAAAGACATTAACCGCTTTGCCGGCATTTGCAGGGTGGTGAATGGGCTGCGTCATTGCCGCATCGGGCAAATAGGAACGCGCCCCTCGGGCTTCCAGACGGTGCGTGCCAGCGAAAAACTGTTGCAGCGCAGCGGTATTACGGTTATTCCGGTAGACTTGTCGGAGATTCTTTTTGCCGCCCGTAAGATTGAGGACAGCGATGCAGATTATCAGAAGAAGGTAGCCGACATCCGTGGTTATGCCGCCGTGCCCAAGGATTACGAAGACAAGCTGTTGCTACAGGCTAAGTTCGGTGTGGCTGTAGAGCGTTGGATTGCAGCCAACGACATTGATGCTGTAGCCTTGCAGTGCTGGGATTCGCTGGAACAGAACTATGGTTGTGCCGCTTGCATTACTATGAGCATGTTGGGCGATAAGTTGATTCCTTCTGCTTGCGAAACGGATATCGCCGGTGCCGTGTCCATGTATGCCCTGACGTTGGCTTCCGGGCGTGCATCAGCCTTAGCCGATTGGAATAACAACTTTGCTGAAGACCGCAACAAGTGTGTCTGCACCCACTGCGGCAACTTCCCCAAATCG
This sequence comes from uncultured Bacteroides sp., assembly GCA_944320865.1. Lineage (GTDB taxonomy): Bacteria > Bacteroidota > Bacteroidia > Bacteroidales > Bacteroidaceae > Bacteroides. The sequence continues at coordinate 30,025 of CALUJC010000023.1, read as the reverse complement.
TTTGTGAAGAACGACCTTAAACTGGGACCTCTTGGCGTATTGGGCCGCACGTTGGGCAAGGTGCACACCTTTGGCGCCGTTTATGGCAAGGTGACGCAGGGCGACTTCACTTATTTCCGCATCTCTACCGACGACCCGCGCGGCTGCATCAAGGCTTACCTGGGTACTGGCGAGATTACCGACGAACCTTACGGTATGGATGGTTGCATCGCCGTAACCAAGGTGCCCAATTTGCAGAAGCTGATGAAGCACATCTGCAAGAATGGCTTTGAACATCACGTTGCCTTGGTGCGTACCGATGTAAAAGACATCCTTGATGAGGCCATCGGCAACTACCTGGGCTGGGAACTCTATGTGCACGAATAATCAGTGAATTACAAAAACAATACGTTATGGTACTTGTAGACAATTACATTCTGGCCCTTCTCTGCTGTGTCTATTGTTGCCTCTGCTGGGGTTCGTGGGCAAACACGCAGAAAATGGTGGCTTCCAAGACCTGGAGCTTCGAGCTGTTCTATTGGGACTTGACCATCGGTCTGTTCCTTACTGCGCTGCTGGGTGCAGTGACTTTAGGCAGCCTGGGCAGCGAGGGGCGCACGTTCTTTGAGGACTTGGCGGCCATGGATTGGAGCAGCATGAAGTATGCCCTGCTGGGTGGCATCGTGTGGAATTTCGGCAACATCTTCCTCACGGCGGCCATTGCTGTGGCAGGCATGTCGGTGGGCTTCCCCATTGGTGGCGGCTTGGCATGGATAGGCGGCATCATCTTCAACTACCTGCTCATCACGCTGGCGGGCGAGGTTTATCCCGGCAACCAGACATTGCTCTGGGTAGGAGTTGCGGTCATTGTGGCCGCCATCTACATCTGCGGCAAGGCCTACGGAAAGATTTCGGCGGGCAAGGCCACGACGCCCAAGAAGGGTATCCTGCTGGCCATTGTGGCCGGGCTGGCCATCATGTTCTTCTACGGGCTGGTAGTGAAGTCCATCGATCCGCAGTACGTATCGGGTGGCACGGGCACGCTCACTCCTTATACCGGTGTGTTCTGCTTTGCCACAGGCGTGCTCATCACCACCCCCATCTTCAACTCGTTTGCCATGAGCCATCCGGTACAGGGCAACAAGGTGACGATGAAAGACTACTTGAAAGGCGACACCCGCACCCACCTCATCGGCGTGTTGGGCGGATTCATCTGGATGAGCGGCATGGTTATCAGCTTCATGGGGGCAGGCTCTGCCAATCCGGCCATCTCCTACGCGCTGAGCAATGCTTCGCCCGTGGTAGCCATGATATGGGGCTTCTTTGTCTGGAAAGAGTTCAAGGGAGCACCCAAGGGCACGATTCCGCTCATTGCCACTATGTTCCTGCTGTTTGTAGTAGGCCTGGTGCTCATTACGCTATCCAATTAATGAAGAGGATAAAATAATACGTGTTTCAATAGGCATTTTTTCAGATAACAACGGCTTGGGGCGTTTCAATGCAGTAACGGTGGCGTGCCGTCACCTTACCAGGTGAGACCTCGTCACCTTACTGCATTGTACGTTTCAAAGCTATTAATTAAGGAAGAAAATAGAGACAAAAACCCTTATTATTAACCTAAATAATATTCAATGAAAACTGGATTTTATTTTAAAGCAAGACAGAGGTTCACAGCCCTGATGCTGTGCCTCTTGGTGGGCGCCGTTTCAGCATTTGCCCAGCAAATCACGGTGTCCGGTAAGATTATCGACGGCAATCTCAATGAACCGTTGATTGGTGTGAGTGTGCTTGAAAAGGGCACAACAAACGGCGTGGTAACTGACCTTGACGGCAACTACTCGTTGCAGGTCAATGCAGGTGCCACCATCGTTTACTCTTACATAGGCTATGTGACGGTAGAAAAGGCTGCCACTGCCGGCCAGATGGACATAACCATGCAGGAAGACAACCAGACGCTGGAAGAAGTAGTGGTAGTAGGTTATGGCGTGCAGAAGCGTAGCTCGGTCACCGGTTCTATTTCTTCGGTGAAGTCAGAAGACTTCCAGAACCGTACCATCACCAATGCCGAACAGGCCTTGCAGGGCAAGACGGCCGGCGTGCAAATCATCTCCTCGTCTGCCGCGCCAGGTTCATCGGCTTCCATCCGTATCCGTGGTTACAGTAGCAACGGTAGCAGCGACCCGTTGTATGTAGTGGACGGCCTCCGCACGAAGGACATCAGCAACATCGACCCCAATGACATTGAGAGCATGGAAGTGCTGAAGGATGCTGCTTCGGCTGCCATCTACGGTGCACAGGCCGGTAACGGTGTTATCCTGATTACCACCCGCAAGGCCAAGAAGGGCATGCGCCGCATCACTTACGATGTACAGCTGGTGTCGCAGCACCTGGGTCGTACTCCGGAAGTAATGAATGCGAAGCAGTACATTGATTACATGACGACAGACGGTTTGATCGCGCAAAACACGATTGACAAATATTGGGACGGGGTGACCGATACAGACTGGATTGCCGAGACATTTGAAGGTGGTTTTATGCAGCGTCATAACATCAACTTCCAGGGGGCTAACGAAAATGGCTCATTGTTTGCATCACTCTCTTATTTGAATAACAATGGTCCGATTATCGGTGACAAAGACCACTTTGACCGCATCAGTGGTACCATTAATGCAGATTATAAAATAAAGGACTGGCTGAAATTTACTTCTAACAATACGTTTAGCCGTTATCACGTTCAGACTGTATCAGAAGGCTCTTTTATGGGCTCCATGATGCTATCTGCACTTCAGCTTGACCCGTTGACTCCTGTAGTTTATGCCCCGGATGCTTTGCCTGACAAAATGATTAATTATCGTGACCAGGGACACACGCTGATTCAAGACGAAAATGGCAATTATTATTCCATATCTCCCTATGGCGATACCAATAACAATAACCCCTACATCATGCGCGACCGTGGCATCTCCAAGCGTGAGGGTTTTGTGTTCAGTGGCTCTTCTTATCTGGATTTTACGCCTATCAAGCAGTTGGTTGTAACTTCCCGTTTGGGCTATCGTTTTGCCAGCACCAGTACGTATGGCTATACGTTCCCCAACATTACTTGTTCCGACTTGTATCAAGACTTTGTGACCGTGGATGCTTCCAGTGGTAATACAACCTATTGGCAGTGGGAAAATTTTGCCAACTACACGCAGACGTTCAAGGAAAAGCATAATTTCAATGCCATGATTGGTATGTCGTTTTCTTCGGAAACAGCTTTCGACGTGACTGGCAATATCCGTGGCAGCCGTGTCGGCGATGTAGTTGACTTGGGTATCACGAAATTGGATCCTAATTATGCTTATTTCAACTTTCAGACCGGTACCGCTACCCGTACGCTGAGTGGTGGTGAGAAACGCCGTTATGCCAACTTGTCTTACTTTGGGCGTGTGTCTTATGATTTCGAGAATAAGTATTTTGCCCAGTTTACGTTCCGTGCCGATGCTGCCGACCTTTCTATCCTGCCCATGCAGAAACGCTGGGGGTACTTCCCTGCTGTATCAGTAGGTTGGCAGATTTCTAATGAAAACTTCATGAAGAACGTAGAGCCGATTACACACTTGAAACTGCGCGCCAGTTGGGGACAAAATGGTAGTATCGCCGGTTTGTCGGACTACATGTATGATACCGCTATCCTTTCAACTATCATTTATCCCATGGGCAACGAGCCTTCTTATTCGGTAGGCTCCAAACCCTCATCCATTGGTAATAATGAATTGAAGTGGGAAACTTCCGAGCAGTTGAATGTTGGTATCGACCTGCGCATGTTCCGCGACCGTTTGAGTTTTAGTGCGGACTATTTCAATAAGAAAACCAAGGACCTTATTGTGACCGGCATCAAAACTTCTTTGATGGCTGGCAATTCTGCTTCTCCGTTGAATGCAGGCGATGTCAGCAACAAAGGTTTTGAGTTCGAATTGGGTTGGCAAGACAATATTAAGGATTTCAGTTATAGTGTGAAAGCCAATATTGCCACGCTGAAGAACGAAGTCACTTATCTGCATCCCACATTGGATCGCCTGCCTGCTTCAATAAGTGCCGGAGCCGGTACGATGAATTATTTCGAAGAGGGTTATCCCGTATGGTATATCCGTGGATACGAAGTGACAGGTATTGATCCGGAAACCGGTGAGCCCATCTTTGTAGATAAGGATAACAGTGGAACGCTTGGCGAGGAAGACAAGACGATGATAGGCTCTGCCATCCCCGACTTTACGTATGGCATCACATTGAATGCCGCCTGGAAAGGCTTTGACTTGACCGTCTTTGGTGCCGGTTCGCAGGGGAATGATGTATTCATGGCTTGGAACCGTGATACGCGTAGGCAGGTGAATACACTGACAGAATTTTATGAAGGCCGTTGGACACAGGCAGGCGACCATGCCAAGTATGCCCGTGCCAACCTGACCGCAAACAACGTGCAATATCTGCAAAGCTCCAAGTTCGTCTTTGATGGTTCTTACTTCAAGATCAAACAGATACAATTGGGTTACACGTTGCCGCAAACTCTGTTGAGAAAAGCCAACCTGAGCAATGTGCGTGTTTACTGTTCTTTGGAAGACTTCTTTACCTTCACCAAATATCCCGGTTTTGACCCCGAATTTACCGCTACCGGTAGTGGTATGGGTTTGGATATGGGTTCCTATCCGGGTAGCAAGAAGGTTGTATTCGGGCTTAATGTATCATTCTAATCCTTTAAATTAATACGTAGTATGAAAACGAAATATATTTTGTCAAGTTTGTTTTTGGGCGTTTGCCTGCTTTGTACAACGGCTTGCGTTGATAAGCTGGACATAGGGCAGCATGGCGTGACCAATGTCGACAATTTTTATAAAACAGATGCCGATGCCGAAGAAGCCGTCATCGCTTGTTACAATGAGTGGAAAACCACTTATCAGCCGGCTTTCTGGCTCAAAAACCTGCTTTCGGATGACTGCTATTCCGGAGGTGAAAGTTGGGATGCAGCCAGTGGTTATCTGCTGACGACCTATCGCTTTGATGCAAGTTTTGGCAACATAGGCACTTTGTATCAGAACTTGTATAATGTGATTTATGATGCCAACATGATACTGGAAAACGTAGCCGAGGACTCGGATATCAAGCTTCGGGCACGCGCCGAAGCCAAAGTATTTCGCGCTATGGCCTACATAGAGCTGATAAGCCTGTGGGGAACTCCGCCTTTGGTAGACCATGTGCTTTCTATGGGGAATTACGCATTGCCTAATGGCGACAAACAAGCTCTTTGGAATTTGGTCAATACCGACCTGGCAGAGGCTATTGACAGTGGCCACCTGACGGAAAAGGCTGGAGTGAACGACTGGACTTACCGTATCACCAAGCAGTTTGCCCAGGCTTTGTTGGGAAAAGCTTACATTTACCAAGGCAATTATGGTGACGCGGCTATCGTTTTGGACGAAGTGATTAGCAGCGGAAAGTACGACTTGTACAGTGATTTTGAGAATATCCAGACTACCAAGGGTGAAGCCAATTGCGAAAGCCTGTTTGAAAGCAACTATGTGTATGATGCCAATCAGGTAGACAACATGAGTGACATGATTTGGGTGTACACCAACTGGCGTGGCGACCGTCTCTCGTTTGACATGGCAGGTGCGTATGCTTCTGTGTATACCAACCAAGGCTGGGGATTCTTCAACCCCACCAAGGAGGCTTATGATGCTTTTGTCGCCGAGGAAGGTGAAAACGGTTATCGTCTGAACGCTTCTATCAAGACTTACGAGCAAATCAAGGCGATGGGCGTTTCGTTGGCCGATGGCCAAGTGATGCCCGACAATGCCGGGCTGTTCAGCTGGAAATACCGCTCTTACAATGACGACTGCATCCAACTGTATTTCTTGCGTTGTCCCAACAACCTGAGAGCCATGCGTTATGCCGAGGTACTGCTGTTTGCAGCCGAGGCACACATACAGGGAGGCGGCGATGCCGGAAAGGCTTTGGAGTACATTAACAAGGTGCGCAGCCGTGCACGCCTTGAACCGCTACCTGCCGTCACAATGGATGACATCAAGAAGGAACGCCGCCTGGAGCTCTGGATGGAAGGCTGCCGTTACCAAGACTTGGTGCGTTGGGGCGATGCAGCCACAGTATTGGCCGACCGTGGCAAGGAACGTCCTCAGCTGGATTGGGTGAGGGATGATGTAGGCAATATAGTAGACCCTCCCACGGAAGTCGTCAACATGGCTGCCCAAAAGAATGCCGATGCTGGTTTCCAGGCTGGCAAGCACGAATTGCTTCCTTTCCCCACCGCAGAGATAAATGTCAATGGAAGTATCACGCAAAATCCGGAATATGAATAATCTTGTAGGTTGATTGCAGGCGTGGGAGAAATGTTGTACCTTGCAGCCGCTTTCTCCTACGCCCCGGCCTGCTGGCTGGAAGTGCAAAGATTTTACAGGATTTCTGCCTGCCCGAACCGCACCTCAGTCGTACCCGGTTCGTACCCCATTCGGTACTTGTTCGGTCCGGCTTCGGCGCTATAGACCGAAAAAAGAACGGACAAAGCAGGGCGCGGGTAGGTAGAAGCATATTGGTCATCTTAATAAAAAACGTATATGAAAACACTGAAATGCTTACTTCTTTCCGGCCTGGTGGCGGCCATGCCAGCCTGCCTCCAGGCCCAGACGTCGGGTGAAGACGCCACGAAGCCGCGCGTCATCATCACCTGCGACCCCGAGCTGGACGACAACAATTCGCTTATCCGCTTCCTGCTGTTCAGCACGGACTACCGGGTGGAGGGATTGATTTATGCCAGCAGCCAGTTCCACTGGAAGGGCGACGGGCACGGCACCAAGTGGTGGGTGCCCGGGCGCGAATACTCGCGGGGCGACGGACTTGAATTGCCGCCCATGGAGAGTTGGCGTTGGGCGCCCGACGAGCGCTTCATCGACGATGTGGTGGAGGCTTACGCCAAGGTGTACGATTGCCTGAAGGTACACGACGCCGCTTACCCCACGCCCGAGTACTTGAAATCGAAGGTGCGTGTGGGCAACGTGGAGTTTGACGGCGATTTTTCGAAAGACACGCCGGGCTCGGAGCTCATCAAGCAGGTCATTCTGGACGACGAGCCGGGGCCTGTGTTCATCGAAGCCTGGGGCGGCGCCAGCACCATTGCCCGCGCCTTGAAGTCGATAGAAGACATTTACAGCCAAGGCGAAGGCTGGGAGGAGATGAAGGCGAAAATCTCCACGAAAGTCATCCTCTCCCTCTCCGGCGACCAGGACGACACGTATGCGCGCTACATCCACCCCTTCTGGCCGGACATCAAGAGCATGGAGATGGGCGGCATCACCGTGGGGCTGGCCTATGGCGCGCAGTTGCGGGCGTCGGAAGAAAACAAGGTGTTTTACTCCCCCGAGTGGATGCAGGAGAATATCCGCAGCAAGGGCCCCCTGGGCGAGCTGTACCGCGTGTGGGGCGACGGCAAGCAGATGGTGAAGGGCGACCGGACGGATTACTTTGGCCTCACATCGGGCAAGACGGTGGAGCAGCTTAAGGCCGAAGGCTACCACGTGTGGTTCCCCTTCCTGCAGCCCGATGGCGCTTTCCTGGCCGAGGGCGACACCTACTGCTTCCTCAACCTGATAGGCAACGGTCTGCGCGCCCACGAAGACCCCACGTATGGCGGCTGGTGTGGCGGGCGCACCACCTTGCCCGATGAGGTGAAGGCCAAGCCCCGCGACGAGCAGACGGCCTACATCAAGGAGCACTTTCCGCTGCCGGACTTCACGGCACCTATCATGAACGGCCTGGCCGCTCGCATGGCGTGGTCGGTTGCACCGGACTTCAAGGGTGCCAACCACTACCCCGTGATAGACGGCGCGCTGGCTATGAGCGGCAAGCCGGGTGAGACGCTGAAGCTGAAGTACAAAGTCTCCGACCCCGATAAGCAGGATAAGCTGACGGTGAAGTGGTGGCCCTATGCCTCGGCCAGCACCTATCCGGGCAAGGTGGCTGTAGAAGACCCTGCCTCGGCCAACACCACCTTCACCATTCCCACGGATGCCAAGACCGGCGACACCATCCACCTCATTCTGGAGGCCACCGACAACGGCACCCCGCAGCTTAACCGCTACCTCAGACTGATTGTGACGGTGAAATAATCTCCTTCCGCCTCTCCTTCGAAGGAACGGTGGTGTATGAATGAAGCTATAGTAAAAAAAAAAGATGCTTCTCCCCTTCCTTTCCTCAAGGGAGGGTTGGGGAGAGGCTCATAATTTAAGGTTATGAAAAAGATTCCTTACTCCCTGCTTTTGGGCTTGCTTTGTTGGATAGTCGGCATGGGCACAGCGCATGCTGCAGAGCCTTATGTGCCGGCACAACGTATGAGAGTAGTGATAGACAACGACTTTTGCGGTGACCCCGACGGGTTGTTCCAACTGGTACATCACCTGCTATCGCCCTCAGTAGAGGTGCGAGGTATCATAGGGTCGCATGTACCGGGTGGATTCAGCGTCCGTAAGGGCGATAACGCGGCTGAGGTGTCGTGCGCGAAGATACGCGAAGTGCTCGACGCGATGGGTCTGACGGGTAAGTACAATGTTTATGCCGGTTCACCGACAGCAATGACTGACCCCGACACGCCGCAAGACTCGCCAGGCGCGCGTTTCTTGGTGGAAGAAGCTATGAAGGCCACGCCCGAGAAGCCGTTGTACGTGGTGTGCGGCGCCTCGCTGACTACTGTGGCCAGCGCGTGGCTGATGAACCCGGAGATAGGCAAACGCATCATATTGGTGTGGATAGGCGGGCAGGAATATGTGCAGGCAGGTGCCTTGCCGTATCCGAACTATGCACCGGTGGAGTATAATCTGAATCTGTGCATTTCCTCGGCGCGCGTCGTCTTCAACAAGTCCGATATAAGACTGTGGCAGGTGCCGCGCAACGTGTACCGCCAGTGCATCTATAGCCTGGCCGAGTTGCAGGTTTACGTGGCTCCTTGTGGCAAGATAGGCGCGTATCTATCCAACTCTCTCACGGAGATGATGGTGGAAATGGACAAGCACAATTTTCACATGGGTGAGGTGTACATTCTGGGCGATAGCCCGCTGGTGCTGTTCACAGCCTTGCAGACGGGCTTTGACCCTGACCCTGCCTCGTCGGACTACGTAGTACTACCCGCGCCAGCCATAGCCGAGGACGGTTCCTACCGCTACAACCACGACGGTCGTAGCATCCGCGTATACACGCGGGTAGATACTCGCCTGCTGTTCGAGGACTTCAACGCCAAGTTGGCGGCGGCAGCCTCACGGTAGGCATCATTAAGGGACATGACAAGTTATTAATATTATTAAAAAGGACATTGCAATATGAAAAAGACAATTCTGGCGGCGCTATGTTTCGCCGCCTGCGGATGGACTGCCTCTGCACAACAAAATCTGTTTGTGGCACAAGACCTTGAGTCGGCCATCGTGAATAAAGACAACAGCGTGACCTTCAACCTCAAGGCACCCGATGCCAAGAAGGTACAGATAGTTGGCGACTTTGCAGACAAGGCCGAAGGCCAGCACGTGAACGGCATGGTAGGCGCCGGACTGATTGACATGCAGAAGGGCGTCGACGGTATCTGGACGTACACTACCAAGCCGTTGAAGTCGGAATTGTACAGCTATGAGTTCATGGTGGACGGCGTGCCTACACTCGACCCGAACAATGTGTATGTATTCCGCGACTTTGCCACGGTGACCAACGTGTTCATTGTGGGCAACGGCCCGGCCGACCTGTATGAGGTGCACGAAGTGCCCCATGGCACGCTGTCCCATCGTTGGTACAAGTCCGATGGATTGAAGAAGACACGCCGCATCAACGTCTACACCCCGGCAGGCTACGAGGAGTCGGGCGACCGCAAGTATCCCGTGCTCTACCTGCTGCACGGCATGGGCGGCGATGAGGACGAATGGGTGACCTTCGGGCGTGCTTGCCAGATTTTGGACAACCTCATTGCCCAGGGTAAGGCTGAGCCGATGATTTGCGTGATGCCCAACGGCCACGCCGAGATGGAGGCCGCCCCGGGGCAGAGCAGCCTGGGCTTCTACAAGCCTTACCACATGCTGAAGGAGCCGGAACCGGGCGCTTTCGTGAAGTATTTCCCCGAAATCATCAGCTTTGTGGAGAAGAACTACCGCGTGCAGGCCGACAAGGCACACCGAGCCATTGCAGGTCTGTCGATGGGCGGCGGACATGCCATGACCATCTCCCGTAATCTGGAGAACACGTTCGACTACGTGGGCCTGTTCTCGGCAGGCGTGGCCTTGGACAAGGGCAAGAAGGGCGAGCCTTACGACAATGCCGCCGAGCGCTTGAAGAAGCAAGTGCAGAATGGCGTGAAACTCTACTGGATGGGCATTGGCAAGGATGACTTTCTCTACAAGTCTAACGAGGAGTTCCGCAAGCAGTTGGACGAACTGGGTCTGAAGTATGAATATCTGGAGACCGAGGGCGGCCACGTGTGGACCTGCTGGCGCACCTATCTGTCGGTTTTCGCGCCGAAGCTGTTTAAATGATAACAATTGATCTACTTTTTCGCTTGGCGCTTGGAAGGGCGCATCTCATTTTTGTGGTTTGCAGGGGCCGCGAGGTCCCTGCAAATTTTTCTGTATGGAGGCAATTTCGGCGGGGCTTTTTGCGCCGCCTTTATTTTTTTACTTAACTTTGCGGAAACTACTTAATTGTATTCCTGATGAAGCTGAAACATGTTCATATAGATAGTTATAAATTGTTCCGAGATTTTGATATAGATTTTTGTGTAGATAGTCGCCCGCTTTCTATTGTGGTGCTTGCCGGAATAAACGGGAATGGGAAAAGCACGCTATTGAAATACTTGTTGCCTAAAAACTTCTCAACGAATCATGCAGGGACAGTAAGTGTGCTAACGGATAGTGGAGATGAGATGTTCCATGTTCCGCCGACAATAGGTGAGTATAAACAATATAAGCAAGCATTTGATTATATCTCGTATTTCGGGACAGAGGATATATCCCGGGCATCCGGGCAATTGCAGCGTGAGGTGTTGAGATATGTGGATCGGTTTGTATACGTGGAAGGGAAGACAAGTTTTGAGGCTTATCGGGAAATACAAAAACTGATAGATGATGTGTTCGCGGACTTTCATTTGCAAGTGCGTTTTAAGGGCATTGATGAAAATAAACAGTTGGTTTTTGTCAATGGAAACGGGGAGACCTTTGGTGTGGATGGCTTGTCTGATGGAGAAAAACAGGTGTTGGCTAAAGTGTTCCCGTTGTTTGCAGCCGATATGAAAGGGCGTGTCATCCTAATGGATGAGCCGGAAAGTTCGCTTCACCCTTCTTGGCAAGGCTATTTGTTGCCGGTGCTGAGGCGTTGTGCCGAGGCTAATGATTGCCAGTTCATTCTTGCCACCCATTCTCCTCAAATCATTTCATCAGCCTATAGGGAAGAAATACGCATGTTGACCCGCAATGCAGAAGGGCATGTGCAGGCTGAATATTGTGTAGACGGACCTTACGGATGGACGGTGGAAAAAGTGCTGGATGAAATACAGGGAGTGCCAATGCAACGAGTGCCGGAAGTGGAAAGAAGGTTGGAGGCATTGCGGATGGCCGTGAGGGAAAATCGCTGCGATACGGAAGCTTTTAGGCAAGAACTTGCGGAATTGGAAACGCTGTTGGGATATTCAGATCGTGATTTGACGCTTATCCGTTTAGAAATGATTCGTCGGAAGAAAGGGCAGAAGTCATGAAACACATACAAAAGGGGAATGCCCCGGCTTTCTTTACGGATTTCTTGAAAAAGGAAAAACCGAAAGAATGGGCAGATACAGCACCAATACGTTCGCAGTTGAGAGAATATATCTTAGAACATGAACAGCAAGGCTGTTGCGCTTATACAGAAATACGGATAAGCGAGGATAAGGCATGCCATATCGACCATTATCATACTCGGAACTTGTTTCCTGATGAAACCTTCAATTACGGTAATTTGTTGGTTTCATGTAATGCTGAAAATTATGGGGCCAAATACAAAGACAAACAGGTGAAGGGAAAAGCAGATTATGATAAGCTGCTGAATCCGGCCACTGATGTGCCATCCGATTATTTGGAATATACATTTATGGGAGAATTGCAGGCTATCGGCGGAAATGAGCGTGGCGCGCACACTATTGAATATTTCAACTTGAATGAACGGAGCTTGGTAAATCGCAGAAGGAATGCCGTTTATTGCCTGCAAAGCATGCAAGATGAACTTAATGAAGACGAAGTGGTAGAGGCTATTGGAGAGTTTGAGGGCATGTTGCGGCAATTGTATAGGCAGGTTTGATGCGCTCTTCGGAGAACGAATTGGGGGAATACAACAGTTTTTAATGCCCTCCCTCCTCTTACTTCTAAGATAAATCCCTATCTTTGTGGCGTTTTTTCTGATAATTGGATTTGATTATAACTTAGATAGAACGAAAATGGCACAAGAAGACGTTTTTAAGAAGCTCGTGTCGCACTGCAAGGAATACGGGTTTGTATTCCCCAGCAGCGAGATTTATGACGGGCTGGGAGCCGTGTACGACTATGGTCAGAACGGCGTGGAACTGAAAAACAACATCAAGCAATATTGGTGGCAGAGCATGGTGCTGCTGCACGAGAACATCGTGGGCATCGACTCGGCCATCTTCATGCATCCCACCATCTGGAAGGCCAGCGGGCACGTGGACGCGTTCAACGACCCCTTGATTGACAACCGCGACTCGAAGAAGCGCTACCGTGCAGACGTGCTTATCGAAGACCAGATTGCCAAGTATGACGAGAAAATTGCCAAGGAGGTGGCTAAGGCTGCCAAGAAGTATGGCGACGCGTTCAACGAACAAGAGTTCCGCAGCACCAATGCCCGCGTGCTGGAGCACCAGGCCAAGCGCGATGCCTTGCACGAACGCTACACCAAGGCCATGAACGCCGGGCCGGACTTGAACGAGCTGCGCCAGATTATTCTGGACGAGGAAATTGTCTGCCCCATCAGCGGCACGAAGAACTGGACGGAAGTGCGCCAGTTCAACCTGATGTTCTCCACCGAGATGGGCTCGACTGCCGATGGCTCGATGAAGGTGTACCTCCGCCCCGAGACGGCACAGGGCATCTTTGTGAACTACCTGAACGTGCAGAAGACGGGCCGCATGAAGATTCCCTTCGGCATCGCGCAGATAGGCAAGGCCTTCCGCAATGAGATTGTAGCCCGCCAGTTCATCTTCCGCATGAGGGAGTTCGAGCAGATGGAGATGCAGTTTTTCGTGAAGCCGGGTACCGAGCTGGAATGGTTCAAGACGTGGAAGGAAACCCGCCTGAAGTGGCACAAGGCCCTGGGCTTTGGCGACGACCACTACCGCTTCCACGACCACGAGAAGCTGGCCCACTATGCCAATGCCGCTACCGACATCGAGTTCCTCATGCCCTTCGGTTTCAAGGAGGTGGAAGGCATCCACAGCCGCACGAACTTCGACTTGAGCCAGCACGAGAAATATTCCGGCAAGAACATCAAGTACTTCGACCCCGAGACCAATGAGAGCTACACGCCCTACGTCATCGAGACGAGTATCGGTGTAGACCGCATGTTCCTCAGCGTGATGTGTGCTTCCTACTGCGAGGAGAAGCTGGAGAACGGCGAGACGCGCGTGGTGCTGAAGTTGCCTGCTGCCTTGGCGCCGGTGAAACTGGCCGTAATGCCACTGGTAAAGAAAGACGGACTGCCCGAGAAGGCGCGCGAGATTATAGACGACCTGAAGTTCCACTTCCACTGCCAGTATGACGAGAAGGACAGCATAGGCAAGCGCTACCGTCGCCAGGATGCCATCGGCACGCCCTACTGCGTGACGGTAGACCATCAGACGCTGGAGGACAACTGCGTCACCCTGCGCAACCGCGACACCATGCAGCAAGAGCGTGTGCCCATCAACGAGCTGAACAACATCATTGCCGACCGCGTGAGCATCACCTCGTTACTGAAAACATTGCAATAAACCCACCGCTTTCCTGATATGAAGAAATCATTCTTTTGCCTCCTGCCTTTCTTACTCTTTGCCATCGGCGCGCTGGTGTCGTGCGAGGAAGTGGAGGAAGCCAGCGAGTATGACAACTGGCGCGAGCACAACGAGGCGTTCATCGACTCCATCCGCCGGGAGACGGGCGAGATTTATGTCGCCACGGAAGAAGATGTGCAGCGCGTGCCCGAAGGCCAACTCTTTGCCATACGCGACTGGCAGGTCAGCACTAACGAGAATGCCTACTACATCTATTGCAAGAAGATAAAGGCGTTGGACGACTACACCACTGCCCGCCGCCCCTTGTCCACCGAGACGGTCAGTGCCTACTATTACGGCACGCTGATCAATGGATTGAACTTCGACGGCAACTTCAGCGGATATGGGGCTACCGACCAAGGCTTCCTCGACAAGAATGATGCGGAGAAAGCTCCCACGGACTTTGATTCTCCCGCAGAGTTCGACGTCAACGGTAACATCATCAGCGGGTGGAGCATTGTACTGCAATATATGTATGTGGGCGAGCGTTGGATAGTCTACATTCCGTGGCAGTGTGGCTATGGTTCCAGCAGGTCGTCCAGCGGCAGCATCCCCGGCTATTCGGCCTTGGCGTTCGACATGCAGCTGGAGGGTGTTGTGGAGGATGAAGACTGACGCTCTCTCAGTTTGAAGAGACATTCCCTTTGATATACATAACGCGAAGGTGCTCCCCGATGTGCTGTTTCCCCAATAGGGGGCGGGCATCGGGGAGCACTTGTTTTATGCAGAGGGTGTCGAAATGCCGTACTGATTATATCCACAGGGGAAGCTATTCCACGGTGACAGACTTGGCCAGGTTGCGCGGCTGGTCTACATCCTTGCCCTTACACACGGCAATGTGGTAGGCCAGCAGTTGCAGGGGGATGGTGGTGATGAGCGGCTCCAGGCATTCGGTCACGGGGGGCAGGATGATGCACTCGTCGGCCAGGGAGGCGATGTCGGTGTCGCCCTCGGTGACCAGGGCAATGACCTTGCCCCGGCGCGACTTTATCTCCTGGATGTTGCTGATGACCTTGTCGTACAGTACGTTGCGGGTGGCAATCACCACCACGGGCATCTCCGTGTCGATAAGGGCGATGGGGCCGTGCTTCATTTCGGCGGCGGGGTAGCCTTCGGCGTGGATGTAGGATATCTCCTTCAGCTTGAGGGCTCCCTCCAGGGCTACGGGGAAGTTGTAGCCCCTCCCCAGGTAGAGGAAGTTGTGGGCGTAGGTAAAGATGCGCGACAGTTGGCTGATGGCTTCATTCTGTGCCAATACTTTCTTCATTTGCCCTGGGATGCCGGCCAATGCCCGTGCTATGGGGGCGGTGAGGGTGGCAGGCATGCCTTTCTCTTGCGCCAGGGCGAGGGCCAGCAGCGTGAGCACCGTGACCTGCCCCGTGAAGGCCTTGGTGGAGGCCACGCCTATCTCCGGCCCCACGTGGATGTACGAGCCGGTGTCGGTGATGCGGGTCAGTGACGAGCCCACGGCGTTGCAGATGCCGTAGATGAAGGCTCCCTGCTCCTTGGCCAGCTGCACGGCAGCCAGCGTGTCGGCCGTTTCGCCGGACTGGGAGATGGCGATGACCACGTCGGTGGGCAGGATGACGGGCGTGCGGTAGCGGAACTCGGAGGCGTACTCCACCTCGACGGGCATGCGGCACAGGCTCTCAATGAGTTGCTTGCCTATGAGCCCCGCGTGCCACGAGGTGCCGCAGGCCACGATGACGAAGCGCCCGGCACTGAGCAGCCTCTCGCGGTGGTCGCGCAGCGCGGAGAGGGTGACGCGCCCCGTCTCGGCATTGATGCGCCCGCGCATGCAGTCGTTTATGCAGTCGGGCTGCTCGTATATCTCCTTCAGCATGAAGTGGGGGTAGCCGCCTTTCTCCAGTTGGCCCAGGTTCATGGCTACGGTCTGCACGTGGGCGTCGACATCTACGTTGTCCAGGTCGACGACGTGCAGGGGCGCGTCGGGGCGGATGATGGCTATCTCATTGTCCTTCAGGTAGACCATCTGGTCGGTGTACTCCACGAGCGGGGTGGCGTCGCTGCCTATGAAGTATTCGCCCTGCCCGATGCCTATGACGAGCGGACTGCTGCGTCGCGCCACGAGCAGCGTGCCGGGGTCGCGGCGGTCTACCAAGGCAATGGCATATGCGCCCACTACCTCGTGCAGAGCCAGCTGCAAGGCAGTGAGCAGGTCGAGGTGGTTGGTGCTTTGCAGATAGTCCACCAGCTGCACCAGCACCTCGGTGTCCGTGCTGCTGCGGAAGGGGATGCCTTTCTGTTCCAGCCGTTGCTTGATGACGGCGTAGTTCTCGATGATGCCGTTGTGCACCAGGGCAAGGTTGCCCGAGGCGGACACGTGCGGGTGGGCGTTGGCCTGCGAGGGCTCGCCGTGGGTGGCCCAGCGGGTGTGGGCTATGCCGATGTGCCCCGAACGGTCTTTGTCGGCGGCATATTGCTCCAGTCCGGCCACTTTGCCTGTGGCTTTGTACACGTTCAGTCGTCCTTCCGGGTTGATGAGGGCGACGCCTGCGCTGTCGTATCCTCTGTACTCCAGTCTTTTCAATCCTTTTACCAAGATGGGATAAGCCTCCCTCTTGCCGATGTATCCTACTATTCCACACATAATGTTTTTGTATTTATGGGTTATTTCTTTTGTTATCCTTTCTTCGTTTTTTGATGGAAGGCAATGAGCCCTTCCAGCGGACTTTGGGCGATGGTGCCCAGGGTGATGCCTGCCTCACGTGCGGCCTCCCGGAGTATGGGGCTGAAGTGGTAGGCTATGGAGCCGGTGCAGTGCACGGGGTGTCGACGGTAGTCGTATTGCATTACGTTCCGGCGGAAGAAGGCGTTGAAACCCTTGCTCACGAGCGTTCTAACGCTTGGTTCGTGGGCTTTCAACGCCAGGAAGGGGGCTATACTAGCCAGGAAACGGTTGGGCAGAGGCTGGCGGTACACGCGGTCTATCACTTCGGCCTCCGTCATGTCCAGGTGCTCCAAGAGGGCTTCCTTCAGTCCGGGCGGCAGCTGGCCTTTCAGCGCATCGGCCACGAAGCATTTGCCCAGGTAGGCGCCGCTGCCTTCGTCGCCCAGAATGAAGCCCAGGGGAGGGACGTGTGCGGCGATGTCCCGCCCGTCGTAGTAGCAGGAGTTGGAGCCCGTGCCCAGTATGCAGGCTATGCCGGGCTCGGTGCCACACAGGGCGCGGGCAGCGCCCAGCAAGTCGCTGCACACCTCCACTGCACCCGTCACTGTCAGGTGCCGGCGCAGGGCATTGGCCACCATGGGGGCTACATGCGCCAGGCAGCCCGCGCCGTAGAAGTGCAGTTCGTCTACCTGGAAGGTGCCCAGACGGGGAATCAGTTCGGTGGCCACGATGCGTGCCATGTCGTCCTCCGTCTGGAAGAGGGGGTGGATGCCTTGGGTGGATACCACCCGTTCAGGGGTGGCGCTTGTTCCGAGCAAGACCCAGTCGGTCTTGGTGGCGCCGCTGTCTGCTATGAGAATCATTTTGTTCAGTGTTTAGTGATTAGTGTTTAGTGATTAGTACGCATTCATCACTAATCACTAAACGCTAACCCGTTAATCATCATATCTTAATGTATATTCTCCGTTTGTAGAGCTGGTAACCTATCACCCAGTTGATGGCGATGAACACCAGGGCGTAGGCCAGCGAGCCGCCTGTGTCGCCGAAGAGGGGTTGCAGCATCACGTCGTACAGCAGTCCGTGTATCGACACGCTGCCCCCCGCCCAGGGCAGGCTGATGGCGTCGAACAGTATGCCCAGCACATTGCCCAGCACGTACATGAACAGGGGGTTCACGCCGAAGGCCTCGAAAAACAGGCTCCACTTCTTGCAGCCCTTCACGTCGATAATCCAGATGAGCAGTGCCAGCAGGCTCGACCCGAAGCCGCAGGTGGCAAGCACGAAGGTGGGCGACCATACCTTCTTGTTGATGGGGCAGCCATAGCTCAGCAGCAGTCCGGCAAAGGTGAGGATGGTGCCTACCAGGAACAGGGCGATGAGCTTCTGGTCGTGCCTCCGTTCGGCGGATGCCCCGGCCTCCGGCTTGCGGCCCAGCATCATGCGTGCCACGCAGAAGCCTATCAGCACGTGGGCGATGGCGGGGATGGTGCTCAAGATGCCTTCGGGCTCGATGCCGTTGTCGCGGTACATGTGGGCGGGGGTCAGGATGGCGCGGTCTACCTTGGACAGGATGTTCTCCTCGCCATACACGAAGCCGTTGCCCAGGGCCAGCAGCACCCAGTAGCCGGCGAGCAGAATGACGATGAGCCAGGGGATGCGGCTGTGCTTCATGGTGAGTGCCACCAGCGCGGCTGCGCAGTAGCACAGGGCGAGGCGCTGCATCACGCCCAGGATGCGGATATGGTCGAACGTCCACACCGACTCGCCCAGCTGTGCCCAGAAGCCAATGCCCTGGGTGGGCGACGCCCAGTAGTAGCAGAAGCTGCCAAACCACGCGAGCCCCAGGCCGATAAGGAAGATGACCGCCGTGCGCCTCACTATCTTCAGTGCGGCGGCGCGGCTGAAGGTGAAGTCGTACTTCTTCAGCGAGATGTAGGTGGAGATGCCCATGATGAACATGAAGAAGGGGAACACCAGGTCGGTTGGCGTAAGCCCGTTCCACTCGGCGTGTCGCAAGGGAGCATAGATGTGTCCCCAGCTGCCGGGATTGTTTACCATTGTCATGCCGGCAATGGTGATGCCTCGCAGGATGTCGATGGCGAGGATGCGCTTGTTGCTTGTAGCGGTCTTGATACGGTTCATGGTTGTAGTTTGTGTGTTAAGTTAATGTTGTTATGATATATGGTTTATTTCTTATCGGCTATATCCCGTTTTGTTCTTACCTCTTGACCCCGGCAGAATCGAGGTCAAGACCTCGGTCATGTCGACCTCTTGACCTCGACCGTGTTGAGGTCTTGACCTCAGTCATGTCGACCTCTTGACCTCGGAGGCATCGAGGTCAAGACCTCGTTTTGCCTTACTGCCCTTCATCAGCAGGCACAGCCCTATGAAGGTGAAGAGGGCGTTCAGTATCAGCAGCTCATAACTGAACTGGTAGCCCCCGAACCATGCCTCGGAGTGGCGCTGCAATACGTAGCACAACGCGGGCGACAGGATGGCCACCACGGGTATATACCGGTCGCGCACTTGCCGGCGGGTGAAGATGCCGAAGGCAAACAGCCCCAGTATAGGCCCGTAGGTATAGCTGGCCAGTGTATAGACCGCGTCGATGGTACTAGTGTCGTTCAGCAGGTTGAACACGTAGATGGTGAGGCCCATCACCACGGCCATACCCACATGCACCCGTTTGCGCAGGGTGGCCACCTGCTTGTCGCTCTTCCCCCGGGTGCCCAGTATGTCCACCGTGAACGACGTAGTGAGTGCAGTCAGCGCCGACCCCGCTGCCGAGTAGGCCGACGATATCAGCCCGATGATGAACAGCACGCCCACCACCAGGGGCAGATAGCCGCCGGTAGCCACCAGGGGAAACAGTGCGTCGCCGCTTGCCCCCTCGATGCCCCGGCTGCCGGCAAAGGTGTAGAGCAGCACGCCCAGCATGAGGAACAGCAGGATGACGAAGAACTGCGACACGGTGCTGGTTATCATGTTCTTCTGCGACTCGCGCGAGTCGCGGCAGCTCAGGTTCCGTTGCATCATGTCCTGGTCGAGGCCGGTCATGGCAATCATGGTGAACATGCCCGCCAGGAATTGCTTGAAGAAGTACTGCTTGTCGTTCACGTCGTCGAAGAAGAACATACGCGACATGTCACTCTCGCGTATCAGGTTCACCATCCCCCCGGCCGTCAGCCCCATGTCCCGTGCAATGTAGACAATGCACAACACCACGGACACTACAAGGCACAGCGTTTTCAACGAGTCAGTCCAAATGAGCGACTTCACCCCGCCGCGAAAGGTATAGAGCCACACCAGGGCCACCGTAACCGCCACGTTGAGCAGGAAGGGCATGTGCAGCGGTTCGAACACCAATAGTTGCAGCGTGAGGCACACCAGGAACAGCCTTACCGCCGCCCCCAGCATCTTCGAGATGAAGAAGAACCATGCCCCCGTGTGGTAGGTGCACAGGCCGAAGCGCTCGGCCAGGTACTCGTAGATGGACGTGAGGTTCATGCGGTAGAACAGCGGCACCAGCACGTAGGCTATCACCAGCTGCCCGGCCGTGAAGCCAAGTGCCATCTGCAGGTAGCCGAAACTGCTGGTGGCCACCATGCCGGGAACCGACACATAGGTGACGCCGGACATGCTGGCACCTATCATGGCCAGTGCCACCAGGTACCACGACGAGCGGCGGTTGCCCGTGAAGAACCCGGCATTATCGGCCTTCCGCCCGGCAAAATAAGACACAGTAAACAGGATAATGAAGTAAATGGCAATGGTGAGTGTGACGGATAGCGGGCTCATGGGAGATTAAGTTGTAAGTTATAGGTATTAAGTATGAGGGTTATATGTTGTTCGTTCTTCATTCCTCGTTCTTCATTCTTCGTTCTTCATTCTTCATTATATAATAGGTAGGGCTTGCGCTGCGCCTTGAACTGCTCCACGTCCTCTTGCCAGCGGGCACGTATCTCGTCGGCGGTGCAGCCTTGCTCTATCATGGGGCGCACGTAGTCCACGCCTATCAGCTTCTCGAACAGCGAGGTGAAGAAGCGCTTGCCCGTGGGCTTCAGGTCGTGGTAGGCCTCGATAAGGTAGGTCAGGTCGATGCCCATAGTGCGGAGGGTAGCTTCGTCCAGGTGGCTCAAGTCTTTGCCATGGCACAGGTGACCTTGCTGTGGCGGGTTCTTGGCGCCCGGCAGGCTGCGGGGGGTGAAGGTACAGGGGTATTTCTCCTCCGGCAGGTCGGGGTGGCCATACTGCTGGAAGGGCTTGTCCGTGCCGCGTCCCACGCTGACGGGCGTCGCCTCGAAGTAGCATAGCGAGGGGTAGAGGTAGATGGCGGTCATATTCGGGAGGTTGGGCGAGGGGGCAATGGGCACAGGGTAGGGGGTGGCATGCGTGTAGTTCCGGCAGGGAATAACGGTGAGCCGGCACTTTCTGCCCTGGGGCAACCAGCCTTCGCCGTTCACCATACGTGCCAGCTCGCCCAAGGTCATGCCGTGCACCACGGGTATGGGCAACCAGCCCACGCCGGACTTGTGCTTCATGTCCAGCACGGGGCCGTCCACGTAGTGCCCGTTCGGATTGGGGCGGTCCAGCACGATGACGGGCTTGCCGTGCTCGGCGCAGGCGTCCATCAGTCGGCACAGGGTTATATAATAGGTGTAGTAGCGCAGCCCCACGTCTTGTATGTCCACCAGTAGCACGTCAAACTTCTGCATAGATGCCCGCGATGGCTTCTGCTCCTTGCCGTCGTACAGCGACAGGATAGGCACGCCGGTATCGGGGTCCACCGAGCTGGCCACGTGCTCCCCCGCATCGGCACGGCCACGGAAGCCATGTTCGGGCGAGAAGATGGCGGTGACACGGAAGCCCTGCTCCAGCAGGATGTCCAGCAAGTGGCGGTTGCCCACCATGCCGGTGTGGTTGGAGAAGAGGGCAATGCGCTTGCCCTCCAGTAGCGGGTAGTACAGGTCGGTACGTTCATCACCGGGTATGACGCGCTGTGCCTGCACGGGGAGCAGGGTGCAGAGCAGCAGGAGGGCGGTTGTGAGGGGTTTGTGAAGGTGGGTCATTGTGGGGTATGTGTATAAGTAGGTTGTGACGGCAAAAGCCTGTCAGATGACAGGCTTTACAATGTCAATTCTTAGTCCAAGTGCGTCGATGATGCGGAAGAACAAGCCGATTCCCGGTTCAATAGTTCCTTTCTCAATCCGTGAGATATACGACTTGTTTGTCCCGACCTTTTCTGCCAGTTCCGTTTGTGTCATTTTCTCTTGTTTTCGTACATCCGAGATGATTTGACCGACGCAATAGGCATAAGCTTCTTTGCGGAATTCCTCTCGTTGGGGAGTACCGGGCTCTCCGTACAAACTGTCAAGTACGGCGTCCATGCTGTGTACATCAGGATTCTTTGCTTGCATAATATTCCTTTTTAAGTTTCAGTGCTTTTTCTATTTCGTTATCGGGTGTCTTTTGAGCTTTCTTTTGAAAGCCGTTGAACAGCATTACGATGTTTCCATCATCAAAGATAAAGAAAGCCCTATATATATTTCCGTTATGGCTTGCTCTTAATTCATACAGTCCGTCGCGCACGGCTTTTACAAAATTTGTATTGAGCCGTTCTTGTGTTTTGAGCATTTCAAGCACGTATGCCACTTTTTTTCGTGCACCTTCTTCCAGCGACATGAAAAAGTCTATGAAGTAGTGTTTGTAGTATTGTATCAGTCGTTCTTGTTTCATGTGGCAAAGATAGCAGAAGTTTACATATCTGATAACAAAAGGCGGGTGTTTTTTAGTTTATTTCTTATAAAAGTATGCAGCCGCGCCGGGGCGGAGAAGCCCTTGGCGCGGCTGCATGTAATATTATTCAGGATAATAGGAGAATCCAGTTACTCCGCATGGCATTAATCACTAATCACTAATCACTAACACCTAATACCTAATCACTAATACTTAACACCTAACCCAGCTGGTGGTTGCCGTCGTCCTCGCCGTCCTCGCCGGTGCCGGGGGTAGTGGTGGTGGCGTCGTCATCGGCCTTTGTGGAGGGGCGGTCGATGCTCAGTTCCACGGAGTTGGCGGCGTCGCGCATCTTCTGCTTGGGGGTGAAGATGATTTTCGGGTTCTTCAGCGCGTCTTTTACGGTGACTTCTTCCGCACTGTCCATCATCTTGGAGGGAACGGTGAGGCGGAACGAGCCCAGGTCGCCCAGGTCGATACTCATGCCCATCTTCAGCGCGTCGCACACCACGTTGGCCAGACTGATAAGGGCATTGCTTACATCGCCTGCCGACAGTGAGGTTTCGCGCACAATGCGCTCTACAACCATTTTGTTTGTCATCTTCTGTTGTGACTTCACTTGTGCATAATACACGGTCTGTCCTTTACGTTCGCCCACGGGCTGAACTTTGGCTTTAACATCAAGTTCTAACATAGCTTATTTGTTTTAATTTAGTGAGTAAATAACTGTCTTTACAGCCCCATGCAAGGGTGCCTTTCACACCCCATGCATGGGGTACCATCAATACCCATGCATGGGGTATGAACAGGGGTCATGCATGGGGTCAGAAGGCGAGTAAATAGCGCACTTTATATACTTCATAATCTGTGATAACTTGCACTGAAGTCAATGCATTATAATTCCCGGCCAAAATGATCCAAGCAGAGCCTTCCACTGATGCTTCACTGCTTGTCCAATATCGAATAGACGTAATGTCGTCTTCTGGGAAAAAGATTGTTCCGTTGGCCGCTTTAATAGCAGCATTCAATTCTTCCATTTTATTAGCTGCTGCGTTATATAATAGTTCGTGCTCGGGAAGGAACCACCCGCTGCTGTTGCCGGGAGCGGGATATTGGGTGTTATAGTTGTTAATGGAGCTTTGGCTAACTGCGTCATCCCAGCGCGCACTTTCGCTTGCATTGGTCAATGCCATGACCAAGCCGTTGTTATATGCTTTATCGTCTTTGGTGACTGGTGCGGTGCTGCATACGACGCCTATCACTGTTTTGTTCTCTTGCAGGTGGGCAGAGCAGGTGCCGTCGCTGTAGTAGTAATCGCCTACTTGTGGACGGTAGGCCTGTATGGTGCGCGAAGCTACGGTCTCGGTGCCGTCGTTGGCAATGAGGGTGATGCGCAGCAGGGCTTTGCTGCCGTCCGAGGGCGAGGTGACGGAGACGGTCCGCGTCTCGAGGTTGGCCGTCACGCTCCAGCCTTCGGGCGTGGTGCCGGCATCGGCTCGGGTGGAGATGTCCTCCAGGCGTCCGTCGTCCTCCGTGAACAGTTCGGCCAGCAGTACTTCGTAGTCTTCCACCTTGCCCGTAGGTAGGCCGATGGTGATGTCTTGGTTGGGGCTGTCCATCTGCAAGGCACCGCTTTGGCCGTCATCGTCGCTGCTACCTATGGTGAGGGGGCGGTAAATGGGGAGCTTGAAGGTCTGGCCATCGGCCAGGGTGAAGATGTAGTGCGTGCCATCGTCGGAGAGCTTGATGGGTTCTTTGGCAAACATGGTGTCGCCGTCTTCGCCCTTGTCTCCTTGTTCGCCTTTATCTCCTTGTTCACCCTTATCACCTTGCTCTCCCTTGTCACCTTGTTCGCCCTTGTCGCCTTGCGGGCCTTGGGGACCTTGTGCGCCGGTGTTTCCCTTATCGCCCTTGTCGCCGCTGATGCGGTACCACGTCAGTCCGTCGTCCACGCTGAGATACCAGGCATCGGGTTGCTTCGTGCCGTTGTCCGTCTTGATGGTGCCACTCGTAATGGCGCTGCCTAGGCTGATTTGGGGCGTGGGGGCGGGGGCACCGTCTTCGCCATCCTGCCCATCCTGTCCGGGCTTGCCGTCGGCACCGGGTTGGCCATCTTGGCCGTCCTCGCCATCGGCACCATCGGCACCGTCTTCACCATCCTGCCCGTCAAGGCCGTTGGCACGGATGGGGTTACCTTGCGCGTCGGTCATCAGCTGGCCGTCCAGTGTCCAATACCAGTTGCCGTCCTCTCCCTTTGTCAGGCCTATCTGCGGGGTGTAGCCGTCGGCACCGTCCTCGCCGTCTACGCCTTGTTCTCCCTTGTCGCCTTTCTTGCCGTGATAGATGGTGATGGGGTCGCTGTGCAGGAAGCTGATGGTGTAGCCCACCTCCAGGCCGCCTTCCACCAGGGGAGTGACGGAGGTGATGTAGTCCGTAGTGTTGATGAGCGTGTAGAGTGATTGGATGTTGTGGTTCACCTCGTTCTGCCACTCTTCGAGGGCGGCGAGGCGCTGTTCATGGTCGTTCACCGTTTCCCACAGGGCGGTGTCGTCGTAGTCGTCCCGGCAGGAGGTGGTAAACACTAAGCCTGCAAGGAGGCAGGTAGAGAGTAGTAAATAGTTAAACTTTCTTAAATGTGGGGGGGGGGGTAAAATTCCCTTTCTTCTTGTTCATGTCCATAAGGTTGTGCGATTAGTTAATGTTGGTTGCAAAGGTAATGTTATTTACCAAATATCAATCGGTCGGAGGAAAAATAAATGCCGGCATGCGCAAAACATTAACAATGTCTGCGCCTGCCGGCATAGCAGCTATGGTGAGAGTTGTTAAAGAGCCTTTTCCTTGATGAGCCACTCGGCAATCTGCACGGCGTTCAGCGCGGCGCCCTTCTTTATCTGGTCGCCCACAATCCAGAGGGCCAGTCCGCAGTCGTTGGTCAAGTCCTTGCGGATGCGGCCCACGTACACGGGGTCTTTGCCGGCCAGGAACAGGGGCATGGGGTATTCCTTCTCCGCCGGGTTGTCCATCAGCACCAGTCCCTCGCCCTTGCTGAAGGCTTCGCGGGCTTCCTCCACGGAGATGGGGCGTTCGGTCTCCACCCAGATGCTCTCGGAGTGCGAGCGCAGGGCAGGTACGCGGACGCAGGTGGCGCTCACCTTCACGTCAGAGTGCATTATTTTGCGCGTCTCGTTATACATCTTCATCTCCTCCTTGGTGTAGCCGTTGTCGGTAAACACGTCTATCTGCGGGATGAGGTTGAAGGCCAGCTGGTAGGCAAACTTCTCCACGGTGACGGGCTCTCCGGCCAGCACCTGGCGGTATTGTGTGTACAGCTCGTCCATGGCGGCTGCGCCGGCGCCGCTGGCTGCCTGGTAGGTAGAGACGTGCACGGTCTTGATGTGGCTCAGTTGCTCGATGGCCTTCAGGGCCACTACCATCTGTATGGTGGTGCAGTTGGGGTTGGCAATGATGCCGCGCGGGCGGTTGAGGGCGTCCGTCGGGTTCACTTCGGGCACTACCAGGGGCACGTCTTCGTCCATGCGGAAGGCGCTGGAGTTGTCTATCATCACGGCGCCGTGCTTGGTGATGTCCTGTGCAAACTCCTTGGAGGTGCCTGCGCCTGCCGAGGTGAAGGCGATGTCCACGCCCCGGAAGTCATCGTTGTGCTGGAGGAGCTTCACCTCGATGTCTTTGCCACGGAAGGTGTATTTGCGTCCTGCACTGCGTTGCGAACCAAACAATACCAGTTCGTCCAACGGGAAATTCCTTTCATCGAGCACGCGCAGGAACTCTTGTCCCACGGCTCCGCTTGCTCCAACAATTGCTACTTTCATTTTCTTCTATGATTTTTAGTGTTAATGTTCTCTATGACAGATTTTCTTTGCAAAAGTACTACAAAATGCGGTACATACTGCGTTTGGGGGGAACTTTTTCACTTGGTTTCGTCCCCAGAAACGCGGCCTCGGCCATGTCCATGGGACGAAAGTAAAGAGTCCTGGCACGCTGTGCGCTGTGGAAAGCGTGCTCAGATAAGGTTCACATCGAGCCTAAGCATGATGCCCAAGGCTGCGGCGATGCGGATGAAGGAGGACAGTTGCAGGTCGGTTTCGCCTTTCTCCAGGCGGCTGATGTAGGAACGGTCGCGTCCCACGCGCTCTGCCAGCTCCTTTTGGGTGATGCCGAGTGCCTTGCGGCGGTCACGCAGCACTTCGCCATAATACCATGCCAATGCCTTGGCGTTGAACTCGGCGCGTTCCTCGCTTCCCGCTTCGCCCACTTCGCGTGCCAGCATGGTTTCTGCCGTCTCAAAGCCGGGCTTCTTGGTGAAGTCCACTTGACGGAGCTTCTTCATTTCTTCCGCTGTCAGTCTGTTGTTCATTGTTGTCATAGTAAACTCCTTAAAATGTTCATCGCCTTTGTTATTTCCTTGTCGTAATCCTTGGTGCTTTTCTTCACAAAGCCGTTCAGCAGGATGACGTTTGTCGCCAGATTGATGTTGTCGTTGTCCACGGCAAACAGGATGACCCGTATCTCGTTATCCACGGACACCCGCAGCTCGAAGAAGTCTGTCCCGACCAGTTTCTTGACGAACTTGGTGGGTACCGGATAGACTGTTTCCAGTATGGATATGGCATAGCGCAGTTTCTCTCGGGTGCGGGGATTGGTGCTTTGCTCAAACTCCTTGAATGCAGGCGACAGTATCAAATTCCGTTTCATGTCTATCTTATGTTAGATTGCAAAGGTAACTAATTAGTCACATTTAAGCAAATCTTTTGCTGATAAATTCTTATGGCTCGTTCATTGTTCTCTTCCCCGCCTCTAAGCCCCCCAACCGGAAATATCCCAACATTTACCCGCCATCTGCACCCCATATTCCTCTATACCCTGTACGGATTTCCTACGGTCCACCTCCGACCCTATACGCCCAACTTCTATCGGACTTGTGTCGGACTTGTATCGGAGGTGAGTCGGAGGTGGTATATAGAAGGATTGAATGAGAAACGATAATGGATTGTGAATGAGAAGATTATAAGTGCTTCAACTGCCTATTATTGTAAAGAAAGAGAAATAATTAAAATTTTCTATGTAAATATTTATTTGCTTTGAAGGGAAAAACTGTGGTGACGGAAATGTGCTTACAACTAAATGTCCCTGCCCCTATGTTGTTCGGTCTTATTTTGAGGGATGGGCAAAGTTCCTATCATAATGCTCTTTCATTGTGCCCTGGCATCAGGTACAGAGACGAAGAGAATGTAGCGTAACGCGATGGTAACTGAATGGAGGGTGTATCAAAATGAGAAGAATCCGTGTCTAAAAGATTATTCTTTTTTGTTTTGATACACCCTCAGAATCCGTACTAAACTGTGATTCGGCACACTCTTTATTATCGTAAGACGGGTGCATCTTTGTATTGTAAGATGGGTACGTCTTTGTATCGTAGTATGGGTACCTACTTGTACCGTAGTAGGGGTACCTACTTATTGCACGTCCGGGTTGGGCACGAGCACCAGGGGGAAGTCGTCCTTGGTTGCCTCGTTTGTGTTCTCTGCCCAGATGTAGTTGTTGTCGGCAAGCTGCTCGTTCATGGCCTGGGCGGCTGCCTGCCAGTTGTTGTCCTCCACCCGGGTGGCGCCGGTACCGTTTTTACCAACGCCATTCCCTTCCCCGGCATAATAGCAGGCGGTGATGCTTCCATCTGCATCCCCTGCTATGTGGCCGATGCTGCTGGAGTAACCGCCTTCAACGGTGCAGGATGCCGCATAGCAGGCGGTAACCGACCCCGAATCATCGACATTTCCTGCGATGCCACCTACAGTTCCGTTCTCTCCACTGACTTTGCACCCGGACACGGCGCAAGCGATAACCGTACCCCCGTATAGGCTTCCGGTTATTCCTCCTATACGGTGACTACCGTTGCTGGTAGCGTTCACCAGCAGCAGGTTCTTGACAATGCCTCTGCCGCCTAAATACGCGATAAATCCAACGTCAGACGTGCCGGTAACGTTGAGGTTGCTGATGGTATGCCCTGCGCCGTCGAATGTGCCGTGGAAGTCCAATTCCTCCGGCCATGCCTGTCCGCTCATGTCGATGTCAGCGGCCAGGGTGCAGCTATAAAGCACGATGTCGTCTGCCCATGCCAGCAGGCCTTCGGTGGTGTAGACAGTGTAGGTGTTGGTTTCAGTATCTACCGTATAGCCTTGCCACGACACGATGCGCGAGGCCGTCAGCTCGCTGCCGTCGTTGCGGATGAGGGTGACGCGCAGCAGGGCGTTGCCCACTTGTGCCGGGGCCTCGACGGTGACGGTGACCTTTCCACCTCCCAGGTCGCCCTCCACGCTCCAGCCGTTCACATCACCGTCGGCGCGGGTGTCGATGTCGGTGTAGGTGCCGCCGGCGCCTTCGGGGGTGATTTGTGCCACGAGGGCCCGGTAGTCGGTTGCCTCTGTCCCGGTGGGGTATGTCAGGGGGATTTTGGTAGTCATGCTGCTGAGGGCGAGTGTGCCTGTGCCGTCGCCGATGGTGAGGGTCTGCTCTTGGTACACGGGTATCTCGATGTCGGTGCCATTGGCCAGGTGGAAGGTGTATGTGCTTCCGTCCTCAGACTGGGTGATGGGTGGCTCGGCAAATATGGAGTCGCCGTCATCGCCGTCGCTGCCGTTATTGCCCGGCTTCCCGGCGGGTCCTACAGGGCCTTGTGGTCCACGGTCGCCCGTCTCGCCCTTGTCGCCGCTGATGCGGTACCATGTCTCCCCGCCGTCCACGCTGAGGTACCAGGCATCGGACTTCTTTGTGCCGTTATCTGTAGCGATGGTGCCACCCTCTATGCTGCTGCCCAGGCTGATTTGGGGTGTGGGGGCGGGGGTGCCGTCCTCACCATCGGCTCCCGGCTGGCCGTCCTGGCCGGGGGTGCCGTCTTGGCCGTCTTGGCCATCTTCGCCGTCGGCACCGTCTTGGCCGTCCTTGCCGTCTTCGCCATTGGCACGGATGGGGTTGCCTTGCGGGTCGAGCATCAGCTGGCCGTCCAGCGTCCAGTACCAGTTGCCGTCGGTTTCCTGTGTCAGGCCTATCTGCGGAGTGTGGCCGTCGGCACCGGTGTCTCCCTGTTCTCCTTTGTCGCCTTGTTCACCCTTGTCACCTGTGTCACCTTTATCCCCCTTGTCTCCTTTCTTCCCATGATAGATGTTGATGGGGTCGGAGTGTAGGAACGTGATGGTGTAACCCACTTCTTGCCCTCCTTCTACAAGCGGGGTGACAGAAGTGATGTAGTCTGTAGTGTTGATGAGTTGGTGGAGGGATTGGATGTTTTGATTCACCTGCTCTTGCCACTCCTCAAGGGCGGCAAGGCGCTGTTCATGGTTGTTCACCGCGTTCCACAGGGCGGTGTCGTCGTAGTCGTCCTGGCAGGAGGTGAACACCGGGCCTGCAAGGAGGCAGGCTGAGAGAAATAAATGGTTAAAGTTTCTTAATAGGGGGGGTAAAAATGCCCTTTCTCTTGTACGTGTCCATAAGCATAACTGTTATAAGTGAGTGTATTCAATGATAATTTATCGGATTCTTTGTAGAGACGTGGCGTGCCGCGTCTCCTCATTTTCTAT
>CALUJC010000022.1 GCA_944320865.1 uncultured Bacteroides sp. | reverse complement strand
GCGCCGTTGCCTTCGGGCACTTCGTCGTAGGGCACGTTGGGGATGGTGTAGAGCAACTGTTGCAATTCCCTTGCGGCTTCGTCCATTTCGGCCTGGAGGGTCTTGTTGGCTTCCTTCAGCTGGGCAACGCGCGCCTTTGCCGTTTCGGC
Organism: uncultured Bacteroides sp.; assembly: GCA_944320865.1. Classification (GTDB taxonomy): domain Bacteria; phylum Bacteroidota; class Bacteroidia; order Bacteroidales; family Bacteroidaceae; genus Bacteroides. Next base: position 53,902 of record CALUJC010000022.1, on the reverse strand, counting down.
CTCGTCCTTGCGGCCCTCCTTCATCAGTTGGCCTATCTGCTTGGAGGTGGTGTTTACTTCGGCCAGGTTCGTGTCGAGCTTCACTTGGGCGGCCTTCCGCCTGTCATTGAGCGCCAGTACTTGCCCTATGGCTTCGCGGGCGCCGTTGAAATGCTTCTTTTCCAATCCGCGTATTACCGCGTCGGTATTCTCTGTAATTTGTCTGATGGTAAGCATATCTATAATAGTGTTTAAGTTGATTCGCAGGCGCAAAGATACGTATTTTATACATACGTTAGTAAAGGGTTTTATAAAACGGGGGCAAAAGCGTTTAATTTTTAATCCTGCCGTAGCTTGAAATTGCCCGGGCTTGCGTATATTTGCCGTGTCATATATATTATAATGTTATACAATCATGAAACTGAAACAACTTTTACTTGCCGCCTTCTTGTTCGCTTCGGGTGGATGGGTGCAGGCGCAACACACGCAGGTCATTGCCCACCGTGGATATTGGGATGTGGCAGGCTCTGCCCAAAACTCAGTGGCTGCTCTTGTGAAGGCCGACTCCATAGGCTGTTATGGGTCGGAGTTCGACGTGTGGCTGACCCGCGACGGCCAGCTGGTGGTGAATCACGATGACACTTACCAGGGCGTAACCTTCCAGGAGGCCTCTGCCGAAGAGTGTACATCTCTGCGGCTTGCCAATGGCGAGTTTGTGCCTACGCTCCGCCAGTATTTGGCCAAGGCCTTGGAACTTAAAACGCGCCTTATCCTGGAGTTGAAGCCCCACAAGACTGCCGCCCAGGAAACCCGTGCCGTAGAAGGTATCGTGCGGATGATTCGGGAAATGAACCTGGAGAGCCGTGTGGAGTACATCACTTTCTCCCTGCATGCCGCTAAAGAGTTCGTCCGCCTTTCTCCCGAAGGTACGCCTGTTTATTACTTGAACGGAGATTTGCCTCCCCGTGAACTGAAGGACTTGGGTTGTGCAGGTCCCGATTACCATTTCAGCGTATTCAAGGCACATCCTGAGTGGATAAAGGAGTGCCATGACCTGGGCATGAAAGTCAATGCCTGGACGGTGAACGATGCAGAGGATATGCGTTGGCTTGTGGAGCAAGGGGCCGATTACATTACTACCAATGCCCCTGTGCTGTTGCAAAGCGTGCTGAAGTGAGGATTCATTACACCCGATTTGAAAAAGAGAAAGGGATATTGCGTCAGGCAATATCCCTTTCTTCACTTATATGAGGCAAAAAACTTATGCTTCTGCGCTTTCTGCCGGAACGACAGACACGTAACGTTTGTCTTCGCGGCTTACTTTGAACTGTACGGTTCCATCTACCAAGGCGTAGAGAGTGTGGTCGCTACCCATACCTATGTTTTTACCCGGATGGAATTCTGTACCTCTCTGACGAACGATGATGTTGCCTGCCTTGCAGGTTTCGCCACCGAATATCTTAACGCCTAATCTCTTGCTTGCTGATTCGCGGCCGTTCTTCGAACTACCGACACCTTTTTTATGTGCCATTTCTTCTTACTGTTTTTTAGGTTGATTAAGCTACTACTTCTTTGATTGTCAACTCTGTGAACTGCTGGCGGTGACCATTCAGTTTACGGTATCCTTTTCTTCTTTTCTTGTGGAAGACGAGTACCTTGTCGCCTTTTACCAGCGGCGATTTTACTTCGCATACCACTTTGGCTCCTTCTACGGTGGGCGTACCTACGGTGATGTCACCGTCTTTGTCTACCAGGAGAACGCGGTCGAACTCTACGGTTGCGCCGTTTTCGGCTTCCTGCATGTGGTAAACAAACAGTTTCTTGCCAGCTTCTGCCTTGAATTGCTGGCCTTGGATTTCTACAATTGCGTACATTTCGTTATGTATATTGTATAAAGTTAGCTCCGGCGGGTGGCTCCCAATCACTTGGAAGGCGCTTCTTCGAACCCGTTGCGGAATAATCGGCTGCAAAGGTACTGCTTTCCTGCGAAACAGGCAAGTATTTCCTGCATTTTCCTGCCGGTTTTTTCGCCCGGTGGGGTAGTATCGCTACCGACCGGGCGTAGTATCGCCCGCCCGCTGGGGTAGTATCGCCACCGCGCCGGCTTTGCAAGGCCCATGTCGGGGCTATGTACGGGCAAGGCGCGGGCTTTCTCTTGCCTTTGCCTCAGTCTTCCAGCAGACCCTCCAGCGTGGGCATAATCTTGACGTGGGGGTAGCGGGCCAGCTCCTGGGCGGCGGTCACGCCGTGGGTCACTCCGGCAAAGTCCACGCCTGCCGCCCGGGCGGTTTCGGCATCGACGGTGCTGTCGCCTATGTAGAGGGTTTCGGCACGGGTGGAGTGCAGCTCGCGGATGGTCAGCAGCAGGCCTTCGGGCGAGGGTTTGGGCGTCTTCACGTCTTCGCCCCCCACGATGAGGTGGAAGAAGTGGGGCGGGAAGTGGAGGGCGAGCAGCTCCTCGATGCGGTAGCGGAACTTGGTGGAGATGATGCCTATCAGCGCGTCGGCGTCCTTCAGGGCGGTGAGCACGGACTTGGTCTCGAGGTAGAGCACGGTGTTGGCCGTCATGTGCACGTCGGCTTCCTTGACGTACTCGCTCTTGAAGGCGGCCAGCTGCGCGGGGTCACCGATGCCGGTGAGCAGGGCGAAGGAGTCTTCCAGCGTCTTGCCTATGGTGCGCTTGATGGCGTCGTCGGTCACGGCGGTGAAGCCGTGGCGGTCGAGCACGTGGCGGAAGCAGGTGACGATGCCGCGCGAGGAGTCGGCCAGCGTGTAGTCGAAGTCGAAGAGGTAGGTGGTGTACTGCTTCATCATGGCATGGCCTCCACTGTGTATCCTTGTTGTTTCAGCAGGGCAAGTACGCCCTTGTCGCCGGGCAGGTGTCCGGCTCCTACGACGAAGAGGGTGGGGGCTGCTTGCATGATGGCGGGCATCTGTGCCACCCAGGCCGTGTTGCGGTTGTAGAGCAGCTGGTCCATGTCTTCGGGGGTAGGGTCGCACGAGGTGCCTTCTTTTTCCTCCATCAGCCGGAGCATCTTGTCCAGGTCTTGGGCGGCATAGGCGGCCACGAGTTCCTTCATCTGCCGGTCGGCCTTGTCGGGGTCGCTGACGAAGCAGTACAAGTCCTGTGCCTGGCGGCGGAGGGGCTTGTTGAACAGAATGTCTACTTGCGACTGTACCGTTTCCAGTCCGCCCACCTTCTTGCCTTGCTTGGCGGCCTCTTGCTGGAAGTAGGTGTCCAGTTGCTCCTGCGGGTTGAAGCCGGGTGTATGCTTCACGCAGAACAGCACGGTGAGTTGCTGGTAGAGGGCGGCCGGCTTCAGCATGCCCAGCATGGCGATGTCTACCTGCAGGTATTCCTTCACGGCTTGGGACACGGTTTCGAGTTCCTCGGGGGTGAAGAGGCTTTGCAGGGTGGTGTCCTTGGGCAGCATCATCTGCTGTTGCATACTGGCGAGGTACTCGGGCTTCATCATGTCGGCCATCACCACTTCGCCATACACTTGCCGGGCATCGGCCATGGCCTGGGGCAGGGAGGCAATGCTGTCGGTGATGCTGAGGGGCGAAAGGTGGTAGGTGCCGAAGATGTACGAGGGCTGCTGCAGCCCGTTGCCGGAGATTTTCCACAGAAGTTGTGCATTGGCTCCCAGAGCAATGGTCATGAGGAGCACGAGGGTGGTAAGAGTTTTTAGTTTCATTGTTGTTCGGTGTTATTGTTATCGGTTTGTACTTCTGGTTGTTCAGTGTCTTCTGCCTGTTCCTCGCGTATCTCCTCCTCGACGGCCAGGTTGAAGTAGGCTTCGAGCTCGCGCTCGGCGGAGTTGTCGCGGTTCTGCAGGTCGCGGATGATGACGCCGTGCTCCAGCAGGGCGATGCGGGGGCAGATGTCTACCGTGTGGTTGAGGTTGTGGCTGGAGATGATGACGGTGGCCCGGTGCTCCTCGTTGTAGCGCTTCAGCAGGTGCTTGATGATGGACTGGCTGGAGGGGTCGAGGAAGTTGAAGGGTTCGTCCAGTATGAGCAGCCGGGGCTGGTGCAGCATGGCGGAGATGATGCCTATCTTCTGCTTGTTGCCCATGGAGTAGTTGCGGATGAACTTCTTCTGTCCCAGCACTTCGCCGTTCATGAATCGCTCGAAGGGTTGCAGGCGGCTGTCCACCTCGTCTTTCTTGAGGCCGTACATGCGTCCGATGAAGTAGAAGTACTCCTCGGGCGTGAGATAGTCTATCAAGAAGCTGTCGTCGATAAAGGCGCCCGTGGTGGCCTTCCAGTCCTCGCTCTTGCTCACGTCGATGCCGTCGATGGTGACGGCACCCCGGTCGGCTTGCAGCAGGTCGAGCATGAGGCGGAACAGGGTGGTCTTTCCCGCGCCGTTGTTGCCCACCAGGCCGAGCATGTCGCCCTGGGCAATGTCGTAGTGCTCGATGTCGATGGCCGTCTTCGAGCCGAAATGTTTCTGTAAGTTGTTGATTGTTATCATATTCTTGTCGTTGTTGTTTTCTGTTGTATAAAGTGCCTTTTGCTCGGCATAGGCGGCGACGTCAGGTCGGCATAGGCGGTGACGTCGGGTCGGCATAGGCGGAGGCGTCGGGTCGGTATAGGCGGAGGTTCCGTCGAGGTCAAGAGGTCGATGCCGTCGAGGTCAAGAGGTCGATGCCATCGAGGTCAAGAGGTCGGTACCTTCAACCCTTAAGGGTCATCGCCTTCAACCCTTAAGGGTCATCGCTTTCAACCCTTAAGGGTCTGTGCCGTCTACCCTTAAGGGTCAGCATCGTCAACCCTTGAGGGTCGGTTTCGGGTCAGCCTTGCCGGCTGTCGCGGAAGCCTTCCATGTTCTTGTACCTCCGTGCCATGAAGCGGCTGTATATGTTCCTCAGCCACAGCCTGGAGGTCAGTATGAAGCCCAAGCCTATGGCCAGCAGCAGCCAGTCGCCTGCGGGGGCGGGGAGCAGTGCGTCGAGCACGGCCTTCACGGCCAGCGGTCCGCCGAAGGCCAGGATGCTGATGAGGTTCTGCAGCCCCGTGCCCATGCTGTTGCGGCTGGTCATCTTGGCGTTGAGGTCGATGGTGCGCGTGTTGTACACCGCCATCTGGAACAGGCAGCAGTATATGCACCCCACGGTGAACACGGCCACGGAGAGGCAGCTGAGTACGGTCACCTTGCCGGTAGCCATGGCGGGCACCATCAGCAGCAGGGGTATGAGGATGCCCAGCCCGTAGACGATGTACTTGGCACGGAGCAGCGAGTAGATGGCCTCCTTGCGGCTCATCAGCCCGTCGATGTAGTTGCCCTCGTAGCTCATGATGGCGTTGAGGAACAGTATGCCGAAGATGGTGAAGTTGTACACCAGGATGAAGCTCTTCATGAAGCCGCCGTCGTAGGCATCGGTGAAGCTCATCAGCAGGCTGAACATGACGACCACCAGGATGCCCGTGCGCAGGGCGGTCTTGCACACCTTGTTGCGCAGCATCAGCTTCAGCTCCAGGCGCATGTATTCGCCCACCTCGCCATAGCGGTCCAGGAAGCGGTACTCCGACAGGTGCCTGACCCGCGTGTCCTCCGTCTTGTTCAGCTCGGCGTAGATGAGGCGTGCCATCAGCGTGCGGTTCAGCCACCACATCAGCGCGATGCAGGCCAGCACGCCCAGGTAGGCCAGCCCGTTGCCCGTGATGAAGCACTCGCCCAGGTCGGTGGACCAGTCGAATAGCGGGCAGTCGTCCGGCACGAACATGGCGGCTATCACCGCTCCGTACACGGCCAGTGGCAGCAGCACCCACGCGAGGCGTTCGTTCATCAGCGTGCGGCACAGCAGGAACCAATAGTTGTTCAGCACCATCAGCAGCCAGATGCCCAGGCAGTAGCCCAGCAGTCCGCCCACGCCGTAGAAGCGCACCACGGTGAACGTGGCAAAGGGCACGAAGAAGAACAGCCACACCAGGTTGAATCCGCTCAGGCCCGAGCGCAGCAGCAGGAAGTCGATGACCCGCCGCCGGCGCACGGGTAGCAACAGGTAGGGCTTCACCTCCTGCGTAGGCGTCTTCTGGAAGGGGAAGCGTATCATGAAGTCCAGTATGAGGAAGAACACCAGTCCGGAGTTGATGATGTGGTATGGCTCGCGTGCCTCGTCCTGCATGACAAAGGCGAACAGGGTGCCGAAGAAGATGAGGTAGCCCGCCCAGAATATGGCCATGAGGTACATCCACAGTCGTCCGAAACGGTTCTTCTCATACATAGGGTGTCTCTTGTCAGACAGTTTGCCGTGGCGGCGCAGTTCAATGAATAAGTTCATAGTGCGTATAGTGGAAAAAGAATCCCCTTGGAACCTGTCCGCAGGGGGAGGCTCCAAGGGGAGTGGATGGTTGGTTACTTAGCCTCTGTTCCTTCCGAAACCATTGAGACCTCTATTTCGTTGCCCTGGTCCAGCAGGTTGGCGGTGAACAGTCGGATGTCTTCCGCAGTGATGCTTTCCACCACTTGCTCGTATCCGTCTGCAGGGTTCATGCCGGTGTAGAATATCTCGTCTAATGTACTCAGCCAGTAGCGATTCTCCTTCAGGTCTTCGGCGTGCTTCTTCAGTATGAATTCCTTCACTTTGGCCAGGTCTTCGGCCTTGGGACCGTTCTTGGCGATGTTCTCCAGTTGTGCGAAGATGATTTCCATCATACGCTCACGCTTCTCTGGTGCGGTCTCGAAGATAATCTGCAAGCCAGCCCTGGGTGTAGGATACTTGTTGAGGTTGCCTCCTGCAAAGACGCTGTAGGCTCCGCCTTCATCTTCGCGCACGGTGGCGGTGTAGACGATGTCGAGTATCTGTCCCAGCATGTCCATCAGCACGGTGTTCTTCAGCGTGTAGTCGCATGTTCCGGTGTAGCACACGAAGTTGGTGGCCTTCGGCGTTTCTTGCGGGCGGTTGAATACGTTCTTGTACTCGCCCTTGCGCCACTCGATGTGGTTGTCCTTGAATGTCTCCTTGCGCCCGGTGGCAGGCAGCCCGCCCAGGTAGGTGGCAATGAGGGGCTTCATGGCCTCCACATCCACGTTGCCCACGAGGATGAAGGTGAAGTCGCCGGCATCCTGGTAGCGGTCGTTGTACATGGCCAGAATCTTGTTGTAGTCCATCCGGTCAATCTGGTCGGCTTTGAGGCGCAGGGTACGCGGGTGTCCCATGTTGAGGGCATAGGTTATGCTGTCGCTGAAGGCGGTCATGGGGTCCATCTCCTGGTTTTCGAGCGAGGCGCGGGCACGGTTCTTGAAGGAGGCAAAGGCCTCGTCGTCACGGCGCGGGGCAGTGAAGGTAAGGTAGGTGAGCTGCATCATGGTCTCGAAGTCCTTGGGCGAGCACGAACCATTGACGGTCTCGGTCTTGTCGCCGATGCCGAAGCTGACGCTGGCCTTCTTGCCTGCCAACACCTTCTCCAGGTCGATGGCATTGAAGTTGCCCAAGCCTCCTACGCTGACAGCATCCAGTCCTTCGATATTGATGACCTCACTGTCGGGGAACAAGGAGCTTCCACCGAGGCTGACGCCTTTCATCAGTATCTGGTCGGCCTTGAAGTCGGTCTTCTTGATGATGACCTTCACGCCGTTGGAGAGTGTGAGGTTTACGGTGCCAAGCTTGTCATCTTGCGTTTCCGAAACAATCTGGCCGCCCTTGGGGGCTTCCTTCATCAGCGGTTCGTTGGATACCTTGTCTACATAGGGCTCGAGTGTTTCGGCGGCTACTTCCTGCATCCAGGCCTTGAGGTCGGCTTCGGTGGGGAGGGCAAGGCCTTCCTTATCGGGGGCCATGAAGACTACGAGGCGGTTGTCTTCGGGCATCAATGTGGGCATGAGCTTGTTGATGAGGTCTACCGGGATGGCAGGTGCCAGTTGGTTGTAGAGGGCGTATTCGGTCTCAATGCCCGGTGCGGGCTCGTTGTCGAGGAAGAGGCGGACATACTCGTTGACGAACTGGTCGTTGCGGCGCTTGTCGCGTTCGTTGTACAGCGACTCTATCTGGCGGAGGAACTCGGCACGGGCGCGGGCATACTCGCTCTCGGTGAAGCCGAAGCGGCGGGCGCGCTCCATTTCGCGCAGCACGGCGGTGAAGCCTTGCTTGATGTTGTTCTCCTGGCAGACGGCCACGCCGGTAAAGGCGGCTTTCGTCTTGGTGACGCCCAGGATGGAGTTGTCATATGCTCCGGCGGCTATGTAGGGCGGGTTGGCGGTCTGCATCAGCTCGTTGAGGCGGGCGTAGAGCATGTTGCTGATGAGGTTCTTGGCATAGAGCTCCATGAGGTAGCCTGCGTTGTTCTTCTGCTCGTCGGGGGTGACGTCGTGCTTGCACATGATGATGGCCTGCACGTAGGGTTGCTCCTTGTCTTTACCTATATATATAATAGGTTCCTTGTTGTCGGGGATGGGGTAGTACTCGCGTTTGGCGGCATCGGGCTGGGCGGGGATGTCGGCAAACATCTGCTTGATTTTGGCTTCCACAGCATCTACGTCCACATCGCCCACGATGACGAGGCCTTGCAGGTCGGGGCGGTACCACTTTTCATAGTAGTCGCGCAGCGCTTGGTAGGGGAAGTTCATCACCACGTCCATCGTGCCGATGGGGAAGCAGGTGGCATACTTCGTGCCGGCGAAGAGCACGGGCAGTGCCTTTTCGAGCAGGCGCTGGTCGGCCGTCATGCGCATGCGCCACTCTTCGTTGATGACGCCGCGCTCTTTGTCAATTTCCTTGGGGTCGAGCGTGAGGTCGTTGCTCCAGTCGTGCAGGATGAGGAGGCACGAGTCGATGGCTCCCGGCGTCTGCACGGGCACATTGCTGATGTTGTATACCGTCTCTTCCACCGAGGTGTAGGCATTGAGGTTTTCGCCGAACTTCACGCCGATGGTCTCCAGGTAGTGGCGGAGGGCGTCACCGGGGAAGTGTGTGGTGCCGTTGAAGCACATGTGCTCCAGGAAGTGGGCCAATCCCAGTTGGTTTTGTTCCTCCTGTATGGAGCCTACCTTCTGCGCGATGTAGAAGTCGGCCCGGTCGGCAGGCAGCTCGTTGTGGCGGATGTAGTAAGTCAGTCCGTTGTCCAGCTTGCCGATGCGCACGGCGGGGTCGGCGGGCAGGGGGGGGAGTTGCTGTGCCAATACTTGCGTCAGGCTGCATCCTATGGCGAGCACGGCCAGGCTAAAGGTTTTCAATAGATGTTTCATTGTCTTATCGTTTTTTTGGTTGAACATTTATCGTCTATTCATGCCCTATCAGTCGGCGGGCATCGGCGTAAATCACATGGAGGCGTGCATTTTTTTTCTCTGTCTTGCCGCCTTCTTTCCTGTGCCTTGGCTTGGCTTTTCCCGTACTTTGTCATCGTTTTTGCCGCACCTTGCAAGGTGTCCCACTGCAGTGAGACGACCGTCCCACTGGAGTAAGACGACTGTCCCACTGGAGTGGGACGATCGTCCCATTGGAATGGGACGGGCGGCAAGATGCACGTCCGACCCTGCCTGCGTGGTACTTCGCGGGGTGTCAGGTGGGACATTCGTCAGTCGGGGATGATGAGGGTGATGGCTTCGGGCAGTATGCCGATGGTCAGCGGGAAGTGTCGGGGCAGCAGGCGCCCGTCCAGGTCGACGGCGGTACTCTGTGCGCGCAGCACCTTGACCTGGCGCGTGCGGTAGGGGCGGACGAGCTTGTTGTTCAGTATGCGCCCCCGCATCAGCATCCACAGGCCCGGCCATAGCTGGCGCAGTTCGGGGCGGTAGATGACGGACACGTCGAGCCAGCCGTTGTAGGGCACCGCGCTGGGCAGCTGTCCCCACCCCCAGGCACTGCCCACGCATACGGTCATGATGCGGCCGCGAATGTGCTCGTCGTTCACCTTGAGGTGCATGCGGTAAAGTTTGCGCTCGAAGATGAGCGAGATGAAGGCCATGAGGTATGACAGGTATTTCACGCCCCAGAAGCGTTTGCACTGGTCGGTAATCTTCACAATCCTTGCACCCAGGCCGATGTTGATGGCGTTGAGGAAGTAGCGTGTCACGTGTCCTTGTCCGTCGTAATACTGGCAAGTGCCCACGTCAATCTTGCGTCGTCTTCCGTTCATGATGCACTTCACCGCCTGCTTGTAGTCGGTGTCCATGCCCCAATATTTGGCAAAGTCATTTCCTATTCCGTTGGGTATGATGCCCAAAGCGATATCGGTTTTGCAGGGTGCGTCGGAGTGCATGATGCCGTTGATGGCATCGTTCAGTGCGCCGTCGCCCCCCACGACCACAATGGTGCGGTAGCCGTTGTTGGCCAATATGCCTGCCAACCGTTCTACTGAGCCGAATCCTTCCGACTGGATGTAATCGTAATCCACGCCTTGCTTGTCCATGTATTCCTTGATGGACTTCCAGCGTTTTTGCACCTTGCGGGTGCCGGCTTTGGGGTTGTAGATGATTCCCCACTTATCGGGCGCTACACTCATGGCTTTATCTGTTTTTTTGTGGGGTCAAATATAGTCATTCTCTTGAAGTTTCTGCCTAATGAAGGCAATCTTTTCTTCCATGGGCAAGGATGCATCCACCCAGTGTATGACAAAACCGCGACGTTCCATGCCCCGGAACCACGTCATCTGCCGCTTGGCAAACTGGTGGATGGCGGTTTCCAACCGGGTAAACATATCGTCAAAGGAAAGTTGGCCGATGACATGCAGGGTGATGTATTTATACTCCAACCCATAGTAGATGAGGTCGTCCGGAGTCAGCCCCTTGTCCAATAATTGGCGTACCTCGTCGACCATGCCTTCGTCCAGACGTTGGCGCAGGCGGCGGGTAATCTTCTCACGACGCAAGTCCCGGTCGATGCTTACCCCGACGATGAGGCTCTCCAATCGGGGAAAGGAACGCTCGCTCACTGGTGCAGTACGATAGTATTCTTCGATTTCTATGGCTCGGATGGCACGCTTGGGGGTGTCTACATCAGTAGTGTTGTGTAGTGTCTTGTATGTACGGAGCAGGGCGGTCAGTTCTTCCAGCGTCATGCCGGAAAGGCGTGTGCGAAGCTCCGGGTTTTCGGGTACAGGCAAGAGGCGGTATCCTTTCAGTACGGACTCTATGTAGAGACCTGTGCCTCCGCACAGTATGGGGAATTTGCCCCGCTGGCGGATATCGTTGTAGGCGGAGAGAAAATCGCGCTGATACTCGAATACATTGTATTTATAACCCGGCTTCACGATGTCTATTAGGTGGTAGGGGATGTGTTTCCCGTTGATGGTATAATCGGCCAGGTCTTTCCCCGTACCGATATCCATGCCGCAGTACACTTGGCGGGAGTCGGCACTGATGATTTCTGCATTCAGTTTGTCAGCAAGTGCGGTGGCCAAGGATGTTTTCCCGGAAGCCGTAGGCCCGAGGATGGTAATCAAGTCATAGGAGGACATAGTAGCGCAGGGGGAGTTATTGGTTTTGCAGATTCAGTATGTGGCAGGCTACAAGTGCGGCCGTTTCCGTACGTAAACGGGAACGGCCTAAGCTGATGGGGATGAATCCGCACGCTTCCGCATGTGCTACTTCATCTTCACTGAAGTCTCCTTCGGGACCTATGAGTACGACTGCATTTGTACCGGGTTGCACCACATCTTTCAACAATGTTTTTTCGCCTGGATAGCAATGGGCTATAAACTTTTGTCCGGGAAAAGGCTGGCGGATGAATCGGTCGAAATCAGTCATCTCGTTCAGTTTTGGCAGGCGTGCTTTAAGTGACTGCTTAATGGCGGATATAATGATTTTGTTAATTCGCTCCGTTTTTATTACTCTTCTTTCCGAATACCGGCAATTCAGGAAAGTCAATTCGTCAAAGCCTATTTCGGTAGCTTTTTCAGCAAACCACTCTGTACGGTCCATGTTTTTGGTGGGTGCCATGGCTATGTGGAGGTGCCCTTTCCAAAGAGGGGGTTGGGGGATGGTTTCCTGTATGTTGACCAGGCATCGTTTGCCTCCTGTGGCGGCTATACGGGCTTGGTAAAAGTTACCTTGCCCGTCGGTCAGGTGTATTTCATCCCCTGCTTGGAGACGCAATACGCGGATGGCGTGTAAGGCTTCTTCTTCAGGCAATTCGGCTTTTTTCTGTATGTCGGGTGTATAGAATACGTGCATAAAGGTGTTATCGGGCGGTTTGGGTGAGTTGGTTAATTTTGTCGCGGAGCACAGCGGCTTGTTCGTAGTTTTCTTTTTCGATAGCTTTTTCCAAGGCAGTCTTTAAGGAGGCGAGCGAGGGTTCGTGTTGCTTGTCCAGAGGGTGTGGATGGCTTTCTTTTGTGTAGTCTTCCGCTTCTCCTTGTTTCCCTTCATCCGGGTTGTTTATTCGTATCTGTCCAGTTTCGAGTATGTCTTCATAAATTAATATGGGGGCAGCCATGCGCAGGGCAAGTACGATAGCATCACTGGTGCGCGAGTCTACCCGGAAGATGGTATCGCCCGCCCGTAAGTACAGGTAGGCATAGTATACTCCACCCTCTACCTTGTAAATAAGCACGCGCAATAGCTGTGCCCCGAGAGCTTCGAGCACGGATACAAATAGGGCATGGGTGAGTGGCCGTGGTGGGTTGATACCTTTCAGTTCCAGGATGATGGCTTGTGCCTCGGTGGCTCCTATGATAACAGGCAATTGGCGTGTGCCGTCTTTCTCGAGCAGAACCAAGGCAAAGGCTCCTGCCTGTAGGTGGCTATTGGTAATGTTGAGTACTTCAAGTTCTACTTTTTTCCGGTTGTTCATAACGCGTAAATTTATTGTTTGTTTTCCGGGATATGCTTGTAACGGAATATAAGTCCGAACAAGATGCCTATGGTCAATGCATATCCTGCGAAAATGAGCCAGATGGGTGTCCAATCCCGGCTGATTAATAATCCATTTTCATAAGTGGAGAATGCGTCTACTACGGCTCCACTGGCATGTCCGCCGATGAAAGCACCTACTCCGTTGGTCATCATGAAGAACAGGCCTTGTGCGCTGGCACGTATGCTGGGATGTGCTTCCATTTCAGTGAATAGCGAGCCGGACACGTTAAAGAAGTCGAAAGCCATGCCATAAACTATCATGGATAGAATGAGCATCCACAGGCCGTCACCAGGATTGCCTAACCCAAACAGACCAAAACGGAATACCCATGCGAACATACTGATAAGCATGACTTTTTTGATGCCGAAGTGTTTCAAAAAGAAAGGAATAGCCAAGATAAACAATGTTTCGCTCATTTGAGAGATGGAAAGCAGGATGACGGAGTGCTTCACACCAAATGAGTCGGCATATTCGGGTATAGAGGCAAATGAGCCTAAGAAAAGGTCGCCATACGTGTTGGTGATTTGCAACGCGGCTCCCAGTAGCATGGAGAACAGGAAGAAGATAGCCATCTTTTTTCGCTTGAATAATACCAAGGCGTCCAGTCCGAAAGCTGAAAGCATCGTCTTACCTTCGCTGCGCTGGGGTGGGCAGGGAGGAAGGCTGAAAGCATATAACCCCAGTGCGGCGGCCGAGATGGCAGCCACATAGAGCTGGGCGGCGCTGGCCTTGAATCCAGTCAAATCCACCGCCCACATGGCGCAGATGAAACCCACCGTACCCCATACGCGGATGGGAGGAAAGTCTTTTACAAGATCCAAGTTGTGCTTTTCCAATGCATTATACGACACCGTGTTGGCCAGTGAAAGCGTAGGCATGTAAGCCAACATGTTGAGAAGCATGGCCCAATACATCTGGTTGTAACTGGTAGCAGTCGAGGCGTAAAGCAATGCCCCTGCGCCTACTAGGTGGAGTAGGCCATACAGCCGTTCAGCGTTTATCCATTTGTCTGCGATGATGCCGGTGAGTCCTGGCATAAACAGGGCGGCTATGCCTCCGGTAGCAAAAATTGCACCTATTTCGCCTCCCTCAAAGTGCAAGGCGTTTCCCATGTAGCCTCCCAATGATATGAGCCATGCCCCCCAAACGAAGAACTGGAAGAATTGCATGACGGTAAGTCGGATTTTAATGCCCATTTTTAGTATTATTTGGTTAAGAAGTTGAGATGTCAAGTAGGACGGAATACAGGTATCTTTTTCTCTGTTTCTTGCTTCTTGACTTTTTGATTTCAATCTTGCAAATGTACGATGCCGAAGTCAGAAATGCAAATGTAAGAAGGCTTTTTCAAGGGTATGGGACTGAAAAAAGAGGGAAATTTTTTGTGGTAGGTATATAAAAAAAGAAGGGCATCTATCCCAGACACCCAATCTTTATTAACCTTAAATCTAATACCATGAAAAACACAGTGCAAAGGTATGGGGTTTACCCTATACCTCCAAATATTTCCATGAAAATCTCTTGTTTATTAACCATATTTAAGTATATACTCTGTTTTTCATTCAACATAGAGTACCAATCCTTTCAGGTATTCCCCTTCGGGGTGGTATATGTTTACGGGATGATCTGCTGGTTGGGTCAGTTGATGCAGGATGCGGACATTCCGCCCCGATAGGGCTGCAGCGGTGAAAACCGCCGTGCGGAACTGTTCTTTATTGACGGCTTGCGAACACGAGAAGGTGAACAAAATACCGCCAGGTTTGATTTTCTCAAAGGCTTTGTGGTTAAGTTTGCGATAGCCCAAGAGGGCATTGCGTAGGGCGTCGCGGTGTTTGGCAAAGGCTGGCGGGTCGAGCACGATGAGGTCGTAGGTACCTTTCTCCATGCGGTCAAGGTACTTGAAGGCATCTTCAGCATACGATTGATGACGTCCATCTCCAGGAAAGTTCAGCGCAATGTTCTTGTCCGTCAGGTCGATGGCTTTACCTGAGCTGTCCACTGAGTGTACTAGTTCGGCACCTCCACGCATAGCGTATACCGAGAAGCCGCCTGTGTAGCAGAACATGTTGAGTACCCGTCTTCCTTGGGCGTAGCGTTCTAGCAATGCGCGGTTTTCGCGCTGGTCGATAAAGAAGCCTGTTTTTTGTCCTTTCAACCAGTCAATGTGGAACTTCAGTCCATATTCTGTAGCAATATCCGTGGTTTCATCTTCTACATTCTGTATCAGAAAGCCGTTTTCGGGATATAGATCGGCTTTAAAGGGTAGTGTGTTTTCCGACTTGTAGTAAACATTGTCTACACGCCCTTTCATTACTTCGGCCAGTGTCCGAGCAATAGTCATGCGCTCCAGATGCATTCCTGCGGAATGGGCTTGCATTACGGCCGTGCGTCCGTACACGTCCACCACCAGTCCGGGCAGGTTGTCGCCTTCTCCATGTATTAAACGGTAGGTGTTGTTGTCGTTTCGTTCCGTTAGTCCTATGCTGCGGCGCAAGGCATAAGCGGCAGCTAAGCGACGACGCCAAAAATCAGCGTTAATATCCTCTTGTGGGTCAAACGTTAATACTCGCACTGCTATGCTGCCTATTTGGTAGTGGCCTTTTGCGATGAATTTGTCTTGTGCAGTGCGTACTTCCACTATTTCTCCTTCTTCGGGTTTTCCTTCGATGCGGGCTATGGCACCCGAGAACACCCAAGGGTGGAAGCGTTTCAGTGATTCTTCTTTTCCTGGTTTCAGCTGTATCCTATGCATGGGTTGCTTACTTGTTTCCATTATTGTTTTTTTTGAAGATGAAAAAAATCCGTACTTTTTTGTGTTATCAATCTCTTTCTTCCACTTTTTCTTCTATTTGGAAATCGCCCGATGCTTTAAGCTCTTGCAGTCGGTTGTAGATGTTGAGGCATGCCCAGGCGTCGGTAGCGGCATAGAGCTTTTGTGGCTCGGTCAGTACGGGCGCTTCCCAGTTGGACAGGCGTTGCGTTTTCGATATCTTTTCGTTGAACAATATACCGTATATTTTTTGCAAGCTTTTATCTTGTATGCCGAAGGGGCGCACGTATTCCTGTAATTCCACATAGGCTCGTGGCTGGAAAGGCGCACGTTTATGTAGCATCATGAAGTCGTCGTGCAGCGAAAGGCCTACTTTGGTTATGGAGGGACTCTCTAGCAGAGTGATGACAGGCAAGGTGAGCCCCGTCAGATTGAGGCGAAAAAGGAAACAATGGTCGGGTGTGGAGACCTGTAACAGTGCTACTTTGTATTGTTTACCTTTGCTGAAGGAAGGTCGAGTTTCGCTATCAATTCCTACTATAGGATACTGCTTTAGGTATTCTACTGCTTTTTCGGCTTCCGTTGGTGTTTGTGCCACGTGTATTTGTCCTTGAAAGAAGGCCTTAGGTAGTTCGTTCAGGGTTTCTTTGTCAATGGTTCGCTTTATAATCATCATTTACCGTCCTCCTCTCAAGTTAGTCGTGATGGTGGTGTCCGTGGCAACAGCATCCGCAATTGTCTTCCTTTTCAATGTCTTCTTCTTCCTCTTCTGTTTGCGTATACTTCACTTCGTGCAAGGCACGCAGGGTGTTTACAAGTTTCTGTCCCCAGTACTCGCGGAAGTTCTCTTGACAAATAGCGAGCGAATCATTCATCGTTTCGTTCAGCCCTAGTTGGAAAACGAAAATAAAATCCTTGATATCTTGGTAAATGTCTGCCAAATCTTCCGAAATGTATCGGGTGATGGGCTGGTCGCTATATTTCATGTCTTCTACAAACACGTCTAGATAAGCATCTTGCCCGGCTAACAGACCCGAGAGGTTCATGCGAAGCACCTCGTAAACTTCTTCAGTCACATAGTTTTCTGGCAAATCTTCACCTATGGTGTGGCATTCGGGCAGTAAGGAGGCCTTTAGGTAAAGCAGAGGGAGAATTTTCAGGGTAGTGTCTACAAAGCCGGAGCGTTTAATACCCTCTGTCCGTTCCATATAATTACAGAATTCGGCGGCAACTGTAACAAACTCTATTACGTCGCGGTCGAATATCACTTGGCTTTTTTCTTTCATTGTTATGACAACTTTTCGTGCAAAGGTACGTAAAAAAGTCGATATTTCTTGTGAAACGCTTATAAAAGAACGCCTAGCGAGAAGCTCAGCACGTTATCTCTCCGGCTGAAGTGTATTCCATAATCCTCACCCGTGGCATCGGGTGGAAGTTCGTAGGAGATGCGTCTGGACATATTGTGCAGACCGAGGTCATAACGGAAATCAAAGAATATGCGCGAAATATTAACCGCCACTCCCAGCGTAAAGCTGATGTTCAGGGGGTGAAGTGTTTCTTTGATATTATGTTGGTCGAAGTTCTCAAAATCAATATCGCTTTGCTTGTTTATGATGTAGCGTATCTTGGGACCGCCGAATACCGCCAAGCTATATGGGCCTTCCTTGATGAAATTGTATCCGTAAATGACGGGAACGTCTATGCTATGGATGGAGGATGTAATGGAGGCCTCGGCCGGGATGGTACCTATCGGTGCGTCGTCCTCCAAAGGCTTTCTGAAGGTAATGTTGCACCGATTGACATTATATGATACCTCCGGCTGAAGGAAATGCCGCTCGAAATTGATTCGCATGAATACAGAACCGAAATAGCCTATCTTATAGTTGTTTTGGACTTCCTTGATGGAAACCCCGTTTACATTAAGGTCAGAAACTAAAAACAACGAGGAAGTGAAGCCTCCCTTGAATCCGAAGTTTACCGGACGGTCGTAGTGTGGAGTCGTTTGAGGCACTTTGTGCATAGGGCTATTTTGCCCCCACATGGTAGCGAAGGCAAAAATACACACACCTATGAGCAATGCTCTTTTCATTGTTTACTATTTGTCTTTTTTTCAACTGACCATCCGAATTTGCCTATTTTATCTCCCAATTCGTAATATCCGCCATGCACGTAAACCAGTGGATTGGTTTCTGCCAATTCCAATTTACCAGTTTCTGGATTCAAGTATTTGTCATCGGCACGGATATTTACTACATCAGCTATGAACATGTCATGAGAACCCAGCGAAACTATTTCTTTTACACGGCATTCTATGCATAAGGGAGATTCTTCAACAAGCGGGGCATTGACTATTGTACACGGACCTGGGGTAAGTCCCATTTCCTTAAATTTGTCATAGTTCTTTCCCGAGCGGACACCACACCAATCCGTGGCACGGGCCATGTCTTTCGTAGTGAGGTTAATGACAAACTCCATGTTACGTTTTATAATGTCATACGAATGGCGTTCACGTCGCACGGAGATGTAGCACATGGGTGGATTGGTGCAGAGGGTACCTGTCCATGCCACCGTAAGCAGATTATACTCTTCCGGTGTGCTTCCGCAACTCACCAGCACGGCAGGCAGTGGGTAAATCAAGGTGCCAGGTTTCCAGTCTTGCTTCATATAAATCAAAAATTAAAGATGAAGAATTTAAATGATGAATTTCCATGCAGTATTCTTGAAGATTCTTCATTTTTAGTCCTTCATTTAGAGCCTGTTTAAATTTTGCTCAGCCTCATTTTGAGGGCTGTTTTCGAGGATATTTTTCTGTTGTCATGAGGAGCGTAGCGGGCTACGTGACGAATAACAACAGGAAAAGAGACCGGAAAGAGGCTCAAAAAGGGGCTGATAAAAACTTAAAAGAGGAAAATTTAAACAGGCTCTTATACTATTGTTATTTCTTCCCTACTTTGCTCTTTTTCGCAATAGTGGCATTTGATGATGCATTTCTCTTTATCTACCACATGAAACCGCGTTGGCATGGGTTCGTTATTTGTGATGCACTTGGGATTGGCACATTTCACGATTCCGCAAAGTTCGTCAGGCAGGCACACCTCACGTTTCTCAACTACCTCATAGTTGCGTATGATATTCAGCTTCACGTTGGGTGCTACTACAGCTATGCGGTTAATTTCGTCGTCACAAAAAAACTTGTCGGCTATCTTGATGATACCTTTAGTGCCTAGTTTTTTACTTTTCAAGTTGAAACCTATGGTAATGTTGTTCTTCATATGTTTCAATCCGAGAAGGGACACCACGGTAAACAGCCTTTCGGAGGGTATATGGTCAATGACAGTGCCGTTTTCCAGCGCGGCTACCTGAAGTTCTTTTTTGTTCATGGTTCTTGCTTTGTTCGTGTCGGGTTATTCTTAAAACATCGTTGAGTTACTATTTAGCATACCGTTAGATTACAGCCTTTATTTGTACGCCTTCGAGTCGGCCTTCACTTCGTCCAACGTGATGCCAAGTACATCGCACAAGATGGCTTCGCGTGCATACAGCCCGTTTTGTGCTTGTTGGAAGTAGTAGGCCTTGGGATTATCATCCACATCATACGAGATTTCATTGACGCGAGGCAGGGGGTGCAGGATACGCAGGTTGGGGCGGGTGTGCTCCAGCATCTTATTGCGCAAGATATATACGTTCTTCACTCGTTCGTATTCCATCAGGTCAGTAAAGCGTTCGCGTTGCACGCGGGTCATATAGAGAATGTCGGCGTCGGCAATGGTCTCTTCCGTGAAGTCGCTATGTTCTGCATAGCGGATGCCATTTTCTCGACAGTACATCTTGTATTCTTCTGGCATCTTCAGTTCATTTGGAGCAATGAAGTGGAATGTCGGGTTGAAATGGCGCATGGCCATGAGCAAGGAGTGTACCGTTCGTCCGTATTTCAGGTCGCCCACCAAAAAAATGTTCAGGTTTTCCAATGTGCCTTGCGTCTTGTAGATGGAGTAGAGGTCGAGCATGGTTTGCGAAGGGTGCTGGTTGGCACCGTCACCCGCGTTTACAATAGGCACGTCGGTCACCTCGCTGGCATAGCGTGCTGCTCCTTCCAGGTAATGGCGCATTACGATGATGTCGGCATAGTTGCTTACCATCTTGATGGTGTCTTTCAGCGTTTCTCCTTTGGACGAGCTGGTGGCCTTGGGGTCTGAGAAGCCTATGACGCGTGCTCCCAGGCGGTTGGCAGCAGTTTCAAAGCTGAGGCGCGTGCGCGTAGAGGGTTCAAAGAACAGCGTGGCCACAACTTTGCCATAAAGCAGGTGGCGGTTGGGGTGTGCCTCAAATTCCTTCGCCATCTCAAGCATATAGAGTATTTTCTCCTTGCTGTGTTCGGCAATGGTTACTAAACTTCTGTTTTCCATATATCGTTGATGTCTTATGATGTTTTCGAGAGTGTAAAGGTATAAAAAATCCCCTTCCTATGGAAATGTGTTGGTGGAAAAAAACATGCTTGGAGCTGTTTTTTTACGGTTTCAAGCGCAATACTCGTATGCCTGTCCAGTCTTCATGGTTCTTAAGCATTTGGGGCAGCGTGGTGGTCGATACGCATACTTTGCCCTCTTTTTGCGAGGCATGGAGTAGTGTCAACCTTCCCTCCACATAAAAGGCGATGCCCATGTGGGCAATGTCGAGCCCTGTGCGATTGGTAGTGATGGCTATGATGTCTCCATTCTTAATCCAGGCCAAGCCATTGTAAGGCAGTTGGTCTTCAGGCAGGTAGTGCACCTGTTGCCCGTCCAGCGATTGCTCCACCTGCTTCATTTGAGCCACGTTCTCCGGTGAGTTCGCCAAAGGCTTGTACTGGTTGGGGTGTGTGGTCATGTAGCCTACGGATATAGTGAGGGTGGTAGGGCTTTTCTCGGCAGTAATGTCCTCGAGGATGCCTTGGCGCACGGCATTGTTTATCCAGTCGGTCGCATAGTGCAGGCGCGAGGCATAGCCATTAATCTTCCCGTTGCGGTAACGCAATTGTTGCACTTTGTCTGCAAAAGTGCTTTCTGATATGTCGCCGTTCGCCAGCTTGGGACAGAGCGATTCAGCCAAAACATATTCCACAAATGTCTGGCAATCCAACTCATCACAATTCAGAATGAGTTCTTCCGGTCCGTCTGTATTATCTAAAACGTTAGCCACGTAGGGCGTGTTCAGGTAGTTCAGTCCGTTCTTCAATACGATATCGTCCACATCTTGCGCCTCGGCTTGCAGGCCGAAAGCCCAAATGCCGAGCAGGCAAAGAATGGTTTTAGTGATTGCTTTCATTGTCTTTTCAATATTTTATAAATAATAATGTATATATCATCGGGCTCATTTCCATTGAATACCTTCACGTAACCATTTCTCCAGTTCGCCCGTCCATTGGCGCTTGTAGATGAAACCGTCGCGGAAGCCCCATCCGTGCCCTCCCGTAGGATACATGTGCAGACTTACCGGCACTTTGTGCTCCAGCAAGGCTTGTATATATCGCATACTGTTGGCAGGAGGTACTACGTCATCGTCTGCCGAGAGCATGATGAAAGCCTGCGGGGTATTCCCGTTGACTTGCTGCTCAAGCGAATAGCGGCATACCAAATCCTCTGAAGGAGTCTTTCCCAGCAGATTGTCGCGTGAACCTTGGTGGGTAATGGCGGCATCCATGCTGATGACGGGATAAAACAATACCTGGAAATCAGGCCTCGTCTCTTTGCTGCCATATAGAGTGGCGATCGATGCTGCCAAATGTCCTCCCGCTGAGGCTCCCATGATACCTACCCGCCGGGGATTGATGCCCCATGTGGTAGCATTGGCACGCACTAGGCGCATGGCTTGTTCGGCATCATCCAAGGGTATCTCATGATGCCCGTTGGGCATACGGTACTTCAGCACGATGTAGGTGATGCCTTGTGCGTTGAGCCACGAGGCCATGTCGTGCCCCTCATGTCCCAGGGCCACGCCCCAGTATCCGCCTCCGGGACACATGACGATGGCCATGCCATTCGGCTTGTCTGCTTTATAAACCGTGATGGATGCTGAGGTATTGGCCACCAGATTCAGGAAGTTGGCATCTCCGTTTTCATCATTGGCCGTCAGTCCGTTGTCGTTGGGGGTGCCGTTGGGCCAAAGCGGCATCTCTATGCGTTGCTGGGCAGACAGCATAGAGGTGAACAATAATAATGTCAGTGTAAATAAAGTAGCTTTCATTTCCTGTAAAAGATAGGTTAGTTTTTATTGACTTTCATGGCTGCTTTGATGAAGAAGGCTATCAGCAGAATGTAAACACCGAGTGCCACAACTTCAGACCAGTTGTTGGCCAGCCACTCATCCTGCACCAAGTTGACTTGGGCAAAGCGTAAGGCCGCGCTCACTACCCCCATCAAGGCGCCTCCTGCGATGAAGCCGGATGCGATAAGTGTGCCTTTCTCCCCACGGGCTGCGTTGAGGGCTGCATCCTTGCTGCGCGTGGTGACATACCAATTGATGGCGCCTCCTACGAGCAACGGGATGTTCAGTTCCAGGTTGATGAACATGCCCAGCGCGAAGGCCAGTGCCGGTATGCGGAAGAAGGTAAGCACAATGGCCAGCACCGCGCCGATGCCATACAGCAGCCAGGGAGCGCCCACACCCGTCATCAACGGCTTAATGACAGCCGCCATGGCGTTGGCTTGCGGGGCTGCCAGTTCACCGCTGGTAAAGCCGTATGCCTTGTTCAGTATAATCATCACCCCGCCTACGGTAGCGGCCGATACGATGGTTCCGAGGAATTTCCACGTCTGTTGCTTGGCGGGCGTGCTTCCCAACCAATAGCCTATCTTCAGGTCGGTAATGAATCCGCCTGCCATAGACAAGGCCGTGCACACTACGCCGCCCATAATGAGGGCAGCCACCATGCCGCCGGGGCCTCTCAACCCCACGGCCACCATGATGACGGAGGCCAGGATAAGTGTCATCAGCGTCATGCCCGACACAGGGTTGGTGCCCACAATGGCAATGGCATTGGCCGCTACGGTGGTGAACAGGAAAGAGATGGCTGCTACCAGCAAAATGGCCACCACCGTGTGGAGCAGGTTGCCTTGCATCACGTCGAAGTAGAAGAACAGGAATACCAGCACCAGCGTAAGAATAGAACCGATGGCAATGACCTTCATCGGGATATCGCGTTGCGTGCGTCTTTCTATTGCATTGGCCTTGCCTTTGCCAAACATTTCCTTGGACGCCAGGCCTACGGCACTCTTGATGATGCCCCACGACTTTACGATGCCTATGATGCCCGCCATGGCAATGCCGCCGATGCCGATGCTCTTGGCATAGTTGTTGAAAATTTCTTCGGGCGACATGCTACCCACGGTGGTGGTTATCTCTGGATTCCATTGGTTTAATACACAGTCACCGAAGAGCAACGACATGCCGGGTATCAATATCCACCACACGGCCAGTGAACCCGCGCAGATGATGGCGGCATACTTCAGCCCCACGATATATCCTAAGCCCAATACGGCAGCACCCACGTTGACCTTGAACACCAGCTTCGCCTTTTCGGCCAGCATTTCGCCCCAGGCACAGAAGCGGGTGGTGAAGTTCTCATTCCACCAGCCGAAAGTGCCCACGATGAAGTCGTACAAGCCACCCACAATGCCCGCCATGAGCAGGGGCTTGGCCTGACTGCCTCCCTTCTCTCCGGACACCAGCACCTGCGTGGTGGCCGTGGCTTCAGGGAAAGGATACTTGCCGTGCATGTCGCTCACAAAATACTTGCGGAAGGGGATAAGGAAAAGAATGCCCAGCACCCCGCCCAGCAACGAGCTGATGAATACTTGCAGGAAGGTTACCGTAATTTCCTCCGGATAACTTTCCTGTAGGATATACAGAGCGGGCAGGGTAAAGATGGCTCCCGCCACAATGACGCCCGAACTGGCACCGATGGATTGAATGATGACGTTCTCGCCCAGCGCGGCCTTCCGCTTGGCGGCTCCCGATACGCCTACGGCAATGATGGCTATGGGGATAGCTGCCTCGAACACTTGGCCTACCTTCAGTCCCAGAAAGGCGGCTGCGGCCGAAAACAGGATAGCCATGCAGATACCCCACGACACCGACCAGACGTTTACCTCCGGATACTGTTTATCGGGGCTCATTAGCGGGTTATACACCTCGCCGGGTTTCAGCTCGCGGAATGCATTCTCCGGCAAGCCGGTAAATTGTTCTCCTTCTTCTTGTTTCATAAAGTTATGTTTGTTTAGGGTTATGCCATTGTGTATAAAAAACGTCCAAAGAAAGCAAAAAAATGGGAGAATCCCGAAAGATTCTCCCTCATTCTGCATTTTTGCCGTATTATTTGTCTTTTGTGCGAACCATGTCGCCCTTTACATATAGCCTTACCGTATCAGTCTTCCCGTTGGTGTACACCGTGACACTTTTCTGAAAATGTCCCGATAAACCATTGCCTTTGTATGTCACATTGATAGTGCCTGTCTTGCCCGGAAGCACCGGCTCTTGCGTATATTCGGGTACGGTGCATCCACACGAAGCCCACGCCTGGTGGATGACCAGCGGCGCATCGCCCACGTTGGTAAACGTAAAAGTGCACGCCACCGCCCCCGTGTCAACGGGCATGGTGCCGAAGTCGTGCGTGGTCTTATCAAACTTGATGTCCGCCTTTGCTTGCGCCGAAACGTAGCTGAGGCCTGCCAGCATCATCATTAAGCAGAGTACGATTTTCTTCATGATTCTTTTCCTATCTGTTTTTATTTCGTGGCAAAGGTAGTCCATTTCTACCAAAATTGCCGTTGGCGAATGCGAAATTGTATTAAAAATGTTTTTTACAAACTCGTGCCATGCCACACGCATGGTTGAGCCGTACTTGCTTCGCTCCACCTTCGCTTCTATGGGAGCGAACGAGGATCGAATGAGGACCGAATGAGGACCGAATGAGAAGCGAAGCAAACGTGTGCGAAGGTCGAAGCTGGACAGACTTTGCCTATTTTGATAGCATTCTGACAATAATTGAGATGTTTTTGAAAGGAAATTTGTTCTTCCGACCGCTAATTTTGCCTAAAAAATAACGAATAAAAAATAAGGAAATGAGGAATCCATTAATTACACTATGTTGTTGCGCTGCCGCCATGTTGTGTGTGGCATGCACGGGAAGCGAAAACCGGCTGATAAAGCCGAAAGTACCTATGGCACCCTATGCTGTTTACGGGGAAGGGCTTCATGCGGATATTGAGCCCGAGGGTTGGTTGAAGGAAATTTTAGTACGCCAGGATAGCGGCCTTACCAGCCATCCTGAAGCCATGTCTTACCCCTTTGACTCCAACTTATGGGTTGGTGAACTTGAACGGGATTCTGAAAGCCGTGGAGCCGACTGGTGGCGTTATGAGCAGACAGCTTATTATTTGGATGGCCTGACACGTCTGGGGCTTCTGCTCGATGATGCCCGTCTGTTGGCCATCGCCCGGGAGAACATTGACTGGGTGCTCGGTCACCCGTTGCCTGCCAAGCCGGGCGTGCCCTACACCCAGGCGGACGTGGATAGCCTGTTGAAGCGCGGTGCTCGCTTCAGTGCCGAAGTGTCGGCCGACCCGAAAGCTCAGGCGATGGTAGAGCGTTGGAGGAAAAGCGTGGAGACGCAATTGAAAATCAATTCGTTCGACCGCCCGGCCGGACGTCTGGGGCCTGAAACAAGTTCGATGGCATGGCCTTTTGCCGTATTTTTCCGCGCCTTGAAGGCCTATTATGAGGCCACCGGCGATGAGCGTATCCCCCAGGCATTGGAAAAGAACTATCTTTCTTACTCTGTGGAAGAATTGGGCAGAAACCGCTTCTTGGTGAATGTGGAGGGCATCCTTTGGACTTACTCCATCACCAAGAATCCCCGGTTGCTGAAGCTGGCCGAAGATGCCTGGGCACAGGACGGCTCGGAGCTTACGCAGGAAAATTGCCTGGACGACTCGGAGTTCCACATGCATGGCGTTACGATGAACGAGTTGATGAAAGTGCCGATGCTGCTTTACGAATATACAGGCAAGGAAGAATATCTGAAGGCTGCGTTGAAGGCCGATTACAAGATGGAAAAAGCCAATATGCTGGCCGACGGGGTCAACTCCAGTTCGGAGGCATTGGCCGGCAATGATGCATTGGCCAGCCATGAGACATGCGATATTGCCGATTATACATGGACAATAGGTTATTACCTCATGGCAACCGGCGATGGTCAATGGGCCGACCGGATTGAGAAGGCCATGTTCAATGCGGCGTTTGGTGCCATTACGAAAGACTTTAAGAGCATGCAATACTTCTCTTGTCCCAACCAGTTTATTGCTACCGGCAACTCAAATCACAATGGGTTTAAGTATGGTTTGACATGGATGGCCTACCGGCCTATCCATGAGACGGAATGCTGCATAGGAAACTTGCACCGCTACATGCCCAACTACGTGGCACGCATGTGGATGAAGGACAAGAAAGGCCAGCCGGTTGCGGCTTTGTATGGCCCCAGTTCTGTGGAATACACTTTGCCGGATGGAACAGTAGTAAAGATAGAAGAACAGACCAACTACCCCTTTGAGGAAAAGATAGACTTCATTTTCCGATTCTATAAGGATGGTAAGGAAATCAACGGTAAGCAAGCAATGGATTTCACCTATCGCATTCCCGGATGGTGCACTAAGGAAGAGGCGGGCTTTAAGACCGTCAGCAAGGAGTGGACATCGGGCGAAGTGTTTTCAATTTCTTTGCCGATGGAAGTCAAGGTTTGCGAGAACCCGGTATACGGTATGTATGTCGAGCGCGGACCTATACTTTACTCTTATCCTATTCTGGCTGAGGTAGAGGAAGATACGAAGGTTTATGAAAACTTGGCAGGAAAGGTGTCCGGCAATCCCGACTTTAAAAGTTGGAGCATGACACCTGCCGGAAAATGGAATTATGCATTGGATGCAGGTAAGCTGGACCAAATCCGTGTGAAGAAGCATGACCGTACAGGTTTCCCGTTCGACTTGGGGCAAAGCCCTGTGACGATAGAAGTGCCGGTTGTAGGTGTCAAGGGCTGGACATTGGTCGATGAAAGGTTTACACCGGCATTGCCCGAACGTTTTGTGGCCGAGGAGGGTAGTGCGCAGACCATCGAGCTTGTGCCTTATGGCAGCACGACGTTGCGCCTCACGACCTTCCCGGTTTACGGCCGCTGATTGAGGGAGGGCTGCTTGCCTCTGTATATTGAGGCGGCCTCGCTTGAGATAATAGTAATAAGGAACGAAAAAAGTGAAGTAATATGAACCATCGGATAAAAGTAGGAATCATAGGTTTTGGCCGTATGGGTGGCTTTTACCTGGATGAAATGTTGAAGAGTGACAAATGGGAAGTAGCATACATTTGCGATACGAATGAAAGTGCGCGGAAGCGTGCACATGAAAAATCACCTCATTCACGTATTGTTTCGGATGAGCAGGAAGTGTTTGAAGATCCGGAAGTACAGGTGGTCGGCCTGTTCACATTGGCGGATTCTCGTTTGCGCCAAATCCGGGAGGCGGTGGCACATGGGAAACATATCCTGTCTGAAAAGCCAGTAGCAGACACCATTGAACATGAGTGGGAGGCAGTACGTTGCGTGGAAGGCTCTTCGTCGTTTGCCACTGTCAATCTTTATCTACGTAGTTCGTGGTATCATAACACAATTCGTGAGTTTATCCGTCGTGGTGAGATAGGCGAATTGGCTATCATACGCATTTGCCACATGACTCCGGGTTTGGCTCCGGGCGAAGGGCATGAGTATGAAGGGCCTGCCTTCCACGATTGCGGTATGCATTATGTAGATATAGCCCGTTGGTATGCCGGGTGTGAGTATAAGACGTGGCATGCCCAGGCCATTCGCATGTGGAGTTATCCCGAACCCTGGTGGCTGCAATGCCATGGCACATTTGAAAGCGGGGTAGTTTTCGATATTACCCAGGGCTTCGTGTATGGGCAGTTATCTAAAGACCAAACGCACAATTCTTACGTGGATATCATTGGCACGAAAGGCATAGCCCGGATGACGCACGATTTCAAAACAGCTGTAGTCGATTTGCGGGGTGTCAATGAAACCTATAGGATTGAACGCCCTTATGGTGGGAAAAACATCGATGTGCTTTGCAACCGTTTTGCCGACTCCCTGCAAACGGGTACGTTCAATCCCTCTTTGCCGCTTATGCGCGATTCGGCGATTGCCTCATCCTATGCTTGGAAATTTTTGGATGACGCGAAGATGCATGAGATGCCTTCTATCGGTGACTTGCAAACGTTAGAAGATATTAGGGAAAGAAGGCGACATATGACAAATGGTTATGGCTTGCTGCATCATTATGGTAAATAGAATATCATTGTTTCTTTATTCTTTCTATGTTGTTAGGATGGCCTCTCCGAGATTATAATTGTTGGGAAACAATTCTTTGGAGAGGCTCTTTTTTGTTTTTGTCTCATATATATTCATTATTGTCTTAATAAATCATTAAGAAGGGTAGAAGGGCCAATATGCGACAAATTGAAACTATTTTGATAAAATGCAGAAAAAGATTTTGCTATTCCTCACGCTACATTTGTGATGTAGTAAAGCAAAAAATATGTTTAACCTTTTAAAAAATGGATTATGACAACACGTAGAGATTTTATCAAAAGCTCAGGCTTGTTGGCGGCTGGTTTAGGACTTAGTTCGCTTGTTGGGGCAGCAACCCCGTCCGCTTCCCGTGAGGAGAAAATAAACGGGCGGGTAAACCTTGGCGTAATCGGAGTTGGTATGGGTTGCCGTGATTTGCAAGGAGCATTGACTGGTAATCCGTGGGTACATTGCATTGCGATGTGTGATGTCAACAAAGAGCGGCTTGACCAGCAAATTGCCCAGTTTAAGAAAAATTTCCCGGAGCAAACCACCAACATCAAAGCGTATGGAGATTTTCGTGAATTGTTGGCTAACAAAGAAATCGATGGAGTGATTATTGCTACTCCCGACCATTGGCATACCTATATTTTTGGTGAGGCTTTGAAAGCAGGAAAAGCTATTTATGTAGAGAAACCAGTGGCCAATTCCATTGCGGAGTGCAATGCCATGATGGATTTGCAGAAGAAATACAAAGGTGTGGTGACGACCGGTTTGTGGCAAACCAGCCAACGTTATTTCCTGGGGGCAAACAAAATCTTGAAGTCAGGTGTATTGGGTGATGTGTACAAGGTGCAGATTTGGCTTAGTCAATCGACCAATCCGCGTGCCGGGATTGCCGATTCTCAACCGCCTTCTACGTTGGACTACAACATGTGGCTGGGTCCGGCACCCGAACGTCCTTTCAATCAAATCCGTTTTCGCGGATGGCGTGAATTTTGGGATTATGGTGGCGGCCAGCAGACCGACTGGGGTGTGCATTGGCTCGATTCCGCTTTCGATGGCTTGAAAATTCTGGGCTTGTGCGACCGTGAGTATCCGGAAGCGGTATTCTCCACAGCTTATAAAGATCCCACATCTTTCAATGAGACTCCGAGTTGCCAGACAACTATCTTCCAATACAAGAATTTCCACATAGAATGGGCGCAGCAGGTGGCTCATCTGTACAACCGAAACCAAGGTGTGGCTTGGATCGGAAGTAAGGCAACTTTAGTGTGCAACCGCGAAGGTTATGAATTGATACCCGAGAAAAGTCATACGGGAGAGTTGCTTGCCGACCGCTCGCAACTTGTCGGTAAGTTTGAGGACGGGGGTGTTGAGGCGCATGCCACCAACTGGTGCAAGTGCATCTTGAATAAGTCCATCGAGACGAATAGTCCTATCGAAAAGGGAGCGTTTGCCACCATTCTGGCTCATATGGGCAACATCTCCTACTTGACGGGAACGCGTGTGGTATATGATCCGCAAACCCGCAAGTTTGTGGATAACCCGAAGGCGGATGCCTACCTGACACGTACGTACCGCAGTCCGTGGCAATTCCCGAAAGTGTAATCACGCCTCATGACTGGTAGTAGATAGAAAAGGTGCCACCTTTTCTTAGAATCAGTGGCATCTATTCCAGGAATCAGTGCCACTGATTCTGTCTCTTTGCAAAAGAAAGCGCGGCTCTTTGCAAGAGGAAGGAGCCGCCTTTCCGATACAAACGTTTTTGACTACTTATTAACTTTAAATAATTTATTCATGGAAAATCGAAGAAAAGAGACATGGCTTCAAGTGACATTGTCTTTGGCCATCAGTTTAGTGTTATGTCTTCCGGCAGCCGCTCAGACGCTTACCGTGAAAGGCGTGGTAAGGGACGCGTTGAGCGAGGAAACCATTATCGGTGCGAATGTTCTCGTTAAGGGTACGACTAATGGTGCAATATCGGATGTGAATGGTGCATACCAACTTCAAGGTGTGGCTCCGGATGCTGTACTGGTATTTTCTTATATAGGTTATAAGACTCATGAAGTACCTGTAAATGGAAAAAGTACGATTAATGTTGCTTTGAGGGAAGAAAGCATCGGTTTGCAAGAAGTTGTGGCCATTGGCTACGGCTCGCAAAAGAAGAAGGAAATCACCGGTTCTGTGGCAGGTTTGAAAGAGGATGATTTGGTGAAGGGTGTACAATCTGATCCGCTGGGTATGATTCAAGGAAAGGTGGCCGGCTTGAATATCTCGAAACCGAACTCTGGCGACCCCAATGGAGGATATAAATTCCAGTTGCGCGGAACTTCCTCGTTGACTGGTAATACATCGCCTTTGATTGTGGTCGATGGTATTCCGCAGGCAGAGTTGTCTGCAATTCCTCAAGACGATATCGAGAGTATCGATGTTTTGAAAGACGGTTCTGCCGCAGCTATTTATGGCACGCGCGGTACGAATGGCGTTATTTTGGTAACTACGAAGCGTGGGGCGGCAGGGAAGACAAGTGTCACCTATAATGGTTACGTTTCCGTCTCTACCATTCAGAATCAGTTGGAAGTGATGGATCGTGAACAATTTTTGGCAAACGGGGGAACTGACCGTGGCTATGATACGGACTGGATGGATGAGGTGACAAGAACACCGTTCTCTCATTCGCATAATTTGGCGTTGACGGGAGGAACCAATAAATTCAATTATCGTGCTTCTATCTCTTATCGTAGCAATCAAGGTATCGCTTTAAAGTCCGGATTCAATGAAATTATTGCCCGTTTCTCGGCAAACCAAAATTTGTTTGATGACAAGGTGCAGATAGCCTATGATGCCACTTACCGCCGTTTTGACCGTGAAGGCGAGCGCGAGGGACATGGTGATAACACCGCTTTCAAGTCCGCTTATTATTACAATCCTACGGCTCCGGTTTATGATGAAACCGGGACAATAGATGCTGGCGGTTTTTATGCATTGGACATCCAAAGCTATGAAAATCCGGTTGCCTACATTATGCAGCATGATAAAAGGACGCGTGGCGGTTTGTTCCAAGGCTCAGCTCGGGTAAGTTGGAATATTATTGAAGGCCTGAAGGCTCAAGTCTTCGGCTCTTTGAAGTACTTTGACACACATAGAGGCAGTTATACATCCAGAGAAGAATTTAATACTTCCAATTATGGTTGGGCATCGCGCAATTTTAACACCCAGTTGAACCGTACATTGGAGGCTACGGTGGATTATGTAAAATCATTCGGCGATCATAATCTGGTTGCCATGGTGGGTTATAGCTATGAGCATAATTATCGGGAGAGTTTCGGTATGTCCAACTCCAACTTTGATTCCGATGTATATTCCTATTACAATCTGGGTGCAGGTAGCAATTTGATCAATAACCCGACACAGGGCATGATGACAGGTGATGTATCTCAAGACAATCTGGTATCTTTCTTCGGGCGTGTCAATTATAACTATGCGAACCGTTATTTGTTATCTGCATCTGTCCGCCGTGAGGCTTCAACTCGCCTTGGTGCAGAGCATAAATGGGGAACTTTCCCGGCATTCAGTGCCGGTTGGTCGCTGGCTAATGAAGCATTCTTGGAGGATGTGGATTGGTTGGATGAATTGAAGTTGCGTGTTGGTTACGGTGTTACCGGAAATATGCCGACCGACAATTATCTCTCTTTGCCAATGATGGGTGTGGTAGGCCGTTATTATGACCATTCCTCAAAAGCTTGGATTAACGCTTACGGTCCTACACAGAACCAGAATAAAGATTTGAAATGGGAGCGTAAGGGTGAGTGGAATCTTGGTGTTGACTTTTCCGCATTCAATGGACGTTTAAGGACAACACTTGATATATACAAACGGAAAGTAACAGACCTGCTTTATAGATATAAAGTGCCGACACCACCCTATCAATATTCCACCATGTTGGCCAATGTGGGTGATGCAACCAGTAAAGGTTTGGAGATTTCTGTTTCCGGAACCCCTGTGATGACGAAAGATTTTTCTTGGACAAGTTCTATTAACTTCTCATTCAACACGAACCGGCTGGATAAGTTGAGCAATGAAACTTTCCAGACGGATTGGATTGAAACAGGCTACTTGTCGGATGGCGATTTAGGTGGAATGAATTCTACACCATTGATTCGCTTGGTGCCCGGCGGTAAGGTCGGAGATTTCTATTTGCCGATATTCGAGGGCTTCACCGAAGATGGAAAATGGATATTCAAAGATGTGGACGGTAGTGGTGATTTTACTTATGCTGAAGACCGTGAAATTTGTGGAAATGCACAACCTGACTTCATCGCAGGTTGGACCAACGAGTTCCGTTACAAAGATTTCGATTTGGCATTTACCCTGCGTGCTGTAGTTGGCAATGATGTTTACAATGTAAGCCGAATGGCATTGGAAAACCGCAATGTAGCCGGAACAGAGAAGAATATGCTGGTTTCTGTACTCGATTCTCCGTTGCAAGATGCAGCACAGGCTTCAAATTATTATCTTGAAGATGGTTCTTTCTTAAAGATGGATAATATTACGGTGGGTTATAACGTGCCTGTACAAAAGCTTGGCTTCGTTCAACGTCTGCGGCTTTACCTTTCTGGACAAAACCTATTTACGATTACCGGTTATTCAGGAGTCGATCCGGAGGTGGATATGGTTGGATTGGATGATATGGGTATTGAGCGTACCCGTTATTATCCGGCAAGCCGTTCGTTTATTTTTGGTGTAAATGTGACGTTTTAAGTAGTTGTAGTATTTTAAATCTTTGAATTATGAAAAAGCATAGTTTATATTATTATATAGTAGTATTGGTCAGTCTTGCTACTCTCCTTCCCGCCTGTACGGATATGTCTGAAGACACGACTGGGAAAATGGTGTCGAGTAATTTTTATGCCGATCCTTCTTTGATTCCTCAAGCAGTAGGTGCAGCTTATGCGGAATTGCAGGCTTACCAGAATCACTGGGGCGTATGGGGGTTGCAGACGGTATCTTCAGATGAATGCGTAGTGCCAACGCGTACGCCGGGTAATGACTGGTATGATGGAGGTTTGTGGCAAGATTTCCATCAACACCAATGGGAGTACAATTTGGATGGATTGAACAACGTATGGATTTCTGTTTTCTCCGGTATTACGACTTGTAACCGCGTGGTGAATGACCTTGATACCTATAAGGATGAAATGGAGGAATCGGTGTATCTGAGATACCGTGCAGAGGCCAATGTATTGCGTTGTTTCTATTATTCTATTATGTTGGACTTATTCGGTAATGTACCTTATATAGATACATACGAAAATGAAATTACGTCATCGCCACAGATGCCTCGTGCTGAATTATACCAAAAAGTGGTAGATTGCATTTTGGAGAATGTGGAGTATTTGGATGAAGCTCCTTCGCCTGAAAATTATGGTCGTTGTACCCAACAGATGGCATACGTGATGCTGGCGAAGCTTTATTTGAATGCAAAGGTATTCAAAGGTGCTGACACTTACGCGCCTGCGGATATGGATAAGGTCATTGAATATTGTGACAAGGTTATTAATTCCGGACATTATGAAATTGCTGTCAATTTCACGGAACCGTTCATGGTGTCCAATGAATCATGCAAAGAGAATATTTTTGTGATTCCGATGCAAAACGGTGTCAACTCGAACGGTGATTATGAATTCCATTTCCACAAATTCTCCGGCCATCCCAAATCGCGGGAAATGTGGGGTATTGAAGTCGGTGGATGGAATGGTGGTTGTGCTACTCCCGATTTCATGAATTTGTATAGCGATGATGACCTCCGGAAAAGAGCTACTTTCGCCTATGGTCCTCAGGTTAACAAAACAACCGGTGAACCGATTATAGATGAAGATAATGGAGGCAAACAATTGAACTTGACCATAGAGGTAACTTCCTTGAACGCTGCTTATCGTTGGGAAGGGGCGCGTATACAGAAGTATGAATATGAACAAGGGATGACCGGAAACATGAATAATGACTTCGTACTCTATCGCCTGGCAGATGTGTATTACATGAAAGCTGAAGCTATTTTGCGTGGCGGAAACAGTTCGTTGGCTACTTTGTGTGCTGAACCACAGTTCCAATTAATCAGGCAGCGTGCTAATCAGCCTGTCTATACGCCGGAAACGTTGACTTTGGACGAGTTGATCGATGAGCGTGGCCGGGAATTTGCTTGGGAAGGTTGGCGCCGGCAAGATTTAATCCGATGGGATCGCTTTGCGAAAGGTAGCTGGACTTTCAAAGAGGCTTTGAACGACAATACACGTGACCTTTTCCCGATACCTTATGACCAGATTACGAAAAATCAGACATGGCAACAAAATCCGGGTTATTAATAATGTTGTGTCTTATTATGGATAAATATTAATTGGTAGGGGATATGTTTGAACATAAGATGACACGACGTGATATGCTCCGGACCACCGGGTTGGCTATATTGGGAAGCGCTTTCGCGGGATTATCTTCTTCTTTCGTCTCGAAAAAGGATGAAGAGAAGATGATTTCCGGGAGGGCAGCTTCCCCCGGCCGCCCGTTTCGGGTAAGCTTGAATGTTTCGACTATATCGGGTTATAAGCTGCCGGTAGAACAACAAATAGATTTGTGTGCAGAGGCCGGTTTCGACGGAATCGAACTTTGGGCACAAGATGTTGAAGCGTACATCAGCCGAGGTGGCTCATACGAAGCGTTGCGCCGCCGTTTGGAAAGTTCCGGGCTGAAGTTGGAAAATATGATAGCTTTTTTCACTTGGTTTGCCGATGAGCCTTCCCAGCGTAAAGAAGGTTTAAGGCAAATGCGTCACGATATGGAGATGGTAGCCGCTTTAGGCGGGAAGTATATTGCTGCTCCGGCACAGGGAGTGGAGCGTTTCGACCGTACTCGCATGCTGGAATATATCGATCGTTACCGTGCGGCACTTGATTTAGGTGACGAAGTGGGTGTTTCGCCCATTTTGGAACTTTGGGGCGCAGGCGTGTTAAATCAGTTATCAGATACTATGGCTATTGCCATTGGTGCCGGACATCCCAGGGCATCAGTGCTGTTGGATTTTTATCACTTATACCGAGGAGGCAATGATTTTGATGGCTTGCGTTTGGTGAACGGGAAGATGTTGCCGGTTTTCCATATTAACGATTATCCATCCGTTCCTCCGCGTGAGAAGCTGAATGACTCTGACCGTGTGTTCCCTGGCGATGGTATTTGCCCGTTTAAAGAGTTACTCCCATTATTATACAATACAGGATTTCGTGGAGCTTTCTCCATTGAACTTTTCAATAAGAAATACTGGGAAACAATGGACGTTAAAGAGGTTCTGCGGCAAAGTTATAATAAAACTTGCCAAGTAATTGATGACTGTATATTTGGGTAATAGGTTTTTTCAGGTTGTGTAGCAGCGTCCCTCCGTGATGGAGGGGCGCTGTTTTTTGTCGCATACTATTTTTCTGATAATTTCTCTCCTTGGCCATTTTCTTTGGCATATTGTGAAGGACTCATATTGAATTGCTTGGAGAAAGATTGGCTGAAGTAGGGTTGTGATTTGAATCCGACGGCTTCAGCGATTTCATATATTTTCATTTCTCCTTGTGCAATGAGTTCTGCGGCTTTTTTCAACCGGGTAATTTTGATAAGTTCATTAGGTGTTAAGTTGGATATGGCGCTGATTTTTCGATAAAGTGTCGGCCGACTCAAGTTCATGAGGTCTGCTATCATGTCTACGTCCAAGTTTACATCGTCAATATGGTTGTTAATGATTTCATTCAGTTTTTTCAGAAATTTCTCATCGGTTTTTGTATAGGCTATCGACTTTATGTTTGTAATGGGTGAATTGAAATAATAAGCCCGCATGTTGTCGCGGTTATTCAGCAGATTGGTCACTTGGGTTAATAACAAGTCCATGGAGAATGGTTTGTCTATATAAGCATCTGCTCCTTGTTCCAGTCCTTCTATACGAGACTGCAAGGCGTTTTTGGCGGTCAGCAAGATAACTGGTATATGGCTGAACTCCAAATCATTTTTTACGGTTTTCAATAAGGTTAGTCCGTCCATGACAGGCATCATGATGTCGCTGATAATTAGTTGTATGCTATTATCTTTCATACAAGAGATAGCTTCTTTCCCATTCGAGGCTGTTGCTACATTGTATAAGGTATTTATTTCCTTTCCAATGAAATGCAACATTTCTTCATTGTCTTCTACAATCAGAACAGTCGGTTGCGATTTATGGGTGATATATGTATATGTACCTGTTCCTTTTTTCGTTTTTTTACTGTTTCCCTCCTGTAGGTGTAGTGAATTTGGTTGGTTGACAGGTAAGTCTATCCTGAAGGTCGTAAGTCCGGGGGCGGATTCAGATAAATCCAGTGTTCCTCCATGCATTTCTGCCAATGAGCGTGCTAAGGGCAGGCCGAGGCCGGTGCCTGTATGGCTGTCCGGATTACTACGGAAGAATGGCTCAAACAGTTTTTCCTTGTGTTCATTGGGAATTACTTCGCCGTCATTGGTTATGTCAATCGTGAAATGTTGGTTATTCTGCACCTTGAATTGAATTTCAATGAGGCTGGCTGCATATTTGATGGCATTGGACAAGAGGTTGCTAAGAATTTTGGTGCAAGCCTCTTTGTCGATGTAGGCGTAAAAAGCATCCTCACTGCTTTCGATGCTTAGGCGGATTGCTTTTTGCTCTGCAGCTTCGCGGAAGTAGTCACAGACTTCATGGATCAAAGCGATAATATCTACTTCTACAAAGTTCAATTTGTTGCCTTCGGTTTCGGTTTTTCGGAAATCCAGCAATTGGTTGACCAAATTCAGTAGGCGGTTTGCATTCTTG
The DNA here is from genome assembly GCA_944320865.1 of uncultured Bacteroides sp. Lineage (GTDB taxonomy): Bacteria > Bacteroidota > Bacteroidia > Bacteroidales > Bacteroidaceae > Bacteroides. The sequence continues at coordinate 17,132 of CALUJC010000022.1, read as the reverse complement.
CTGATGATAGTGACATAATTCCTTGTGTTTGGAGACAATTTGTCGTCCTTCATCAATTGGTCCAGCGGGGTTTTGATCAGTGTCAAAGGTGTGCGCACTTCGTGTGCAATGTTGATGAAGAAGTCTATTTTTGCCCGGTAGAGCTCTTTTTCTTTTTCGTCTTCAAATTCCTTCATTGCCAGCATCATTTTAGCTTTATTGCGTCGCGTGATGAATAGAATCAGCAGCATGACGCTTCCGGCGGCGATGATGGCGTAAGCTATACAGGCCCAGGTGGACAGCCACCAGGGAGGAAGCACGATGATGCGAAAAGTAGCCGGCTCTTCGTTCCAGATGCCGGATAAGTTTGCCGCTTTGAGCATGAAGGTATAGGTGCCGGGAGGTAGTTTGGTGAAGTAAATCCGGTTTTCTCCTACTACTTGATTCCATTCCGTATTCAAACCTTCCATGCGATAGGCGTAACGGGTCAGGTCGGGGGCTTGGTAATTGAGTGAGATGTAATCGATGTGGAAAGTGGATTGGTTATAAGCCAATGTGATTTCTTTTTTCAGTATAATGTTTTCTTGATGCAGCAGGTTCTGGTCCGGGTCATTGTAGCTTATGCGGGAAATGTAGGTTTGGGGACGGACGGAGAATTCATGGATGTCATCAGGCCGGAAGCTAATCATGCCTTTCAGGCTGCCAAAAAATAAGGTCCCGTCAGAAGCCCGCAATGAAGAATTGTAATTGAATTGGTTAGAGATTAGTCCGTGTTCTTTCTTGAATGTCTTGATGGTGTGGCTGGTGGAGTCTAAACGGGCTAGACCGTTTGCTGTACTTATCCATAAACAGCCATTGTCATCTTCTTCAATCCGGTAAATGATGTTGCTGGGTAAGCCATCCAGCATGTCGTATTGGCGCGTTTGCCTTGTTTCGCGGTTGTACATTTTGATGCCATTGCCGGTGGCAAACCATAGGTTGTGTTGCTTGTCTTCATGGATGTGGTTGACGGTGCGGTTTATTCTAAGGCTGAGTGAGTCCAACTTGAATTCTCCGTGACGGCCGGTAGAGGGGTTGTAATAATACAATCCTCTGTTTACCGTCCCGGCCCAAATCGTTCCTTCATGGTCTTCAAAGAGTGTTTGGATACGGCAATTGTTAGGAAACTGGGAGGAAAGTTCAAATGTGTCTTTGGCAGCATTGAAGCAATATACACCTAAATCTGTAGCGACGTAAAGCTGCTTGTCGCGCGTCTGGTACAGGTAGACGACGATATTATTGGTGCGCATGGCAGTGTTGGCCGACAGGGTGTAGTGCTTTGTGACGCGTTCTGTGCGTAAATCCATTACGTCTATTCCGTTGGCATGCGTACCAATCCAAAGCATATTGTCGATAACGGCCAGCCCGTGGATGCAATTTTGGGAAAGGCCATTCTTGTCATTGAATGTCTGGAAGGAGTTTCGTTTCCTGTCAAACTTGTTGATGCCTGCGTCTTCGGTACCAATCCACAAGTTGCCATTACGGTCGGTGCAGATGTCATGAATGATATCTCCTTTTATTGTTTTCTCTCCATCAATATCATAGTATTTTTCAAATTCGGAATAAGGAGGCATATAACTGATTCCTCCGTTATCTGTGCAAATCCAGATACCATTCTCGTCATCTTGAAAGATATCTTGGATGGCATTGTTGGATAGAGAGTAAGGGTTGCTTGGATCTTGCCGGATGGAGGTGAGGGTGTCCGAGTGGATGTCGTAGACATAAATGCCGTTAAATGTTCCAATCCATACTTTGCCGTCGTTTGTTTGGGTTATTTTCCGGGTATAGAGCGGAAATTTTTTTTGCTTGGGAAGAATATCCCTGCACGAATTGTTTGTTAAATCAATTCGTTTGATTCCATTGTCTTTTGTGCCGATTAGAATGAGGTTGTCTTGCGGAGAAGCCCATATAGTAGTAATCCCTTTAATGGGGGCTACACCGATGGAAACGAACTCGCTATTTTCGCCATCTAAATATACAATATCCCCTCCTAAAGTTGCCGCCCAAATCTGGCCTTGCGTGGTAATGTGGTAGGCGATGATAGGTTCATCTCCTTTATACATATAAATCGTGTGCTCATCCTTGCCTTCGTTATACTTTATCAAAGAATATCCATAGGCCAGCATCCACAAATTACCCTCCCGGTCGAACTGTAGGGAGTGAATACTTTGGTCTTTAGTGAAGTCGAGGACTGGTGCGAATGAATCAGTCTGATAATCATATTTTTGTACGCCGTTGTCTGTGCTTACCCACATTTGCCCGGTTGGGCTCTTTTCCAGGTCGAGTATGTTATAACTCATTAGGGCACCTTCTCCTGAGGAATAATCTTTGTATGTATAAAAGGTCTTACTGTCAAAACTGGTGAGACCAGCCTTTGTCCCGAACCACATGAAGCCATAATTGTCTTGCGCGCAACAATAAGCATAATTGTGGCACAGACCGTCTTCTATGTCGTATGTTCTGAAGTAAAATGGGTTTGCGTTCAGTTGAATCCATGTAAATAATCCGATGATTAGCATTCCTGGTTTCATAGTATTTTACTGTAATTAATAGATTTGAATTTGCCCGCAATGGTAGTGAAAAAAAACGGTGCAGGCAAGCGTGTGAAAGGATTTTCTAAATGGTTTTTCCTATTCATTAAAGACTTTCCCGGTAGATTACCTAAGCTACCATGCTGGCGTAGGAAAGCTACCGTGCTGGTGTTGGAAGGCCACCAAGAGGGGTATTTAGGGTGATTTTATATGATATCGTATCATTTTCTGTCGATATTGTATCAGTATGGGGCTTAGCCTTTCTGACGTCGGCATAATTGATACGAAAGTAAATCGTTTTGGAATGCTTGAAAATGTTGCTTATGGCAGATGCATCTTACTTTTGTAACACGTTTTATGAAGGGGAAATATTTGCAAAATATAAATGCAATACCATATAATAAATTAATATGTAGTATGAAAAAAGCAGTTATTTTATTCAGTTTCTTATTGTGTGGCGCGTATGTAGCGCATGCACAATCACCACGCGAACAGTGGAAACCCGAGAGTACGGAATGGTATCATCCTGTGCCGGCCAAAGTGACACCAGGTAACGGAACAAGTGCACCTTCCGACGCCATTGTTTTGTTTGACGGGAAGGATTTATCCAAGTGGGAATCGATGGATGGCAGTCCTGCAAAGTGGACGGTGAAAGATGGCGCCATGATTGTGGCTCCCGGTGCCGGCTCTATCCAGACTAAGCAGTACTTTGGCGATTGCCAGCTGCACATCGAGTTCAAGACGCCCGTGCCCGGCAAGGAAAACACCTTACAGATGAAAGGAAATAGCGGCATCATGTTGCAAAGCCGTTATGAAGTACAGGTGCTTGATTGCGAAGACAATCCTACTTATGTAAATGGTTATGTAGGTAGTATCTACAAACAAAGCGCCCCGATGGTAAATCCCTTTACAGGTACAGATAAGTGGCAAGTGTATGACATTTATTGGAAAGGTCCCCGTTTTGGTACGGATGGTAAATTAGAGGCTCCTGCTATGATTACAGTGGTATTGAACGGAGTAGTTGTTCAGAATAATTATGTCTTAAAAGGAAATACTCCATACACCGGGCTACCGAAATACACGGCACATGGGCGTATGCCTTTGAGTTTGCAAGACCATGGTGTGGAAGTAGCTTTCCGCAACATTTGGATTCGTGATTTATAAGAAGTGTAGGTAGAAGTTAAATAGGTGGAGCATAATGAGACATTTAATTTTATCCATTTTTTGTCTTTTATGCACGGGCGTTTACGCGATTGACATTGAACGCATGGATCCTGCATGCTGGTGGGTGGGCATGAAGAACCCCGAGTTGCAGATTATGGTCTATGGTGAAAACATCGCGGACGCCCAAGTGCATATTGACTATCCTGGAGTGAGACTCAAGGAAGCAGTAGGGGTGGAAAACCCTAATTATCTTTTCCTTTATCTGGATATTTCCGAAAAGGCTTCCCCGGGAGTGATGGACATCACCTTTCAAGACGGGAAGAAGAAGACTGTCCGGAAGTTTGAACTGCGCGAACGGAATAAGAAGTCGGGAGCGGCAGGGTTCTCTCCCGCCGATGTGATGTACCTGATTACTCCTGACCGTTTTGCCAATGCCGACCCATCTAATGACAACCTGGATGACGTGAAGGTGGACCGTTCGAGAAGCGGCGCCCGGCATGGAGGAGACTTGCGAGGCATCATAAACAAGCTCGATTATATCCAAGACTTGGGCTTCACTACTATTTGGTTGAATCCGGTGCTGGAGAACCGCATGCCCGGAGGTTCTTATCATGGCTATGCCATTACCGATTTCTACCGGGTAGACCCCCGCTTCGGTACCAACGAGGAGTATTGCGAGTTTGTAGACAAGGCGCACGCCAAAGGCATGAAGGTAGTGATGGACATGATATTCAACCATTGCGGCAGCTCGCATTGGTGGATGAAGGATTTGCCTACGTCCGACTGGCTGAACAATCGGGAGAACTTTGTCCAGACAAATCATAGCAAGTGGACCTTGATGGATGTGCATGCAGCCCAAACGGAAAAGGACATCTTGATTAACGGGTGGTTCAGTCCCGGTATGCCCGACTTGAATCAACGGAACAGGCACTTGGCCCGTTACCTGATTCAAAACAGCATTTGGTGGATTGAATATGCCCGCATTGATGGCATCCGGCAAGATACGCATGCTTATGCCGATTACGACTTTATGGCGCAATGGTGTCAGGAAGTCGAAGCGGAATATCCGGACTTCAACATTGTAGGCGAAGCATGGTATCCTAAGGGAACGGCCTCTGCCTGGTGGCAAAGGGACTCTAAGGTAAACGACCGTAACTCCCACTTGAAGACGGTCATGGACTTCGACTTGACTTTCACTGCGCAAAAAGCTTTTACGGACGAATGCTCCAACCAAGAAGGCTTTGAAGCAGGCTTATTCAAACTGTATGAGGTGATTGCACAGGATTTCCTTTTCCCGGATTTGAACAATATCCTGATTTTTCTGGATAACCACGATTTGGGACGCTTTAACCTTGACGGCGCCAAAGATTTGCGAAGGTACAAGCAAGGCATTGCATTCTTGTTGACTACACGTGGGATTCCCCAAATCTATTACGGGACGGAGATTCTGATGACTGGCCTGAAGAAAGCCGGCGATGGGCGTATCCGTCAGGATTTCCCCGGCGGTTGGCCTGGAGACGAGGTGGATGCCTTTACACCGGAAGGCCGGACTCCCCGGCAGAACGAGGCATGGAACTACATGCGCACCTTGCTGAACTGGCGAAAGACTGCTGACGCCGTAACACGGGGCAAGCTGGTGCACTACATGCCCGACCAGACGGGGTGCTACGTTTATGCCCGCATTTACGAAGGAAAAACGGTATTGGTCGTAATGAATGGCATGGATGAAGAACGTACCTTGCCCATGGAGCGCTTCAGCGAAGTGACAGCTTCTTATACGAAGGGCAAAGATGTGGTGACCGGGCAAGAGCTGGCCTTGTCGCCCGCATTGACCATTCCGGCCAGAGGAGTTTATGTATTGGAGCTTTATTAATTTTAAATCAAAAACAAGTTATTTATGGACATGAAGAATGAGTGTTTCTCGCGACAGAAAGAGAAACAAGTTAGCCATTCTATGGTAAAAAATGTGTTATTGTTAGCCTTATTGCTTGTTTCTTCTGTAGCGTTTGCGCAAAAGAAAGTGACAGGTGTAGCTGTGGATGGTACGACAAACGAGCCGTTGCCATTCATCACCATTCAGGTGAAAGGTACGACGCAGGGTACTACTTCCGATATGGATGGAAAGTATGAAATCACGGTACCCGATGAGAATTCCATCTTGGTTTATTCTTACATAGGCTATCGTACGCAAGAAATCAGGGTTGGTAATCAAAGCCAGATTGTGGTTCGTTTAGTAGAAGATATTGAAGCATTGGATGAGATTGTCGTAGTTGGTTATGGTGTGCAGAACAAACGTGATGTGACCGGTTCCATTGCTAAGGTAGGAGGGGATGAGTTGACCTCGGTACCTACCAGTTCGTTCGATGCTGCGCTTCAAGGCCGGGCTGCCGGTGTACAGGTGACGCAATCCTCCGGTTTGGCGGGTTCGGGAGCTGCGATACGTGTGCGTGGTATCGCTTCCATTACGGCGGGAGGTGACCCGCTGATTGTAGTGGATGGTATCCCCATCATGCAGAATGCCGGCGAGCGTGTGGGTGGTGCCCAAGACAATCCGCTTTCATCCATCAATTCAAACGATATTGAGAGTATTGACATCTTAAAGGATGCTTCGGCTACAGCTATTTACGGTTCGCGTGGTGCGAATGGTGTTGTCTTGATTACTACCAAGCGGGGTAAAGAAGGAAAACCGCAGATTAGTTTCAGTCAGAAAGTTGCCTTTTCCACTCCCAATGTGACGCCGGACATGTTGAACACCAGGGAGTATCTTGAAATCTACGATGAGGCTTTGCGGAATGATTATCAGTTTAACCCGTCGGGCTCAACCAATCCGGCCACAGTGACCACCTATCCTGGAGGTTTTACCAGAGAACAGGCATTGATGAACAACACGGATTGGGAAGATGAAGTGACCCGCGTCGGTGTTTCCAGCTACACGGATTTCTCGATATCTTGGGGTAATAAGAAAATAAAGACCTATGCCGGCATTTCGCACGTGGCAGAGAATTCATACATGAAAGAGGATCACTTTGGCCGTACAAGCCTCAGGCTTAATGTGGACTATAATCCTATATCCATATTGAAAGTAGGTGCCAATTTGAGCTATTCGCACGTAGACCATCGTCCGGTACCTACCGGTTGGGATGGCGGTTACGGGCGTGCCGTCAGTGATGCATTGCCTTACTTCCCGGTGTATAATGAGGATGGTTCGTATTACATTTTCCCCATGTCGACCAATCCGATAACAGAGATATATGAGAAGCGCCGTCGCATATTTACTGACCGTACGATGGCAAGCTTGTATGCAGACCTTCAGATTATTAAAGATTTGTCTTTGCGTGTTGAGGGCAATATTGACTATCGTGATAATGCGTCCAATTTCCTCCAGACTCAGCATTTGTCCACTCAGCCCAATAGCAATGTTACCAACCGCTATGAAACCAACTGGAATGCGAAAGCGTTGCTGAACTATAGTTTAAATATTGGTAACGACCATCGTTTCCACTTTATGATTGGTACGGAAGCCATGAAATCTACCCGGGTGTCCAATTATACTAATATTGTATTTACTCCGGGCACCGAAAACTGGTTGTTCAAGCATCCGGCTTACGACGAGGCAAACAGAACTTTTACGAGAAATCCCAATGAGGATTATTCGTTCATTTCTTTCTTCGGACGTGTCAACTATACCCTTAAAGACCGGTATATGTTTACCGGAACATTCCGTCGGGATGGTTCTTCTCGTTTCGGTGCGAACAATAAGTTTGGTAACTTCCCTGCCGCTTCTGTCGGTTGGTTGCTTACGGAAGAAGACTTCTTGAAAGACAATGATGTTCTTAGCCTGCTGAAACTTAAGGCAGGTTTTGGTATAACGGGTAATGCCGAAATTCCCAACTATGCACAGTGGGGTACGGTAAGTGTGAATACGAACCAACTATATCAGGGCCAGAACTATTGGTATATCAATAACCTGCAAAATTCAGACTTGAAATGGGAAACTACTTCTACGGTAGATGTCGGTTTGGAATATGGCTTCCTGCGTAACCGCATTTCGGGTGAAATAGGTTTCTATAACAAGTATTCGAAAGATTTGTTCTTGAATGTCAGCGTTCCGGCTTCGGGAGGTTATACCACATTCCTTGGCAATGTAGGCAAGGTTCGTAATACGGGTGTTGAATTCAACATTAAGTCGGTGAACATCACGAACCGCGATTTTACGTGGACTACCGATTTCAATATCAGCTGGAACAAGAATAAGGTGTTGGACGTGGGTACTGCCGGCCCGGATGCTTTGCAAGGTGAGGGCGATACACGTGTTATCAAAGGCCAGCCTATTGGTGTGAATTATCTGGTTAAATTCCTGTATGTAGATCCCGCAGACGGTATGCCTGTTTATGAACAGCTGGATGATAACGGGAATCCGGTAGGCGAAACGAAGGAATATAATGCCGACCGTGACCGTCAGCCCGTAGGACATCCGAATCCGGATTTCGTAGGCGGTTTCAACAATACCTTTACGTATAAGAATTGGGATTTCGGTTTTATGTTCACTTTCCAAATAGGTGGCAATATCTTTGATGATGCAGAGAAATTCCAAATGAACAATGTGGGTACCTGGAGTTTGAAGAGAAACGTGCTTGACCGTTGGCAGAAGCCGGGCGACATTACGGATGTACCTCGTGTCAGCTTGGGTAGCAGCGGTATTGAGTTGAGCCGTAACACCACAGAATATTTGCATGATGCAGGTTTCTTACGTCTGAAGAATGTGAATTTGGGTTATACTTTCCGTGGCGAAAAGTTACAGAAGTGGCACATTCGTGATATCCGTGTTTTTGCACAAGCAACGAACTTGCTGACTCTATTTAGTGAGTATTATAATAAGTACCATGGCGAGCCGGAAATCATGCGTGATGTGGACAGTGCCCAGAAACGTAACTTGAGTTTGAACGTCACTTACTTGACGGCTCCACAAGCCCGGACTTATACGGTGGGATTAAGTGTAAATTTCTAATAGATAAAGACCATGATAATGAAAATGAAATATGTATTGCCGATAGCATTTTCGGCGATGTTGCTGTCGTCTTGCGATGATATGGCTTTCCTTCAGATAAAGCCGGATAATTTGGAACTGATTGAAGACCGTATCCAAACAAAGGATGACCTTGAAAAACTATTGTTAGGCGCCTATAATCAAGTCCGTTCAGGAGGATTCATGGGTGGAACAGCTTTGCGTGGGTTTAATGTGATAGCTGATGAGAGTACGGCCAATACCGCAACCTTCGAGTGGGTGCAGATGTCCAACCACACGATGAATCTGATGAACGCAGTGGGGCGTGATACGTGGAGCAATACTTATAATGCCATCAATCGTGCAAACCAGGTTGGCTATAGTGATTTGGCAGAATCTATATTGAGCAATGACCCTGAAACACTGGCAGAATTCCGCGCAGAGGCATCTTTTATCCGTGCCTTAGGGTATTTCCATTTGGTTCGTGGTTTTGGTCTGGCTTATTGCGAGGAAAACAAAGATGTGCCCGAAATGGGTGTGCCTTTGCGTCTGAGGGGTGTGTTGGATCGTGAGACTGCCTTCGAGGTAGTGCAACGTTCAACCGTTGAGGAGGTCTATAACCAGATTATTGAAGATTTGGAGTATGCTATCGAGCACCTTTCGCCCAGCAATACATTGCTTTCCGGCCGTGCCACGATAGATGGAGCCAAAGGTCTGTTGGCAAAGGTCTATTTCTATAAGGGTGATTTCGCATCGGCTGCCCGTTACGCCGGTGAGGTAGTTGCTACAGGAAACTATGATATAGACGCGGATATGACTGCCAAGTTCGCCCGGGCAGAAAAAGGCACCACGACAAAAGAAGTCGTTGCCATGATTCCTTCGGCTTCTACCATTGAAGATTCTTGGTCGGGCTTGCGCGATTATCGGACAAACGGCTTAGCATTGTCTGTTTATCATCCGTCGGATGACTTGATTGCAGCTTATGACCAGGAAAATGACCTCCGCTTCAAGACATTCTATGCTTATATCGATAATTCGTGGTACACCACGAAGTTCGATTATGAATATATGGATGCCATCATCCTCGGCTATAACGAATTGTTGCTGATTTACGCTGAGTCTTTGGCTGAATCTTCGAGCGAACAGGCTGATTTGAAACAGGCATTGGAGGCTTTGAATAAGATTGAAGCCCGTGCTTATGGTCAGGCTGTGACTACTTCGCTTGACAAAGCAACGATTATCCAAGCTGTCCAAAAAGAACGCCGGTTGGAGATAGCCTCGCAGGGCGAGCGTCTGTTTGAGTTGAAACGCTTGAAGCAGGATGTTCGGGGCGATGATTGGAACTCGTTTAAAGTGATGTTCCAAATCCCGGACATTGAACAGAGCGGCAATCCTGATATTAAAATGAATGAATAAATAAGGATTAGTCAAACGGACTTTTTTGCTAGTAGGAGGTGTGTCAAAGCCCTCTGAATGCTTTCTTTTAGGCGCGGATTACGCGGATTTCACGGATTAAGCTTATTAAATCCGTGTTATTCCGCGAAATCCGCGCCTAATATTATAACATTTTGAAAGCATTCATTGCTTTACGACACACCCTCTACTCGTTTTTTTAAGGCATCACCTCTTCTTCCGAGCTACCTAAGGGGCTTTAACAGCTTATCCTTCATCCGCCGACGATACGGATGCTCAACTGTTCAAGAATAGAAATGTAAACATATAAGAAAATATCGAATTCTTCGTATCGAAATCTATAAATGTTTACATGAAAAATCTTGATTATTCTCTTTTCCTTACAAAAATCACCTTGAGGAGTGTTTGTAATAATCAGTAGTTCAATATATTGACGAAATTTGTACTACCCATCTACGTACCACCTCCGACTCTCCTTCGATACAAGTCCTTACCAAGTTCGATAACCCATCGGCGTATTGGGTCGGAGGTGGACCGTAGAAAATACGGACATGTTGGGGAGGAAATAAGGTGACGATAGCCCTTGAAATGGGCGTTTCTGTAAATATTTCTTTTTCGAACCAACCTTTTGACGAGGAATGCTATTCTAAAGTTTAAATGAAAGCCGTGGGGCTGACGCAAGAAATAGGGCAGGGCATCCGTGTTTTTCGGAGAATTGTGTAACTTTGTGCGGAATTTCTATGAACGGCATGATGAAGCATACAGCTGATAGCAATTACATTTACCTGACCACGGCCCCGGTGCACCGCATTATCATGAAACTTGCAGTGCCCACCATTATCAGCATGCTGGTGACTTCATTCTACAACATGGCCGATACTTATTTTGTGGGTAAGCTTGACACCCCCTCTACGGCAGCAGTGGGAGTAGTTTTTTCTTTGATGGCTATAATTCAAGCAGTGGGGTTCTTTTTCGGGCATGGTTCGGGCAACTATATGTCGCGCATGTTGGGAGCCAAAGAAAATGTGAAGGCGGTGAAGATGGCTTCAACGGGCTTCTTTTTGGCTTTTATCGCGGGTTTCATCATCATGGCATTGGGGCTTTTGTTCCTCAATCCGCTTAGCCGTTTGCTTGGGTCTACCGAAAGTTTGCTTCCATATACCCGTAGTTATTTGGGTATTATCTTGCTTGGGGCACCTTTCATGGCGTCATCTTTGGTGTTGAACAATCAGATGCGTTTTCAAGGTAATGCTGCATATGCCATGGTGGGGATAGTTTCTGGGGCAGTTATCAATGTGGGGCTTGACCCGTTGTTGATATTTACCTTCGAAATGGGGCTTCGCGGAGCGGCATGGGCTACGGTGATTAGCCAAGTGTTGAGTTTTTGCCTTCTTGTGGTCATGGCACGTATGGGGGGAGGTATAGCCATCCATTACCGCCACTTTACGCCAACGTGGACTTTCATTAAAGAAATAATAGGTGGGGGCACACCCTCGCTTACCCGGCAAGGATTGGCCAGTTTATCTACTATATTATTGAACACGGCTGCTGGCCAATATGGCGATGCGGCTATTGCGGGTATGTCGATCGTATCTCGCATAGGCATGTTTATCAACTCGTTTCTTATAGGATTCGGACAGGGGTTCCAGCCATTATGCGGTTTCAATTACGGAGCAGCTTTATATGGCAGGGTGCGGGCTGGATTTTATTTTTGCGTTCGGGTAGGTGTCACTTTCTTACTGCTTGTGGCACTGGTTGGTAGTGGTTTCGCTCCGGAAATTATCGAATTGTTTCGTGAAGGTGACCCAGATGTAATAAGGACCGGTGCGGCCGCCCTCCAATGGCAACTGATTGCTTATCCGCTTGGCGCATGGACCATCATAAGCAACATGATGCTTCAGACAATTCGTAAATCCGTGCGGGCTACTGTCTTATCATCGGCCAGGCAAGGGTTGTTTTTTATTCCTTTAATCTTTATTCTTCCTCATTTCTTTGGACTTCAGGGAGTGGAAATGTGCCAAGCAGTATCAGACTTGCTGACGTTTTGTTTGGCTATCCCTCTTACATTGGGTGTATTACGTGAGATGAAACGTAAGGAAATTGCAGCGGGAGGCTTTTAGCATCTTTTATACATCTTGTATCCAAATCTTTAAGCAAGAATCTGTAATTTCGTGGCAGTTTTTAAGCAATACCCTTCGATTACTAATAATTTGTATATGGAAAACTTGAATCTAGCATTACTCCTGATGGTGGTCGGTATGGCTACTGTGTTCGTTATCCTCTTGATTGTGATTTATTTAGGGAAAGGTCTTATTTGGGTAGTCAATAAGTATGCTCCTGCCGAAGAGGTGCCGGTTAAGGCACAAGGTGGTGCAGCGCCCATTCCTGCCCATGTAATGGCCGTTATTAAAGCGGCTGTGGCTGTGGTAACTCATGACAAGGGTAAGGTAGCTAAGGTGGAAAAAATGTGATAATACCGTGAATTTAAAGGTTACAATATTAATATAAGCAAGTACAGAAAGAATATGAAAAAAGAAATCAAGTTCAGCCTGGTTTTTCGTGACATGTGGCAAAGTGCCGGAAAATACGTGCCTCGTGTAGACCAGCTGGTAAAGGTAGCGCCTGCCATTGTGGAGATGGGTTGTTTTGCCCGTGTGGAAACCAATGGAGGAGGTTTTGAACAAGTCAACCTGCTGTTTGGAGAGAACCCGAACAAGGCGGTGCGCGAGTGGACGAAACCTTTTCATGCAGCCGGCATCCAGACGCATATGTTAGATCGTGCTTTGAACGGCCTTCGCATGAGTCCTGTTCCTGCCGATGTACGTAAGTTGTTTTATAAAGTAAAAAAGGCACAAGGTACGGATATCACGCGTACTTTTTGTGGTTTGAATGATGTGCGCAACATTATTCCTTCTATCGGCTATGCACATGATGCGGGCATGATATCGCAATGTTCGCTTTGCATCACCCATTCACCGGTGCATACGGTAGAGTATTATGTCAATATGGCTAAACAGCTTATTGAAGCCGGTGCCGATGAAATCTGTATCAAGGACATGGCAGGTATCGGTCGTCCTGTGACATTGGGTAAGATTGTAGCCGGAATTAAGAAGATAAAAGATATTCCTATTCAATATCATAGTCATGCAGGTCCGGGCTTCAACATGGCAAGCATCCTCGAGGTGTGTGAAGCCGGGTGCGACTATATTGATGTAGGTATGGAGCCTCTGTCGTGGGGTACGGGACATGCTGATTTGCTTAGCGTGCAGGCTATGTTGAAGGATGCCGGCTTCCAAGTACCCGAAATCAACATGGAGGCTTACATGAAGGTGCGTGCCCTTATCCAGGAATTTATGGACGATTTCTTGGGCTTGTATATCAGTCCGCGCAACCGCTTGATGAACTCTTTGCTTATCGGTCCGGGACTTCCGGGTGGCATGATGGGCTCATTGATGGCCGACCTGGAAAGCAACCTTGAAAGCATTAACAAGTATAAGGCTAAGCGCAACTTGCCTTTTATGAAGCAGGACGAGTTGCTCATTAAGCTGTTCAATGAAGTGGCTTACGTTTGGCCGCGTGTAGGCTATCCTCCCTTGGTAACTCCGTTCAGCCAATATGTCAAGAATCTGGCCATGATGAATGTCATTGCCATGGAAAAAGGCAAAGAGCGCTGGGGCATGATTGCCGACGATATTTGGGACATGATACTTGGAAAGGCCGGCAAATTGCCCGGAGAGTTGGCTCCCGAAATTGTAGAGAAAGCCGAGCGCGAAGGCCGCAAGTTCTTCACGGGCAATCCGCAAGACAATTATCCCGATTGCCTTGACAAGTATCGCAAGATGATGAAAGACAATAAGTGGGAGCTTGGCGAGGATGACGAAGAGCTCTTTGAATACGCCATGCACCCGGCACAATATGAAGCCTACAAGAGCGGGAAAGCCAAGGAAGACTTCCTTGCCGATGTGGAGAAGCGCCGTGCCGAGCAAGACAAGTCTCCGCTTGAAGATACGAAACCCAAGACGCTTACAGTGCAAGTGGAAGGCCAGTCATACCGTGTGACGGTGGCTTATGGCGACATCGATCTGCCTGCCTCGGCCACGGAAAAGGTATCATTGCCTGCGGGCGAGGGAGCCGATGTGCTTTCTCCGTTGGAAGGTAAGTTCTTCCTTACGAAGAACACACAGGAAACGCCGCGTAAGGTAGGCGACCAAGTGAAAAAAGGCGATTTGCTGGGATATATCGACTCTATGAAGACCTACAATGCCATCCGTAGCGATATAGACGGTACCATTGTAGCTATTTGTGTCAATTCCGGTGATTCTGTTTCTGAAGACGATGTATTAATGAAGATTGCGTGATGGAAGATATATTTGGAAAACTCTATGACATGACGGCGTTCAGCAACATTTTTGCTAATCCGTCGTTCCTTGTGATGTATGCCATTGCTTTCGTCTTGCTCTATTTAGGCATTAAAAAGCATTATGAGCCCTTGTTGCTGGTGCCTATTGCTTTTGGAGTGCTCATCGCCAACTTCCCGGGAGGCGAAATGGGAGTGACGCAAGCAGACGAGAATGGCATGGTCCTGGTGAACGGGGTGCTGAAGAACGTCTGGGAAATGCCCCTTCACGAAATTGCACACGAGATGGGGCTGATGAACTTTATCTACTATATGCTGATAAAGAGTGGTTTTCTGCCTCCTATTATCTTCATGGGTGTAGGTGCTTTGACCGACTTCGGCCCGATGCTTCGCAATTTGCGTCTTTCCATTTTTGGGGCGGCTGCACAGTTGGGTATTTTTGCCGTGTTGCTCATTGCCATCTTGATGGGCTTCACCCCGAAGGAAGCAGCTTCTTTGGGTATTATCGGTGGTGCCGATGGGCCTACGGCCATCTTTACTACCATCAAGCTGGCTCCCCACTTGCTGGGTCCCATTGCCATTGCGGCTTATTCGTACATGGCGCTGGTACCTGTCATCATTCCGCTGTGCGTGCGTTTGCTTTGCACCAAGAAGGAGCTGATGATTAACATGAAGGAGCAAGAGAAGCTTTATCCTTCGAAGACGGAGTTCAAGAACATGCGTGTCTTGAAGATTGTCTTCCCCATTGCTGTGACTACCATCGTGGCTTTGTTTGTACCTACGGCTGTGCCTTTGATTGGTATGCTGATGTTTGGTAACCTGTTGAAGGAGATTGGCAGCGATACGAGCCGTTTGTTTGATGCGGCTGCCAACAGCATTATGAACACGGCTACCATTTTCCTTGGATTGAGCGTAGGCGCTACGATGACTACAGAAGCTTTCCTGAACTGGACAACTATCGGCATTGTCATCGGTGGCTTCTTGGCTTTCGCCTTGTCTATTTCAGGCGGTATTTTGTTCGTCAAGGTGGTGAACTGTTTCTCCAAGAAGAAAATCAATCCGCTTATCGGTGCTACCGGTTTGAGTGCTGTGCCCATGGCAAGCCGTGTATGTAACGAGATTGCCACAAAGTATGACCCTAAAAACCATGTGCTGAACTACTGCATGTCGAGCAACATCTCGGGTGTCATTGGTTCGGCTGTGGCTGCCGGTGTGCTTATCTCCTTCTTGGCTTAATGCCGGTAGGATAACAAAATTCTCCTTTTCCCTGAGCGTCTCCTTGTTCCTTCGTGGATGAGGGGACGCTTTTATTTGCAAATAATTTCCTAATTTTGCACCCGAAATATATCTTGCGATTCTATGATGACCCTTGCCGATTTACAGCAACTCTATGCCGCTCACCCTAATGTGGAAGCGATGGTCCGTGTGTTGGGCGATGCTTCCGTGCACCGCCTTTATTGTGGGGGGCTGTGTGCTTCCGCCCCATCGATGGTGTCGTCCGTATTGGTGCAGCGGGCAAAGTGTCCGTTTGTCTTCATCTTGGGCGATCTGGAGGAGGCGGGCTATTTCTATCACGACTTGGTGCAGGTGTTGGGCGATGAACAGGTTTTGTTCTTTCCTTCATCATTCCGTCGTGCCATCAAAT
This sequence comes from uncultured Bacteroides sp., assembly GCA_944320865.1. Taxonomy (GTDB): domain Bacteria; phylum Bacteroidota; class Bacteroidia; order Bacteroidales; family Bacteroidaceae; genus Bacteroides. Next base: position 999 of record CALUJC010000022.1, on the reverse strand, counting down.
ACGGGCAAAAAGATGCCGCTAATGAGATTCTCCGTACCGAAGTATTGGGACGGTTGCAGAAGGATGCAGGTGACTGGTGTGTAGTGACCTATCCCGATGCATTGGCGGAGAAAGTGGTATCGCGCCGCGAACTGGATGACAACACCTTGAAACTACATGCCGGTGAGCGGGTGGACATGAAATTCATCACTGACATGCTGCATACTTATGGTTTTGAGTATGTGGACTATGTGTATGAGCCGGGCCAATATGCCGTGAGGGGAAGCATTATCGATGTCTTTTCTTTTTCTTCCGAATACCCTTACCGCATTGACTTTTTTGGCGATGAGGTGGAGAGCATCCGTACCTTTGAGGTGGAGAGCCAGCTGTCCAAAGAGCCGAAAAGCGATGTCATCATCGTGCCCGACCTGAGCCGTGATTTAGAGCGTTCGGGCACGGGAGGGATGGTTTCGTTTTTGGACTTTCTGCCCCAGGATGCGGTGTTGATGATGAGCGATTTCCTTTGGCTGAGAGAACGCATACAGCAAGTCCATGACGAGGCATTGACTCCGCAAGCAATAGCCGCCCGCGAGGCAGAAGAAAGCGGCGCCATCTCCTTGGACGGGAAACTGATAGATGGAGGCGAGTTTACCACCCGCGCTTTGAACTTCCGCCGCATGGAGTTCGGCCACAAACCTACGGGCACGCCCGATGCCACCATCATGTTCGAAACCAGCGTGCAGCCCATCTTCCATAAGAACTTCGACCTGGTGGCCGAAAGTTTTCAATCGTATATCGAAAAGGGCTATACCATATATATATGTAGCGATAGCAGCAAGCAGACGGATCGCATCCGCGCCATTTTTGAGGATAGGGGAGACCATCTGACTTTTACGGCTGTAGAGCGGACCGTGCACGAGGGCTTTGCCGACAACACGCTACGGATGTGCATCTTTACCGACCACCAGCTGTTCGACCGCTTCCATAAGTACAACCTTAAGAGCGACAAGGCGCGTAGCG
>CALUJC010000021.1 GCA_944320865.1 uncultured Bacteroides sp. | reverse complement strand
ACCCTCTTTTGCCACAGTGTCGCTACCTTTTTGACCTCTGTGTCATCTTATGAGGGCGGTTGCGGATTTGAGGTTTTAAGTTTTTATCATCCCCTTTTTGAGCCTCTTTCCGGTCTCTTTTCCTGTTGTTATTCGTCACGTAGCCCGCTACGCTCCTCATGACAACAGAAAAATATCCTCGAAAACAGCCCTCAAAATGAGGCTGAGCAAAATTTAAACAGGCTCTTAACAACAGAAAAATATCCTTGAAAACAGCCTTCAAAATAAGGTTGAATCAAATTTAAACGACAGGCTCTAAAAAATAGAGATGAATCGTTATAAACGCTTATCCATCTTTTAATCTTAAAAAAGGATAAAAAAAGCATACCTATTATAATGATAAAAAATATTTTTATATATTTGAAGTGTAAATTATACAATCATTAATACCCATGAAAAAAACTCCAAGACACTTCAACAAAAATCCCTGCAGTTTTTATTATTCTGCAGGCACTACACCAATGAAAAGATTATCCCTGCGTCCGTGTGTTCAAAATTAGAATACCATGATCCTGCTGCAATAAAAAGTATAAGCTATATTTTGCTAAGAGCCTGTCGTACATTTGTACGACAGACTCTAAAAATGAAAAGCAAAGAGGTAATTGGAAAGAGCATAAACCAATTATCTTTACTATAAATGCTCTATTTGAAAAAACAATTAAATCAATATGCCTATGAATAGCACAAAAGAAATTTAACCGCAAAGTACTATATTGGAAGATATATGTATTGTAACCAGAGATAATACCATTAATATCAATACCATAAAATAAAGGCCATGAATTCAAAGAAAAATTTCAGATCTCACACATACATAAGATATATAAAATCATGTTGTGTATTACTATTTTCTGTATTTGGAGCATTTTTGAATGGAATCAATACAGCAAGTGCTGAAACATTTAAGGGAAATTTGGAAATTCAACAAGCCCAAAAGCAGATTTCTGGAATAGTTGTCGATGAAGCCGGAGCTCCTATCATTGGTGCAAATATTATTGAAAAGGGGACGACCAATGGCGCCATTACAGATTTGGAGGGACGCTTCACATTGAATGTGTCTGATAATGCCACACTGATCATTTCTTACATAGGATACACATCCATAGAAATAAGGGTAATGGGGAAAAACACCTTCAATATTACATTAAAGGAAGACACACAAGCACTGGACGAAGTGATAGTTATTGGATATGGCATCCAAAAAAAGAGCGTTGTTACAGGTGCCATATCGTCTGTAAAAGCAGAAGACATCATGAACACGGCCAATACCCGTCCGGAGCAAGCCTTGCAAGGTAAGACTTCAGGTGTGCAGGTTTTGTCGTCATCAGGTGCCCCGGGTTCAGCTATGAAAATCCGCATCAGAGGATATAGCTCTAACGGAAATTCGGAACCATTGTATATTGTAGACGGATTGCGTACCACAGACATTAGCAACTTGGAACCGAGCAATATTGCCAGCATGGAAGTATTGAAAGACGGTGCGTCGGCAGCTATCTACGGTGCAGAAGGTGGTAATGGTGTTGTATTGATTACGACTAAAAGTGGAAAGACCGGGAAAGCTCAAGTTACCTATGATTTCCAATATACGTTGCAAAGTTTAGGTAAGAGTGCAGAGTTGATGGACGCCTACCAATATCTTGGCTATATGTCGGAATCAGGAGCTTTAACAGGCGTGAATTACGAAGGAATAGATACGGATTGGATTAAAGAGTCTTTTGAAACGTCTCCTATGCAAAAGCACAACATTTCAATCTCTGGTGGAAGTGATAAGACGACATACTTTGCTTCTCTTTCTTACCTGAACCAAAAGGGTATTGTGAAGGGAGACTATGATAGCTATAAGCGTTATTCTGGCATGTTTAATGGCAGTCATCAGGTAAACAAGTGGTTAAAGGTAGGCAGCAGCATACAGTTGAACTGGTCGAGTAGAAAATCATTTAATGAAAATGATGAATATCGTGGTGTCATTGCCAATGCTGCATTGTTAGATCCCTTGACACCGGTGGAATATACAGGCGCTATTCCGGCCCATGTGCAAAGTCTGATTGATGCTGGGCAGAAACTTATCAAATCGGAAGATGGTAATTATTACGGCATTTCACCGTATGTGACAGGTGAAGCTATCAATCCTTTTGTCCAGGCATATCAGTCTCAGACCACAACAACGAGAACCGGTTTCATGGGTAATGTCTATGCTGATATTACTCCATTGGAAGGATTGACTTTTACGACGAAGTTCGCTGTGAATTATTATAGCCAGAATAGACATAATTATAGGCCCGAATACTATTACAATGCAGAAATGTACAACAATTTTGCTACAGTAAGCGAAAACGACCAGACATCAATGTATTGGCAGTGGGAAAATTATGCTTCCTATCAGAAGAGCATTAATGACCATAATTTCAATGTAATGTTTGGTACAGCTGTTTCCAGGCAAGATGTAAAAACAGTTACAGCATCGGGTTACCCCCTATTAAAAGATGACGAATCTTATGCTCAACTGGATTATATTTCCTCACAGACCAATTCTTCGGTAGGAGGTACTGTATTAACAAACACTAAGTTGTCATACTTCGGACGTATCAGTTATGATTATAAAAACAAATATCTGTTCCAAGCCACTATCCGTAGAGATGCAGCGGGCTTATCTATTTTGCCAAGGGGAAATCGATGGGGAACATTCCCTGCCATTTCTGCCGGATGGGTTATCTCCAATGAAGATTTCTTTCCGAAAAACACCCCTATCACTTATGTAAAACTTCGTGGAAGCTGGGGACAAAATGGTAGCTTGTCCAACTTAGGAGACTATAGCTACGCATCAACGGTCGCTTCTTCAGGAAATGCGACGAACTACCTTACGTGGTCCTCTATAAATGCTCCCATCTTGTATCCATTGGCCGACGGCACTTATGCAACGGTTTCATTACCGAGCGTTTTGGGTAATAACAGTCTTACGTGGGAAACTAGTGAACAATGGGATATAGGTCTGGATTTACGTTTCTTCAATGACCGTTTGGGGTTAACTTTGGACTATTTTCATAAAACGACCAAAGATCTTATCACGACGAACACACCTCCTATAGAGGCAGGAAATGCAGCATCCCCCATCAATGGCGGTAATGTATTGAATAGAGGTTTCGAAGTAGAATTAAGCTGGCGCGATAATATTAGAGATTTCAGTTATGGTATTTCGGCTAATTTGTCAACCCTGCATAATGAAGTGACTTACCTTGACCCGTCTATCAGCAGATTGAACGGTGCAAGTGTCAATAACAGTCAGTGGCCATCGGCAACAGCCTTTGAAAAGGGCTATCCGGTTTGGTACTTCCGTGGCTATAAGACCAATGGAATCGACCCAGAAACGGGTGACATCAATATTATTGATACAAATGGTGATGGCGTCATCAATACGACGGACTTTACTTATGTTGGAAGTGCAATACCTGACATCACTTATGGTGCTACCGTTAATTTGGCTTATAAGGGATTTGACTTTACCATGTTCCTCCAGGGCCAGGCGGGAAATGACATCCTGATGGGTATACTCCGTACTGACCGCCCTACGGCAAATAAGCTGGCTATCTTTTATGAAGATCGTTGGACACCGACCAATAAGAATGCATCCCGCCCGGCAGCTAACGTAAGTTCAACGTATTGGAGTAGTGACCAGATGATTTTTAACGGTTCCTATATGAAGATTAAACAACTCCAGTTAGGCTACACGTTGCCTAAATCTGTGACCAATAAATTGCACATTGGCAATACAAGAGTTTACGTATCTTTGGACGACTTCTTTACCTTTACTTCTTATCCCGGTATGGATCCCGAAGCTTCATCCGAGAATAACAACAGTATAGGTATCGATAGAGGATACTTTCCGATTTCCAAAAAAGTAATGTTTGGTTTGTCTTTGAACTTTTAAAACGTTATAATTATGAAAACTGGTATATATAAACATACAAAGTTCGTTCTGGGCGTATTGCTTTCAGTAACGACAATAACCGCTTGCTCAAATTTCTTAGATACAGAACAATTAGGCGTTACGACACAGGAAACCTTCTATAAGACAGATCAGGATGCTACAGAAGCTTTATATGCCATCTACAACAAGTGGCAAAGTAATGCATTGAGTTTCTTCCAATTTAGAAATCTTTTATCGGATGACGTTATTGGCGGCGGTGGTTCAAGAGGGGATAATTCTCAAGGCGAAGAAATAGATGAATTCCGTTTCGGTCCAAGCAACACCATGCTGACAAGTTGCTTTGAGCAATATTACGAAATCATTTATGCAGCCAATATATTAATTGCCAACGTAGCTCCTGATACGGAAACAAAGACTTTGGCTATCGCGGAAGCCAAAGCCCTCCGTGCATTGGCATACATTGACCTGGTATCATTATGGGGTCCTGTTCCTTTGGTCACAAAACCTCTCCAGCCCTCCGAATATGCACAACCCAATGGAGAAATATCCGCTATATGGGGGCAGATCGAGACCGATTTGAATGAAGCTATTCCTGCATTGCCTGTGAAAAGCCAGCTCAGTGCGGCTAAAAAAGGGAATGTGTCTAAAGGTACCGCCCAAGCTTGGTTGGGAAAAGCTTATCTTTATCAGGAGAAATATGACGAAGCTGCAGCTATGTTTGATAATGTGATAAACAGTGGAGAATATGATTTGGAAAAGGATTTTTCACAAATTACTCGAGCTTCAACCGAATTCGGCATAGAGTCTTTGTTTGAAATTTCTTTTTCGGATGATATTTCAACGCTGACGGAAGGCACTTCCATAGTAGCTTATTGCGGTCCTCGTTCACCTTGGTTCAAAGCAGGAACAAGTGGAATCTCAGAGACTGCATGGGGATGGTGCGAGCCCACTTTGGATTTGTATAACGCTTTTGTTGAAGCCGGAGATGAAATTCGCAGGAAAGGAACTATCATTAATGAAGATGAATTGATAAATGTTTATGGCGGCTCTTTCCGGGACGAGAGTGGAAATCTTCCTTACGGTTCTTATGGTTGCGTCCGCATGAAATATGGTGCATTCGTAGCCGAAACGCAAGGTGAAGCTTATCACACCATAGCCGGTACTAATTACCGCATTACCCGTTATGCAGATGTGCTGCTGATGGCTGCAGAAGCCTATAACCGGAAATCCAATCCCGATGATAGTAAAGCTCAAGGATATATCAATCTGGTACGCGACAGAGCACAATTACCCCATATAACAAGCACGGGTGATGAGCTGTTTAACGATATAAAAAAGGAACGGCGTTTGGAATTAGCCTTTGAATTTGTCCGTTATCAGGATTTGATCCGGTGGGGAGACGCCGAAGAAGTCCTGAAGAATGCAGGCAAACAAATTCCGCGCGGAGATGGCACCTATTACGAATTTTCTGATGCCGGTTTCAAAGAGCGACATTGGTTATTGCCATTCCCTGAAACGGAAATGAATGTGAATCCTAATCTGGAACAAAATCCAGGATGGTAATCCCAAACTGAATAAGAGTATGAAAGTGTGTCAGAATAGGAGCATGTCAGAGAAAGAATGACAGGCATTTTCTATTTTGACACACCTCATGCTTGATATACATATAATTATTAGATCAAATTAAAAATGAAGACATCTGCATACTTTACCGCAATCTGTGCTTGCCTGTTTTTATTTTCGTGTCAAAAACAGAAAGAAGTGCAATGGGTTAGCACAACTTTTGAGAATCCTTGGGTAGTGGAACCGACCATACAACAAGCATCTGGTCAACAAGCAGAGGCTGATATCTTGATAGATGCGACAAAAACTGCACAAACTATTGATGGATTCGGTACTTGCTTTAATGAATTAGGTTGGGCTTCGCTAAGCAAACTGGATACTTCACAGCGCGATAGTATCTTTCATGAACTCTTCAAGCCGGGAGTAGGTGCAAACTTTATGATTAATAGAATGCCTATTGCTTCCAATGACTTCTCTCTCGATTACTATTCTTATAATGATACGGATGGAGATTTCGAAATGAAAAACTTCAGCATCGAGCATGACCGGAAGACATTGATACCTTTCATCAAAGCAGCATTGCAGGAAAATCCCGATATGAAGTTATGGGCATCTCCCTGGTGTCCTCCTGTATGGATGAAATATAGCAAACATTATGCAAGTCGTTCGACAATAAAAATGCAGAAGCGCTTGAAATCCATTCTGAAAGAAGGAGAAAGCACCTATATGTCTAGGATCGTCGACAATGGCTTGCCCGAAGACAAAGAGATTTTAGAGGGGAATGATGCCTTTATTCAGAAAGACGAATACTTCAAAGCTTACGCGCTATATTTCTCCAAGTTCATCGATGCCTATCGAAATGAAGGAATTGATATTTTTATGGTCATGCCCCAAAACGAACCAAATTCTGCCCAAATATATCCCAGTTGCTGCTGGACGGCAAAAGGATTGAATACCTTTATCGGCAAATATTTAGGCCCGGCTATGGCAGAGAAGAATGTAGACGTATTTTATGGAACGATAGAAAGAGCCAATGTAGCTTTGGTTGATACCGTCTTACAAGACCCCGATAGCAAAAAATATGTGAAAGGCGTAGGATTTCAATGGGCCGGTAAAGACGCTTTGCCTATTGTAGCTAAGAACAACTCTACTCTGAAGCTGTATCAAACGGAACAAGAATGTGGAAATGGTAAGAATGACTGGAAAGGAGCTACTCATTCGTGGAATCTGATGAAACATTATCTGAAAAACGGAGTAAATGTTTACACTTATTGGAATACGTCTTTAATGCAAGGAGGCATCAGTCGCTGGGGTTGGGCACAAAATTCGTTAATTACCGTATCAGAAAACGGGAAATCATTTACCTTTACTCCCGAATATTATGTAATGAAACATGTCAGCCATTATGTATTGCCGGGAGCAAAGCGTATTCAAACTGAAGGAGCATATGATGATGTCTTAGCTTTTATCAATCCGGATGGAAGCATAGCTGTTATTGTTGGAAACAATGCGGATAGTGACAAAATCATCAGTCTCAATGTACAAAATGAGATTTTCACTCCGACTTTAAAAGCTCATTCATTGAATACGTTCCTTTTTTGAACGCGCACCCGAAAAATCATTAGCAAACCTATAACTGTAATATCTTCATGAAAACAATCTTTTGCCTTTTGGGAGGATTCCTATTGACTACAGGACTTGAAGCCCAGACATTGGGAGGATGGCCAAACCGGACGGAATATGTGGAAAACACTGCCGTTTTCGAAGAGAACCAGGAAGAAGGGCATGCCTTTTATGTCCCCGAGAAGCATGTCTCGTTGAACGGGAAATGGAAGTTCCTTTACCAGGATGTCCCGGGGAAAGTCCCGGCCGATTTTTATGCCGAAGATTTTGACGACAGCGGGTGGAATTCAATTTTTGTACCTTCGAATTGGGAAATGCAGGGTTTTGGCGACGCATTGTTTCGCAATGTGCATGCGCCGTTTAAAGCCAATCCGCCATACGTTCCCAATGAATACAACCCGACGGGAGTTTACCGCCGTACGTTTCAGGTGCCCGACGATTGGAAAGGACAACAGATTTTCTTGTGGATGGAAAAAACAGCTTCGGCCTCTTTCGTCTATCTCAACGGACAATATGTGGGCTATAACGAAGGTGCACAAGAACCTGCCGAATACAACTTGACTTCTTATATCCGACCCGGTAAAGAGAATACCTTGGCCGTAGGCGTATTGAAATATTCCGATGGCTTCTACCTGGAAGGGCAGGATTACTGGCGCTTGGCAGGCATCTTCGACGACGTGTGGCTTTATGCCACCCCCGAAACCCGCATCTTCGACTGGTACGTGCGCACCGACCTCGACGAAACATATACAGATGCGGATTTGTTGCTCGATGTGGACGTGAAGAACTATGGACAGACGGCACCCAAGGGCAAATTCCGTATCTGCGCTACGTTACTCAATGATAAAGGAAAAGAAGTAACCCGTTTTACCAGCAAAACTTTTGAAATCAAGGCCGGCACCAAGACCAGCGTGAACATGTCGTGTCAAGTAGATGCTCCAAAGAAATGGACATCGGAAACTCCGAATCTTTATACTCTGGAAATGGAATTATTGGGAACAGACGGTACTCGGAAAGACATCGCGTCTCAACGCATCGGCTTCAAAGAAACGGAAATACGGGGAGAAACTTTTCTTCTGAATGGAGTCCCCTTGAAAGTAAACGCGCAGAATTCGCACATGCAACATCCGGAAATGGGACATGCCATGACGGAAGACGTCATCCGCAAGGATTTTGAGATACTGAAACAATTCAATTTCAATGCCGTTCGCATCTCTCACTATCCGCCTGTCAATGAATACCTGGCGCTGGCCGATGAATATGGACTGTTTATCATCGATGAGGCGGGAGTGGAAGCACATGCCACAGAGTTTGTTTCCCAACGGGAAGACTTCACCGAAATGTACCGTGAGCGGGTACGCCGGATGGTGCTTCGTGACCGCAATCATCCGTGTGTTCTCTTCTGGAGCGCGGGAAATGAAAGTGGAGAAGGATTCAACATTGCGGAAGTAATCAAAGAAGGACGGAAATATGACAATACCCGTTATTGGATGTACGGCGGCAATGCGTTCTCACACCCGGCAGAAGAAATCATAGGTCCTCGTTATCCTACACCGATGGAGTTGGAACTGCAAGTAGGCATTTGTCCGGACAGCAGCGACATACGTCCCTCCTTCATGGACGAATACTTGTCGGTGGCCGGGAACGGCGGAGGAGGGTTGGACGACTATTGGCGGGTCATCTATGCCCATCCCCGTACCATGGGCGGTGCCATTTGGGACTTTGTCAGCCCCGGACTTAAGGAACCCGTGCGACGCATCGAAGACCTTTCGCCTTTCCACACACCGGTTCACCTGATGGGAAACGCCCGTCTGGTAACCCACGGACAGAGTAAAGCATTAGACCTGAACGGGCACGACCAGTGGGTGGAAGTATACCGGCAAGGGAATGTAGAAATAAACACCCCGACACTGACCTTGACGTGCGAAGTTTATCCCCGAGCGCTGATTAGCAGCTGTGGTTCGTTCCTTACAAAAGGAAGCTACCAATTCGGACTGCAACAGCACGGCAAAGATTCACTGGATTTCTACATCTATACAGATAAAAAGCACAACCTTCGCGTTCCTTTGCCTACCGACTGGGAAGGGGCATGGCACCAGTTGAGCGGCGTTTATGACGGAAAGGAGATGACGGTTTATATAGATGGAAAGAGTATCGGAAGCAGGCCGGCTTCAGGCAACATACGCAACTTCCCCTTCCCGGTCAACGTGGGTAGAAACGCAGAGATACATGGGCAGGAAACCGACGTTTACATCTGCGACGCTCTGCTGGACAACGTGGGCATCTTTACAAAGGCTTTAACTCCGGCCGATGGGGCTTTCAAGCCTTCGGAAGCTGTATTATGGCTCGATTTCGAGAAAGAGACCGATGAAGGTACTTTCTATAGCTACGGCATCGGAGCCCGCACGTACGGAAGCATCTGGCCGGACCGCAAGGTGCAGCCCGAAATGTGGCAGATGAAAAAGACCGTTCAACCCCTCGCCTTCAGTTGGCTGGATGCAGAAAACGGTTGGGTGGAAGTGTGGAACCGTAACCACTTTCTGGACGCTTCCCATTACCAGACCCGTTGGTTCCTCGAAGCAGACGGAAAAATTCTTGAAGAAGGTGAACTGGACTGCCAGGCAAAGCCTCTGTCGCGCACAAAAATACGTATTCCTTTCCATAAACCGGAACAAATCCAACCGGGCGTGGAGTACAGATTAACCTTAAGCTCCTCACTTCGGAAAGCCGAACGCTGGGCACCTGCCGGGTTTGAAGTCGCTTGGGAACAACTGGAATTGCCTTGGCATCGTGCTCCGGAAACAGCATCCAAACCGACTTATCCTAAAGTCGGACTGACAGAAGAAAACGGAAAATGGATTGTCTCGGGAACCGGATTCCGGTATGTATTCGATGAAGGACGGCTGGTATCCCTGCAATACAACGGCAAAGAGATGCTTCGCGAACCCCTGCAACTGAACGTATGGCGTGCACCGCTCGCCAACGAGCAAGACCAGTGGTGCTCGTTCAACGCCTATTCTCGGAACTGGAAGGAGGGATTCGGACGACAGGTGGCTACCGAGTATTACTCTACGGGCATCGACCGCCTCACGCCTTACCCCATCTCCATACAGGCCGAACTCGTGGAGGGGAAAGCCATCCTCCGGGTGCGTGAAATCTGCCGCACGGGAAGCAACGAGTTGGAAAAGAAAGACTTGTATATCTCCGGAAGGCAAAACAACGGGTTTGAGAACTTGTTCACCTATACCATCTCGGGCGACGGAAGCATTATTGTTCAACACACCGTTATCCCGCAAGGAAAAATGCCGCTCTGGCTACCCCGCATAGGCCTATGCATGACGCTGGATGCTTCACTCAATCAGGTAGAGTGGTACGGACGCGGACCGCAGGAGAACTATCCCGATAGAAAGACCGGCTATAAAGTAGGAATTTACAAATCTACCGTGGATGATATGTACGAACCTTACCTCATCCCCCAAGATTACGGCTTACGAACCGATAATCGTTGGCTCAGAATGACAGATGCTTACGGGAAAGGTCTCTTATTCAAAATGGACCAATGGTTTAACTTCAACGCCTATCCTTATTCAACGGACAATTTGACAAAAGCCATGTACACCTACCAGCTTGAACGCCAAGATGGCATTACATTAAATCTTGACTATGCCACAACAGGAGTAGGATGTACAGCCCGTTCAGTTTTTAATGCCTACCGGGTATATCCACAAGGCTATCACCGAATAATTACAATTTGCCCTATAGGAAAATAATTAATAACGCTCCCTTCTTGACTTCTAAAACACAATTTTCTAAAACAACGATATATTCTAACTCATCAGTATGAATCAAGACAATAATCAAGAAATGTTTCCCATAGTAGACGAGGAAGGGAATATCACCGGAGCTGCCACCCGTGGCGAATGCCACAACGGGAGCCGACTGCTGCATCCGGTGGTACACTTACATGTATTCAACTCGCAAGGACAGCTCTATTTGCAGAAACGACCGGCATGGAAAGACATCCAACCCAACCGATGGGATACAGCCGTAGGCGGCCATGTAGACCTCGGAGAAAGCGTAGAGCAGGCCCTGAGGCGTGAGGTATGCGAAGAACTAGGCATTACCGATTTCACCCCTGAAAGACTGACGCATTACGTATTCGACTCTATGCGCGAGCGTGAATTGGTCTTTGTGCACGCCACCACGTATGATGGCGATATCCATCCTTCGGATGAACTGGATGGGGGACGTTTCTGGACTACGGAAGAAATAAAGGAAAACTTGGGGAAAGGCGTTTTTACCCCAAATTTTGAAGGAGAGATTGAGCGTGTAGAGGCACTACGCCGACGCATATTGAATCAATGATTAACAGTTAGCGATTAGTGGTTAATGCTTGAGTTTAGCAATCAACCTATCCTCATCATTAACCACTAATCACAAACCGTTAATCAGCTATTGAAAGCTCTTGAACAACCTGCATCATTTGCCGGCCTATTTCTTCGGCTTCTTCCTGCGTATGGGCCTCGCTATATACGCGGATGATTGGTTCTGTGTTGCTTTTGCGCAGGTGTACCCACTTGTCGGGGAAGTCGATTTTCACGCCATCCACATCGTTGATTTCCTCATTCTTATACAGCTCTTTCACCTTGGCAAGGATGGCATCTACATCTGTATCCGGAGTCAAGTCAATGCGGTTCTTTGCCATGAAATAAGCAGGATAAGAGGCGCGCAACTCGCTCACCTTCTTGCCCTCGTGTGCCAGGTGGCTCAGGAAAAGAGCAATACCCACCAAGGCATCGCGGCCATAATGGCTGGCAGGATAAATGACACCTCCGTTGCCCTCACCACCGATAACGGCACCCACTTCTTTCATCTTGGTCGTGACATTCACCTCGCCCACGGCCGAAGCATAATATTGCCGACCATAGCTGCGGGTCACATCACGCAAGGCACGGGTAGAGCTAAGGTTGGAAACCGTATTGCCCGGGGTATGCTTCAGCACATAGTCGGCCACTGTAACCAAGGTGTATTCTTCACCATACATACGCCCGTCTTCACAAATCATGGCTAGGCGGTCTACATCGGGGTCTACCACAAAAGCCACATCACAACCGCCCTTCTTCATCAGCGCCATAATGTCGCCCAGGTTTTTCTCCAAAGGTTCAGGATTGTGCTGGAAGTTACCGGTAGGCTCGCAATACAACTTCTCCACATGCTCAACGCCCAATGCTTCCAACAATTGCGGCAAGATGATGCCTCCCACCGAATTGACGCAATCAATAGCCACCTTGAAACCGGCTTTGCGGATGGCTTCCACGTCCACCAGGTCAAGCGCCAGCACGCTGTCTATATGTTTCTGGTTATAAGTAAGGTCTTTACGATAAGAGCCCAAGTGGTCTACATCGGCAAAGTCAAAGTCTTCGGCCTCAGCAATGCGCAACACCTCATTGCCTTCCTCCTTGTTCAGGAACTCGCCTTTTTCGTTGAGCAGCTTCAAGGCATTCCACTGCTTGGGGTTGTGCGAAGCCGTAAGGATAATGCCGCCGCTGGCTCCCTCCATAGTCACTGCCAGTTCTGTAGTAGGCGTAGAGGCCAAGTCGATATCAACCACATCCCAGCCCATGCCCATCAAGGTGCCGACTACCACGTTTTTCACCATTTCGCCGGAAAGGCGTGCATCGCGCCCTACCACGATTTTATTGCTTTTTACCGTACAGGTTTTCCGGATTAACGTTGCATAAGCAGATGTAAACTTTACGATGTCGAGCGGGTTCAACCCCTCGCCGGCTTTTCCACCAATAGTGCCGCGAATGCCGGAAATAGATTTAATAAGCGTCATAGAGTTTAATAGATTTGATACTTGATATCGTAATAGAAAGGTATTACGCTGGACAGCGCGTAGGTTGTTCCCATTTTTGAGGGAACTATCAGTTTGACATGTGCACGGTCGCGCACGTACTCCAACGGAACCAGCCAGCCCGCAGGCACGGCAGAGCCACCCGACGTGGTGGACTGCATGTAGTAGCCCCCTGTAAATATGCCGGCAATGGAAGAGGAAGTCACTACATAACGGAATTCATCTACGGTATACGGTATATTCAGATTGGAATAGGTTATACCTTTCCAGCCCCTGTCGTCTTCCTCCAGCAGGCAATATTCCGAAAAGCGCACCAGCACGATGTCGTTATTCTTCACCGTGTCGGCCTTATCCTCCACCCCCTTGTCCACAATCTGCATATACACACCGCTGGCAAGCTGCACAAATTCATTCTTGGACACATCGGTCGTCGAATCATTCTGATAGAATTCACTTTGGGAAATCACCGTAATGCTACTGTCACGGATGAAGTCTGCGATGGCGTCATCTTCATCGTCCAACATTTCGGCATACGTTTTTGTGTCATCACATGCTTGAAATCCAATGCTAAAGGCAAATAATGCCAAAAAGAGATATATCAACTTCTTCATGATTAGTATTTTGAATGCTTTGCAAAAGTAGTGCATTTCTACAGAAGTGCACCTACACAAGCGGAAAGTTCTCATCTTTTAACCTTTCCGCCCTCATTTTAGGTCTATTCCTTATTCCTTGGCGGTAAGCAGCGGTTTGTATTTTTCCAACGCCTGCTCCCACACCTTGCGTGCTTCCTCCATGGTGCCATAAAACTCTCCGCCCGAAGCATTGAGATGCCCTCCGCCATTGAAGAACTCGGCAGCCAGCTTGTTGCAGGGGAAAGTGCCCACCGAGCGCAGCGAAATCTTTATCATAGGCTTCTCCGTGTCCTCGCGGAGGAAGCAGGAAAGCACTACGTTCTTTATCGACAACGGTATGTTGACAAATCCCTCACTGTCGCCACGAATGTAGCTGAACCGACCTTGTTCGTTTTTGGTAAGCGAAATCATGGCAGCGTTGTATCCGTCGTACACCTTCATCTGCGTCAGCACATACCCCATCAGGCGCAGGCGGCTCTCGGAATAGGTGTTGTACACTTTGCGGTAAATGGCATCCTTGTCGATGCCCTTGGTGAGCAGTTCGCTGATGATGAAGTATATCTCGCGGTTGTTCGAGTTGTAGGTAAAGCCCCCCGTGTCGGTCATCATGCCTGTGTAGATGCACTCGGCCCCCTCCTTGGTGATTTCGCCGAAGTAGCCCAGGCGGCAGATGAGGCGGAACACCAGCTCAGAGGTAGACGAAATCTCCGGATGGGAAATGACAATCCGGCAAAAATCCTCGGGATGCAGATGGTGGTCTATCAACACCTTCCGCGCAGGCGAAGCCAGCACGGCCGGCCCCACTGCATCGATGCGGTGGATGGCGTTGAAGTCCAGGCAACAAATCACGTCGGCTTCGGCAATAAGCTTGTTGGCAAACTCCCGATAGCGGTCGTACAGCAGAATGTCCTTGCTGCCGGGCATCCACTTCAGGAAGTCGGGAAAGGCATTGGGTACAATGACGTTGGCCGTCTTGCCCTGCGAGCATAGGAAGTGCCATAAGCCCAGCGAAGAGCCTATGGCATCGCCGTCGGGCGATACGTGGGAAACGATGACGAACTTCTCGCCCCGCTCAAGCCACTTGTGAAAGTGGTCTATGGAGGCCTGTTTGATTACTTTGCTTAACATGATGAATAATACTGCGCTAATTTCAGCAAATGCTTTTAGGGCGCAAAAGTAACAAAAATTTAGCATCCCGCCCCTCTTTTGCCCCAGATTGTGCACAAAAGTCCCCACCCTACCTGCTTCGTACCTCATTCGTACCAAAGTCGGTACTGCTTCGCTCCACGTTCGACCCTATGGAGCGAAGGAAGACCGGTGAAGGAAAGACCCCGTCAGGCATGAAAAACCTCTACCCCCCCACCCCGTCACAGCGACACGCGCAGCCCTCCCCGCACGTCGGGCTCCCAATAAGGAATGCCCAGCCGGATGCAGTCGCGGATGATGAGGTCGCGGTAATACCTGGAATAAGAGGGCTCGAACACCACCGCCTTGATGGAGAACAAAGCCGCCAGCTCCGCAATGTCCCCCTTATAGCCGCGGCACACATAGAGGTAGTCTACGGGCAAAGGCGGGCTGTCAGTCTCCAATCCTCGCCAACGATGGTCGCGCAGGAAGCAGACGCGCTTGCCGGCATAGGTGGCCACGCCGTTGCACAGCGACACGGGGCCATCCGGCTGCTCTCCACATACCACCCGTGGGGCTTCCAGCCGCAGGTGATTCCAGTAGGGCGACAGCGAGCGCTCCAGCCGGGACACATCGGGGACGCTGTCGGCACACACCAGCCACGAACGGCTACCCTCCGCCAGGCAATGCACGGCCGGACAGCCACGCACATTATAGAAATACAGGCTGCGCTGCGGGGCTGCCTGCCATACATCGATGGCATGCCACGACACCAGCACAAGCAGCACAGACAAAGCGCAAAACACACTGCGAGCCGTGTGCTTCACATACATCGCGCACACTGCTCCTATCAGCACGTAGAACAGCAAGGCTTCCCACTTATCCACCCACACATTATCGATAGAGGAATAAGGAAAATCTTCTATCAGCTGCAAGACCCTGTTTTGCAGCCATACCAACCGCTCCACGCCGGCGGCAAATAACTGCTGCACGGCAGGCAGAGGGGTCAGTGCCAACAACACCACCGCCGCATACATCAGCAGCGAGCTGACCGGGACCACCCACAAGTTGGTCAGCAGGAAGTGGGTGGAGAAACGCGAGAAATAGAGCAGCACCAGCGGCGCCGTGGCCAGCTGGGCAGATACCGAAACCGTGGCCAGTCCCCACACGTAGCGCAGCACGCGGTTGTCCACCTTCCACAGCGCATACAGCCTGGGCTGAATCAGCACAATGGCCACCACGGCAAGGAAAGACAACTGAAAACCTACATCGAACAGCCAAAACGGATGCCACAGCAGCATCAGGAAAGCCGTTGCGGCCAACGTGTTCAGCGTAAGCAGCTTCTCCAACTGCAAGCCCGACAAGGCCAGCAGCGAGAACATCGTGACCGAGCGCACCACGGAAGACGACAGCCCCGTGATAAACGCAAAGACCCACAGCAGCACCACGATGAGTGCCACCAGCCAAAACTTGAGCCAACGGCAGTGCCTCCAGGCCAAGCTGAAAAGGAACCAGAATAAAGCATACAAGAAACCTATGTGCAGGCCTGACAATGCCAGTACATGGCTGGCGCCAGACACGGAATAAGTCTCCACAATGTCGTCGCTCAGCTCGTCTTGGTCGCCCACGGTAAGTGCCGACAGCACCGCCAACTCATCGCCCTTGAAACCTAAACGGCGGTACAGCCCCACCACCTCGTCCCGGCAATCCAAGGCGGCCTGTTTCCAGGTGCGCACACTGTCATGCCCCACCACTTGCCAATGACCTGCGGGCACATAGGCCGTACCGCTGCCACCCCGTTGGCGAAGGAAACGGACATAATTGAATTCATCGGGATTGCCATTGTTCATAGGAGGGGAAAGCGTGGTATGCACCAGCAGTTCATCGCCCCGCCTCAGCGTGGCTGCAATGGAATCTTTCGGGAAATACAGCAAGAACAATGGGGTGCCCTTTTCAGGCCGGACAGAATCTGCCATGCAAGCCTCCAACAAGACGGAACGGCACAGGATGCTGCGCTCTTTCGGCTCTGGCTTCTCCACGATGCGCACTTTGTACACGGCAGGTTCGCCCGGGAAGTCATAATCGGTCTGTCTCCACTCCCAAGAGGTCAGCGCATAACCCAATCCTGCCAGAAACAGAAAAGCCGTCACACCATAAACATGCCCCCAACGCCGGCAGTGGCAAGCCACAAGCATTGCCAGGAGCACGCCGCCACCCGTCCAAAGCAACCATGACGGCAATGCATACGGAAGGGCATCCCCGCACAAGATGCCCCCGACCAGCGGAATCAACAGCCGCAAAAACGGGTAACGCTGTAAGCCGACGGCAGACAATGTCTCTTTTGTTTACAGGTTCTTCAACGCACGAATCATCTCAAGCGGGTTTTGCGACTTAAAGACGGCGTTTCCCGCCACCAGTACATCGGCACCTGCCTCAACCAACCGGGCACCGGTATCAAGATTCACCCCGCCATCTACTTCTATCAACGCCTGCGAGCCTGTCTGTAGCAACAAGTCTTTAAGCTCACGCACTTTCTCCACCGTATGGCCAATGAATTTCTGCCCGCCGAACCCAGGATTTACTCCCATAATCAACACCATGTAGACATCGCAGACAATGTCTTTCAGTAGCGACACCGGTGTAGCGGGGTTAATGGTCACTGCCGGCAGCATGCCCGCTTCACGGATTTGCTGTACTACCCGGTGCAGGTGCGGACAGGCTTCGTAGTGCACATTCATGATGTAAGCCCCAAGAGCCTGCACCTCGGGGATGAACTTTTCGGGCTGGACAATCATCAGGTGCACATCCAAAGGCTTCTGCGCCAACCTGCTTACATGCTCCAGCACGGGAAAGCCGAAGGAAATGTTGGGCACAAATACACCGTCCATAATGTCGATGTGCAGCCAGTCTGCTTCACTTTGGTTCAGCATGTCAATGTCATGCCCCAGATTGCTGAAGTCGGCAGACAAGATAGAAGGGGAAACTATGGGTTTCATAATGTTAGTATATATAAGGTTATCGGCTCTTTTTATTCCACTTTAAAGTCGTCCGACAGGTGGTAACCACGCAACAGTTCGTCAGTCTTCAAGCGCTTCTTTCCGGGCAATTGCAAGGCACGAATGCCCACCCATCCGTCAGTAGCGGCAATGCGCAGGTAAGTCTTACCATCAGTCCGCAACGTACCCGCCGGGCAGTCGGGAGAAGTCATTATCTTTTCTGTCTCAAATATTTTCAGCACCAGCCTGTTGCCATCGGATTGCACCAGTTCAGTCCATGCTGCCGGATAAGGAGAAAGCCCACGCACAAAGTCATAAACCTTCTTCACGGGGCGGTTCCAATCAATGCGGCAGGTATCCTTGAAAATCTTAGGTGCCGGGCGCAGTTCGCCCTCTGTCATATCTTCCTGCGGGATGCTGTGCACTGTGCCGTTCAGTATGGCGTCTACGGTTTCCACCACCAGCTTGCCCCCCAGCACCATCAACTTGTCGTGCACCATGCCCACGTTGTCTGTATCGGCAATGGGCACGCGCACCTGCTGTATCACTTCGCCGGTATCTATCTCATGTTTCAGGAAAAAGGTAGTAATGCCCGTTTCCGTTTCCCCGTTGATGACAGCCCAATTGATAGGCGCCGCCCCGCGATATTGCGGCAACAGGGAAGCATGCAGGTTGAAGGTGCCCAAACGGGGCATGTTCCACACCACCTCGGGAAGCATCCGGAAGGCCACCACAATCTGCAAATCGGCCTTCCATGCACGCAAGGCCTCCAGGAAAGCCTCATCTTTCAGTTTCTCAGGCTGAAGTAAAGGCAATCCCTGTTCTAAAGCATATTGCTTGACGGGAGAATACTGTATCTTGTGCCCACGCCCGGCAGGTTTGTCGGGCATGGTGATAACTCCCACTACATTATAACCGCCCTCTACCAGGCACCGCAAAGACTCTACGGCAAACTCGGGCGTACCCATGTAAACGATTCTCAAATCTTCTTTCTTCATACTGCAATCATTCTTCCGAAAAAGTCACCAATACATGCCTATAGGCATTGAATATCTTCGACTTGGACACAAAGCCCAAGTATTTACCATCGGCATCTACCACAGGAAGATTCCACGCTCCTGTCTCATCAAAAGTCTGCATCACCTGCTCCATGCTGTCCTCGTGGTTCAGGCGGGCCGGCGTGGCCGTCATCAGCTTCTCTACAGTGAAGCGATGATACAGCTCTTGCCTGAACATGATGTTGCGGATGTCGTCCAACAACACAATACCCAACAGCACACCCTCTTTATCCGTCACGGGAAACACATTGCGGTGCGAGGTAGAAATAACCTTTACCAATTCCCCCAAATCCATTTCAGGGTGCACTACAGAGAAATCCGTCTCTACCACGTTCTCCATTTTCATCAAAGTGAGTACTGCCTTGTCTTTATGATGCGTCAGCAACTCACCCTTCTTGGCAAGACGCATGGAATATATGCTGTGGGGCTCGAACACAATGATGGTAAGATAGGCGCTGACGGACACTATCATCAGCGGCAAGAAGAGGTCGTAGCCACCCGTCAGTTCCGCTATCAGAAAAACGCCCGTCAGCGGAGCATGCATCACCCCGCTCATCACCCCTGCCATGCCCATCAGGGCAAAGTTCTTTTCCGGCAGAAAAGGCGTCACGTCAAACTCATTGCTGAAATGTGAAAATACAAAGCCGGCAATGCAACCCAAATAAAGTGAAGGCGCGAAAATACCGCCGCAGCCGCCTCCACCATTCGTGGCGCTTGAGGCAAATACCTTGAACAGAATAATCAGCATCAAGTACAATCCCAGCAAACTGCTGTGTCCATAGAACAGCGAGTTGTTCATCACCGTGTCCCACTCGGCATTGCTTGTACCGTTCAGCAACAGTTCTATAGTGTCATAGCCCTCACCATACAATGGGGGGAATAAGAAGATAAGCACACTCAGCATCACGCCACCCAACGCCAGCTTTTTCAATGGGGTGGCTAATTTACCGAAAATACCCTCCAGCCAATTCATGGCACGGGTAAAATACAAGGATACCAACCCGCAAAATGCCCCCAACAATATGACATAGGGAATGCGCTGCAACTCAAACGGCTGGTCCATGTGGAACTGAAACATGGCTTCCTGCCCCGTCAGCACATAAGACACCGTGGCCGCCGTTACAGAACTTATCAGCAAAGGCAACAGCGACGACATGGTCAGGTCTATCATCAGCACTTCCAGCGTGAATACCACCCCTGCAATAGGCGCCTTGAAGATGCCGGCCACCGCACCTGCCGCTCCACAGCCCACCAGAAGCATCAGCGTGCGGTTCTCCATCTTGAACAGCGTGCCCAGGTTGGAGCCGATGGCTGAGCCTGTCAACACAATAGGAGCCTCCGCACCTACCGAACCACCAAAGCCAATGGTTATAGAACTGGCAATAATAGACGACCACGTATTATGCCGCTTAATGCGGCTCTTCCGCCGCGAAATGGCATACAATATCTTTGTCACCCCGTGGCTGATGTCGTCCTTCACCACATAGCGCACAAACAAGCCTGTCAAGAAAATACCCACCACAGGATATACCAAATAAAGATAGTTGGCTTGCGAAATACTGAAATGGTCGGTCAGCAGCGTCTGAATCCAGTGTATCAACAGTTTCAGCAACAACGCCGCAAAAGCCGTGAAGATACCCACCAGGAAGCTCACGAACAAAATGAAGCGTTTCTCCTTGATGTGCTGTTCACGCCACAGGATAAAGCGTTGCAAAAGGTTTTTCTTTTCTGTTTTCATCTGCCTGTTTTCCTGCTTCGTTATGGGCGGATTACCTGAACCAATCCACCCTCGCCCAACTTGATGATGCCGGAAGGTTTGCTTCCTGCCGGTTCATCGCGACGCGCCTTTACTATGTAGTCCACTGCCGACTTTATTTCTTCGCTTATCTCGGCAAAGCACCCCGGCGAGGGCTGTCCGCTCACATTGGCCGATGTAGAGACAATGGCCTTGCGGAACTGTTGGCACAAACGCTTGGAGAACTCCTCGTTTGTCACCCGGATGCCCACGCTGCCGTCGGCAGCAAGCAGATTAGGAGCCAAGTTGCGTGCCCCCGAGTAGATAATGGTAAGCGGCTTATCGGCCACCTCTATCAAGTCCCAAGCCACTTCCGGCACATCCTGCACATAGAAATCCACCTTCACCGCCGAGTCCACCAGCACCAACATGGCCTTGCTGTCCTCCCGTTGCTTTATCCGGTACACGCGGCGCACGGCCTCCTCGTTGGTAGCATCACAACCTATCCCCCAAATGGTGTCCGTGGGATACAATATCACCCCGCCTTCGCGCATCACCCGGCAGGCTTCTTTTATATCTTCTAAATCTTCCCGTTGCATATTCTTTTCACGATTGTTACGCAAAAGTAGTAAATTCGCAGGGATAACTGCTATTTTTCTTCCGTTTTATTCAAAGCCTGCTCAAAAATCCTCCTGCCGACGGGCTTCACAACACAAATTGCAACCGCCCGTCGCTGCTGTGGCTTTCGTCAAACGAGAAGCCTTCCCATGCAAAAGCCTTCAGTTCTTCGGGGGTGTCTATCCGGTTCCTGATGATGTAGCGCACCATCTCGCCCCGGCACATCTTGGCATAGATTACCACCGTCTTCAGCTGCCCGCCTTTCCACACCCGGAAGTCGGGAGTAACGACCCTTACTTCCTGCTCCACCTTCTCCCAGTCGAACAGGTCTTTCATCTCCCCGCTGGCCAGGTTGACGAGTATGCCGCCCTGCTCCTTTATCTCGCGTATGAAATACTCGGTGAGCAATGGTTTCCAATAGTCAAACATCGACTCGCCGCCATTTCCCGGCAGACAGACATCCCCCTCCAGGCGGTAAGGCTTGATGCCGTCCAACGGGCGGAGCAATCCATACAGAAAAGACGTAATGCGCAAGTGCCGCTGGGCAAAGCTGAAATCTTCCGCCGTGAAATCCGCCGGATGAATGCGTTTGAACACCGCCCCGGTGTAGGCGCACAAGGCAGGCATCGGCTTGTTGTGCTCCGAGCAGAAATCGCGATAGCGCAGGCAGTTTTCCGCCGCAATCTTTGCATTGACCTGCAACAAGCCCTCCAGCTCAGAGGCAGTATAATGCGAAAGTTCAAGGGCGCTGCGCAACGCCTCGTCCATAAAAGCAGACACCGTCAACTCCGGCACCCGTATAGTGCACCGCGCCGCCATGGTCTTGGCGCATGAAATGAATGTCAGCATAGCTCTTGCTAAAATAATTTATCCAAATCTATTACCACTACGACAGGATTGGCGTTGTCCTCGGAAAACTGCTCCGCACTGCCCGCCGATTCAAGCAGATGCCCCAAGCAATACAATTTATTATCTTCTGAAAGCAGCTGGGGATTAAACAAATAAGAATCTGCACCCACACCGGCATCCAGCTTAATGATTTTCTCTTTCTTCCCCAGCTTGTCAATCAACCAATAGTACATATCGGGCACAGAAGGAAGCCCTTTTTCACGTGCGGTTCTCATCATCAATACATATACAAACAGGTATCTGTCATTTTCCGCATAAGTCTTGATAACAGCATAATCCGTCTGTTTCAAGATATCCATCGTTTTCATCGGGTCGGTCTGTTCAAACAAATCTTTAGGCAACTCATAGCCCGGAAAACTTACCTTATGGGAAAGCCGCAATTCCCCCTCTTCTACGACATGCAAGTCATGACTCAAAGACTCATGATAAGTCAAGTAGGAGCATTTGCCCCAGTTAGGCTCAACCATAAGCAACAGGTTTCCCCCACTGGGCAGGAAACCGCATGAGGATTGCAACGAGCTATCCGTCCGCACCACTTTGCAGTGCTCCTCGCCAAAGTTTCCACCGGTGTAAAACCAATAATTCCCCACCCCATCCAATGCAAAGGAAAAAGCAGGAAAAGGCAAAGCCAATCTCTCGACAAGCCGCCCGCTTTGCGAGGAATAGCCAAGTACAGCTGCATTAGTCATGACCTCCACCTGTCCCATTCCTCGATTGCAAGCCACGTCGCCTACCGCCACATACTCATCCGGACCATTGCCTATACCCCCCACCTGAAAGCTGAAAGCACCCGATTTGTTAAAAGCAAGCACAGGATAAGCGCCGCCTTGCAGGTAAATATAAAAATGCTCTTCATCCATCACCACAGACGATGCCGGGCTCACCAATGTAGAGTCGGAAAAAGCCAAGGGGACAACCGTCCGCGCTTCCATCAACCCCGATTGAGGCAAAGCCACAGCAACATCGGCATCAAAGACATAATCGGCCTGTGCTTCCCAGTCAACACGCCCCGTGCAGGCTGTTAACAGGCACATTAACAAATAAAAGGTTACATTTCTTTTCATATACTCCATCTCACGCCCAAATCCAGTAAACTATCACATTTATTCAGGCACTTTAGCTCTTCCTATCACATACTCACCGTCCTTGCCCAATAAAGCAGCATACACCCACGCATCATCAGGAGATACGTAAAAGCTCACAATAGTAGGGTCTACTTCATACATGACATCAAGTTCGCCATCAGCCGTGAAGCGAATGACACATAATTTTATCAAAGACCCTTCAGCCATTACAGCATTGCTATTTCATCAGCACTAAGCCCTGTGGCTTGGGAAATGATTTCAACAGAAACGCCCAATTGCTTCAGATTCATCGCATTCTTTAAGCGTTCCTCTTCATGTCCTTTTTCCAGACCTTCCTTCAAGCCTTCCGCACGACCTTCTTTTAAGCCTACTTCACGTCCTTCCTTCAGCCCCTTTTCCATGCCATCGCGCAAGGCACTGCTGAGGTGCATCTTGGCTGTGCTCACCATGTCCCAAAACTTGTCGTAGGCCAACAGTTGGGCATCGTTGAAAGCCGACTCCTCCAACTGCCCCACAGCTTTGCTGATGTCCGGGTTCTTCATTAAGTCTTCTGATACCTCACGAGTTTTTTCGTCTATCTCAGTCAGATAGCGCAACCACAGCACCTGCATTTTCTTGTCGCCATAATTCTTGGGCGTGAACTTGGGCAACTCTATGAAAATGAAGCGCAACCCCTCGATGACCTCCTTTGTTTCTGCCACCTCCACTATGCGGTAATCGTGATAATACGCCGCACTGTCGGAAAACGTGTCATTCAACAGATTCAACGAGTAAACCGGCTGCAACAATTCATAGTCGCCGCCTTTGTCCAACTGGCTCACGTAGGCCTTGGAAGCATTGAACAACACCCGCTGCTTGTAGGCCGAAGTCCACATCATCTGCATCTCCACGATAAACTGGCGGCCTATCCGGTCTTTGCAACGCACGTCAACAATGCTGTCTTTGCGCAAGGGATTGTTTGGCACCAATTCCGGATTCAAATACTCCACGCTCGAAATCTCCTCGTCCGCGTTTTCAAACGGCAACAAGGCATTCAAGAAACTAATAACAAGGTCGGGATGCTCGCCGAAAACCTTCTTAAAGGTCAAGTCTGCTTTAGGGTCAAGATATCTCATAGGCTTTGTTCTTCAACATACAACGGTACAAAAGTAACACAATCCGGCATTTCTGTCAATACATTGCGCCTTATAAATGATAAATTATCGGGGCAAAGCCCCGAAATGAAGAATGAAGAACTAAGAATGAAGAATTTACAGATGGCATAATGGGCAGCGGTAACTTGATTCCCCTCCTCCGGGGAGGTTGCCCTCCCCCGATAACGGGGGAGATAGGTGAAGCCGGAGGGGGTGGGTGGCACGAAGTGACGGAGTGGTAGCGAATAATCACTTGTTTTATAAAAGTTTACCCTACCACCTCCCCCTTCGGGTACTCCTCCTCCCGGGAGGAGGAGAATTCAGCTACATCGCAATTCTTCATTCATCATTCTTAATTCTTCATTAAAGCGCGCTTGCGCGCGCTAAATTCCCATTTTATAACATAAATGCCTCCATTCAGCCCAGCAGTTCATATTAGCCTTAGGATAACATCCCCTCCAAAAGATTAGTACAAAAAAGGAATATTTACAAAAACGCTCATTCTAAAGGTTATCAGCCCTCTATTTCCTCCCGGACATGTCCGTATTTTCTACGGTCCACCTCCGACCCTATACGCCGAAGGATAATAGGACTTGATAAGGACTTGGTAAGGAGGAGAGTCGGAGGTGGTACGTAGTTGAGGTAAGTTTGGCATAGTAGTGTATTGATTTAGAATACAATATGAGTGACTTAAAGAGTGATTTTTGTAAGGAAATGAGACAAATCAAGATTTTTTATGTAAGTATTTATAAATTACTGCGCAGAGAATGCAACAATTTTAAAATGCTTACATTTTCGCTCTTGTATGGCTTACCAGCAGAACCATGAGCTTCATCTGCCGCAATGTGACAGGCATAGTCTTGCCACTCCCCAGTCCTTCAATGGTCTCTTCTGTATGCTGGAACAACCATGCAACTTTTTGTGCAACATTTTATCTGATAAAGTCTGACATTACCTGACATATCATCTGATAAAGTCTGATATTGTCTGACATATCACCTTATGAAATCTGACAAAGTATGACATCACCCCTGAAAACAGCCGGAAAAGCCGTGACATTCCGCCTGATAAAGTCTGATAACTATCAAAAAAGGTTTGATTTCTATCATACCCGGCGTCTACTTGAAACGTGTTTGCTTCGCTTCCATAGAGACGAACGAAGAGCGAAGCAGGAGCGAATCAGGTACGAATCGGGTACGAAGGTGGAGCGGAGCAAAACTGCCCGCGAAACGATTTTTTCAAAAAGAAAGCCCCGACATGCGATTTCCTACCTCGAAATTATTACCTTTGCTGCCCAAGACGGCAAGAGCCGGGACTTGGCATATTCTTAAAACGTGATTGAGGCATGAATAAATCGAAAGTACTTATCATCTCCCTCGTGGTGGTGCTGGTGGCAGCCATCGGCATGACGGCATTGTTCTTGAACGAAAAGCAGAGCAAGAACGAACTGGTGCAAGAGTTTGAACTGGAAAAGGAAGACCTGGAGAACGAATACACGCACTTTGCACGGCAGTATGACGAGCTGAAGCTCACCGTGTCCAACGACTCGCTGGCCGTGCTGCTGGAACAAGAGCAGCTGAAGACGCAACGCCTGCTCGAGGAACTGCGCACCGTGAAGAGCAGCAACGCCAGCGAAATACGCCGCCTGCGCAAGGAGCTGGCCTCGCTGCGCAAGGTGATGGTGGGCTACATCAACCAGATAGACTCGCTGAACAGGCTGACCAACCGACAGAAGGAAATCATTGCGGACGTGACGCAAAAGTACAATGCCGCCTCACGCCGCATAAGCACCCTGGCCGAAGAGAAGAAGAACCTGGACAAGAAAGTGACCTTGGCCGCCCAGCTGGATGCCACCAACATCAGCGTACTGGCTGCCAACAAGCGGGGCAAGAAAGCTCGCCGGGTGAAGGATATCGTAAAATTCAAGATTGACTTTACCATTGTAAAGAATATTACCGCCGAAACAGGAGAACGCACCTTATACGTGCGTATCACCAAACCCGACAATGACGTCCTCTGCAAAAATCCTGCCAACACGTTTGCCTACGAGAACCGCGAACTGCCATATTCCATCAAGAAATACATTGAATATAACGGTGAAGAACAGGATGTCACCGTGTATTGGGACGTGGAAGAGTACCTCTATGCAGGCAACTATCGCGTGGACATCTTTGCCGAAGGGAATCTGATAGGTTCACAGACTTTCGAGCTTGACTGAACACTGGGTTGACGTTGCTTCCCCCTTAAAAAGATTAAATTATTTTGTACTCTCAGGCAGAGCAATTACATTTGCAATGTTGTTTATGCAATTGTTGTTACATTACCGAAATAAGCAACAGGATTACCATTACTAATAGAGCATGTCTTATGAAAAAAATCTTCTGCTTCTTCGCACTGCTCGCCTTTACACTTACCCTAAAGGCGCAAACAATGTTGAGCCTGGACAGTTGCCGCACACTCGCCATAGCCAACAACAAGCACCTGCTGATAAGCCGCGAAAACATAAAAGCTGCCCGCTATGAGAAGAAAGCAGCTTTTACGAACTTTCTGCCCAACATATCTGCTGCCGGAGGCTATATGCGCAGTTCAAGGGAGTTGTCCCTGCTGAGCGATGCACAGAAAGGCGCATTGAGCGGAATAGGAACTACCCTTGGCACGCCACTGCAACAGGCAGCACAAGCCCTTGGGCAGTTGTTTCCCGAACTGGGAGGCCAACTATCCGCCTTGGGTGAAAGCCTGACGGGAGCAATGAACAGCGCCGGAAGCTCGTTGGTAGATGCATTCCGTACCGACACACGCAACATGTATGCCGGCGCACTGACTTTGACACAACCCCTCTACATGGGCGGGAAGATACGCGCTTATAACAAAATCACCCGCTATGCCGAAGAGCTGGCACGCCAACAGCACAACAGCGGCATGCAGGAAGTGATATTGAGCACCGACCAGGCTTACTGGCAAGTGGTATCGCTCGCCAACAAGAAGAAACTTGCCGAAGGCTACCTGGAGTTATTGCAAAAGATAGAAAGCGACATGGACAAAATGATAGCCGAAGGGGTAGCCACCAAGGCAGACGGTCTGTCGGTAAAGGTAAAGGTGAACGAGGCGGAAATGACCCTGACCAAAGTGAACGACGGGCTGACCCTGGCACGCATGTTGCTGTGCCAATTGTGCGGCATCGACCTTTCCACCCCCATCACGCTGGCAGACGAGCAGGAAGAAGACCTGTCTGACAACGCCCCCATGCCCACGCGCGACATCGACATGAACAGCGTGTATGCCCTACGCCCCGAAATACGCAGCCTGGAGCTTGCCACGCAAATGTATCACCAAAAGGTGAACGTGGTGCGGGCTGACTACCTGCCCTCCATAGCCTTGATAGGCGGATACACGGCCACCAACCCCTCAGTGTTCAACAGCTTTGAAAACAAGTTCAAAGGCATGTGGAACGTAGGTGTCACGGTGTCCCTGCCCATCTGGCACTGGGGCGAAGGCATCTACAAAGTAAAGGCGGCCAAGTCGGCAGCACGCATTGCGCAATACCAGCTGGACGATGCCAAGGAGAAAATAGAACTGCAAGTCAACCAATCGGCATTCCAGGTAAACGAAGCCGCCAAGAAGCTGGCCATGGCTGAAAAGAACTTGGAAAAAGCCAACGAAAACCTGCGTTACGCCACGTTAGGGTTTGAGGAGGGAGTTATTCCCACAAGTAACGTGCTTGAGGCACACACGGCATGGCTATCCGCCCAGTCAGAAAAAATAGACGCGCAGATAGACGTGAAGCTGACAGAAATCTACCTGAAGAAGGCGACGGGGCAATTGACAATTAACGATTGACAATTGACAATTGAGAATCTTATTAAATTGAGAATTAGAAAATAAGAATTGATAATTGTCAATTGTCAATTCATAAATGATAGAACAGATGGATACAAAATCGCAAAACAGCAACATGCTACTGGCCTTCCTCACCCTGCTGGGTGTAATTGCCGTAGTGTCCGTAGTGGGTTTCTTTGCCTTGCGCAAAGGTCCTGAAATAGTACAGGGACAAGCCGAAGTAACGGAATACCGGGTATCGAGCAAAGTGCCCGGGCGCATTCTGGAGTTTCGCGTAAAAGAAGGACAGGAAGTACATGCAGGCGACACCCTCGCCTTGCTGGAAGCCCCCGACGTGCAAGCCAAGCTGGAACAGGCACGCGCCGCGCAGGCCGCCGCGCAAGCACAGAACGCCAAGGCACTGAAAGGTGCCCGCCAAGAACAAATACAGGCCGCTTACGAAATGTGGCAAAAATCGAAGGCAGGGCTGGAAATTGCTGAGAAATCGTACAAGCGTGTCAAGAACCTGTACGACGAAGGCGTCATGTCTGCCCAAAAGCTGGACGAAGTGACGGCACAACGTGATGCCGCCCGTGCCACGGAAAAGGCGGCCAAAGCACAATATGACATGGCGGTAAACGGCGCCGAACGCGAAGACAAGGAGGCTGCAGCCGCCCTCGTAGAACGTGCCAAAGGTGCTGTAGCCGAAGTGGAATCGTACATCAAAGAAACATACCTCATAGCCCAGGCAGACGGCGAGGTGGCAGAGATATTCCCCAAACCGGGTGAGCTGGTCGGTACAGGCGCCCCCATTATGAACATTGCCATTGTGGAAGACATGTGGGTGACTTTCAACGTACGCGAAGACCTGTTGCAAGGACTTACCGTAGGGACGGAGTTCGAAGCTTACGTGCCCGCCCTCGACCGCAACATCAGGCTGAAGGTGTACCACATGAAAGACTTGGGGACGTATGCCGCCTGGAAGGCAACAAAGACCACGGGACAATTCGACCTGAAAACCTTTGAGGTGAAAGCCTCTCCGCAAGAGCAAGTGGAAGGCCTCCGCGCCGGCATGAGTGTGATTTTGGAGAAAGAATGACTGAAAGAGAAAAGAAATACATCGCCCTTTGGCACGTGATAGTGCGCGAATGCCACCGTCTCGTCAGCCGCCCGCTCTACCTGTTCTGCATGGTGGGGGCACCGCTGTTCTGCTATGTATTCTTCACCACGCTGATGAGTTCCGGGCTTCCCACAAACATGCCCGTTGGCATAGTAGACCAAGACCAGACCTCTACCACCCGCCAACTGGTGCGCAACCTTGACGCCTTTGAACAGACTGCCGTGGTGGCACATTATCCTACCTTCAACGAAGCACGCACAGCCATGCAACGGGGCGAGATATACGGTTTCTTCTACATTCCCGAAGGCACTACGGCCAATGCACAGGCACAACGGCAGCCCACCGTGTCGTTCTACACTAACAACACTCTACTCATTGCCGGGTCGTTGCTGTTCAAGGACATGAAGACCATGGGCGAACTGGCTTCCGCTGCCGTGGGCCAAGCCACTCTGCTTGCCAAGGGTGCCACAGAAGACCAGGCAGTTGCCTTGCTGCAACCCATCGTCATTGACACCCATCCGTTGAACAACCCTTGGATAAACTATTCCGTCTATCTGAACAATACTTTTATGCCCGGCGTACTGATGTTACTCATCTTCATGATAACCGTGTTCTCCATCGGAGTGGAAATCAAGGAACGCACGGCACGCCAATGGATGCGCATGAGCAACAACTCCATTTGGATAGCACTGGCCGGAAAGCTGTTGCCCCATACTGCGGTGTTCTTTCTGATGGGCATTTGCTATAATGTATACCTGTATGGTTTCTTGGACTTTCCCTGCAACAGTGGCATCCTGCCCATGCTGTTTGCCACGCTTTGCCTGGTGCTGGCCTCGCAAAGCATGGGCATCCTGATGATAGGCACACTGCCCACGCTGCGGCTGGGACTTAGCTTTGCCTCGCTGTGGGGAGTGTTGTCATTTTCCATGTGCGGGCTGTCGTTTCCGGCTATGGGCATGCACCCCATCCTGCAAGCACTGGCCAACCTATTCCCCCTGCGGCACTACTTCCTGATTTACGTGGACCAGGCACTGAACGGCTATTCCATGACCTATTCGTGGATAAACTACGTCGCCCTGCTGCTGTTCATGCTATTGCCTTTCCTGATAGCTCCCCGACTAAAGGGGGCATTGATTTACTATAAATACATCCCCTGACAAATGAAACGGTTGACATTGAAACAGAATGTGATGCAGGGCATTCACGACATGTTCTACATCTGGAAGCAAGAATTCCGCACTACCTTCCGCGACCAAGGGGTGCTGATATTCTTCATACTCGTGCCGTTGGTCTACCCGCTGATATACTCTTTTATTTATACTAACGAAACAGTCCGCGACGTGCCTACCGTAGTGGTAGATGAATCGCGCAGCAGCCTGAGCCGTGAATATTTAAGGCGGGTGGACGCGACCCCCGAAGTAAATATAGTGAGCTACTGTGCCGATATGGAAGAAGCCAAGTTAGCCATGAGAGACCGCGTGGCTTATGGCATCATCTACGTGCCCGCTTCCTTCAGCGAAGATATTGCCGAAGGGAGGCAAACACATGTCAGCGTACTGGTAGACATGAGCGGGTTGCTCTACTACAAGTCGCTTGTGCTGGCCAACACGGAAGTGTCGCTCGACATGAATGCAGAAATCAAGTTGCAACGCGCCGGCAACATTACGGAGCGGCAAGATGAAATCACCGCTTACCCCATCAAGTATCAAGACGTAGCACTCTATAACCCTACCAATGGCTTTGCCGCCTTCCTCATTCCTGCGGTACTGATGCTCATCATCCAGCAAACATTGTTGCTGGGCATAGGCCTGTCTGCCGGAACGGCGCGCGAACATAACCGCTTCCGCGACCTGGTACCCATCGACCGCCACTACCACGGCACGTTGCGCATCGTGCTCGGCAAAGGATTAAGCTACCTGATGGTGTATGCGGTAATATCTGTCTACATCTTATGCGCAGTGCCTTGGATGTTCAGCCTGAACCGCATTGCCCAGCCTGGCGAACTGACGTTGTTCACCTTACCTTACCTGGCGGCATGTATATTCTTCTCGATGACAGCATCGGCAGCCATCAGGAACAGGGAAACGTGCATGCTGTTGTTTGTCTTCACCTCTGTGCCGCTGCTGTTCCTGTCGGGCATCTCGTGGCCGGAGAGCGCCATGCCTGATTTCTGGCGTTACTTCGCACACCTGTTCCCCTCCACTTTCGGCATCAAAGGGTATGTGCGCATCAACAGCATGGGCGCCACGCTGAACGAAGTGGCCACCGAGTACCGTGCCCTTTGGCTGCAGGCGGGCATCTACTTCATCACCACGTGCCTGGTGTACCGCTGGCAAATCATCCGGAGCCGCAAGCATGTCATCGAGGCCTACAAGGCGCAGAAAGCGAAGAGGACAGCGAAGAAACAGTAAAAATCATAGACAAAAAGACGAAGCAGGTTCGCTCCATGTTCGCTTCTATAGCGAGGGAAATAGAACGAACATGGTACGAACTTGGTACGACCCTGGTACGAACTTGGTTCCTACAAAGAAAAAAGGCAGGAAGAAGATAAAATATACTTACTAAAGTAAACCTCTTACACTTCTTCCGGCCTTATCATTCAGTGGGGGCAGACTGCCCGTCAGGGGGCCGGGTTATTGCCAGTCTTTGGCACCTTGCTCCTTCAGCTTGGCGGTAAAGGCGGCAGCCTTTGCAGCGGCTTCAGCTTCGTCTTCGGGGCTGGCAAAGGCGTGGCGGTAACCTTTCACCTTATTCCACTCACCACGAGTAAAGTCGGGCACAGCCACAGCGGCGCAGCCGTTATCCATGGAGAGGGCGCCCAGTTCGGCCAGGCAGCACCACTCGGCAAGGTCGTACACATCCATGTCTAGGGGAAGACCGTTTTGCAGACAGTACACCAGCCGGGCGTCCATAATGAAGTCCATGCCCCCGTGTCCGCCTACTTCCTTGGCCATTTCACCGTATTTCTTCAGAATGGGGTGCTGGTATTTCTCTACCAGTGCATTCATTTCGTCTTTGGGCAGGAAGCTGTGGGCGCTGAGGTTATCCACCTCAGGCTGCACGCCCGAAGCGTTGAGTTGGTCGCCGCCCAAGGCATAGCCCTCAATGGGGTATTTGTTGGCAAAACCCTTGGTGCCAGTCAGTTGGTAAAGGCGGTTGTAGGGCTGCGGGGTCATCACGTCATGCTGAATCTCGATAACTTTGCCCTGCTCGGTGCGGATAAGGGTGGTGGTGTGGTCGCCGTTGCGGAAACTGTTGCAGGTGGAGTCGGTACGTGCTTCTACCAACGCTTTGCCCACGACGGACTTGGTGTCCATGGCCACAAGTGTCTTCATGCGGTCGCCACGATGGATGTTCAAAGCCTGTGCCACGGGGCCGAGGCCGTGGGTGGCATAGACATCACCGCGATGGCGCATGTTGTAGTCCAGCCGCCAGCCCAGCTTGTCGCCTTCGCCGTTCTTCCAGTAATAGTCCCAAAACTCGTCGAGGTTATGGATGTAAGCGCCCTGTGCACGGATAACTTCACCAAACACGCCCTGCTGAGCCATGTTCAGCGTATTCATTTCAAACCAGTCGTAACAGCAATTCTCCAGAATGAAGCAGTGCTTGCGGGTGGTTTCGCTCAGATTGATGAGCTCCCAGCATTGCTGCAGGTTCATGGCCGAGGGCACCTCGATGGCTACATTCTTGCCATGCTCCAGGGCATACTTGGCCACGGGGAAGTGATGCAGCCAGTCGGCAGCAATGTAGACGAGGTCGATGTCGTCGCGCTGGCACAATTCTTCGTATCCCTTCTCGCCGGAGTAGATGGCAGCCTTGGGCATAGAGGCCTTCTTCAGCAACTGCTGGCAACGCTCGGCGCGCTCCTGCTCGTAGTCGCACAGAGCCACAATCTGCGTGCCGGGAATGTAGGTGAAGCGCTCCACGGCACCCGGGCCGCGCATGCCCAATCCCACGAAGCCCACGCGCACCACTTCCAACTTGGGCACGGTGAGGCCCAGGGCGCTCTGCTGTCCGGCGGGGCGTTCGGGCGTTTCGACAACGATGGTTCCTTCATTCCACTTCCAGCGGGTGCCGTATTCGTTGGTCTGCACCGGGGAAGTCTGCGTGGAGCATGCACAGAGGGCTACGCATGCGCCCAGCAACAAGGTCTTCAAACTTTTCATACTTTGCTAATACTATATTAATGGTGAAACAATATAAATGGCGCGCTTTGCTTTCGAGGTCAAAGGTTGTAATAAATACACTCGGATGGGTCGTTTATACTCATCAAAGGGGTTTCTTTTAAGTTTTTTTATCAGTTAAAGAAAACATGGTTCTGAATGAGGGCGTGCTAAAATGCAGTAAGACCATCATTTTGCCATTCGGAGTGCAAGCGAAGAATCTCCTAAAAACATAAATAAATGGGAGATCCTTCACTGAGTTCAGGACGACAGAGCAAAACATTTCCGGCGTAGTATCACCGCCACGGTGGCGTAGTATCGCCAGCCGGGTAGCGTAGTATCGCCAGCGCGGTAGCGATACTACGCCAGCAAACGGCCTAAGCACAGCTTGGCAACCAATGAATCTACGAACATTTAGTAATTATTAACCGACTGTTTATTGGATGTATACGACTAATTCGTAGATTTGCAATGTCGTTAACGAAAACTTATTGGAATCATGGAGAAACTGACCATTCAAGAAGAAGAAGTGATGCGCCACATCTGGGCATTGGGAAGATGTTGCATCAAAGACATTGTGGAACGGTATCCCGAGCCGCGCCCGCCCTACACCACCATAGCCTCGGTGGTGACCAACCTGAAGCGCAAAGACTATGTGCGCGCCATCCGCGTGGGCAACACGTACCTCTACACACCCCTCGTCGAGGAGAGTGAATATAAACGGACGTTCATGACGGGCTTCGTGAACCACTACTTCAAGAACTCGTTCAAGGAGATGGTGTCGTTCTTCGCCAAGGAGCAGAAGATTTCGGCCGACGAGCTGAAGGACATCATCCACATGATAGAAAAAGGAAAGGAGGAAGGCTGACCTATGCTGATATACCTGCTGAAAGCCAACCTGCTGCTGGCAGCGCTCTACGCACTGTACCGCCTGCTGCTGCACCGCGACACCTTCTTTGCCTGGCGCAGGGCCACGTTGCTCACCATCGTCGCCGTGTCGCTGCTGGCCCCGCTGCCTGCCTTACAGGGGTGGACAGGCAACCTGTTGCCCGGACAAGTGGCACAAGGCATCACCGCCGAGGCGTGGTTGCCCGAATACGTTGCCACCCCGCAAGGCGCGGAGGCCGCAGGCAATGATAGCCCCGTGCTGACATACCTTGCCGTGGCCTACGCGGCGGGCGTGCTGTTGCTGGCGGGGCGGATGCTGGTGCAACTGCTGGCCATCGTCCGGCTGTCGCGCCGCTGCCCCGCCACGACGATAGGGGGTACGCGCGTCCGCCTGCTGCCACGGGGCGAAGCTCCGTTCTCTTTCTTCCGACTGATATTCGTGTGCCCGGAGGCTCACAGCCCGCAAGAGCTGGACGAGATTCTGGCCCACGAACAGACCCACGCCCGGCAGGTGCACTCGGCAGACGTGCTGGTGGCCGAACTGGCCTGCACCCTCTGCTGGTTCAACCCGGCGGCATGGCTGCTGAGACGCGACGTGCGAAACAACCTGGAGTATCTGGCCGACCACCACGTGCTGGCTTCGGGCTTCGATGCACGCGCCTACCAGTACCACCTGCTCGGGCTGGCTTATCCCAAGGCTGCAGCAACTATCTATAACAACTTTAATGTTTTACCTTTAAAAGAACGTATCAAGATGATGAACAAACGAAAGACCCGAAACATCGGAAGACTGAAGTACCTGCTCTTCTTGCCCGTGGCAACCCTCCTGGCAGCGGCTTGCAGCGGAAACCAAAAGCAAGAGCAACCGGCTGAACAGCCCGCACAAGAACAGACGGCCACCCCCACCAAGGAAGCCGACATGGAAGAAGTGGTAGTGGTAGCTTATGACGACAACAAGGTAGAAGGCGAAGTGCTTGATTTGGCAGAAGTGGCCCCCGAATTTCCCGGCGGCATCCCGGCGCTGATGAAGTTCCTGGCACAGAATGTCAAGTATCCGACAGACGCGCAAAAAGCCGGGAAACAAGGCCGCGTCATCGCCCAATTCGTGGTGACTACCGACGGCAGCGTGGCCGATGTCAAGATTATCCGTGGCATCGATGCCAGCCTGGACCAAGAAGCCATCCGCGTCATCAAGGCCATGCCCCAATGGAAGCCCGGCACGCAAGACGGCCAGCCCGTGAACGTGCGCTACACGCTCCCCGTCGTGTTCAAGTTGCAATGAGGCAGGTACGGTGATAAAGAGAAAGAAGGGGTGACAGAATGCGGAAGTAACTGTCGTTTTGCTCTGTCACCCTGAACATTGTTCTCCCCCGATAACGGGGGAGCCTGAGGGGGTATGAAGAATCTCCTATTTCATTACGCTTTTAGGAGATTCTTCGCTTACGAATGATAAGCACACCGGAGCCATAGAGCAACGGGCACTACTCCCTATCGCCATTCCACAGGCAAAGCCGCCATCCTCCCAGGTAATTCATGGGGCGGAAAGTAAGGGCATAAACCATGGCTGACGATTCAGCCGAGCTATACACGCATTTCACCTCGTTGTCTATCGCCGTCCTGAACTCCAAGTCCGTAACCTTGTATGCCGCCACCGGTCTGCGCCTCAACATGTCGGCCACCTGCGCCATCTCGTCGTTGTCCAGCAGCAAGGGTTCATCCCAAGCATCGTCGGGAGCCGGTTTATACAACATGGCGGCAGCCTTGCCATATTCCCCTTGCCGCGCATAGCCCATATAGTCGTTCACCAGCCGAAGCACAGCCGCCGTATCCGCCTGCACCAACCCGTCGGTAAAAGTCTTTTCTGTGACGAGAGCCGCCGTAGTCGCTTTGCTGTCAGCCTGCCGGCAGGCTGAAACGCTGCACAGCAACCATGCCGCCCCAATCAGGAAAAAGTGTTTTCGTCTCATTATTGTGTACAGATAAAAAGTAAGGAGCCCGAAAGCTCCTTACCGTATATTAATCAATTAGTATTCAATTTTCTTTGCCTTAGTTGGCTTCGGTCTGCGAAATCTTGCAAACCACGTATACGCGGATGGTGCCCCAATCGTAGGTTACGTCGAACGGTACCTGGATTTGGAAGTTGCCTACTGTTGTGCCGTTGTTCTCGTAGTTCAACGTACCCAAGTAGTGAGTAGCACCTTGAATCTGAGCCGTGGTAGGTTCGTCGAAGCTGAAGACGATGTTGCTCGTCACGGCGCTCAGCAGCTTGTCGAACTTGCCGGAAGTACCGTTCAAGTCGGTCTTGATTTGGCTGGTGAGGCATTCTATAGACTTCACATTGTAGTAGGCGTAGTAATTCTCGCCCTTCGTCTGGTCAGCGTTGTCGAAGTTGTGGTCACGCCAGTCAATGAAGGTCAGCTTCAGAGGGCTGCTGGCGCCGCCGGTGGTAGCATCCACAAAGTTCGTCTCGTGCGGGTCTTCAATGCTGATAGGACGCAAGAACTTGGCGAAGAACGTGTTGTTGGCCAGTTCAAACGGAACGTAGTCGCAATTGGCAGCCTCTACTTGCAGTTGGGCGGTAAAGGTTTCCTTATCGTTCAAGGCCTTGTGGTCGGCGTAGTTCAAGATGTCGCGGGCGAAAGAGTAAGTAGCGTCATCCTGCCCGAAGAATTCCAGGAAAGAGCCATTGATTCTTACTACATTCTGCTTCACGGAAGGAGCGCCAACTACGTTAGCCAAGAGGGTCTTGCCGTCGGCGCTGACAGTGATGTCATACTTCGTGCCCGAATTGCCGGTCACCGGAGTCAAGTTGCTGGCCTGCGGATTGACGAAGGTGAAGTCTTTGGTCAGCCGTGTGTCTTGGAAGGCTGTGTAAACAGCGTTCACGCCCGATACATTCACGTCGTTGCCTACAAAAGTATTCAGGATGTCCGACTTGAACTCGTCATCGGCACCGCTTTGGCCAACGGTCTCCACATTGGCGTGAATGTCGCTGTATCCGCTGCCCGGCACATTGGAGTTCGTGTCATACCAGTACTGCTGAATCTTGTCGCTGTTGCTCAGTTCGCCGGCAGGAGCCACGTTGCGTTCCTTAGGCGTCCAGGTCAAGGTGACATATACATATTGGTAAATACCTGCCGATACCTGCTTGCTGTAGCGGATGTTGACGGATACGGAAGCATTGTTCTTGAACAACTGGTAAGCCTCGTTGTTCTTCAACGTCCACTTGATAACTTGAGTTTCCTCAGCGCCTGTGTCGCTTGTGGTCTGGGCAACAACACCCTTCTTCGTCGTAGCAGTAGAAGTCACCGTGATACCGTTGTACTGCGTAGCGTTGGCTGTTCCGCCATCCAGCGTGAAGTCGTTGTGGAACTCTTCCTTAGAGATGCCCAGGTCTATCAGCTTGGCCAGGATTTCTTCCTCGAAGTCGTGCCACTCAATCTTCAGCGTCGTGGCGTCTTCCGTGCAGTTTACGGTGTAGACGTCATCAAACGGGAAGGTTACGTTGTAGATTACCTCATTCTTGGTAGCCTCGTCGGTGATGTGGAACTTGATGTAACCCACAGCGGCAATGCGGTTGCTGATGGTATCGGTCAGGATAACGCGTACCAGCGGCTCACGACCGTTCTCGGCCTTGTTCTGGGTGGCGTTGTCCCACGCAGGCTGCTTGCCGTCGACCGGCATGCAGGGCTTCAACACCGAACCGTTCATTACGGCATGGGCACTCTCCGAAGTCTTGTTGTCACCAACATGGTAACCCACCAGTTCGTAGCTGTACTTGAATCCGTAGTCTTCTACCATACCATCGGCAGCGTTCTCGTCCCAGGCTGCTTCCGTGCCACCCGTAGCGGCATCCGACAGGTGAGTCTGAACAAGCTCGGCAACGTCCATGCCTTCCGAGTTCCACTCTATGGTGTAATCGGCAGTGTTGTCAATAGCCTGCTGGGCCGTAGCATACAGGTGAGTGCTGTGCCAGGCCTCTGCATGAGCCAAAGCAGCAATAAACTTGTTGCTGGCCTTCACGGCAGCATAGTCGGAAGTAATGATGGTATCGTTGCCGGCCTTCGAGCTATAGTTGGCTTGCAAGGCCAGTACCGTTACTTCGCCGTCGGCATCGATGTCTTTTATCACACCGTCTTTCAGCTGGGAGTGTACGGTCAGCACGCCGTTTTCACCTTCCCAATCGGTGACAACAGCCTTAACCACGTCGCCGGCTCTGGTGTATGCCTTGTCGTCGGAAATGTAGGTCAGCGCCTTGATGTCCTTCCAGTCTGCCGAAGTCGGGTTCATGTGATAGTAAGCCACCAGACCCGGAGTCATGGAAACAGCCTCCTTGCTGACAGGCTTATCGGTGTTGTAATTGCCGTCGGCATCCACCTTGCCCACCGTCAGGTATGTATAGTTGAAGGTCTTGGCCTCCATGGCCTCGATACCTTGGTAATACATTTCAGGAACAAATACCAAAGACTTCAAGTCGTCGGTCAGCGAAATGCTCAGCACGCCCGTGTGGCCTTCCACGTTGCTCAACAACAGTACGCCGTTTGCCGTATCCCAAACAGCGGTAACCGTTCCGTCGGGCGTCCAGCTCATGGAAGTCTGCTCTTTCGTCTCCGTTCCGTCGGCATTGGGGGTTACTTCTATCCAGTAACCGTTTTCGCCCGGAATGTAATACTTGCCGTCGGTACCATCGGCGCCATCCTCACCGGCAGTGCCCGGAGCGCCAGCCTCGCCACGTGAAGGTTTGCCGCTGTCCACACCGTCGATGTACCAGTTGCCGTTCGGGCCAATGGTAACGACAGACCCCGGAGCCCCTGCGGCACCGTCGAGCCCGTTGGTCAGCTCAATGCTGCTTCCGTTGCTCAGCGTAACGACAACTCCCTTGTCTGTCGACTGCACGTTCGTAATCATGCTGCCGCCTTTAATGGCATTTTGCAAGTCGGTCACGGCTTGCTCGACTGCGTCTACGCGCTGATTCAAGGAGTCGATATCATCATCGTAGTCAGAGCAAGCGGTAAACGTTCCACCGGCTGCAATGATACTCCCCAAAAAGAGCGCACTCAAAAACTTTTTGTTCATAAATCAGTTGTTTTGGTTAATAAATAATATAATGTACTTTTCTTCACACCTTCATTCGTGAATTCAGACGATGCAAAGGTATGGGGCATCGTCGCTAAGTGATTTTTCTAATGATATATTATTGCATACACTTAGTCAAATCAGAAGTTTGCCTGATTTTCTTTCCGTATAATGACGGTGGTTCCCCCTTAATGTACTTAAATTGCCTGCTGAAATGCGAAATATCGGCATAACCCACCTGTTCAGCTACGTCAGACAAAGGCAAATCGGGATTACGACGCATCATTTCTTCAGCCTCGCGCACCCGCAATTTGTTTATCCAACAATTAAAATTGCACGAATAGCATTCATTTATATGTTTAGACAAATACGTCCGGTTAATGCCGATTTGCTTACTCAAATCGTTAATAGTGACACCCGTTTGGCAGAATCCCTTACTCTCCACCCACTTTTGCAATTTCCCTTTGATGCGTTCGTCCGTCGTCACGGTTTCATAAACCACCTGTACCACGGGTTTAACAGCTTCAGCACTAACACCCGCACCATCATGGAGACGGGTATCCACCACCGGCCGGTCCCGCTCCATGCTTTCCTCCATCCGGCGACCATAGTCCACAGCATAACAGAAGCAGCAAACCGTGACAAGCACTAAACATATCACCGTAGCCAACGGCATGAAAGCTGCAACGTTAAGAACAACCGGTAACAAAGAGAAAATGTTGATGCCCAGCCACGCCAACGCCAACCGACGACACAGCGGGCTGGTAGCCGGCCGATGTCCGCCCGCAACCTGCGGCTGCATCGCCCGGAGGGCAACCAGACTGGAATGTGCCATAAAAATGCCCGCTAACAAGCAGTACATCGTCGCCCACATTTCAACGCCACTTGCTCGACGAACCACCACGATGGCGTCCAAAGCCAACGCCTCGACCAATAGCCAACCCCAATGGCATTTTCGATGCCTGCCACTAGCCGATAGCCACCCAAAAGTGGGCAAAAACAGCAGCATCCCCACAATGGGTGCCGATAAAGTCGCCAGCAATGCCGATACCTTCAGCCACCCGTTGCCGATACACACTGCACGTCCAAAGAGCAACAGTCCCGTCAAGACGAAAGCCATCGGAAACAAATACTGGTCAACCAGCACTCGTTTACCGACGGCTTTCCTGCCTACAGAGAATTGTAAATATAAAGATATTGTGATGATAATTGTGCCACAAACCACCTCTGCCAAACCGTTACCTATTGCCAATCCTTCCATGTTTGCTTCTCAAATTTAGTGCAAAGATATGGTAACGCTTATCCTTACAATTGCCTAATCGTACATTTTCAATCCAAAATGAAGCAAACTGGCAAAATTACTTTCCGAACAACCGATGTCTCAGATACCACTCGCGGAAGCGGAATAAAGAATTATGAGCAACAAAATAAGAGCCCGATACTTCTACCATCACATTTCTTCCATACCTGTGACCTATTTGCACCGCATTAAGTCCGGGGCAAGTCCCA
Organism: uncultured Bacteroides sp.; assembly: GCA_944320865.1. Taxonomy (GTDB): domain Bacteria; phylum Bacteroidota; class Bacteroidia; order Bacteroidales; family Bacteroidaceae; genus Bacteroides. Next base: position 13,564 of record CALUJC010000021.1, on the reverse strand, counting down.
ATTATAATATCCAATATTCAAACCGGGTTCAGACTTGATAGATATTTGGAAGGTCACAGATGCATCAGAAAGGCAAAACAAAGGAATCGGGAAAACGGACAAAAAGAAAGGCAATATACAGAATGAAATCTTTACATTCCGCATATTGCCTCAGTTACAAGAGGAGCTCACGAGATATTACTCCGATGGTTCCCGCTTTCCGAGTAAAGTAGAAAATGCCTGTTACTTGTGCACCTCCACAATATGCGTGGGCGGCATCTCCACATTCCGGCGGTCCACCTGGCGGACAACGGCGGCGGCCAGTTGCAGGAAGGCGCGGCCGGTCAAGGTGTTCTCGTCGAGGGCGGCGGGACGGCCTTCGTCGCCGCTCTCGCAGATGCTCTGCACGATGGGTATCTGCCCCAGCAGGGGGACGCCGAGTTCTTCGGCCAGGCGGCGGCAGCCGTCTTTACCAAATATATAGTACTTGTTGTCCGGCAGCTCGGCGGGGGTGAACCACGCCATGTTCTCCACCAGGCCGAGGATGGGCACGTTCACCTTGTCGTTGCGGTACATGTCCACGCCTTTCCTTGCATCGGCCAAGGCCACTTGTTGGGGCGTGCTGACGATGACGGCTCCGGTGATGGCCAGCGTCTGCAGCAGGGTGAGGTGGATGTCGCTCGTGCCCGGCGGGGTGTCGAGGATAAAGTAGTCCAGGTCGCCCCAATCGGCATCGCCCACCAGTTGCTTCAAGGCGTTGCTGGCCATGCCTCCGCGCCACAGGGTGGCCTGGTCGGGGTTGACGAAGAAGCCGATGGAGAGCAGCTTCAGCCCGTACTTCTCGACGGGGACGATGAGGTCGCGCCCGTCTTTCTGCACGGCGTATGGGCAGGCATCTTCCACCTGGAACATCTTGGGCACGGAGGGGCCGAAGATGTCGGCATCGAGCAGCCCCACTTTGTAGCCCAGCTTGACGAGGGCCACGGCCAGATTGGCCGCCACGGTGCTCTTGCCCACACCGCCCTTGCCGCTGCTCACGGCGATGACGTTCTTCACCCGGGGCAGCATCTTGCCCGGCTCGGGGCGTGCGGCCTGGCGGCTTTCGGTAGTGATGGTCACCTCTACGTCGGGCGACACGTAGGCATGGATGGCGGCCTCGGCGGCCTTTACCATAGACTTCATGAAGGGGTCGGTCGGCTTGTCGAAGATGAGGGAGAAACTCACCTTCATGCCGTCGATGCGGAGGTTGTCGGCCACCATTTCCGCCTCAATGAGGTTCCGGCCGTTGCCGGGATAGCGCACGGTGGCCAGTGCGTCGTGAATGAGTTTAGGATAAAGTGTCATACGAACGAACGGTATTAATTGTTTACACCATTTTCGTCCTGACATCAAAGCCGGTTTGATGTAGGATCAAAGCCGGTTTGATGTAGGATCAAAGCCGGTTTGATGTGACATCAAAGCCGGCCTGATGTAGGATCAGACGGCGTTTGATGTTGACACACCCTTATGCTATTGATTATTAGATTATTAACAAATCGTCCCTAAAGCCTCCCCCTAACGGGGAAGGGCGAAGAGGCGCATACATTTATTTTGACACCTGAAGCCCGCTTCGCTTGCTGCGGTTGTAGCTTCGGTAGTCGTCAAGGGGGATTTCCACGTCGGGCTCCACGAGCGTGCCTTCCTGCGGCAGGCGGAAGCGGATGTACTTGATGTTGATGCCGCGCGCCAGCCATTGCTGCTCGTAGTAGGTGCGGATGGAGAGAATCTCGTCGGCCTGGCCCGAGTGGTAGAGGTCGTCGGTCATCACCTCCACGGGCAGATGGTTGGCCTCAATCAGCAGGCGGGTGTAGGTGTAGAGGAAGTTGCTGTCCGTCTTCACATGCACCAGCCCGCCATCCGTGAGGAAGCGGCGATAGCGCTCCAGGAAGTAGGTGGACGTCAAGCGCTTGGTGGCCTTCTTCATCTGCGGGTCGCTGAAGGTAAGCCACACCTCCTGCACCTCGCCGGGGGCAAAGAAGCGGTCGATAATCTCGATGTTCGTGCGCAGGAAGGCCACGTTCGTCATGCCCCTCTGCAGGGAGTCGGTGGCGCCTGTCCACATGCGCGCTCCCTTGATATCCACGCCGATGAAGTTCTTCTCCGGAAACATCTCCGCCAGCCCCACGGTGTACTCGCCGCGCCCGCAGCCCAGCTCGAGTACCACGGGGTTGGCGTTGTGGAAGAACTCCTCGCGCCAACGGCCGCGCATAGCGAATGGCACGTCATCCACCACCGAGTAGGGATACTCGAACACGTGGGGATAGCGTGCCATGTCTGCAAACTTCTGTAACTTGCCTTTGCTCATGGGTTACACGGTTTCAACGACAACTTCTTCCACTACCACCTCCTGCTGCGCCTTCAGGTCTTCGTAGAAAGCCACAAAAGAAGTGTATATGTAAGGATAGAGGAACAGGTAGCCGATGCCCAGCGTAAAGACACAGAGGATGGCCCAGCCGATGAAGCTGAGGCAAAGCAGGAAGAACTTCATCTTGTTGCCCTCCATCATGGCCATGCTCTTCTCGATGGCAGCGTTGTACGACAACTCCGGATGCTCGCGCAGGATGAACGGCGTCATGGCATACGAGCAACCCTTGATGATGCCCGGCACGATGAGTAGCAACGTCCACAAGAAGGTGTAGACTTGCACCAGCAGCATGGTGAGCGTGATGCGGTTGTAGTCGTGGAAGCCGTTGAACAATGTCTCAATACTCAGTTTCCGCTCGCGGAACAGGTCATAGAACACCATGTATGCCCCCCACCCTAACGGCAGGCCGACGGCTATGCACAACAACCAGCCCACCAGAGGGATGGCGGAAAGCACGCAGGCCACCGCCATTACGATTAAATAAACTACGGCCGACATAAGCCAGTTGCCCTGCAAGGCAGCATATGCCTCATTACGAAGCACAGAATTAGGTTTCAACATAATATACAGATATTAAAAGTTTAACAATAACGTCTATTCCCGTTTATTCAATCACCGTCACCCAGTTGTGCACATCCGGCTCGTCGCCATACTGGATGGCGCGCAGCTTGTTGTACAGCTTGGTGCAGACGGGTCCCGGCTTGCCGTCCTTGGCAATGACGTAGGACTTGCCGTTCTCCACATCGTCGATACGCTCGATGGGGCTGATGACGGCTGCCGTGCCGCAGGCTCCTGCCTCCTCGAAGGTCAGCAGTTCCTCTTCGGGCACGGGGCGGCGTTCTACCTTCATGCCCAAGTCTTCGGCCAGCTGCATCAGGCTCTTGTTGGTGATGCTGGGCAGGATGGAGGTAGAGAGCGGGGTGATGTAGGTGTTGTCCTTGATGCCGAAGAAGTTGGCGGCACCGCACTCGTCGATGTACTTCTTCTCCTTGGCGTCGAGGTAGAACTCGCAGGCATAGCCCAAGTCGTGCGCCTTCTTGTTGGCACGCAGGCTGGCGGCATAGTTTCCACCCACTTTATAAATACCGGTACCCAACGGGGCGGCGCGGTCGTACTCGCGGATGATGACATAAGGATTGGTAGAAAAGCCTCCCTTGAAGTACGGTCCTACGGGTGTCACGAAGATGACAAAAAGGTATTCATTGGCCGGATGCACGCCCACCTGTGCGCCGGTACCCACCAGCAGGGGACGGATGTAGAGCGACGCGCCGCTCTCGTAAGGCGGGATGAAGCGCTCGTTCAACTTCACCACTTTCCGTACAGCCTCCATGAAACGTTCGGTAGGCAGTTCGGGCATCAGAATACCACGACAAGTGGACTGCAGGCGGGCGGCATTCTCCTCCGGGCGGAACACACGGATTTTTCCGTCTTTGCCCCGGAAAGCTTTCAACCCTTCAAAAGCCTCTTGTCCATAATGCAGGCAAGTAGCTGCCATGTGCATGGGGATGGTCTCCTCGCTGCACACTTCCGTCTCGCCCCACTTGCCGTCACGATAGTAAATTCTCACGTTGTAATCTGTCTTCATGTATCCGAACGGCAGATTAGCCCAATCAAGTTCTTTCATATCTCAAGAAGTTTAATATAATTCCATCTTATCGGTTTACACACCACAAAAATAGTCTTTATTCTTCACAATCTGTCTTATCGGACAGCATTTTTTCGACATCTTGCTCAGCACGGGTCAATTTTTCCTTGCAAAAGGCAATAATCGTGTTTGCTTCCTTTATCTTGTCGGCCAGCTGGTCAACGTCCAGTTCATTATTGTCTATCTGGCTGACAATGGCTTCAAGGCGTGCCATAGCCTCAGCATAAGTCTCTTTTTTCCTGGGTGCCATATTTTTCCTATTTATAACATTCATATTTGTTTTGCTTTTACTACCGACCGCACTGTGCCCCGATGCAAGCGCGTTTCAATACAATCACCTTCCTGAAGCAGAGAGGCATCCTTAACCGCCCTGCCATCTTTCAGGGTCAAGCTATACCCGCGCGCCAATTGCTTTTCCGGAGAAGCATCCGCCAGGCGTTGCCCAAGCAGTTCCAACCGATGGCGGTGGCCGGTCAAGAAAGACGATGTTGCCCTCTCCACTTCATGGTGCACCGTCTGCAAGGACAAGCGAGCCTCCGACAGACGGCGAAAAGCCAAGGCCGGAATGCCCTTGCGATAACCATCCAACCGTTGGCGGGCTTCCGACAAGCGGGCCACAACCCTTTCATGCAGACGCATAGCCAATGCCTGCAATTGGCCGGCAGCCTCATCCATGCAAGCTATCAGGTATTCGGCTGCAGCGGTAGGCGTCTTGACGCGGGCATGAGCCACGGCATCGAGCACCGTGTCATCACGTTCATGCCCGATACCGGTAACGACAGGCAATGGAAACTGTGCACATGCCGCCGCCAGCAGGTAAGTATCGAAGCAGGCCAAGTCGGAAGTAGCACCTCCCCCACGGATAATGACCACCACATCGAATTCGTCTTTACGGACGTTGATAGCATCCAAAGCTGAAAGTATGGTTTCCTCCACCCTGTCGCCCTGCATCACGGCGGGGAATAGTTCTGTCCGGAAATAGTAGCCTTCGGGGTTCTGTAGCAACTGGTGGCAGAAGTCGCCATACCCGGCCGCCGTAGCCGAAGAAATAACTGCCACACGCTGGGGCAGCAGCGGCATGGACAGCTCCTTATTCAAAGTAAGTACGCCTTCGGCTTCGAGTTGCTGCAATATCTCGCGGCGGCGCTTCGCCAGGTCTCCCAAGGTGTAAGCCGGGTCTATGTCCTGCACCATCAGGCTATAGCCATACAACTCATGAAAACTGACTTGCACCTGCACCAGCACCTTGATGCCCGCTGCAAAAGCCTGCCCCGTAGTTTCCTCGAAATACGGCTTCAGCATGTGGAACACATTCGCCCAAATGGCACCTTGTGCCTTTGCTATCAAGGCATTGCTACGAGGGTCTTTCTGCACGAACTCCACATAGCAATGCCCGGAATTGTTAACACGGACATTGCTCAGTTCCGCTTGCACCCAATAGGCATCGGGCAAACATTGCTCCAGGCTGCGGCGTACCAAGGCATTGAGGTCGTATAAGGATAAAGGCTGCATGGCGCTTACTTCTGCTTGCTGCCTTCCTGATAAGCTTTCCACATATCAGGAATGCCATACCCATAAATATTGTCGGGACAAGCGGTCCGGTCGCCCGAACGGCGAACCAGTTCAATCAACTCTTTGGCTGTCAGGTGCGGGCAGGCTTGCCACAGGCACGTCACCATGCCACACATGATGGGTGACGCGAAGGAGGTCCCGTTGGCATGGCCCTGGTTACCATCCGTATCCATCACATCGGCACCCAGCCCTACTGCCACCACATCCGGTTTGATGCGTCCGTCGGCCGTATTGCCTATGGAAGAGAAAGGAGCCAACACGCCCTTTTTATCCACGGCACCTACAGTCAACACATTCCTTGCATCGCCGGGAGGGGTAATTTTTTTCCAAGAGCTCATACCCGAATTGCCGGCACTGCACACCAACACCATCCCTTTATCCGCCAAATGGGCGGCTTGGCGGGACATCAACGAAAACTCACCATCCAACTGGCAAAGGGTATAGTCTTTCGATTTATCATCAAAGGTATAATAACCCAATGACGTATTCAGCACATCTACCCCTACGCTATCGGCAAACTCTACGGCTGCCGCCCAATAATCTTGCTCCACCAAGTGCTCCGAGGCTTCGTCTTCGCTGCGCAGCAACCAGAAGGAGGCTTCGGGAGCCGTTCCGGTCATAATGTCCGGTTGGTTCATACCGATGCACGACAGCACTTTCATTCCATGGTCACCCTGGGCGTAGATATCGGCTTGCGGATTCACAAAATCTTTTGTGCCCAAAATCCGGATGTTCTGCATGGCCGTAATGCGGTCGGCATTGTGGAAGCCGGCATCCACTATGGCTATCGTCATGCCTTGGCCACGAAAGCCTGCCTGGTGCAAACGGTCGCCCTTGCTTAACTGGATTTGGGCGAGAGCGGTGCCATACAAGCTATCCGGGTGCACCGTCGGCTGGTTTATCAGGCTATCGCGCCGGTCGGCAGCCACCTCTTTCGCCGGACGGGGTGCCCGCCATACCCGTTCAACGGAACGTACAAAAGGCAGGGCAGCCACCTTGTCCATCAAGGTACTGTCGTTGCACGACACCGTCACAAAGTTTTCCCATTTGCCCGTCACCACCACGCGCAAACCTTGCCGGGCGATTTCATCCACATACTTCCGGCACACGGGCAGGTCGGTTGAGTCCAACTGCAAGCCTTGCCGATGCCGGCGCTCCAAGGCTTTCTTCGACAAAAATTCTTCCGGCCGTTGCAAGGAGTATTCCGTGGCGGCCTTGTCGCGCAAAAGGATGCGGTATTTTAATGTGTCTTGTTGTGCCCATGTTCCACCGGCCAGCAGAACAAAGGCTAAGGGTAAAAGCAAACGTTTCATGATGAATTATTCTGTTAAGATGTGTACATACCGATGCCCCGCTGGGAAGCTATGAACGAACCGCCCACCAGCCGCCGGCCGATGTAGAACACTGCCGACTGCCCGGGAGTAACCGCCGAAGCCTTTTCGAGAAAATGCACCAGAAGGCGCCCGTCGTCCAAGCGGCTCACCCGGCAGGGAATGGGCTTGCTGCGGTAACGGATGCGCACCGAGAGATTGTCCGAACTGAAAAACTCCCGTTCGTCCACCAGTTGCTCCTGCTCCGCCAGCATGTAGCGGACTTCCAACTGGCCGGCATCGCCCAGCATCACGGTGTTCTTCTGCGGATTGATTTTCAACACGTATGCAGGCTTCCCCAAGGCTATCTCCAGGCCTTTGCGCTGACCGATGGTGTAATACGGAAAGCCTTTGTGCTCGCCCAGTTTCACGCCCTCGGCGTTGACAAACCATCCGGGCCCCACCTCTTGGTCTATCTGCGGGCATTGCTCGCGCAGAAAGTCGCGGTAGTCGCCCCGGATGAAGCAGACTTCCATGCTTTCGCCCCCGTCGGCTTGCAGGGGATAGCCCTTGGCACGCAGGTAGTCGCGCACCTGTGGTTTGGTATAATTGCCCAACGGAAAGAGGCAACGCCCCAGCACATCCTGCCCCAAACGCCAAAGGAAATACGACTGATCTTTCTTCTCGTCATCACCCGTCAGGATGTACGTCTTACCTTCCCGTTCTTCCAGGCGGATGTAATGGCCTGTGGCCAGAAAAGGACAATCCAAGCGGTCTGCCCACTCGGCCATCAGGCGGAACTTGAACAGCGGGTTGCACATCACGCACGGGTTGGGCGTGCGGCCGGAGCGGTATTCGTCCACGAAATACTGCACCACGGTGCGGCGGAAGGCTTCCCGTTCATCGGCCAGGTGGTGTTCAATGCCCATCGCATCGGCCAGGCGGCGCGCCTCCACCGGCTCGTCGCCCCATACCCACATGGTGAAGCCTATCACTTCATAACCCTGCTCTTGCAGCATCAGGCACGTGGCGGTGCTGTCTATGCCCCCGCTCATGCCCACTAATATTCGCTTCTTGCTATTGTCCATATTACAGGCAAAGGTAGGTTATTCCTTAGAGATAGGCAACAACCGGGTTATAAAATAAATAGGAGGCGCACCGGGAGGTCTGCCCTCACCCCCGAAGCGGGGACCATGCAAGTATCTGACAGGCAAAGATATAGTACTTTATTTTTCCTGCACAAAAAATAAAGTGTTACTTTACTTGGGATAAAGCAACACTTTAGTCCTAGTAAAGCAATGCTTTATTCCTAATAAAGTAACGCTGCGCAATACGGGTGCGGGCTTTTTCCTTCCCAAAGCAGAGCCGGGAAAAATAAGGGTGAAGCTGTTGTAACAGAAATGTAACACTTATGACATATTGCTATAACAGCAGGTGCCTACTTTTGCCCGACTAACCAATCACTACAACCCGATGCAGAAAGGTATATTGACACTGCTCATAGCCCTGCTGCCCCTGGCGGCCATGGCGCAGGACTCCCCCATCAACGACGATGGGAAGCGGATTGAGAAAGACAAGATGGAAACCAAGGATTACCGGCCCGAAATACACGGCACCATCCGCGCCAAGTACGAGTACCAGACGGGCATGCAGGCCAGCCGCTTTGAAGTGCGCACGGCCCGCGTCAGCCTCACCGGAAACATCTTGCCCATCATAGCCTACAAGGCTGAAATAGACCTTTCGGACGAGGGAAACATCAAGATGCTGGATGCCTACGCACGTCTCTTCCCCTGCAAGGGGCTGGCCATTACCGCCGGACAGATGCGCGTGCCCTTTACCATCGATGCCCACCGCTCGCCCCACGAACAATACTTTGCCAACCGCTCGTTCATCGCCAAGCAGGTGGGAAACGTGCGCGACGTGGGCCTGACCGTGGGTTATGAACTTCCCACCGAAATGCCCGTCAAGCTGGAAGCGGGACTTTATAACGGTTCGGGACTGACCAACCAGAAAGTATGGCACAAGGAAATCAGCTATTCGGCCAAAGCGGAAATGATGCTCGCCCCGGGCTTCAACCTGGCACTTAGCGCCCAAGGTATCGAACCGCAAGACGTGACCATGCATGCCTACGACATCGGCGCCTACTACGAGACGAAGCGCTTCCACATCGAAGGCGAATACCTGTACAAGACCTACGAAAACAACGCCTTTAAAGACGTAAGCTCGGTAAATGCCTTTGCCAACTACGACCTGCCGTTGAAGAAAGTGTTCAGAAAAATGTCGTTCCTCGTGCGCTACGACATGATGACCGACCATAGCGACGCACAAACGTTGGATGAAACCACCGGTGCCCTGGCCATTACCGACTACAAACGCCACCGCGTGACGGGCGGACTGACCCTGAGCCTGCACAAAGCCTTCCGCGCCGACCTGCGCCTGAACTACGAAAAGTATTTCTACCCCGAGGGAAGCATCGCCAAAGAATCGGAACAAGACAAAGTGGTCGTCGAACTGATGATACGCTTCTGACGCGGCGGCCATTTTCAACACAATATATTTGCTTTTCCGCCCAAAATGACGTATATTTGGGAGGCAGACCTAAACATGCCTACCCAATATGGCAAACCCTACACTACCCGACGTCAGCCCTGCCGAACAAGACTTGCTGTACAGCAAGCTGAATGCTTACAACGAAGGGCGGGCCTCCTACAAGGAGGCGGGTGCCTACCTTGTGGTTTTGCCACGCCCCGACCGTCCGGCCTACTCCTTGTGGATATATTCACCCCTGCCCGAAAGGCAAGCCATCTTCTACCTCTGCGAGCTTTCGGTAGACATCAACGAATCACTACGCATGGCCAGTACCCTGTGTTTCTATTCCTCACGCCGGCTCCTGATAGTAGAATACAATGCCAAACGCATGCAAAGCCGGGGAGACGACCTTGTGGGGTTCGGCAAATACCAAGGGCACTTCCTGCACGAAGTCCTGCGGATTGACCCTGCCTACGTGACGTGGATAGCCTACAAATTCCAGCCACGCATCCCCAAGCAAGAGCGTTTCCGGCAGATTGCCCGTATCTACCACTCAGCTTATACCGACTTCCAACGGCGGAAAACCCATCTGAAAAACGACGGACGCTTCTTGGGCAAACCCGGGGACAAAGTAGAAGGACTGACACTGGCGCTCACCCAAGTGCGCGTGGAAGACAATCCCTACAAGACGGACATCAGAAACGGGCAGCCCCGCTTTTACGTGCGCCAAGCAATAAAAGCCAACGACCCTGCCGGAAACTCTGTCAGCTTCCGCATCAATGCCCGCACGCCAAGCAACAGCTCATGCACCTTGCCGGCCCTGGAGCATGCCTTCAGACCGGGAGAAACCATAAAAATAAAGTCAGCCCGCATAGACCGCACCTACACTGCAGGAGGGACGAAATATACCCGGCTGACACACCTCAGACTAGAAAGCCCGGAATAGGGAATACAGACATGCACTTACAAAAAATGCCGTCTTTCTCCCCTATTCCGCCGATTTTGTCTAATTTTGTAGCGTTTTAGAGCCTGCAGTATAACATTGAAATACAACTTTTTCATTTAACGGGAAATGAGAGAAGAATGACAAGAAACGCGAAGGCATACCAAGGAATGTCAGCATCCGCCCCCGCCGGGACGGGCTTCCGTTTTATGCCGTTTTTTGGCGTTGTTTTTCTTATAAAAAACTCCTCCAATAATTTGCATATCAGCGAATTATTTTTAATCTCTCTCATAGGCAGACTTTACGCGCGTTAATATACATATTTTCCGCTGACGGACAAAGGGTTGGCAGACTATTTTCTTGTCTTCCGCTACGTTCGTGCGGACAAATACCGCATAGTTTCCATTTTGCTGCCTCCGATACCTCGAAGGAAGGAGGTTGTGCCCCACGGCGGCATACGACACATGGCTTGCCCATGTCCGTATGCCGCCGTGCTTTTTTGTGTAACTCATCAAATCTAAATGTAACAATATGACAACATCCAAAAAATCCCTGTTCGCCCTGCTTTTCGGGCTACTTTTCCTGCCCCTTGTGGCACAAAATGCGAAAGCCCAAAGCCTCCCCACGGGGGAGGTTGGTGGGGCCGTCTCCCTCCGTGCCAACCTGCTGCGCTGGGCCACGCTCACGCCTGACTTGGGGCTGGAGTGGCGTATCAACCCGTCATGGGGCATCCTCGTACACGGCTCGTGGACTTCGTGGTCGTGGAACGGCAAGGACCGCCGTTATGCCCTGTGGGAAGTCTCGCCCGAAGTGCGCTATTACCTGGGAGAAGAGAAGCGCGGCTACCTCGGCGCGATGTACAAGGCCGGGACGTTCAACTACAAGCTCTCCGCCACGGGCAAACAAGGCGACCTGATGGGCGGCGGCATCACGGGCGGTTACCAACTGCGTCTGAACGATGCCTTTTCGCTGGACTTCTCGCTGGCTGTGGGTTGCCTCCATGCCGACTATGAGAAGTACGAGGTCATCGACGGGGTGCATGTGCGCCGCAGCAACGAGACTAAGAACTGGTGGGGACCCGTGGGTGCGGGAGTCACCTTGGTATGGACGATTAAATGAAGAATGAAAAATGATGAAACAACGTTCGGCGCAAGCCAATGAAGAATTAATATATAGTATGAAAAAGAAATCTGTGACCATCTGTCTAATCTGCGTCATCTGTGTGCCCTGGTTATTGGCATCCTGCGTAAAAGACGAGCTTCACGACACCCCGCACCCCGACTACGGGAAAATCACCGTCACCGCCGACTGGACTGACCGGGGCGACGGTGTGGACATCCCTGCGGAGTGGACAGTGACGATGGGCGGCTATACCGGCACGGAGACCGGAGAGACCCATACGCCGGATTACCTCTTCAATCCCGGCAATTACACCCTTGCGGCGTACAACACCCCCGAGAACATCACGATAAGCGGCACCACCGCCACTGTAGTTCAAGAATCAGGCAACGGAACATACATCAGCAACGCCCCCGGCTGGCTCTTCACCTCCGTGCAAGAAGTGACCGTTGAGGCCGACACCGACTATGAACTGACCGCCACGATGCTGCAACAGACGCGCGAGCTGACCCTCGTCATCGAGCCTACGGGCGACGCTGCGGACAGGATAGAGAGCATCGAGGGCAGTCTGAGCGGAGCGGCCGGCACGCTCGACTTCGCCACCGGCACCTACGGCGCGCCCTCGAATGTAGCCCTGCACTTCACGAAGATAACTTCCGGTGCCGATGCCGGCAAATGGACTGCCACCGTTCGGCTGCTAGGCATCATCGGGGAGCGGCAAGCCCTTACCGCCACGCTGACCTATGCCGACGGCAATCCGAAGCCCACAACTCTTGAGAGTGACCTTACCGAAGCACTTGATGGCTTTAACGCGGACAAGACCCGTCCGCTCGCCCTTGGCGGCACCATGGCCGAGACTCCGACAGAAGCCGGGGTGGAAGTCGCCATAACCGGCTGGGAAACGATAGACAGCGGCGGCATAGACGCGGAAATGTAATTGAATGAATAAATAATGTATAATCAAATAATTAGTAACCAACATTTAGTAATTAACAAGATGAAGACAAGAATCTTTGCATTCGCAGCGCTTGCCCTCAGCCTGGCAGCCTGCACCAACGACAACGAAGTGACAGACAACGGCCCCGTAGCCGCAGTGATTAACGCCGACATCTCCGATGCGGTGGCCACCCGCGCCAGTGGCACCGCATGGGATGAAAACGACCGCATCGGTCTTACCGGCATCGGCACCCAGTATGACAACGTGCCCTACATCATGAACGGCGGGACGTTCAAGGAAGACGGCGAGCCTATCTACTTCCACACGACCGAAGAAGTTGTCTTTCGTGCCTACTATCCATACGACGAGAACGGCAAGACGCTGAAGGCCACCACTGACGGCGAGGCGCAGAAGAACCAGCCGAAGATAGACTTCCTCTATGCCACCGGAGCCACAGCCAGCACGCACAATCCTACGGTGAACTTCACCGACGGCACCAAGGCAGGCGGCAAGGACTGTTCTTTCCACCACTGCATGAGCCAGATTACCCTCACCTTCGTGGCAGGCGATGGCGTAAGCTTCTCTGCTATTCAGCCTGAAAGTTACACGCTCTCCGGACTGGTGCTGACGGGCAGTTTCGACACCACTACCGGCATAGCCAAGACAGATGATGGTGCACAGGCAGCCAATCTTGATATGCCGATAGGCAGCCAGCTCACCTCGTCGGTCATCCTCTTCCCGCAGACAGTGACAGCCCTGCCATTGTATGTGAAATACAACGGCGAGAGATATAAAGCCACACTCAACATCCCCGAAGGCGCACTGCAGGCAGGCAACAACTATACCTATACCGTCAAGGTACGCAATAGAGGCATTGAAGTCAGCCAAGCCACGATTGCGGCATGGAACAAAATAGACCTCGGAGAAGTGGGTGCTGACCTCTAAGCTGAGAACTTAACAGGTTATAAAACAAGAGCGTTCTTTGAAAGATTTGTGTGAGGAGGAGACGGATTGTCAAGAAAAAGCAGTATCTTTGCCCAGAGATTAAAATATACGCTTATGGATAAGAAGAATGTAATCAAAGAAAAGGCAAACATCTTCCAACGCATGTTGGAGGACAAGCGCG
>CALUJC010000020.1 GCA_944320865.1 uncultured Bacteroides sp. | reverse complement strand
CGCAGGTACCGCTGCGCGGCACACAGCGGTTAAGCATGGTTGGACGGCGTTGCCGTCCGCAAATACTCCGCCCCTCGTTGCCTCGTCAACTTGTCTCCTTATCAACTAAATTATCATTTAATTTTGTACCGTTACCTCTTGCAGTTTCAGCCAGCCGGAAGCGGTGAAGTTCCCTTGGGCGGCAAGCCGGAGGCCTATGGCATTCTCGCGGGTGGTGTCCACGATACCGATGGCCCATTCATACTTGCCGGGCTTTACCTCACCGGCTTTTCCGGAGAATACATACGACGTAGGAGTACCTTTAATCCAGTCGCAAGGTCGGGCTTGCTCATCGGAATACAAAGCCACCACTTCGTCCGTGTCCTTATCCAGCAGGGCGAAGGCCACCTTGTACTTGTCCTGCCACTGCGGGATGTTCGTCGGGCAATAGCCCCAGCCCAGGTTTATCCAGCGGTGGGCGATGGTGAAGTCCTCACCCGACTTGATGTTCGAAGGCAGCACCAGCGAGTCGGGGCAGAGGCGGTAGCCGCCTTCGGCGATGAAGCGCTCTACCAGCGGATAAGCGTCGCGGAACCAGCTGCGGGTCTCATCGCCCACGCGGAAGTCCATCATGTTGACATGCGCCTCGCGACCGTCTTCAAACTCGCCCTCGCGCACGTCGTAGGCCGTCTGGTAGCCACTGGGGTCGAGCTTGAAGTTGTGCTTGCCCACAATCCATCCGCCTTCCAGAATGACGGGACGCTTCATAATCCACTTCTTCACGAAGGCGCGCTCCCAACTGCCGTAGTACTCGCGCATGCCAAAGGCATCGTGGCGCAGGGAGAAGCCCTTCTCGCAGGCGCTGTCCAGCAGGCGTTCACTTTCCGGGTTGTACACCTTGTCGTTCACCCAGTCTTTGTCCGCCCCTATCCAGCGGTGGTAGTTGATGAAGAGGGGGACGCGGGTAAAGTGCTTCACGTACAAGTCTATAATCCAATTGAACACGGCCTCGCGGTTCTTCTCGTCCCGGTAAATCATGGTGTGGCCCTCGCCCCACTTGCCCAGGCCGTAGCCGTCGATGAACTCTACCTGTTCGGGGTCGTTATATTGTTTGGCAAAAGCATCCAGGAAGGCTTCATACTTGGCCTGGAACACGGGGTCGTCGGGATAGGGCGAGCGCAGGCCCCGGTTGGTGTAGTAGCTGGCGCCGGCATCGAACACGTAGGCAGGCGTGGCCTCGCGGGCACGGTCGCGGCTGTCCACAATGACACGGAAGGCCAACCGCATGCCACGGTCCAATGCCCCCTGCACCACGCGGCGCAGCTTGCAGTCGGTGTTCCAGAAGTAAACGCCCTCGGCAGGATTCATCGTGCTCCAGTGCACACGCACGTAGAAGATCTTGGCATAATCGGAGATGCGGACGGTGGTGTCCTTGGCGGGCACCGCTATGTGGTCGTTCTGCTCCCAGAAGTCGTCGGGCATGTTCTCGCTGCCATAGGCCACCCAGCCGCTCAGCGGGTTGTCCAGCACGGTGGTGGTGTCCGGCAGCACTCGAAGGCATGACGTTTGTCCGCCCTTATTGGTTTGACAGCTTGCAAAGAATCCGATGCAAGCCAGTAATATCAGGTTGGTAAAGAGTTTCATAAATAATTAGTATGTGTTGTTTTTTAATATGCACTTTTTCTTTCGCTTGTCCGAAAGAAAAAGATGCCAAAAAGAAAGGACCCCGGCTGTGCCCGCCGGGCTACTCCGGCCAGTTTTCAGCCTAAGGCGCAGAAACTCGCTTCGCTCAGACAGTCTGCCCCTCTTTACGGCTGAAAACTGCCCTCCGCTTCACGCCCGCCGGTCAATGCCGGAGAGCCATGCGGCATCAAGCCGTACTATGTAGAGACGTGGCGTGCCGCGTCTCCCAAGCCAAAAGGCATAGTGTCCTATACTTCTCCGCCAGCGTTGAAACACTGCGTCGGTAGCGTAGGAACGCCAGCATGGTAGCGTAGGAACGCCAGCGCGGTAGCGTCGGAACGCTAGCAAAGTGCTGTAAAAAAAGGGATTGTCCTGTCTGTATATTGGATAAAGACGAGGAACAATCCCTCTTTTGCAACAGCTTTACAGCCTTCGGATAAGATTAATATCCTTCATTCTGCGGGAACTCGGCACCGGTGTTGGAGTCTCTGATGCTTTGCGGGATGGGCCACAGCACATGGTAGTCCTTCATGGCCGGACCAGCCTCGGTGTTGTACTTGCGGGTGCGCTCCAAGAGCTTGCCGAGACGCAGCAGCGTAAAGCGGCGTTGCTCTTCGCCTACCAACTCGCGGATACGTTCATCCAACAGGAAATCTACGGTCATCTGGCTATCGCTTGTCAGTTCCGAAGCTCCGGCACGACGGCGCACCTCGTTGATGGCTTCGCGAGCCCCAGCCAGGTCGCCCTGCATCAAGCGGGCTTCACAGAGATACAGATAAGTTTCAGAGAGGCGGTACTTCATACGGTCACGGTAAGAACCGGTCAACTGCAGGTCTTCTGCACGACCGTAGAAGAATTTGGTCAACGCCGGGAACAAACGATAGGTTTGGAACCAAGTTTCTTCCGTAATGGGGCAAAGCTTACCATACAAATCGGGCATGCTCGGATTGTTGTAATACCAATGACGCTTAATATTATATTCAGAGTTACGGATATCAGTTTCGTCAAAGAATCCAGCATCCTCGCCAATCCACCATTCCAATGGCACAAGCTGAGAAAGGCCACGTCCTCCTAATGAATCAGCAAGCTGGAAACCCTGGATTTCAAAATATTTAGGTTCCCAAGCACGGCGGGTCCAGTCATCTGAATTCGTACCGCCACCTTGGGTCTGGTACTCGAACTGCATCACCCAGATGCTCTCCATGTTGCCGGAAGTGCGGTTCTGGTTGTTCTCTACAAACAGGTCGGAGAACACGTCGCCCGGTTCATCGGCTTTTGCACCAAAACGGTTTTCCATCAGGTGGAAATGTCCGCTCTTAATCACATTTTCAGCACAGATTTCTGCATTTTCATAATCGCCCTGCATCAGGTAGATTTCGCTCAGCAGGTGCTCGGCGGCCCAGCTTGTCAGTTTACCGGGCTCAACGCTGTCGGGGTCGTCCGGCAGGTTCTCCATGGCAAACTTCAGGTCGTCTACTATGTGCGACAACACTTCTTCCTTGGGTGTGCGGGTGAAGTCGATTCTAAAGTCTTCCTGGATGTTTTCCACGTAGGGAACATCGCCATACGTGTACACCAGCAGACGGTAGGCATAAGCGCGGAAGAAGCGGGCCTCGGCCTGGTAAAGTGCTTTGTCGGTCGGGGCGTCCCAATTGTTATTGATTTCCGAATACCTCAGCACCTCGTTGGCAGCGGCAATCAGGCTGTAAGCCCATTTCCAATAAGACTCTACGAAGGTGGTGTTAGGCGTCATGGTCATGTAGCCGAAAGGCTGGATAGAACCGTCCTTGGTACCCATCACGGCCAAGTCCGTACCTATCTGGAAAACCTCATAGGCACAAGCGCCATTGTGCATGAATGCACCGTTTTCACCCCAAGTGTTGTATTCAGAACGGGCAATGGCATAAAGGCCATTGATGCCCACTTCAAAGCCATAGGAACTGGTATAGGTATTGTCCGGTGCCAATTCACTTTTCAAATCTTCGTTCAGGAAGTCCGAACAGCTGCTCGATGCTACTGCGAGCATCAATCCGACAGCTACTTTTGATATATATTTCTTCATTGTCTGGTATATGTATTTAAGTTTCTAATTAAAAGGTCACGTTTACACCCAACGAATAAGAACGTGCCGTCGGGTAAGCCCAAGCATAGCTGGCGTCATAGTTCATGATGTTGCGTTGGTCGCAGAAAGTATAGAGGTTATCCATGCTCAGGTTAACACTCAACCCGCTAATACCGATTTTCTTGCATACCTGCCTGTCGAAGTTATAACCCAAGGTAATGTTCTTGATGTTAATGTACGTGAAGTCTTTGTAGAAGCTATGACCGTCGAAAGCATTGTATACCGGAGAGGGATACTTGGCATTAGGCGTTTCCGGTGTCCAATAGCTGGCATCCTTGATATAATTATACAAGTTATAGCCCCATCCGCCGATATTGGCCTCGTTCAGCGTACGAGTAACCTTGAACGTACCGTTCAGCAAGAACGACAGGTAGAGGTTCTTGTAGGTTACTGTATTGCTCATAGACATCAAGAAACTGGGGTTCTTCGAGCCGATGATAGTCTTATCGTTCGAGTCGATTTTACCATCCTTGTTGATATCCTTAATCTTTGCCCAACCCGGCTTAGCACCTTTTTGGATTTCCTCCTCAACGCCTTCGGGAGTAGTGTAAGTGTATTGGTCGCCTTCTTGCCAAATGCCTTCTACTTCATAATCGTAGAACACACGCAGCGGCTTGCCGATAAACCACTTGTTGGTGATATCGTCTTTGCCATCACCACGCAGTTCGATGATTTTGTCACGGTTCAGCGAGAAGTTGATACCGGTTTTCCATTCCCAATCCTTGCTGCGGATGTTGACGGTGTTCAACGTCACTTCCACACCCTTGTTGCGTGTCTGGCCCACGTTGTCCATAATCTTGCTAAAGCCGTTCATGATGGGCACGGTGCGTTGCATCAACAAGTCTTTGGTGTTGGACACATACATTTCGATGTTACCGTTGATGCGGCCTTTGAAGAACGAGTAGTCGATACCGACGTTAAACGTGTGGGTAGTCTCCCACTTCAAGTTCGGGTTGCCCACACCGTCGTTGGGCAGGTAAGCGCCGTTCACACCTTGTGCACCATCACCATATATATATTGTGTAGTGTGCAGGCGGTCCAGCGTCTGATAGGGGTTGATGGCCTGGTTACCGTTGGAACCGTAAGATACACGGAGTTTCAATTGGTCCAACCAACCTTGAGCGCCTTCCATAAACTCTTCGGAAGCCACATTCCATGCTGCAGCCACTGAAGGGAAGAAAGCATACTTGTTGTTGGCACCGAATGCCGAATAACCGTCGCTACGTCCTGTTAACGTTAACATATACTTACCGGCGTAAGAATAGTTCAGACGGAGCATGTAGGATAACATGGCCGTTTCTTTCAAACTGGAGCCTACCGTTTTGTTCTGTTCGCCGGCGGCAATGTTGTGGTAGCTGGAATCGTCGTTCACAAACTTCTCGGCAGACAAATTCGAAGACTTGTTTTGCGTCTGTTGCACGCTGAACAAGCCCGTTGCATCGAAGTGGTGCTTGCCGAAGTCGTTAGAATACTTAATCAGGTTTTCCCAAGTGTAATCCCAGTAGTTCGTGTTGCTGATGCTGGCCTTGCCCTGTGTAGGACGGCCTGTCTTAGTGGTACGCGGATAGTAAGTACCCGTAAAATCATTGCGGTAGTTATAACCGAAAGTAGTACGGGCAGAGAGGCCTTTCACCGGCAGCTTGATGTCGGCAAAGGTATTGATGAACACGTTGCGACGGGTTCTGTCCTGGTCGGCAGGAACATCAATAAACGGATTGACGATGAGGGACTGGTCCATAGGCTCTTCATGATAGTTGCCATTCTCATCTTTGAACAAGCCATAAGGACTTTGTTTCACTGCGTGTTCAATGTTCGGCGTAATACCGCCGTTCTCCCTTTGTACAAACTGGGTCTGCACGCCGATAGTCAACCACTTGTTGAGCACCTGCGTCACATTCAGGTTGATGTTGTAACGGGTCAGTTTGGAGTTCTCCACAACACCTTCCTGGCCCAAGTAAGACACGGCAGCCATATAAGTAGTACTCTCCGTACCGCCGGAAATACCGACCTGGTGTTCGTGGGTCAAGGCATTGCGGAAGATAAGGTCTTGCCAATCGGTGGTGATGCCTTGACGATAGTTTATCAGCTCGCTAGCACTCAACCAGTTTTCAGGATCCAACTGGTCGCCGCTCCAACCATCTTTTAGGCGGGCAATGTCTTGACGGTATTTGATATATTCTTCACCATTCATCACATTGATAGTCTGCTGAGGTTGCGACATACGGATTTGTCCCTTGTAAGTCACTTGGGGAGCGCCCACCTTACCCTTCTTGGTCTGAATCAAGATAACACCGTTAGAACCACGCGAACCGTAGATGGCTGCGGCAGAGGCATCCTTCAAAACAGACAGGTTCTCGATGATGTTCGGGTCGATATCACCCAGCGAACCGCTGTAGGGGATGCCGTCCAATACTATCAACGGCGAGTTGCTGGCGCTCAACGAGTTTTCACCACGAATCAACAACGTCTGGTCGCTACCGGGAGCAGCATCGCCCGTAGTGATGCTCAAACCGGGGATTTGTCCGGCCAAGCGGTCGAGCAGGTTGCTGCTCTGCACCATCTCCAGTTTCTCTTTGCCCACGGCTACCAAGCCACCGGTCAAGTCGGACTTGCGTTGCGAACCGTAACCGATTACTACGACTTCATCCAGCGTCTCGGTATCTTCCTTCAACACGATGTTAAGCTCTTTTTGTCCGGCAACCGGAACCTCTACCGTGCGATAACCGATGTAAGAAACCTGCAGCACAGCGTTGCTTGGGAGTCCTTCCAAACGGAAATGTCCGTTGATATCGGTAATGGTTCCTTTGCTGTTATCTGACTTCAACGCAACAGTGGCGCCAATCAGCGGCTCGCCATTGGTATCGAGCACGGTGCCGCTCACGGCTTTGTTTTGCTGTTGAGCTGAAGCTTCACGAAGTTCGGTGGAAAGAATGATTTTCTTGTCCAGCACGGTGTACTTCACATTGGTACCTTCAAACACTTCATCCAACACTTCGAAAATGTTGCTGCGGTCGGCGTCTACCGAAACGCGACGGTCCAAGTCGACATGTTTGTTGTTGAAGAAGAAATCGAATTCACTCTGTGCTTCAATTTCATGAAGCACTTCACGTACAGTCTGGTTATTGGCCTCCAAACTGATTCTTGCATTTTGCGCATAAGTTCCGGCCGCCTGTGCAAGTCCAACAGAGCACAGCAGGGCTACAATAAATACCTTCATCTTTAGTGGTAGTTTCCTTAATTTTCGGCAACATGAAATTGCCGTCCCCAAAGTTTGGTGACTAAAATAATTTTGCATAACTTTGTAATGTAATGGATTAAAAGTAAAAAAACGGTATTAAGATTTGATACTTGCCGCCAAGCAAGTTTTCAGATTTTTCCTGTTTTTCATACGGGGTGGCACGCCAATGCCATTCCGTATTTTTTTAGGGTTACGTAGAATTATCTTTCATGGCTTTTCATCTGATTAAGTTAGTAGATTTCTATTTTGCTTTTGGTTTCATTAATGTCACCTCCGTCCACATACCGCCAGCGGATGTGGGAAGATATGCTGAAGTACTGTAGAATACGTTCCAGACGCTGGTTGGTAAACGTGCCGGTAAAGGGGTCGTCCAGCCCTTTGGGATTTTTTATAATGAACTCCACATTGTAGCGTTTGGCCAGCGTCTTGAGCCCGTCACGCAAAGTGGTATTTCTAAACACTATTTTCCCGTCTTTCCACGCCGTTTCGGCCAAGCAAGAAGTGGGACGCAAATCCACCTCATGGCTATCGCACTGGTAAACCAACTTCTCATTGGGTTGCAAGGACACCAACTGCTTGGTTTGCGTCTCTCTATTATTATAATAGAAATTGACCCGACCCTCTACCAAAGTCGTAGTGATTTCCTCATCGTTTTCGTAAGCCTCCACATTGAAACTGGTGCCCAACACTTCTATTTGCGAGTGGTGGGGCGTGTGGACGATAAACCTGTGTTCGGCATCTTTAGCCACTTCAAAATAAGCTTCGCCCGAAAGGGTCACTTCGCGTGTTTCCCCATCGAAGTAATTAGGATAGGTCAGCTTCGTCTCTGAATTCAAATACACTTTCGTGCCATCGGGCAGGACGAACGACCCTGTCATACCCGGACTTGTGCCCACTTCCATGAGCCTGGCGGTAACTTCGG
Source organism: uncultured Bacteroides sp. (assembly GCA_944320865.1). Taxonomy (GTDB): domain Bacteria; phylum Bacteroidota; class Bacteroidia; order Bacteroidales; family Bacteroidaceae; genus Bacteroides. The sequence continues at coordinate 50,660 of CALUJC010000020.1, read as the reverse complement.
GCATGCTTTCGGCTTCGGGACGCAAGGACAGCAGCAATGTAGCGGCAAGGAGAGGGATGAACAAAACGGCAGCTGCCCGTTGTGCCCATTCCCAATACTTGCGCTTCCTGTGCACAATCATTTTACCTTTTACTCTATTCAAAGCTTTATCAGTGTCTATGTCGCGGCGTACCTTTATGGCATGCGAAGCTAAATATATCAAATTGATCTGCTTGGCAATCCTTTTGTTTTCTTCGGAGGCATTCATCCACTCTACCACCATGCGACGTTCTTCATCAGTCACGTTGCTGTCGCAATAGCGGGGAAGCAATGATTCTATGTAGTCTTTATCTGGATTCATGAGCTATTTTTTCTGTCTTCTATTGTAATGACGCACGGGAAAGGAAAGATTCCTAAACGAAAAATCATTTTTTTGCTTTTTAATCATAAAAAACATACCTTTGCCCGACCGAACTAATACAGATTTAAAACATGCAGGAAAGTTTGCTTGAAGATAGGCAATTGCTACAAGCCATCGGGAATGGCGACAAGGCGGCTTTCGACCACTTGTTTCAAAAATACTACCCCACCCTTTGTGCCTATGGTAGCAGGTTTGTAGAACTGGAGGATGCTGAAGAGATTGTGGAAGACATCATGCTCTGGATATGGGAGAATGCCAACATGCTGGGCTTCATCGAATCGTCTTTCAGCAACTATCTGTACAAGACCGTGTACAACCGGGCAATCATGTGCATGCGCAAGCAAGAAGTCCGCCTGGAAGCCGACACGAAATTCTACCAAGAGATGCAGGAAATATGGAGCGACATTGACGGCCAGCAACTGGACGAGCTGTACAACGTCATTGAAGAAGCTGTGTCCAAGCTTCCTCTCTCCTATCAGGAAGCCTTCCGTATGCACCGCTTCGAAGGATACAGTTACAAAGACATCGCCCAACAGCTGAACGTTTCCCCCAAGACCATTGATTACCGCATTCAGCAGGCCCTCAAAATCCTACGAGTTGAACTGAAAGACTACCTGCCCCTGTTCTTCTTGCTGGCCACCACGATTGAGCCGTTCGACTGGTCTATCCCGATGCAATGACTGGCAAAGAAATGAGAATTTATCGGGGCAAAGCCCCGAAATGAAGAATGAAGAACTAAGAATGAAGAATTCTTTTGGGATACAGCAGACAGCGGTAACTGATTCCCCTCCTCCGGGGAGGAGGGGTGGCACGAAGTGACGGGGTGGCAGCGATAATCTCACTCTTATTCAGAGGTTTATATTTCAACCTACCACCTCCCCCTTCGGGTACTCCTCCTCCCGGGAGGAGGAGAATTCTGTTACATCGCTAATTCATCATTCTTAATTCTTCATTAAAGCGCGCTTGCGCGCTAAATTCCCATTTGACAGCATAAACCCACTTACTATACTATAAGGTTTATTCTTTGAAATGCTTATCGGCAAACTTGATGTATTGTTCCCAATCATAAACCGTGATGTTATGCACCCCGGTACGGATGTGGTAGGCAATGCATCCGTCCTGCCAAGGCGTATCGGCAGGAGGCATTTGATTGATTTCCAATCCCTGCTTACCAAACAAATGGTAGACAGGCGTGGCATATACACCTGAAAGGAATTCGCCCTTTGGGTCGGCCCAACGGTCTTCGGTGGCACTTGCGATGTAAACCGGACGGGGTGCCATCAGGGCAATCAGTTCATGCTGGTCGAAAGGAAGGAGGTCTTCCTTGTCATTGTACTTCCAAAAATTGCGGCAAAACCAATGGGTAAACTGGCGATTGACGGCGCGAACCGTTTCGCCAAAGGCACGGCGTGACAAAGCTGCTCCGCCACAACCGGAACAATTGGAAATGACCATAGCAAAACGTTGGTCAACAGCACCTGCCCACAACGCGGCTTTACCATGCCTGGAGTGCCCAAAGACAGCTACCTTAGAAGCATCGACATCAGTGTCCGTCTGGAAATAATCCATCGCACAACTCATAGCCCAAGCCCACGCCGCAATCGTACCCCATTCGTCATCAGCGGGACGGCGTTGCCCATTCTTGTAAGACAAGGGGTGCACGCCATTGCGAAAGCCATCATCGAAATCCGGGTCTATGTCCCCACGATATATCGTAGCCAGAGCATAGCCGTGCTCCATCAACATCTCTACAGGCCAGCGGGCGGCGGCCACACCACGAGGCGGCAGACTGTGCCAGCGGAATTCCTGCTGCTTTTCGGGAGTGGGGTACGAAATACCCGGATCTGTACTGATCGTATGGTTGCCCTTGAAGTTCAGTCCGAAGAACAAGGGAACCGCCCCTGTTCGCCGGTTGGGAATATACATAAGAATGGTGAAATACTTCTGCTCGTCTTTCGTCAGATATACATTGATTTCCTTCCGGGTGGCCAAACCGCCCAAAGCAGATTTGTCTTCTGACAGAAGCTTGAAATGCATAGTTCGGGGATGTTCGGGAGCTTTTCCAAACATTTCATCCGTAAACAGACTCAATAATTCGGGACGACGTTTCTGCATCCATAACTCTGCCGTAGACACTTTTTCCCCGTTTTGCAACGTCAATGCATCCGGCAAGGTGTAAACAGGTACGCGTGCCTCGTCATAATTGGCACGTTGGGCTGGTTGCTTCAAATCTACCAAGTCGGTTACACCATCCGGTCGAAGTATAGCCGCATGGGCAGCCGTCTGGGCCACTTCCCTATCATCGTAATTCATTCCTTTGGGAGCATAAGGCGTCCCTATCACATTTTGTCCGGTCAATGCCTCCAGCCAAGTACAGGCCGCAGTATACCTCCCTATCTTTAAATCTAAGTGATAGCCATCCCTGTCCATATGGTCTCCGATATAAGACGTACGTGCATTTTGAATAGCAGTTCCCGTCGGGATAATTTTACGGATACCCGTCAACTCGCTTGCACGTTTCACGGCATCCACAATGCAGGAATACATCCGTAACTGGTCGGAATCGTAATTCTTGAATCCAGAGTGTGTGCTGTGGGCGGCATAAGCCCACGTCTGGTGCAACATCAGGACAGCATCTTTAGGAATCCTTTGCACAACATAATCCTTTAGTTCGGGCAAGGATGCCGCATAACTTTCATAAATACCGGACAAGGGACTGGCCTGCTGCATGCTGACGTAATCCCAAGGTTCATCGGCCAAGGCGCGGGCCAAAGATACGGAATCGGTCTTGGTCTTCTCGCCCTCAGCGTTGATTTTACAGTACACATAAGCCGGAGCATCGTTGCGCGCGTTGCGCACATGGCGATCCAGAGGGCACCCACCGATGTACATATTACCTATAATAATGGTATAACCCACTGATTTCCCTAACTCATGCAGATTCTGCTCTACCGCGTCTTGCGAAAAGCTGTTGCCTATGGCCAGTACCCGCAAAGTATCTTTTCCGGTAGCGGCCATTGGCACCGCTACCGAAAAGTTAATCAGCCAGGCAAGACAAACGACTGCCAGGCATTGCAACTTCTTATTCATGGATTTCCAGCTTTACTTTTTGTCCGCCAACCATGACGTAGTATTCGCCCGGCTCCAGGAAGTGTTGCCCGTCAGCATCCACAAAACTGAGGTCGCGCATGGGGTCGATTTCAAAACGGAATATTTTGGTCTCACCGGCCTTGATAGGCTGTTTCTCAAAATGCTTCAGTTCTTTATTGGGACGAGTGATACGACACGCCGGATCGGAGATGAACCAATGCACAGTTTCCGCACCATCGCATTTCCCGACATTGGTTACAGAGATTTGGGCAACCAGTTTTTCACCAGCGGAAACCGATGACTTGGACAAGGACAAATCGCCATAAGCGAAATGGGTATAACTCAATCCGTAGCCAAATTCATAAAGAGGCGTAGAAGGAATGTCCTGGTATTTTCCGCTTTCCGGACGGGCGCTCTTCCTGCGATTATAATAGATGGGAATTTGCCCGGTAGCACGCGGGAATGTCACACTCAGTTTACCGGAAGGATTGACGCGACCGGACAAAACTCCAGCGACCGGCTTTCCACCCGGCACACCCGGTTGCCACATCTCCACAATGGCATCGCATAACGGCTCCACATTGCTCAACGCCAAGGGACGACCATTGGCCAATATCAAGACTATGGGCTTGCCGGCCTTCTTCATTTCTGCAATAAAGGCACTCTGAACGTCAGGCAATTCTATGGTGGAGCGGACACAATTTTCTCCGCTCCAATTATGCCGCTCACCCATAAAAAGCAAGAGCACATCTGCCTGACGGGCCACCTCGAGCGCACTTGCAAATTGAGATTCATCATCTCCATCGAAAGGACATCCAGCATGGAATAACAGGTTTGCCCGGCCTGCAAACTCCTCCTGCAAAGCCTTCTTGATAGGATAGACGTCTTCTGCCCGACCATGACCATTCCAGTTTCCTAACAATTCTTTCTCGGCATCAAGCAATGGTCCCATCACGGCTATCGTTGTAGTAGAAGCACCTTCGGGCTGCAACGGAAGAATTCCGCCTTCGTTTTTCAGAAGAACAATACATTCCTCGGCCAGACGTTCAGCCACAGCCTTGCTTTGCGGCAGGAGGAAACGTTCTTCTGGTTTAGCAACAGGCGTATAGGGATTTTCGAATAACCCTAACCGGAACTTGACCCGAAGGATGCGCCGCACCGCATCGTCAATGCGTTCCATCGACACTGTACCTTCTTTCACCAGTGTTTCCAGGTGCTTGTCGTAGCAACGTCCCATCATATCCATTTCCAAACCGGCATTGAAAGCCACGCGGGCTGCATCTTTGCTATCAGCCGCTGCTCCTTGGGCTATCAATTGAGGTACGGCGCTCCAGTCCGAAACGACAAAGCCATCATGCTTCCATCGATTTTTAAGGATTTCGGTCATGGTATAATGATTGCCGCTGCCGGGTGTTCCGCTAATGTCGTTGAACGAACTCATCACCGTCTGCGCGCCGGCCTTGATGCCTGCTTCGTAAGGAGGCAGATAAGTATCCCATAAGGTCTGGTTGGAAATCTCGGTATATACGTAGTCCATTCCTGCCTCCGAAGCGCCATAACCCACGTAATGTTTCAGGCAAGCAGCCACGCGGTCGGAGCTTTTCAAATCATCGCCTTGATATCCGTTGACAGAGGCCACGCAGAAAGCTGCATTCGTATAAGGGTCTTCACCATAACCTTCAGAGATGCGTCCCCAACGTCCATCCCGGGCCACATCAATCATCGGAGAGAAAGTCCAATCGACTCCCGACTTTCGTGCTTCCATGGCTGCCGTGGCGCAAGCGTCTTCTACCAACGATGTACTCCAAGAGCAGGCTTGCGCCAAAGAAATGGGGTAAACAGTGCGGAAACCATGAATTACATCGTAACCGAAAATAAGCGGAATACCCAACCGGGTCTCTTCCATCGCCCGTTTCTGCATGGCATTGCGCAATTCGGGCGTCTCATCGAAATATATGAGCGACCCGATACCTGCGGGAATCTGCTTGATTGCTTCTCCCAAGTTATTTTCGTTATTGTTGCGGCCCAATGTATATTGGTTTAATTGGAGAATTTTTTCTTCCAACGTCATACGCCCCAACAAGTCGTTTACCCGTTCTTCTACAGGCAGAGTGGCATTTTTGTAAAGGGGTTGTTGAGCATTTACCGCAACCGAGAAGAAAGCAAAGCCCATGAAAAGGCTACCTATAATTTTCCTTTTATCCATAAGTTTGTTACAGTTTTTTAGATTTTATCTAGTTTATCTGAATAATTGTTCTTTGGCAAAATTAATTGATATGTGTGGATTTTTCAACTCAAAGATTACAATTTGATTCATTTTACCATCTTTTAATACATGTTGAGGTATTTCTACAGTCCGTAAGCCGCTTTTCTCCCAATAAGAACCTGCATATTGGCCATTTATCCACACCTCACCCATGCCCCATCCGGTCATATCCACATAATTAGCACCATCAAGAGCTGCCTTGTCAAAATTCCCCATCCAATAACCTGGCAACTGAGAACAATCGGAAACATCACGAAATTTCAAGGCACCCGATGCACCGTCCCATAAGTTTATCGGAGTAATCCGCCATGCTTCAATATCAATTCCGTCAAGCATTGCCCGGCCGAAAAGACCTTTGGAATTATCCAGTATTTCCGGGCCATAGGTAATACGTCCTTTGTTTTCCACATAAATCTGAAGTTTATGCGCCCCTTCTACAGCTTTAAGCGGAAGTGATTTATGCGAATCGTCCAATTCTCCGGCAAAACGGCCATCCCAATATACTGCAGCATAATCCCGGATATTTTCGACTTCTAACACCGGATCCGGCGTTTCTGTAACGACATCCGCCTCATACAGCATATAGCCAAACTCCATGCCCATATCGTTCATAGATAACAAAGCACTACTTTCCATTGTATCCCCAAACAGACAAGGAGCATACTTTTCAAGTGAAACTTGCTGGCTATAACCTAATGTTGCACACGATAAAAGCAACCAAATGTTTATCAGAATCGTTTTCATCTATTTTCCTGTATAAAAAGAGTGAATGAAGTTTTCATCTATCTCTATTTGCGGATTAAAATTCCGGCTTTTCACATAACGGTCTATGCTATACAGCAATTGGCACGTTGCCGGTCTGTTGTCCATGTCTTTCTTTGTGTCTATAGCCATCACCAGCAATTTCCCTTTCCCCATACGTGCTTCGAAGGCAATGCCCAACTTCTCATTAGTTTCATAGCTGTCTATGGTTTGAATAAAGGGGCGCAACTGGCGAGGAGCATGGGCAAAACTAATCACTTTGGCATTAGTCACCACATCCCACCATTGCCAGTCGAGGTGACGGTCGGTAATGAAGTGCTTGAAAGCATCCGATTCCGTATGTATCAGGCAACCCAAAGTCATAGGCGCCCACTTGAACATGATAGGATTCCAAAAATGATTGTGAAAGACAGAATTGCGTCCTTTCACCTCTTTCGGGTTCGGGCAGAACACAACTGTTTTTCCAGCCTCCAGTTGACGTCTTGCCTGTTCGTCAAAAGTAGTGGTATACAGCACTTCATCCGTTGACTGCATCAGCTGCGGATGGCGAGGATATACCCAAAGCGTCCAGCTATTTTTCACGTCGTCTACGGCTAAATGCACCTCCAACTTTCTTGGCTTATCCGATGTGGGTAAAGTGAACTGGAATGACCCAAGCGGAGAAACGGCATAATTCGGAATGTCTTGACTTTTCAGACGGCCACTTTTCAGTATCTTGCCTGATTCATCTGTCAGCCACCATCTGATTTTTGCCCGTTTCAATTTGTCAGCGCTATAATTGTACAGCTTGGCTTTTCCCGTAAATGTTTCTCCATTGTAATAAGCCCTTTTACCAAAACGCAATAATGCGACAGTTGGAGCGCAAAATTCCCTGAATTTTTCAGGAGTAATAAGCCCTTTGGAATTCCAAAACGGATCGAGCACACCCACCGGAGCATAACCTTGCCCTGTGAAATCATTTAATGAAAGCAATTGGAAACCAGCCATTAAGCTCGTACGCAACTGGGCTTCCATAACATCCTTGTATTCCAAGACGGTTTGTGCGCCAGATACCTCGTAAAAATCATCAGCCAAATCGAGCATGCCATTCGCGTCCAATGACTCCCGGAACAATTCAAAATTGCGGGCTTCAACCGGACCGTCAAAATTGGGTATTTCCTTAAAATTAGGATATATACAACGCTGTCCGGCTTCGTGTGAAATGATAGGAAGCCCTACGCCCAACGAACTGTTTTTATCCCAATCGGTGTAAGGGCATCCTTCATAGATGGCAACACGCCCTTTTTCAGTCTGCTGTGTGATGTAGAATTGGTCGGATTTCACACGTGTACGGGCGGTTGAGCCGCTAAACAGCCGTCTTGGATCCATTTCACGGCCCCTGTGTGTCAGCTCTTCTATGAAGTCGAAATTTCCGGTTATCTCATTGCCATTGCAATAGAGTATAAAGGAAGGATGGTTGCCATATTCCTTCAAGATAGCCAACTGCTCCCGACGGAAGAAGTTGTAACGGTCTTCATCGACCTCGGCATCTTTCCCCCACATAGGCATTTCCACTTCCAAATAGACGCCTAATTTATCAGCCATCCTAAAAGCTGCAGCAGGCGGACACCATGAATGAAAGCGCATGTGGTTCATACCATATTGTTTCAGGATAGTCAGTACGCGCTCCCACGAAGCATCGTCAACCGGTGCATACCCGGTTTGGGGAAATACGGCATTTTCCACCGTACCACGCAAATGAACGGGGTGACCGTTAATCAAAATATGATTTTCCCCGGCTTTGACATCGCGCAAGCCAAAAGTCGCCTGGCTACTATGCAAATATTCTTTTTTATTATCTTGAGTAGCCAATTCGCAATCCAATGTGTATAGATTAGGATTGAACTCATCCCAAAGCAATGCTTTGTCACCCATCGGAATATCTTTCTCCACCCACAGGAGAGAGTCTTTTCCACTGACCGGGCATTCTGCGGTTAATTGAAACTTATTTCCTGTAATGTTGAAAACTGCTTGCCCCGTTACATTCTTCTTTGTATAGTTTCGTACAGCCAATTTTACTTTTACGGAACGATTTTCTGCGTTGGGATATACTTGCATATCCTCTATATATACAGGGTCAATGGCAAACAATTTCATTTCTCCCAATACTCCGTTCCAATTGATTTGTGTAAACTCACTATGGGCATGATCCCATTTATGGGTGTCATATTGATAACGGTTGTCTAGACATACGGTGATAAGTTCTGTTTTTCCAGGAGTTACGTATTTGGTCAAGTCATGGCAATGTGGCACACTAATATAGTCTATTTTGCTGACCTCTTTAGGCCCTACATACACAGACGTCAACCAATGAGTACGTTCAAAATACATGAAAATACGTTTGCCTTTCCATTCCTTGGGAATAGCAATGTCACGCTGATACCAAGCCGGCCCCATATACTCATATTTACGTGTCAAGCGGTCGCGATGTCGATAAGGCGATTTATAACCAATTTGGTAATCGTCCGTTATACCCGGCAATACAATGCTATCTTGCAAGCGATGACAAAAGCGCACATCCAATGACCCGCGCCGGAAGTCCATCAAGTCGGTTTGGAAAGCCCATGTCCCGGACAGGTCTATTTCCATTTTCTCTTGGGCACCACAGTGCCAATTGATGCAGAGCATCATTGCCAGCATAAAGATGCTGTGCTTCATTCTTAAATTCATGGCAATAGTGTTATAACTTTAGTTGTTAGATAAATCTTCTAATCTTTTTTGTTTATAATATTCATTCATGATATACCAAGCCTTTTTGCGCTGCCCTTGGTCGGAGACCAAACCTTTACGGTTCCACTCCCCTCCTTGGTAAGGATGAAAACGGAAAGGCGAACGAAAATCGAACAGCACCCAAGGCGATATACCACGCAGGTTGGGTATGTTTTCAAACATTTTCAAATTATCCCTATACAACTGTGCCTGATAATCTTCGCTCCACGAGCTTTTCTTTGCAGCCTCGCCGTGCTTGCCATAAAGAGCTTCGCCACCAAACTCGGAGATAATCAACGGCTTGCCGGAAGCCACATTCCAGGCAGCCTTGTCCGGCGTCACAGGCCAGTCATGATACCAGCCCATGTATTTATTCACAGCCACAACATCCAGGATATTGATAATGGTGTCATTCATCTCAAACTTTTGAGTCTGCTTGTTGAAGAATGCCAGGTCGAATGCAGCCACGATAAGACGGGTAGAATCAATATCCGTGCAACGCCGTTTCAGATATTTCAAGAACTCATTGCGCGGCTCCGATGTCGCGGTCTCATTGGCAATGCCCCAAAAGGAAAGGGCACACCGGTTCTTATCGCGCTGCACCATCTCTGCTATCATATTTCCCGCTTTCAAACGAGTATCATTATTCTTAAAATCAATACCTTGCCAGATGGGAATTTCCTCCCACAACAAGAATCCCATTTTCTCTGCCAAGCGAACCGTATATTCATTTTGCGGATAATGTGCCAAACGAATCATGTTTGCCCCCAAAGCCTTGGCCTCGGACAACAGCATAACAGCATCCGACTCAGAGAATGCCCTTCCGCTCCGCTGAGGAATTTCTTCGTGGAATGATATGCTGCGCAGAAATACAGGCCGGTCATTTAAGAAAACATCTTCCCCTTTGACATAAAGATTACGGAAACCTATTTTCTCATTCACATGGTCATCACCGGCAGTAATCGACACGTCATAGAGCTTAGGCATTTCCGGAGACCAGCGTTGCAGTTTTTTTACTGGTATGCTGGCCTTCGCCACACCATTATTATCGGTTTCCAAAGTAGTACGGACTTTCAATTCCGGAATCGAAATTTGCACTGCCTGATGCGCCTTGGCTTCAGACAAAGTAACTGTAGCATGAATCAAGTCCTTTCTGTACTTATCAAGCTGCACAAAATAATCTGCAATATGAACTTGAGGCACACAGATAAGCATGACATCGCGCGTAATGCCTCCGTAATTCCACCAATCAAAAGACATGGCAGGTATAGCATCCGGAGTACGCGTATTATTCACCTCCAATGCCAAGAAGTTATCGATATCCCTCAGCTTATCTGTCACTTCCACCTGAAATGGAGTAAAGCCTCCCTCATGACTGGCTATTTCCTCCCCATTCAAGTAGACCTTGCAGCGATAACTAACCGCTCCGAAATAAAGATAAAGGCGATTGTTTTCTGCATTTTCCGGACGATTCAAGTGCCTTCCATACCACACGGTTCCCTCATAATATTTCAATTCGGGCATTTGCGAGTTCCAATCACCAGGAACATTCAATACCAATCCTCTGTCGAAAGAATACTCGTAAAACTGTTTATTATCAGTCGGCTTCCGATTTTTGTAAACTTGCATTCTGTGTCCTTGCCCGTAAAGGTCCACAATAGCATTCCACTCTCCATTTAGTGACACATAATGCCGGCCATAAACATTAGCCAACAACTTTTGCGCACACAGCTTTTCGCCTCCGACACTGAACAATGCAGCCAGTAAGAGGAACAAATACAATCTCTTTTTCATTGATTTCCCTGTTAATATGTATATTTATAAAGTACATAACTGTTTGACTGGGGGAGCGTAACTCCTATTCGCCCGTCTCTGCCTGCCATCACTTCCATGGCTTTTCCTACTCCCAAAACAGGGACTAGCTTCACCCGTTCCCCCTCCGGAAGCCACGTGCATAATTCCTCCTTCTCATCAAGAGTTTTCTCGCGAAAAATCAACAAATACCCTTCTCCCTCAGAAGTAATAGACTGGAAACCTGTCCACGACCTGCCGGAAGGTTCTTCGCCAACGGGTAATATCGTTCCTTGATGAAAGTCGTGGCTTACTTCCTTGTATCGTTTTACAACAGGCTGAATATCATAGGCATCTTCCGGTAAATTAGATGCTTCCAACCATGCCAAAGGCTGGGCTGCCATGGTGCTGGCAAAGAGGTATTCAAAGGAATAGTTGGCCGGTGCAAAAAGGTCTTCTTCGTATTTCTCCGTATTCCTCCACTTGTTCAAGAATTCTATTTGGAGTTTTTCTGCCGGCACGTATTTGGACAGCATCCATAGGTTGCGCAGTGTCCAATATGGATAATAATTCTGCCAATCCGTATAGCGGTTTTCCAAAAAGATGTTTCCATATTCATTAAAATAGAAATAGCCGCCACGCTTCCCTGCCGTCACATCAAGATTGAAAATTGCCTGATTATTAGTCACCTGTAGCACCTTATCAAACATTTTGCGCAGATTTACTTCTGCCCGTTTATTTGCTATGTTAAGCCCATCTATTTTAAACGTACGTATGCCATAATCGTGATACAGTTTTATCAATGCATTGGCATCCTTCTCCCAATCGGCAAAATCATTCTGTATGCTGGGATTGAACCAGATACCTATCTCTATGCCCAACTGCTTCCCTTTTTCTACAATAGGCGCCAATCCCCGGGGATATTTTACAGGATCCGGTGTCCAATAATCCGGGTTACTCCAGATGTCTTTGAATGACCCTTTCGCTACGGCCGAATTGGGACTTTTCCCTACTTGCCACCCGTCATCTATCTGGAAATATGTAATGCCAAGCCGATGTGCCAACTCCAACTCCCGAAGGCAAAATGCTTCATTTACTTTCGTGTCCTGACTACGGTCTCCCCATGTGTTCATCATTACCATTTCGTCCCTTTCCGGAAGAAGCATACGTTGTTTCTTCTGATAAGAGCGCAAGGCTTTCAGTGCCTCCAGTTCATTTCCTCGAAAAATGCCCAACGCACAACTATAAGCCTTCACCCAATTGTCCGGAGTAATATCTTTTGAAGTAATTCCCAAGCCGGTGACTTGAAATTTGCCAAAGTCACTAATAAAGTCAGCTCCCGGATAAGCCAATTGCACATCCGAACAAGGCGCCTCTTTCAAGAAGAAGAAACCGCCATCCGTTTCCATATTCTTAACAAACAGCAAATTACCCCGATATCCTCTTTTACGATAAGGGATAAAACGGCGCTCCACTACCAGATTATTATTCCAGTCCGTAACATCCAGGAATTCTACGGCCTTGGCTTGCCAGTGTTGTCCTTCCACATGCAACTGGTCCAAGACCGCATTCTTTTGTTGTGACTCCATATCGGCAGCAAATTCAATATTCTTACGGTTAGCCACATCATTTAATTCTTGGGCTGCAGATACATCGTGCAACGAACCTTTTAAATAAGTATCACACGCAATAACCGGGCAATCTTCATAAATACGGTATTCCCTGCGAATCTGCACATCCGCCACCGCATAAGTGATAATGGTCTTCAGATAAGATTCGTGAATGGAATTAGATTCTACCCACATCATCTGATACTGGGCATTTGAAGGAAAAGCTTTTTCCTTGGCATTAATCATAAAGTCGCATGCATTCCCTTTATTAAACAGGGTATGATTTCCCTTTTTATCTACAATACTATGCGTAATCAGTTGCCCGTCATTCCACAAGAACTTACGCTCCACAACCTGATTCCCTATTATCAAAGTATCGTTTTTCAACATGCTATAACAATGATGTTCAGCAGATATCGGACATGCCGCAGCATGTGCCATCAAAGCCAACAAGGCAACGGTTTTAATCGAATATTTCATGGTTGTCAAATGATGCATTTGTTATTATGATGCTTCGTGACAACTACATTCCTAAAGCGCGCGATGCTTTTTATCGTTTTTTTGAGATTTTCCTCAAAGAGGAGGCTTATGAAATGGAAGAAAAACAAAAAAGCCCCTGTACAGTCTTAATCCGTACAGGGACTTTTACGCATTAGGGGAGAATACCCGCTTACCAAATGGCTACCCGCTCAGCCTTAGGCAAGAACATCGGATCGTTTTCTGTTATATTGAAAGCTTCGTACCAGGCATCAATTTGAGGCAATGCACCGTTTACACGCCATTCGCCCAACGAGTGTACGTCCATCTTCGTCAGATAAAGCACGTATTCGGGACGCACGTTATTGGCCCATACGCCGGCATAGGCCAAGAAGAAACGTTGTTCAGGAGTCAAACCGTCTACTACAGGCAACGGATTCTGTGCTGTAGCTTTCTTGAAGGCTTGGTAAGACACCTGAAGGCCGCCGTAGTCGGCAATGTTTTCGCCCAGTGTCTGCTTGCCGTTGGCATGCACACCCGGAGCCACTTGGATGCTGTCGAAGAAGTTCACCATCACCTGGGCACGCTCATTGAAGCGCTCGGCATCCTCAGCTGTCCACCAGTCGGTCAGGTTGCCTTCCTTGTCGTATTGACGGCCCTGGTCGTCGAATCCGTGGGTCATCTCGTGGCCAATGACTACGCCGATGGCGCCGTAGTTGAAGGCATCATCCGCATTCATGTCGAAGAAAGGCGGCTGCAGGATACCGGCGGGGAAGCAGATTTCATTGGTCGTGGGGTTGTAGTAGGCATTCACCGTCTGCGGGGTCATGTGCCACTCTTCCTTGTCCACGGGCTTGCCGGCCTTGGCCATGTTCTCATCGCTGGCCCATACGGTAGCACGCTCTATGTTGGCATAGTAGGAGTCGTTCTTTATCTCCAGCTTGCTGTAGTCTTTCCACTTGTCGGGATAGCCTATCTTGACATGGAAGGCAGCCAGTTTCTCCAGGGCTTTAGCCTTGGTCTCGTCGCTCATCCATTCCAGAGCCTTGATGCGTTCGCCCAAGGCATCCTGCAGGTTCTTCACGAGGCCTACCATGCGTTCCTTGGCTGAGGCGGGGAAGTATTTCTCCACATACATCTGGCCTACGGCTTCGCCCAGCACACTGCTGGTGACGGAGACGGCACGCTTCCAGCGGGGTTGCATCTCTTGTGCACCGCTCATGGTGCGGCTGTAGAAGTCGAAGTTCTGCTCCACAATGTCATCACTCAAGAAAGATGCAGCGCGGTCAATGAGTTTCCATTGCAGGTAAAGCACCTGTTGATCGACGGGCAGGGTGTCGAGCAGCTTGGCGGCGGCTGTCAAAGCTTCGGGCTGCTGTACGATGATTTCCTGCACGTCTTTCAGCCCGAGGTTGGTCAGATAAGCATCCCAGTTGAAGGTAGGCGTCTGCTTGCGCACGTCGTCCATCGACATCTTGTTGTAGTTGGCTTGCGGGTCGCGCAGTTCCACCATGCTGCGGAAGGCTTCTGCCAGGCGGGTCTCCACGTCCATCACGATGTCGCGGGTCTTCTGTGCGGTGGCCTCATCGTAGCCGGCCAGCTGAAGCATCTTCACCACGTGCACCTTGAAGGCTTCGCGTATCTTGGTGGTAGCCTCGTCGGTAGCCAGGTAGTAATCGCGCTCGCCCATCGAAAGGCCGGCCTGTCCGGTATAGACGGCATTCATCGCGCTGTTCTTCTGGTCGGCACCCACGCCGGTACCCAGGTAGCTGGTAATGCCACGGCGTTCCAGCGAGCCAAGCAGGGCGTATACGTCTTTCTTGTCCTTCAAGGCAGCTATTTCCTCCAACTCGGCCTTGATGGGGGCGATGCCGTCTTGGTTGAGCTTCACGCTGTCCATGGCAATCTTGTAGAGATCACCCACCTTCTGGGCCACGCTGCCGGCCTCGTGCTGCTGGGCGGCCAGCCCTTCAATGAGGCCTTGCATCTGCTTGCGGTTCTCCTCGGCCAGGATGGTGAAGGAGCCGTATTGCGAATATTCGGCCGTGAGCGGATGGTTTTTCATCCAGCCGCCGCAGGCGTATTGATAAAAATCGGTACCCGGCAGGGCCGTGGTGTCGAGGTTGGCAAGTTCGATGCCGATGGTCTGGCCCGTCTTGCCGGTGTTGCAGCTGGCCATGACGAGGCAGGCGGCTGCAACGGGAAGGTAATGTTTCAAGTTCATAATAGTTTGAATATATTTGGTTAGTAAACTTTTTTCTACATTTCCAACGCTCCCCCACAGACAGTGTGTACAATGTGGGGCGAAGAGTGTGCACACTGTCCGGAGGAGAGTGTGCATAGTGTCGGGCAGAGAGTGTGCACACTGTCCGACGCCCCCGCTACAAGGTATTCTGAAGGGGGTATGGGGCATCATGCCGTTTGTCCGTTTTTTTCAGCGTCCAACTCGGTAGATGCGGCGTCCCACTCTTCCATGGCCGCATCGAGGCGGGCTTTGAGCTTCTGATGCCTGTCGTAGAGCGACATGTCCGAGGCGCCTTCAGGCGTGGCCATCTTCGCCTCCAGTATGGCGATGGCCGACTCTATCTCGGAAATCTCCGCCTCACAATCGGCCACACGGCGTTCCAGTTTCTTCAACCGCTTGTTGCGCTCCTTCTGTTCCTCGTAAGACAGGCGGGCCGACTTCTCCCCGCCGTTCCCCTTGGCGGAGGCAGCGTCTTCTGCGGACTTTGCCTTGCCCTTGTCCAGGAAAAGCGCATCCAGCCGTTCGCCATTGCCCAAAAGGTCGGGAGCAGCGGAGTTCTTGCTGCGCAAGAAGTCGTAAATACCTCCCAGGTGCTCCTTCACCAGGCCGCCCCCAAACTCATAGACCTTAGTCGCCAGCCCGTCGAGAAAATCACGGTCATGGCTCACAATAATTACCGTGCCGTCAAAGTCACGGATAGCATCCTTCAGCACGTCCTTCGAACGCATGTCCAAGTGGTTGGTAGGCTCGTCGAGGATAAGGAAGTTCACCGGTTCGAGCAACAGCTTTATCATGGCCAGGCGCGTACGCTCGCCTCCGCTCAGCACGCGGACTTTCTTTTCCGATGCCTCGCCACCAAACATGAAGGCGCCCAATATGTCGCGTATGCGGGTACGGATGTCACCCACAGCCACCCGGTCGATGGTGTCGAACACCGTCAGGTTCTCGTCCAGCAGCTGTGCCTGGTTCTGCGCGAAATAGCCTATCTGCACATTGTGCCCCAGGGTGAGGCGGCCAGTGTAGTCGGTAATCTCACCCATGATGCACTTCACCAGCGTAGACTTACCCTCGCCGTTCTTGCCCACGAAGGCCACCTTCTCGCCCCGGTTGATGGTGAGGTTCACGTCGTGAAACACCACATGGTCGCCATAAGCCTTGGCCACGTTCTCGCAGATGACGGGGTAATTGCCGCTCCGGCTGGAGCAGGTGAATTTAAGGCGGAGAGCCGATGTGTCTTCCTCGTCCACCTCTATGCGCTCCAGCTTGGCCAGCTGCTTGATGCGGCTCTGCACCTGCACGGCCTTGGTGGCCTTGTAGCGGAAGCGCTCGATGAAGGCCTCGGTGTCTTCTATCTGTTTCTGCTGGTTTTCGTAAGCGCGGAGCTGCTGCTCGCGGCGTTCCTTGCGCAGGCGCACAAAGTCGTCGTACTTCACCTTGTAATCATAGATATGTCCGCAGGAGATTTCAATGGTGCGCGTAGTCACGTTGTTCAGGAAAGCCCGGTCGTGGCTCACCAGCACCACCGCATTGGCTCGCGTGGCCAGGAACTGCTCCAGCCACTGTATGCTCTCTATGTCCAGGTGATTGGTAGGCTCGTCCAGCAGCAGGACGTCGGGGCGTTGCAACAGCAGCTTCGCCAACTCTATGCGCATACGCCATCCGCCCGAAAACTCGCTTGTAGGACGGTCAAAGTCTGTACGTTCAAAGCCCAAGCCCTGCAACGTGCGCTCAATCTCCGCCTGGTAATTGGTGCCACCCATCATCAGGAAACGGTCATTCAGGTGCGTAAAGCGTTCTATCAGTTTCTGGTAATCCTCACTCTCATAGTCGGTACGCTCAGCCAGCTCCCCATTGATGCGGTCAATGTCGGCCTGCATCTCATGGATGTGTGCAAAAGCCTGTTCGGCCTCCTGCATCACCGTGCGGCTATCGGCCAGCTTCATCACCTGGGGCAGGTAGCCGATGGTGCAATCGCGTGGCACAGCCACCGTGCCCGCCGTAGGCTGCTGCAAGCCCGCCAATATCTTCAGCATGGTCGACTTGCCCGCACCGTTCTTTCCTACCAGTGCAATGCGGTCTTTCTTGTTTATCACATAAGAAACGTCTTCAAACAGCGGAGTGGCATTGAATTCTACCTTGAGTCCTTCTACGGATATCATAATAACAGCGTGCTATAAACTTTCCATTTGCGGCACAAAGGTAGCAATTCCGTGCGAAAGAACATCAGCCGGGCAACAACTAATTCATGGTTTACCCCCTACATATCTTCCATTGTGAGGCAAACGGCATCAATGACATAATGTGCCAACACTTTATTTCTCATTAATTCCACTTTTCTCGCAAATTCATCGGGTTTAAAGTTTTTCCGTTGCCTTTTCACCTCAGCTATCAGGGCAGTTTTATCATCCGTTTTAATTCCTACAATGTCGACTTCGCAAGCATCTTTTCCCTTCTTAGCCTGCCACCACGAGCCTATATTAATATATTCCCCGCTTTCAGCCATTTTTTGCCGGAAATATATTTCTAGTACCAGCCCTGAATAAGTTGGATAATCCATCTTTATCAGTTCGCCGAGCAATTTATAGTTTGCAAGCTCCACTAACGACCTGTATTTCACAAAATATCTGAACCAGAAACGAAGAAAAAGGTCGGAAATCTCGAAACGCACCGTTTGCGTACCTTCTTTAGCAAAAATGGGGCGCTTTTTAGCTATCAGTTCATAATCTTCCTCG
This sequence comes from uncultured Bacteroides sp., assembly GCA_944320865.1. Classification (GTDB taxonomy): domain Bacteria; phylum Bacteroidota; class Bacteroidia; order Bacteroidales; family Bacteroidaceae; genus Bacteroides. Next base: position 32,539 of record CALUJC010000020.1, on the reverse strand, counting down.
AGTCTTCTAATGTGGCCTGCAATATTCGTCTCACCCATGCTTTTTCCCAATTCAGATAATGTATTTCGGCCACAGGCAATATCAGCCAATACAGCAAAATAGTTACCGTATTTCCTACCAAACTCTTGTATCAGCAAAGCATTTCCCTCATCAAGAAATGGGGAATCCGGCTGCACCATATAGTCTATCATCATTTCTACGTCCGTACATCCGCTTTGCATAAACAGATCCACATACTTAGGTACCCCCCCTGTAAAACTATACAAGGCCAACAAATCCTCTTTAGTGTAATCCGGTTTATAATCAGCCAATACCTCCTTCAGCACATCAGTAGTAAAAGGTTTCAACTTAATGATGCTGTCACAACGTCCATAAAGCGGTTCCCGGGCATCTTGAAAAATACGCGTCATCAATGTATATACAGAACCACTTGCCACAAAAAACACATGAGTAATATCCTTGTAACGATCCCAAATATCTTGCATTTTACTGTACAAAGTAGGATTGATGTAAAAAAACTCTTGAAACTCATCTATCACAAGGGTGAACTTTTCCATACGACCAGCCCGCATCAACATCTCAAAAACATCGGCAAACGACTCTGTATTGTCGGGGACAAATACACTTTTCAAAGTGTCATTAATAACCTTAGCAAAACTATTACACAACATAGCCTCGTTACCTCGACTTACAAACAGATAGACCATTGTGCAGTTTTCACAACTTTTCCTTATCAGCATCGTTTTTCCTATACGCCTTCTGCCTGTCAGCACCGTCATTTGCGAATGATCCTTAAAAGCGATTTCACGCCGCCGCTCCAATTGCATCAATTCCGCTTTTCTGTCGTAGAACCTCATACCCTGTCTTTTTACTTTAAAATCCAACTTTAAGACGAAAATATACCGCCGTATATTATACAGTAGTATATTTTGGGCAAATATATGAATTTAGCCCCAACAAAGCAAATGCGAAATTGCCTTTTTCGTCCCTATTCACCTCCTATTCTCAATAATACTATCCAGCATCCGGGAGCACTGCAAGTATTCTTCCTCATGCTCTTGCTTGAATTTCAGCAAGTCAATAAAAATGTCTCTCCAAATCGCATTACTCCGGCTATTCACGAAACCTATCTGAACATCAGTAGAAAAATAAGTATCCGGCAACCCGTCAAAATCTTCATCAACCAGCGACCTCCCTTTGTGAGACATAAAGAGGTCCCCAATAAGCCAGCTTTTCACAGCTTGAATAAACTCGGTAAACTGGTTAGGCTTCATCTCGTCGCGTGACAAGTATGTTTTAACCAGCCCTACTCCATCGCCCAGCCAATCTCCCAAAAACATACCATCTTCACAGAAGCCCCTCACCCTGTCTTCCATCTCCGATTTATACGGGAAAATATGATAATTGCGCAGAAAGAAAACCCTCACGATATCCTTCACCGGATATTCCAAATCTTTCTTATCCACGTTCAAGAACCGCTCAATATACCGTTCAAAAAAGTGAGCAGGAAAAATCAACAACAACGTGCTATCCTTGCCGCGAATAGGGAAAGCCGCCCAAGTAGCATTCTCACGCCGGAAAGAGATAGAGATATGCGGGTAAACCACCGTAGCATCTTTCTTAGAAAAAGCATAGCAACCAATATACCATTCATTCCTACGCTTCGTCATCACCTTAGTCTCCCATAGCCACGGGAAAGTCGACACCCGCTTCCTTATTTTCTCAAACTTAGGCTCAAATGCTTTCCAGCGGGCAGCGACTTCCCTGTAATCGGCTAACAGCTCTGCGGACAGTTCGGTGAGGGTCATTGTGGGCAATATCATGGCATATCTGTAATTTGCTCTTCATTGCCCAATTCTACACCATTCTTCTCAAGCAGTTTTTTTACTCTTTCCAAATCCTGCTTTCTATTGCGTTTGATTTTCTTATTCTCGTCGATTTCAAAATTAAAATAAGAAATAACGATAAGCTTAATGTCATTCTGCGGTAGTATTTCTTTTCTACGTGCATCATAAAGCTTTCTTTGCTCCCCACGCGAAACACCGCTAATCGTCTGCTTATTATCAAAAAATGGTACAGACTCCGTATGCTGTTTTTCGTTATACTCCACCACCAAATTCTTCAATGGATAATAAGCATCTACCGGCAGCATCCTTCCTTGCCCATTTTTACCCGGATCTCCTTTCAAAAAGTCAAAACAATGCTGACGGGAGGCTGTTTCTCCCAATAACTCATCACACAAATCAATCACATAATTTTCGTCACTATCTTTTCTATTCTTCCCATATTTGCTGAAGCGATTCAAAAATTCGTCAATGTTTCCCATAAATTATTCATTTTTTTAGTTTATCTATTTACTTTACTTCTCCAAACAAACTCTCGCCACCCGCCGAAAAGCACTACCCTTCTTCACCTCAGCAGGCCTCTCCGCCGTAGAAAGCGGAATAACCCATTCAGAACCTTTCCCTGCCACCTGATAGGCATAAGGCAACTCACCTTTACGCAACTTGTTCCGCAAGGGCAAACCCGGCCTTTGCGGATTGTCCTTCAACAAACCTGCCTTGTCGAGAAGCGCATTGGCTTCTACTGCACCGATACTCTCCCTGCCTGTCTTACGCAGGTATTCATCCAAAAAGTTTACAATTTTATCCATTATTTCATAATTTATTTATTTTCAAAATTTCTGTATTATCTCTCCTGAGTATCTACGCAATTCTGTTAATTTTGCCCTGAATGCTCTATTTATCTTATTTGTATTTCCTTTCAAATTTAATGGAGGGTTATACAAACGTATATACACTTTCTTATTTCGCACGATTTCCTCATCAGACATACATGTACAATAAAACAGCAACAAGTTCTCCTTCATCCATTGTGATAAAAGTTCTTCATCCCAATCGCAAAATTTGGTTTTACCGTTCGAGGGATTTTTCTTGTCACGAGGGACTTTAGTCAACCCCATCATACTGCCCAAAGACTTACGCAAAGTTGAGCGTCCCGCATTGTTTCTCTTAAAATCTTGGGCATAATCCCGCTTTCTGAGATTAATACCCGTGTAAACAATGTCATACAATTCCCCTTCGTATTTCCATTGCGTGTAGATTGGGATTACATCTATATGAGGCAATTGGCATCCTTTACGTAATACCACAAAATAGTTTCCAGAAACATCCATCAATTTATCTATAGTACGAGCCTGAGGATCAAATAACTTAAACATTGTTTCCATAAAACTTAAATTCAGAATAGGCATTATATCAAATAAAGTTGTAGAGCAGTGATAACCATAAACTCTATTTCTTATTCTGCACAAATTCTAATAAATTAAATCCAGATCATCTCTCCTGTAATTTGACATTAAGCTTATACGAGAATGCGCGGGATTATAAATCAAACTATAACTTCGTTGATTTGTAAAATAATAAAAAATCCCGTTATTTTCATACTTGTCAAAACCCAATTGATCCAAATACGTTATAATTGCATTTGATATTCTTTCTGATATATTTTCATCACCAGGCAGACTTGATGAATAAAAATGAATCCCTATGGCAGCAACTTCACCTTCTGGAGGTAAAAGTGCGACTGTACAAACAGCGTGAAACCAATTTATCCCTTGAAGCATATACCCTAAATTAAAGTCTCCTTTTGTAGGTACATGATTAACACCGAATTCTTTGATAAGATCAGCTGCCGTTTGACCAAGTTTCAGTTTTCCAATACCTGAATCGGTTAATTGGTCAAGAATTGATGCAACAGTTCTATATTCATCAAAATAGCTAGTTCTCACAGTACCAGAGTAATGTTCTCCATAAAGTGGCGAGCTATTCAAATATGAAATGAACTTGGAAAAACTTGGAAAATAAGTATATGCAGGTACGTTGACAAAATGAAAAGAGTCATTGTTAATAGGATTCCCATTTTTATCAGCAAAATAGTATCTGCCATTTTCACTCATAACTATATTTTCATACAAAGGATAAAACCGAAGGAGGTTATCTATTTGATTACAAACTTTCCCATTCTTATCAATTGCATATACATTCATATATTTATCTTCATCCTGAGTTTCATCATCATCTTCTTCTCCCTTTGTATTTATTAATGTATTAGCCACAAAAGTCAATTCATCTACAAAGCCTAAAACTCTATCATACTGATAGTCGCCAATAATGTTCCCACTAATATCCATTTGTTGCCATCGCTTAGTCTCTTTATCTTGAAACAATGCAATGCCATCGCTAAAAAAAGAAACCTTATCAGCCTTTGCGGGCATTCTTTGTATTCTTTCACCCTTGTCATTACACAAGAAATTACCTATTACACAATACCCATTATAAAATATGGTGTTACCTAATCGCGCTCCATTTGCTCCAATTTCAAATAATTCATGTCCATTTACATCTATGACAATAAATTTATCTTTTTCTCTTTTATATACAATAGCTTTACCTTCATGAAAAGGAGATGCTGCATCGTAAATAGGTTCTATTACCACATTCCCTTTAGGATCTATATAACCAAGCTTATAATCTTCCGTAGCAAAGCATGCACGTTGTTCTGTAAAGTAAGAACTTACCAAATGAAATTCTTTACCTTTATAAGGATTTAAACAAAAAACAGTATCACCCGCATTATTAATGTAGTGAATGCGTCCTTCATGCGCAACCACAGGAATGATACCTTCACTATATATGCCGCCATCTTTGTAACCATCAACCAAACCAACCTGTTGAGGTTCTTCTGTTGCTGTATAATACTTTATTTTTTCGATTCGTTGAATTTGATCAAATTCCCAAGTTCGAAATATTCCATTTATTGCACAAGAAGGACGCATCCCCCATTTGTATTCAATTTTATCTTCAAATAGGACTTTCCCATCCACTCCTATCATTCCCCATTTCCCATTCTCCTCTGTTTGAAATGCCAAATGAGTAATTTTTGGAAAGGTTGCATCATTATCAGAACTACAACTACTTATAAATATCGCAGCAATGCATAAGGACAGAACTAAAAGGAAACGACATTTCCAATAACGCTTTTCCACATAGAATTTGCGAGAACTGCAAGGTTGATTCTCAAGCAAAATAGACCGCATTGTTTCTTCGAATATCATGTGCACATACATTTTTTTCGCCCGGACTCCCCTTGGCGAAACCACAAAAAGAAAGTGTGGAGTCCCACTGTCTATCTCGTTAGAGGCTCTGCTAAAACCCGAATGTAAATAGACAATATCCCCACACTTGTGGTGTATATGGCTTCGAATAGCATATACAGACAAGTGATGAGCGTGATTGCTATTCCTTACATTCTTTGAAGTTTAGCAGACTTTCTAACGAAGGATAAAAGCTACACTTTCATCAATTAACCATTATGTATCTTTGCCGGCAGACACTACCGCCTGGCACGGCAAAGATACTCATTTAAAATTGATAAACAAACTCATCAAGGGGATATTGTCACAATTTTCAGTCAAGTCTCAGTCCGCAATAAAGTCGTACAAATCGGGGTCCTCATACATCAGGTCGTACTCCGTCTGCTCCACATCCCAAGGATTGATGCCCTCCTCGCCGTCCATCGTCATGTTCTTGCGGGTGGTCAAGTCTTCCTCCACCTTGCGGGAGCGGCGGGGATTGGGCACTAGTCTGGCCTTGCCCAAGCGGATGGAATCATTGCATTGCGCCAGGGTGAGCGGCGTTCGGGAGATGATTTCATAGTAACTCACCGCCCGCCTCCGCCCTTGGGGCACTACGCGGCTGTCGCCGTTTATCAGTTTCTCTACCTTTACAACACGCTCCACGGGCTCGGTCACCACCTCCACCACATAGCGGTGAAGTTTCTGTCCGCAAAGAGTTGCGGGAAACAGCAGGGCCATAGCCAACAGGCCGAGCAACCGGATTTTCATTTTCGTCTTCATAACACGTTTATTTTAATAATCAATCATTTTAAAGCTGTACTATAAATGAGAATTTAGTTGACGAGGGAACAAGTTAACAAGGCTACGAGGACAGTGAAACTGTCCAACTATGCTTAACTGCTGTGTGCCGCGCAGCGGTACCTGCGGTAAGAAGCCGTCAGCAGATGCATAGAACCTCGAAGAGGTTCAACCCCATACCGACGGGACATAGCTTGTTCGACCCCTTCGAGGTCGGGATGCTTGCGCTCACCTGCATACACCGCAGGTACCGCTGCGCGGCACACAGCGGTTAAGCATGGTTGGACGGCGTTGCCGTCCGCAATACTCGTCTCCCCGTTGCCTCGTTAACTTGTCCCCTTGTCAACTTATAAATTATCATTTTTCTTACGAATTCCGCCTCAACGCCTCCTCGTACACCTGCCGCACCCGTTCCCGGAGGTGCTGCGGACGAATGACCTCCAGCGAACGGCTGCGCGACAGCAGCTCCATCACAAAGTCGTTGGTGATGCGCAGCCTCAAGGCGATGCGAAACTCCTCCGGCGTGTCGGCCAGCACCCGCTGGGAGTGGTGCAGGGGGACAGACTTCAGGAACTTGCCATCGAGGGCATCGTAGCGCAACTCAATGTCTTCCACCGGAATGTCCTGCTGGTTCCAAATGCCGTAGCAGTCGCGAAACAGCGCGTCCACATCCACCTCGCGGTCGCGACGGAAGCGCTCCCCCTCCAGCACCTGTAGCTGCCGGATGCGGTCCACCCCGAAGGTTTTCAACGTCTCGCCCTCGTAGGCCAGCAGATACCACCGCTGGTTGGACTCCTTCAGGTAGTAGGGCTGCACGCGCTTCTCCGCCACCTCGTCACCGTGCCGCACCAACAGATATTGGAACGCCACGGGGTGGCAGCCCTTGATGGCTCCTATGAGCGGCGCCAGCCACTCGCTGTGCAGCGGGCGGTGATGCTCGGCCAGCACATACGAAGCCAGGTCGCTGTCCGCCGCCAGCGCGTTCAGCAAGTCGAAATTCAACAACAGTTGCTCGTATCGCTCGGCCAGCCGGCTGTCCTGCTCCTTGATGTAGTAGCCGCCGCGCGCCTTGTCCGAGGCGATTTCTATGCCAAACAGTTCGGCAATCTCCTTAAAGTCGCGCTGCAGCGTGCGCACATCCACCGCCGCATAGCCCCGCGCCTCCATGCAGCGGGCCACGTGCCGCTTCAGCTCCTCCGGCGGCACGCACGTGCGGCAGTCCTTTAGCTTATTGACAATGACCAGCATGCGCTGTATGCCTTCCAATCGTTTTCCCATAAGTATCAACCGTTTTATTTTTCCACAAATTTAGCCCTTGCAAGCGACAAAACATGTCGTTTTCCCGATTTTTTCAAAAAATAGTGTCCCGCTTGTACCCACTCGCCCCCATCCCTTTCCTCTCTCCGAAATAGTAATTTTCATTTATACGTAAATTGAAATATGTTTACTTTTTAAGTTTTCTGAAATTTAAAAATGCTTACATATACAATACCGTAACACACTGAATATCATATAAATAAAGTATCCATTCACACCCTCACCGTACTTTCTTCGTACCATGTTCGTTCCATATTCGTACCAAGTTCGCTCTATTCCCGTCACTATAGAACCGAATATGGATCGAATGAAATACGAACATAGCAGAGTAAAATATCACACTAAATAAGTATCCGCGCATGTCGTGTCCCGATGTCCTGTTTGGGGCATTTCGAGGTTTTTTCATGCCATGGTGCAACAAATGTCAGATAAAATCGCTTTCTTTGTAGTAACTTAACAAAGGAGTATCTGAATGCAGCCGTACTGTCTTTTTGCTTTGTCATCCTGAACGTACGTGAAGGATCTTCCGTTTACTCCGATCAATAGGAGATGCTTCACTTTGTTCAGCATGACAGCAAGAAAACTTTACTGCTAATGAGATGTACCTTCTGCCGACAACAAGCTGAACCATAATGACTGAAACGACAAATAACCGAAAAAGGACTGCACTGCGGGTGGCGCTCTGGGTGCTGCTCACCCCGGTGGCGCTGTTAATCTTGCTGATGGTGCTGCTCTACGTGCCACCCGTGCAAGACTTCATCCGCCGGGAGGCCACCACGCTGGCTTCCGAAGCCACGGGCATGGAGATTGACGTGGAGCGCATAGACCTGCGCTTCCCGCTGAACCTGCTGGTGCGCGGCGTGCAGGTAGTGCAGCCTGCCGACAGCACTGCCACAGATGTACAGGCTCCCGACACATTGCTCAGGCTGGACAGACTCAACGTAAGCGTGCAGGCCATGCCCTTGCTGCGCGGACAGGTGGAGGTGGACGGCATCACGCTCGAAGGGGTGGCCGTCAATTCGGCCCGCCTGCTGCCCGGCATGAAGGTGCAGGGCACGCTGGGCCGCTTCTTCCTGAAAAGCCACGGCGTGGACCTGGTGCATGAAACGGTGGTGCTGAACAGCGTGGAGCTGGCCGACACGCACGTGCAGGTGCAGCTGACCGACACCTTGCCGCCCGAGCCTGAAGACACCGCCGCCACAGCCCCGTTGAATTGGAAAATACAGCTACATGAGTTGAAGTTGGCCAACATATCCGTAGACCTCGACATGCCGCTCGACAGCCTGCGGCTGGATGCCCGCGTGGGCAGTATAGGCATAAGCGAGGCGGAGGCCGACCTGGGCCGGCAGGCCTACGGCTTCGGACAGTTCCTGCTGGAGGGCACTACCTTGGACTACCGCACGGGGGCGGCGGACACGACCGATGCGCCGGGCTTCAACCCCGCGCACATAGCCTTGCGCGACGTGCGCCTGGGCATCGACTCCGTGCACTACTGCGGACACGACATCCGGGCACGCATCCGGGAACTCGTCATGAATGAACGTTCGGGCCTCAGCATCACCTCGCTCACGGGCGAAGTGCAAGCCGACTCCACCGTGGTGCGCATCCCGTCGCTACGGCTGCTCACCCCCAACAGCGAGATAGACCTCAGCGCACAAACCTATTGGCAGCTGATAGACATCCCCACCACCGGCCACCTCAGTGCCCGGCTAAATGCCCGCATCGGCAAACAGGACGTGATGCTGCTGGCCGGCAACCTGCCCGAATCGTTCAAAGAGAACTATCCCATGCATCCGCTCAGGGTGCGCGCAGGCACGGAGGGCAACTTGAAACAAATGCAAATATCGCGCTTCAACATCGACCTGCCGGGCGCTTTCGCACTGGATGGCGGAGGCGAATTCTGGAACCTGAACGACAGCATCCGCCGCAACGGCAGCATGGACCTGCGGATGCGGACAGGCAACCTGGAGTTCTTGACAGGGCTGGCCGGAGATTCGGTAGCCTTCGCCGTACCGGACAGCATGAGGCTCGATGCCAAAGTCGGCATGGAAGGGAACCGGGTCACCGCCTCCCTGCAATTGCAAGAGCAACAGGGCTTCCTGGGACTGAATGCCGATTATAACCTTGCAGACGAGACGTACCATGCCGACCTGGGCATCGACAGCCTGCAGATAAACCACTTCTTGCCCAACGACTCCATTTACCTGCTATCCGCCCGACTGACAGCCCAAGGCAAAGGCACAGACATTGCCTCGCCAAGCACGAGGGCAGCCTTGGAAATGTCGCTCGGACAACTGCAGTACGGGCATTGGGACCTGAACGGCATCGGGGTAAAAGCCGGACTGGAGGCTTCGGTAGCTTCTGTCAGCCTGAGCAGCCGCAACGACCTGCTGCAAATGACGGGAAAGGCCGACCTGCGCCTGGACCGCACCTATCTGGACGGCACGCTGGACGTGGATGTGGACAACGCAGACCTGCACAGCCTGGGCATTGCGCCCCAGCCACTGAAGCGTCCCTTTGCCTTCCGCCTCGGGGCAGAAGCGCGGCACGACTCGGTAAAGATTGGGTTGACGGCCGGCGACATGGATTTCCGCTTCCGCGCCCGCAGCACGCTGAAGCAGCTGATGGAGCAAGGCACCCTCTTTGCCGAACTGCTGATGAAGCAGATAGACAACCGCAAGCTGGACCATGCCGAACTGCGCCGCGCCCTCCCCTCGGCAGGCATGCAGCTGAAAGCCGGACGGGAGAATCCGCTGGGTTATCTGCTCAATGCACGGGGCATCGGCTACCATGACTTCACCCTTATGTTTGGCTTCACGCCCGACAGGGGCATCAACGGACGTACCGCCATACATGGGCTTCGTGCCGACTCGCTGCAGCTGGACACGGTGTATTTTGCCATCAGCCAGGACACCACACGCATGAAGCTGCAAGGCGGAGTCATCAACGGCCCGGAGAACCCGCAGTTCACCTTCCACAGCAGGCTGACGGGGGAAATACGCAACGAGGATGCCGAACTGACCGTGGGCTTCACCGACGGACAGGGCAAGACGGGCATCCTGCTCGGCCTCAACGCCCGCCCGCTGACCGAAGGGAACGGCAAAGGCAACGGCATGCTGCTGCACCTGACACCCGAAGAACCCATCGTGGCCTACCGGAAATTCCGCTTCAAAGATGCGCACAACTGGGTGTACCTGCATAAGAACATGCGCGTCTATGCCAACATAGACATGCAGGGCGACGATGGCATAGGCTTCCGCATGCAGTCGGACGCCCAAGACACGGTATCCCTGCAGAACATCCACCTCGAGCTGAACCGCTTCCGGCTGAGTGAACTGAGCCAGGTGCTGCCCTACCTGCCCAAGCTGAGGGGACTGCTGTCGGCCAACGCCAACTATGTGCAGACCACCTCCAACCTGCGGGTGTCAGCAGGAGCCGATATACAGGAACTGAGCTACGAAGGCAAAACGGTGGGCGACATCGGTCTGGAGGGAACCTGGCTTCCGGATGAAGGGAACAGACACCTGCTGGGCGGCAAGTTTAAGGTAAATGGACAAGAGGTGCTTGCCGTAGGCGGCATTATGGGAGAGAAAAACGGCAGAGACACCCTGGCCGTGGGTGCGCGCATGAAGCGCTTCCCGCTGACCGTGGCCAACGCCTTTGTGCCCGACGACATGATAACGCTGCGGGGCTACCTGAACAGCGAGATTTCCTTGCGCGGTTCGCTGGACAAGCCCGAGCTGCAAGGACAGCTTTCATTGGACACGACATCAGTCTATATCCGCCAGGCGGGAGCACGCTATTGGTTTGATACCCGCCCGGTGAAGATTGAGGATAACCAACTGGTATTCGACCGCTTCTCCATCTATACCACCAGCGACAATCCCTTCACCATAAACGGCAAGGTGGATTTCCGTAATCTGGAACGCCCCACCGCCGACCTGCAGCTGAAGGCCGTAAACTACAACCTGCTCAATGCGCCCCGCCACCGAGGCAGCCTGGTGTATGGCAAGGTGTACGTAGACCTGCTGGCCATGGTGCGCGGGCCGCTGGACGCACTGACCATGCGCGGCAACATGAACCTGCTGGGCAACACCAACGTGACTTATGTGCTGACCGACTCTCCGCTGACGGTGGAAGACCGCTTGGACGAACTGGTGACCTTTACCTCGTTCAACGACACTACCACCGTGCAACCTGTAGAAGGTGGCGTACTGTCGCTGGGCGGCATGGACGTGTTGCTGTCGCTGCACATAGACGATGCCGTGCGCCTGCGCGCCGACCTGGTGACCGACGGCAGCAAGTATATTGAGTTGGAAGGCGGAGGAGACCTGTCCCTGCAATACACGCCGCAAGGCGACATGAGCTTGACAGGGCGCTACACCCTGTCAGGCGGCATGATGAAATACTCGCTGCCCATTATCCCGCTGAAGGAGTTCAAATTCGACAGCGGAAGCTACGTGGATTGGCGTGGCGACCTGATGAATCCTACGCTGAGCCTGAAGGCAACGGAACGCTTACGGGCATCAGTGTCCGACGGCGGCGAGGACGGGGCTTCACGCATGGTGAACTTCGATGTATCCATCGCCATACAAAACCGATTGTCGGCTCCCGACCTGGTATTCGACATCACTGCCCCGGAAGATGCCACCGTGGAGAACGAACTGCAAGCCATGGGCGCCGAAGAGCGCAGCAAGCAGGCCATTGCCATGATGGCTACCGGCATCTACATGGGCAGCGGCGGCGGTGGAGGCAACCTCAGCATGGGTGCCGCCCTGAACAGCGTGCTGCAAAACCAGATAAACAGCCTGGCAGGAAGCATGAAGGGGGCAAGCATCAGCGTGGGCGTAGAAGACCGCACTTCGGCCGAGACGGGCGACAAGCAGACGGACTACAGTTTCCGCTACTCGCAACGCTTCTTCAACGACCGCATACAGGTAGTGATAGGCGGCAAGGTGACCACCGGGGCGAATGCTACCAATAACGCCCAGTCATTTATAGACAACATTTCACTGGAATACAGGCTCGACAATTCGGGCACGCGCTACGTCCGTGTGTTCTACAACAAGAACTACGAGAGCGTGCTCGACGGCGAAATAACCGAGACAGGGCTTGGCCTCGTACTGCGCCGCAAGATGGACCGGCTGGGCGAGCTGTTCATCTTCAGGAAGAGGCAGAGAGAGGAAGAAACTGTACAAGAAAAGGGCGATGAATAATGTTCATGAAACTGCATTAGAAGTGAAAGTATGGAATTGAATAACAAAATCATAATATATCAGACAGCTGATGGACAAACATCCATCGATGTAAAATTGGATAATGACACCGTGTGGCTATCTCAGGCTCAAATGTCGGAATTGTTTCAAAAAGACCAATCGGTCATAGCGCGCCACATCTCCAATGTTTTCAAAGAAGGAGAATTGGAAGAAAAGAGTAATATGCAAATTTTGCATAATACTTTCTCAAAATACAAGCCTACAAAAATCTATAGCTTAGATGTCATTATATCGGTGGGATACCGTGTAAAGAGCCAGCGTGGCACACAATTCCGTATTTGGGCCAACAAAGTGCTGAAAGAATACCTGGTAAAGGGATATGCCGTGAACAAGGCTTTGACGGAGCAACGATATACGGAGTTGAAACAACTGGTCAACGTATTAGGCCGGACAGTCAAGACGCAAGAGGCATTGACTTCCAATGATGCACTTAGCCTTATTGAAGTGGTATCCGACTATACTTATGCCCTTGACACGTTGGACAAGTACGATTACCAGCAACTGGCCGTAGAGCAGACTACCAACGAAGAAAAGTTTCATGCCACATACGAAGGGGCGATGAAAGCCATAGAGGGATTGAAGGCAAAATTCGGAGGAAGTCAATGGTTCGGTAATGAAAAGGACGACTCCTTCAAAAGCTCTATCGGGCAAATATACCAGACTTTCGGCGGGCAAGACCTCTATCCGTCAGTAGAAGAGAAGGCCGCAATGCTGCTCTATCTGGTGACAAAGAATCATTCATTCAGTGACGGGAACAAACGGATTGCCGCCACGCTTTTCCTATGGTTCATGGCAGGCAATGGCATTCTTTATAACCCGGATGGCAGCAAACGAATTGCCGACAATACCCTGGTAGCCCTTACACTGATGATAGCTGAAAGTCGCACGGAAGAGAAGGATGTAATGGTAAAAGTAGTGGTGAATCTGATAAATAGAAACAATATATGAATAAAGTTAGGTATCTCATACCCTATATATGGATGCTTTGCCTGCTGGCAGCCTGCTCCACCACGAAGCATCTGCCGGAAGGGGAAGTTCTCTACATCGGGCAGAAAGCCACTATGGTGGATAACCCTACACCTACCGATGTGGGAGAAACGGCATTGGAAGAGGTAAACGCCGCACTGGACAAGGCGCCAAACAACTCCATACTGGGCGTGCGGATGCCTTTCCCCGTAGGGCTGTGGATATACAACGGCTTTCAGAAATACGAGAAAGGCCTTGGCCGATGGATATTCAACCGCTTTGCCGCCGACCCTGTGCTGCTTTCATCCGTCAATCCGGAGATACGTACGCAGGCTGCGACCAACGTATTGCACGAATACGGTTACTTCAACAGTGCGGTAAATTATGAGACCTTCTACGACCCCAAAGACTCGCTTAAAGCCAAGGTGCAATACACCGTCAACATGGGCCGGCCCTACTTCATCGACACGCTGGAGTATGTAGGCTTTTCGCCACTCACATTGCGCCTCATGCGGATGAGCCGACGCCGTTCTCTTATCCAACCCGGTGAGCAGTTCAATGTAGAAGACCTGGACGGCGAGCGTACCCGCATCAGCAACCTGCTACGCAATGTGGGCTACTATTACTTCCGCCCCGACTACCTCACCTATCAAGCGGACACTACCCAAGTGCCAGGCGGGCATGTGCAGATGCGCATGGTGCCCGTGGCCGGCATGCCCCGGGTGGCAGAGAAGCCCTTCCGCGTGGGGCGCACCACGGTGACAATATTGGGCAAGAACGGCGAGGCCCCCAACGACAGTACCGACTACCGCAACTTGCGCATCTATCACCACGGCAAACTGCGCGTGCGACCTAATATGCTTTACCGCTGGATAGACTACAAAGGATACCGCCACAAGCGACAAGTGGAAGACAGCGCAGGCATCAGCCGGCAGCGCTCGGCAGAAAGCCTGTACAGCCTATACCGCCAGACCCGCGTGCAAGAGCGCCTGGCCAACGTGGGCATATTCCGCTACCTGGAGATGCAGTACACGCCGCGCGACACGGCTTTTGTGTCCGACACCCTCGACCTGAACATCCGCACGGCGCTGGACAAGCCCTACGATGCCGAACTGGACTTCAACGTCACCATGAAGAGCAATAACCAGACGGGGCCGGGAGCTTCCTTTACGCTGACCAAGAAGAATGTATTCGGCGGCGGCGAAAGCTGGAACGTGAAGCTTAATGCCTCCTACGAATGGCAGACGGGACCTAACAGTACTTCGGCCATGAACAGCTATGAGTTCGGGCTGTCTACCTCGCTCATCTTTCCCCGCGTGGTATTTCCCCGGATGGGTGGCAACGAGTACGACTTCCCGGCTACCACTACCTTCCGCCTCTATGCCGACCAGCAGAACCGCGCCAGGTACTACAAACTGCTGGCCTTCGGAGGCAACGTCACCTACGACTTCCAACCGCATGCCACACGCAAACACAGCATCACGCCCTTCCGCCTGACGTTTAACGTGCTGAGGAACCCTACCGATGAATTCAAGCAACTGCAGGAGGACAATCCCGCGCTGTACGTCAGCCTGCGCAACCAGTTCATCCCGGCCATAGAATATACCTACACGTTCGACAACACCAACACGGGACAGTCGTTGCGCCGCCGTCCTCGCCGGCACACCTTCTGGTGGCAGACTACCGCTACCTCGGCCGGCAACGTGACATCGGCCATTTACCGCATCTTCGGCCAGCCGTTCGACAAGCAGGAGAAGAAGCTGATGGGCGTGCCCTTCGCCCAGTTCATGAAGCTGAACACCGAGCTGCGCCACCATTACCGCATCGACCGCAACCAGTCGCTGGCTTCACGCCTGGCGCTGGGTGCCATCTGGTCGTATGGCAATGCCACGACGGCACCCTACACCGAGCAGTTCTACATAGGCGGAGCCAACAGCGTACGTGCCTTCTCCGCCCGCAGCATAGGCCCGGGAGGCTACCTGCCCGACGAGGACAACGACTATGCCTTCATCAACCACGTGGGCGACATCCGCTTTGAGGCCAACGTGGAATACCGCTTCCGCATTGTGAGCGACCTGCACGGGGCGGTGTTCCTCGATGCGGGCAACGTGTGGCTGATGCGACGCGACCCTGACCGCAACGGAGGCGAGTTTACGTTGAAGGACTTCCCCCGGCAGATAGCCTTGGGCACGGGGCTGGGCATCCGCTACGACATGGACTTCCTGGTGTTCCGCCTGGATTGGGGTATCGCCCTGCACAACCCGTATGACACGGGGCGGAGCGGTTATTACAACATCACCCGCTTCAAGGACGGGATGGCAATACACTTCGCCATCGGTTATCCGTTCTAAAGCAGTATTTCCCCACGTTTTTTAGCAGGTATGTGATGATTATTTCTTACTTTTGCAGGCAAATGAACTAACCTTTAATAGAGAATCATCATGAAACCTACTCTTTTCTTACTGGCCGCCGGCATGGGAAGCCGTTACGGCGGGCTGAAACAGCTGGACGGACTGGGTCCGAACGGCGAAACCATTATGGACTACTCCATCTACGACGCTATCCACGCAGGCTTCGGCAAGCTGGTGTTTGTCATCCGCAAAGACTTCGAACAGGACTTCCGCGAGAAGATAATCTCCAAGTACGAGGGGCACATCCCGTGCGAACTGGTGTTCCAGTCGCTCGACGCGCTGCCCCAAGGCTTCACCTGCCCGGAGGGGCGCACCAAGCCGTGGGGCACCAACCACGCCGTGCTGATGGGCGCCGACGTCATCCAAGAGCCGTTTGCAGTGATTAATTGCGACGACTTCTACGGGCGCGACTCCTTCCAAGTGATGGGCCGCTTCCTCTCCGCCCTGCCCGAAGGAAGCACGGGGGTCTACTCCATGGTAGGCTTCCGCGTGGGCAACACGCTGAGCGAGAGCGGAACGGTGAGTCGCGGCATCTGCGGCACCGACGAACGGCACCTGCTGACCTCGGTGGTGGAGCGCACCAAGATACAGCGCATGGACGGCGAAGTGAAGTACTTGGACGACGACGGCCAATGGGTGGCCACCCCGGAGACGACGCCCGTGAGCATGAACTTCTGGGGCTTCACGCCCGACTACTTCGCCCACAGCCGCGAATACTTCAAGACGTTCCTCAGCGACCCGAAGAACATGGAGAACCTGAAGAGCGAATTCTTCATCCCGCTCATGGTGGACAAGCTCATCAAGGACGGCACGGCCACCGTGGAGGTGCTGGACACGACAAGCAAGTGGTTCGGCGTCACCTATCCCGAAGACCGGCCGGCCGTGGTGGAGAAGATTAAGTCGCTGGTAGACAGCGGCGTATATCCCGCCCACCTCTTCTAACCCAACCCCTCCCCGAAGGAGGCTGAAACTCGACCATGGTCGTGACCTCACCAAGACCATGGTCGTGACTTCACCGAGACCATGGTCGCGACGCCATCAAGACCATGGTCGAGGTAAGAGGTCGGCCTAGGCGGCACCCGGACCTCGGCATAGGCCGAGGCTTCATCACGACATAGGCCGTGACCAGGCCAAGACCTATGCCGAGACGCGACCGCGACATAGGCCGAGATTTCACCCCCGCCGGGAAGGCCCTGCGACCCATGCCGCGACCTACATGTAACACTAACTATATCAACCCATCGACCATGCCCCTGAACTTACCCGACCGGCTTCCGGCCATCGAACTGCTGAAGAAGGAGAACATCTTCGTCATCGACCACTCGCGCGCCACGCGGCAGGACATCCGCCCGCTGCGCATCGTGGTGCTCAACCTCATGCCCCTGAAGATTACCACCGAGACCGACCTGGTGCGCCTCCTCTCGAACACCCCCCTGCAGGTAGAAATGTCGTTCATGAAGATAAAGAGCCACACGCCCAAGAACACCCCCATAGAACACATGCAAGCCTTCTACACCGACTTCGAGGTGATGCGGAACGAGAAGTACGACGGCATGATTATCACTGGCGCCCCCGTGGAGCAGATGCCCTTCGAGCAGGTGAGCTACTGGGACGAGGTGACCGAGATATTCGACTGGGCACGCACCCACGTCACCTCCACCCTCTACATCTGCTGGGCGGCGCAGGCAGGGCTGTACCACCACTACGGCGTGCCCAAGTACCCGCTTCCGGCGAAGATGTTCGGCATCTTCCCCCACCGCGCGCTGCAGCCGCTGCACCCCATCTTCCGGGGCTTCGACGACGTGTTCTACGTGCCCCACAGCCGTCACACCGAGGTGCGCCGCGAAGACATCCTCCGCGTGCCCCAGCTGACGCTGCTCTCCGAGTCGCCCGAGGCAGGCGTGTACATGGCCATGGCACGGGGCGGGCGCGACTTCTTCATCACCGGACACTCCGAGTACTCCCCGCTGACGCTCGACACCGAGTACCGACGCGACCTGGCGAAAGGCCTGCCCATCGACATGCCCAAGAACTATTACATTGACGACGACCCGGAGCGGGGCGTACTCGTCCGCTGGCGCGCCCATGCCAACCTGCTCTTCTCCAACTGGCTGAACTACTTCGTCTATCAAGAAACGCCCTACAACATCGATGAAATCGGCTAAACGCATAGAGTTGCTCGCCCCCGCCAAGAACCTGGAGTGCGGGCTGGCCGCCGTGGACCACGGGGCCGATGCCGTATACATCGGCGCGCCCAAGTATGGTGCCCGGGCCGCCGCCCCCAACAGCCTGGACGACATCCGCCGCCTGGCGGACTATGCCCACCAGTACAACGTGCGCATCTACGTGGCCCTCAACACCATCCTTTCCGACCGCGAACTGGCCGAGACGGAGCGCCTCATCGACGAGCTGTACCGCATCGGCACCGACGCGCTCATCGTGCAGGACATGGGCATCACCCGCCTCTCCCTGCCCCCCATCCCCCTCCATGCCAGCACGCAGATGGACAACCGCACGCCGGAGAAGGTGTGCTTCCTGGCCCGGGCAGGCTTCCGCCAGGTAGTGCTGGCCCGCGAACTGTCGCTGAACGAAATAAGCCGCATCCACTCCGCCTGTCCCGACGTGCCGCTCGAGGTGTTTGTACACGGTGCTCTGTGCGTCAGCTACAGCGGACAGTGCTACGCCAGCCAGGCCTGCTTCGGGCGCAGCGCCAACCGGGGCGAGTGTGCCCAGTTCTGCCGCCTGCCCTTCGACCTGGTGGATGCCGACGGCAAAGCCATCCTCCTGGGCAAGCACCTCCTCTCGCTGAAAGATATGAACCGGCTGGACCAACTGGAAGCCTTGCTCGACGCCGGTGCCACCTCGTTGAAGATAGAGGGCCGACTGAAGGACGCCAGCTACGTGAAGAACGTCACCGCCGCCTACCGCCAACGCCTGGACGGCATCTTTGCCCGCCGCCCGGAGTACGTGCACGCCTCGTCGGGCAGCTGCACCTATACCTTTACCCCACGGGTGGAGAAGAGCTTCAACCGGGGCTTCACCACCTACTTTCTGGACGGGCGGGACGAAGACGTTTCGTCGTTCCACACCCCCAAGTCGCTGGGCGAGGCCATGGGCACGG
The DNA here is from genome assembly GCA_944320865.1 of uncultured Bacteroides sp. Classification (GTDB taxonomy): domain Bacteria; phylum Bacteroidota; class Bacteroidia; order Bacteroidales; family Bacteroidaceae; genus Bacteroides. The sequence continues at coordinate 13,513 of CALUJC010000020.1, read as the reverse complement.
TGAAGGAACAGCGCGCAGGCTACATCAGCGTGGCCGGGGTGAAGCCCTTCCACAACGGTGACGGCGCGTGCTATCTGGACAGCGAGGGCAAGCTGCAGGGCTTCCGCATCAACCGGGTAGAGGGAGGCAACAAACTGTATCCCGCCGGAAAGGTGCCCCGCATTGCGCCCCGCACCCCCTTGTTCCGCAACTTCGACCAAGACTTCGAGCACCTGCTCTCCCGTCCCTCCGCCCGGCGCGCCATAGCCTTGCAGTGGGAGCTGGCCGAACATCCGCGCGGCTTCACCCTCACGGCCGACGATGAAGACGGAAACCGCGTGTCCCTGCCCTTCGACCACCCGAAGGAGATAGCCCGCACCCCACAGACGGCCAACATCCGCGCCACACTGTCCAAGCTGGGGGGCACGCCCTTTGCCGTGAACAGAGATGAGGATATCTGCATCAACTTATCGGGCAACTGGTTCCTGCCGGCATCGGCACTGACGGAATGGCGCAGGCAAGTCGTCGACCGGCTGACAAGGGCACGCCGCATCAACTACCGGCGGGAGATAGCCGTGTGGCGCCCAAGCAGCCACCCCTACCCTGCCCAAGGCCTGACCTACCTGGGCAACGTGATGAACCGGCAGGCACGCGCCTTCTACCTGGGGCATGGCGTGCACGACGTGGCCCCGGCCTACGAGCAGCAGCCCGTGCCCGGCGCCGTGCTGATGACCTGCCGCCACTGCCTGCGCTACAGCCTGGGCTGGTGCCCCACCCGCCAGGGCGGGCATTCTCCCTACCGCGAGCCTTACACGCTGGTCTCGGCCGACGGGCGACGCTTCCGCCTCTCCTTCGACTGCAAGAACTGCCTGATGAAAGTACATGCAAACGATGAATGACATGGTAATGAAGAATGAAGAACGAAGAATGAAGAATGCCAAGGGCAATGCCTTCGTCTGCCGGTGGAGAGCGGGGGTGCAATTCTTCATTCTTCATTCTTCATTCTTCATTCTCTTCCTGCTCGCCTCATGCAGCTATCCGCGCCCCGACCTGACGGGCAAGCACCTGTCCCAACAGGCCATCGACTCGTTGCAATGCCTCTACCAGCACCACTACACCAGCGGCACCAACCTGCAGGCCACGACCGACAGCATCTTGCTGGAATGCCTTCCCGTGAAGGGTTCCTACGAACTGCTGCGCCGGGGCGACCGCGTGGTAGTGGCCGAGGTGGCCATACATCCGGCGGACAGCATAGACTCCGTGTGGGTGAAGCTGGCCCACTCGCAAGACACACAGGGCTGGCTGCGCGAGACGGAGATGATGCGGAAGTTTGTACCCGTGGACAGCGTGTCGCAGGCCATACACCTCTTCAGCCACACGCATGCGCAATACTTCCTGATAGTACTGGCCGCCTTCACCGCCGTCTGGCTGTTCCGCCTGGCGCTGCGCAAGAAGACGCCCCTGGTCTTCCTGGACGACATAGACAGCCTCTACCCCATGCTGCTGTGCCTGCTCATGGCCTTCTGCGCCACCCTGTACGAGTCCATGCAGATGTTTGCCCCCGACACGTGGCAGCACTTCTACTTCAACCCCACGCTTTCCCCCTTGCACGTGCCGCCGGTATTGGCATTTTTCCTCGCCGGCCTGTGGCTCTTTATCGTGGTGCTGCTGGCGGCGATTGATGATTCGTTCCGCCAACTCTCCTTCACCACCGCCGTAGTCTATCTGCTGGGGTTGGCCGCATGTTGCATCTTCTGCTACGTGCTGTTCATGTTCACCACCCGCATTTACATCGGCTACCTATTGCTGGCAGGCATGTCGTGGCTTTTTGCCCGGCGCGCGTGGCAGTCGCTCAGCACGCCCCACTACCGTTGCGGCCGCTGCGGGTGCAAGTTGCTCCGCAAAGGAATCTGCCCCCGGTGCGGAGCTGTCAACGAGTGATATCCCCGAAAAGGTTCTAATGCAACGTTGCTTTATTAGGAATAAAGCACTGCTTTACCAGGAATAAAGTAATGCTTTACTCCTAGTAAAGTAACACTTTATTTTTAGTGAAGAAAAAATAAAGTACTAAACCTCTGTATCAGAACCGGATGCGCAGTGCCACGCCCGCCTGTAGCGGCCGGCCTTGCCGGCGGAAGGCCTTGCCCACCCCAAAGCCAATCCGCCAAGTTGGATAAAACATTCTTTAGCAAACCCTCCCCCCATGTGCGAAATAATATTGAAATAAGCTATTAATTTCTCCTTAATCTGCGCTTAATGCCTCTGTAATCGGCAATGGATTCCTTTGCAGCCGAAAAAGCAAAATTAATTAAAGGAAAACAAAAATGAGAAAAATTGGAACAATGAGTTTTAGGAAGTTGTTTAATGCCAAGCGAATGACTTCTTGTTTTTTGCTATTACTATGTTCTGCTTTCTGCCTGGCTGCTCCCCCTGTCAAAAAAGTAGTCACGGGGAAAGTTCTGGACCCGAGCAAGCTGGAACTCCCGGGTGTAACAGTCGTCGTAAAAGGCCAGTCCGGAAAAGGAACGATTACAGACATCAATGGCCTTTTTTCGCTGCAAGTAGACGACGCGGAAAATGCCACGCTGGTATTTTCATACGTAGGCTTCCAGACCATGGAAATTCCTTTGAAAGGGAAAAGTGAACTGGTAATCAACCTTTTGGAAGACTCCCAAGTATTGAATGAAGTTGTAGTCACAGCCTTAGGCATCAAGCGAGACAAGAAATCTTTGGGGTATGCCCAACAGGCCGTAGAAGGCGACGACATGAATGTAGGCAACGATGCAAACGTGCTCAACAAACTGAACGGAAAGATAGCAGGCGTGCAAATGATTGCCGGCAACTCGGGTGCAGGCTCATCAACCAGAATGGTCATCAGGGGTGAATCTTCATTTTCCAACGGGAATCAGCCCTTGTACGTAGTAGATGGCGTACCCATCAGCAACAACGTATATACCAACCTTGCCGGTACTTCCCAGGATATAGACTACGGTAACGGTGCCGGCGAACTGAATGCTGACGACATAGAAAGCATCTCCGTGCTGAAAGGTGCCAACGCCGCAGCCCTGTATGGTTCAAGAGCTGCCAACGGCGTAGTGCTGATTACCACCAAATCCGGAAAGACCAAAGACAAGTTTCAAATCGCAGTCAATTCTACCACTACATTTGAGACCGTTGCCCGCTTGCCGGAATACCAGAACAGCTACAGCCAAGGCTTGGACGGAGTATTTGAGTATTGGGACGGCAACAACGGGCATGGCACCCAAGACCACCAGGACATGAGCTGGGGACGCCCCTTGGACGGCAGCCTGGTACCCCAGTTCGACTCTCCCTCCATTGGCGCAGACGGCACAGTATACCGGGGCGGCGATGTCTTGGGACGCAACGGTGCAACCATCCAACCAACCCCATTGGTAGCACATCCCGACAACGTGCGCGACTTCTTTGAAACAGGCATCACTTACAGCAACAACGTAGCTCTGAGCGCCAGCAACGACAAGGGTGACATCCGCATCTCTTATACCAACCTGCTGAGCAAAGGCACGTTGCCCAACGTAGACTTACGCAGAAATACCATCAGCGTGAACACCGGATACAAGTTTACCGACAAATTTTCGGCCAAAGCCACAGTGAACTACATTAACGCCCACAGCAACAACCGCCCCAGCATGGGGTATGGTTCGGAGAACCCGATGTACACCTTCACATGGTTTGGCAGGCAAGTCGACATCAACAGCCTGCGCGATTACTGGCAACGCGGCTATGAAGGCGTACAACAATACCACTTCAATTCAGGATGGAACGATAACCCGTTCTTCACCATGTACGAGAACACCAATGGCTATGACAAGAACCGCATGTACGGAAACATTACGCTCACTTACGAGTTCCTGCCCAACTTGAAACTGACTGCCCGCAGCGGTATTGACTATTTCCACGACTTGCGCCAAGCCAAGCGTGCTTACAGCTCCCAAAGTTTTCCTACCGGAGCCTACAAACGCGAAAACGTATCTTTTTCTGAATGGAACACTGACGTGTTGCTGCAATGGAACCAGACATTCAAAAACGTATGGCGCGTAGACCTTGCCGCCGGAGCCAATGCAATGGTGCAAAAGAACAACTATGACTACGCTTTTGCCAACGGGCTTTCCATCCCTGGCGTATACAACTTAGGGAATGCCTCTTCGCAGGTGGACGTAAATCAAATAGATTCCAAAAAACGCATCAACAGCGTCCTGTTCACCGGGCAATTGTCCTACAAAGACCTGGTTTACCTCAACGTCACAGCCCGCAACGACTGGTCCAGCTCCCTGACCCGTACGGATGGCTCGGGAAACAACTCCTACTTCTATCCTTCTGCATCCACCAGTATCATCCTGAATGAGATTTTCGACCTTCCCCAAAACATTACCTATTGGTCTTTGCGCGGCGGTTATGCCGAAGTAGGTAGCGACACCGACCCTTACCGCCTGGAGAACACTTATGCCTACAGCGACCCCTATGGCTCGCAATCGGGCGTAACGCTTCCCAGCACGCTGGCCAATACAGAGCTGAAGCCCGAACGGATGCGCTCCTATGAAATCGGTACTGACTTCCGCATGTTTGATAACCGCTTAGGCTTGGACTTCACTTACTACAACACGCTCAACTCAAACCAGATTGTACAAATCCCCATCTCCTCTACCTCCGGCTACTCATCACGATTCATCAATGCGGGAAAAATACGCAACTACGGCTTTGAAGCTACCTTGACCTATATGCCGGTGCAAACCAAAAGCGGCTTCCAATGGGACGGCAGCATCAACTTCTCGCGCAACATGAGCCGGGTAGAAGAAATCAGCGACGAATACGACCAATATGTTTATTCATACGCAGCCATCTATGCCGACGAAGATGCCCGCGTCTACGCCATTGCCAAGGAAGGCGAACCTATGGGCAATCTGTATGGCACAGGACTGAGCCATACTGAAGACGGGCAACTGATAGTAGATGCCACAGGACTTCCGGTGGCAGACCCCACCTTGGTAAAACTGGGCAACTACAACCCCGACTTCATCATGGGCTTCTACAATAAGTTTTCATATAAAGGCTTTTCGCTCGATTTCCTGATAGACTGGCACCAAGGTGGTGTATTTGTTTCGCGTACATTCGGCATGGGCATGGAATCGGGGGTACTAAAGGATACGGAATACCGCGTACAGGAAGGTATGGTCATCGACGGCGTAGTGTGGGACGACGCGACCAATACCTACATAAAAAACACAACCCCGGTCAGCCCCCGCGACTATTACCGCAACCTCTACCGCCGCTACCACGAAACGCAGTGCACCTTCAGCGCCACTTACGTGAAGTTGCGTGAAGTAAAGCTGGGCTACCAGTTCCCGTCCAAATGGTTCACCAAGACTCCTATCAAGAGACTGGGACTCTCACTGGTGGCACGTAACCTCTTCATGTGGACCAAAGACCAAAACTATGTAGACCCTGAATCCATAGCCTACGAAGGAGGTACTACCACTCCCGGCGTGGAAGAAATGGCCTACCCTGCCACCCGAAGCATAGGTTTCAACGTAAATGTGGTATTTTAAAAGCATTCATTCAAAAAACAGCATTATACATCGACTATGAATAATTTCAGCAAAACTTTCTTCACAGCCGGCCTGTGCGCCACTCTTGCCTTGTCCGGCTGTACATCCGACTTCGGCTCTATCAATACCGACCGGAACAATCCCACGGAAGTAACGGCAGACCTGCTGCTGCTCCCCATCATGCACACCTTCATCATGGACCAATTCAACTACGGCAACGGCGCTGCATTGGCACACCAGTTGTCGCGCACCAATTACAACGAAACGGAGCAATACGCCTTCGGCACCAACGAAAGCACCTGGAGCCGCTACTACCTGCAGCTCAACGACATTCAAGACATGTACAACGTGGCCGGGAAAAACGGGCAACCTTCCTGTCAAGCCATTGCCCTCATCTGGAAAGCTTTCGCCATTGCCCAGCTCACCGACCTGTGGGGCGATGTGCCTTACTTTGAAGCAACCCAAGGAGGAAACAACATCACCCCAGCCTACGACACCCAGGAAGATATCTACACTGCCGACAACGGCATCATAGACTTGCTGAAGCAAGCCGAAGAAATGCTGAGCACCAGCAACGACGTCATCCCTTCCGACCTGGTCTATGGGGGCGACCGCCTGCGCTGGCGCAAATTCGGCAACTCGCTGCGGCTGCGCTACCTTATGCGCATCAGCAACCGCATCGGAGAGTCGGCATTGGACATCAAGGGAGAGATTGCCGCCGTCATGGCGCTGCCGCTCATGGATGCCAACGAAGACAACATGCTGCTGCCCTTCCTGAGCGGTGCCCCCAACCGGTGCCCCATCTACGACATGCGTGCCGGAAACTTTGAATACACCCGCATGAGTACAGAGATGGCCCGCATGTGGTCGCAATATGCCGACCCGCGCATCCCCGTATGGTTTGCCCCCACCACCAACTCCGCACTGGAGGGCACAGCCGAATACAATGGCGTACTGGCTGCCTGCTCGTCGACCACCCTGACCAACATCGGCTATTCGCAAGCCGACGTATCCATGCTGGGCAGTTATTACCGCGATGCCCCCGATGCCTGCAGCGCCATACTGATGAACTGCTCAGAGGTGAAGTTCCTACAGGCGGAAGCCATCGCCCGAGGCTATGCCGCAGGCGACATGCAAACCCTGTATGAAGACGGCATACGCCTTTCTATGGAATACTACGGCGTGACGCTGACGGATGAGTACCTGCAACAACCGGGCATCGCCTTCGACGCCACCCAGGCATTGCAGCAAATCATGCTGCAAAAGTGGATGTCGCTCTTCATGGTAGGCTATGAGTCGTGGTTCGACTTCCTGCGCACCGGGCTGCCGCAGCAAGACGACATCATAGACAACCGCAACCCCACAGCCGCCGGAGAAATTCCCTCGCGCTTCTACTACCCCTCGGACGAGCAGGCCTTGAACACAGCCAACTACGAAGAAGCCATCAACCGCCACGGCGGGGAAGACAACATCAACACCGAATTGTGGTGGGAGTGACATAAATGACAACAGAAATACTGAACTCAAAAACATAACAATAAGAATGAACAAGAAACATAAATTGCTCGCCACGCTCTGCCTGCTGCTGGTGGCCATGACCGGCCGGGCGGAAACCGTGAGCGGCAGCATCAAAGCCGACGGCAAAGCCCTGGGCGAAGTGTTGGTGACAGACGGCTTCACCTTTGCCGTCACCGACAACAAAGGCTATTACTCCATCGAACTGAACGAAAAAGCCGAATTCGTCTACATACTCACCCCTAAAGGATACGTCGCCGACTTCAGCAGCGGAGTGCCCCAATTCTACCAGCGCATAGAGGCCAATAAAGAGGCATACGACTTCGACCTGAAACCCATGAAGGGCGACCCCGACCGGTTTGCCATGATTACCATGGCAGACACGCAGCTGGACACCGGGCACGACACCCGACGGCTGATGACGGAGACCCTGCCGGACATGCAGGCTACATTGGCCCAATACAAAGACGTGCAGACTGCCGGCATCGTACTGGGCGACATCTCTTGGGACGTGTATGTGCAAAACGACGCCTACAAGGAGTTTGCCCGCCGGCTGGGAATACCCATCTACCCCGTCATCGGCAACCATGATTTCGACAAATACCTCAGCCCGGAGCCCGATGCCGACTTCGCGCACATCTACAAGAAGAATTTCGGCCCCCTGTACTACGCGTTTCAGCTGGGCGACGTGTACTACATCGTGCTGAACAACATGGTCTATGCCGGCAACAAGAAATACCGCACCACGCTGGAGATAGAAGACCAGATGAACTGGCTGCAACTGCTGCTGAACTGCGTGCTGCAACAAGACAAGCAAGTGGTGGTGGCCATGCACGCCCCGCTGAAGCCTGCCTCCGAACGCCCCTTGATTGAAGGCGGGGAAAAGCTGAAACAGATGCTGATGAACAAGTTCCAAGCCACCATCATCTCAGGCCACTTCCACCGCAACGCCAACACTGACATCGGCGCAGACATCATGGAGCACAACCTGGGAGCCGTGTGCGGCACGTGGTGGAACGGGGATACCGGCTCCGACGGCTCGCCCAACGGCTACCAAGTATTCGAGGGCAACGGCTCAAAAATCTCCTGGTACTACAAGGCCACCGGCAAAGACCGCAACTACCAGTTCAAAGTCTACCCCAAAGGGCGAGTGATGGACCGCCCCGAGGCCATTGTAGCCAAAGTATGGAACTGGGACGAAGCCTGGCGCATCCGCTGGTACCAGGACGGCAAGTTTATGGGCGACATGTCCCAGTTCTACTCCTACGACCCCGACTACCTGGCACACCTGGACGGGCGCCGCGCCGTGGCCGACTACACCCCGGCACGCACCAACCACTACTTCTCCGCCATCCCCTCGGAAGGCGCCAAAGAAGTGCGCATAGAGGTCACCGACCGTTTCGGAAACATGTATACGGAAACCATCCGGTTATAACCATATCCGCTCATACCCGGATTGTATTTGCTCCGCAAAGGAGTCTGCCCCCGGTGCGAAGCTGTCAACGAATAAACTGTCCGGCACCTTCGTGACACAACGTTACTTTACTAAGAATAAAGCAGTGCTTTACCAGGGCTAAAGTAATGCTTTACTCCTAGTAAAGTAACACTTTATTTTTAGTGAAGAAAAAATAAAGTGGTAAGCGACTGAATCAGAATCGGATGCGCAGTTCCACGCCAGCCTGCAAGAGCCGGCCCTGCTGGCGGAAGGCATTGCCGAGGCTCTCGAAGTAAAAGGCGGTGTAGTCGGTGTTGAGGGCATTGCGCAACCACAGGTCGGCCTGCACGGCTCCACGGCGGAAGCTGACCCGCCCGTTCAGCGTGGCATAGAAGGGCTGGCTGGCCATGTTCTGCTCAGTCCAGTAGATACGCCCTGCACCTGTGCAGTTCACATCGAGGCGGATGTCGTCCAGCCAGGCCGAGGGACTGAGAGGGAACACGCAGGCAAGGGCGGCATTGAGCGTGTGGCGGGGGACGAAGGGAACGAAGTGCCCGTTGTAGTCCGCATCAGCCTCATCGCCTGTCCGGTAGTCGGTAAAGGTGGCATGCGTGTAGCCGTATCCGGCCGACAGGGTAAGGTGGTCGGTCAGCGCGGCACGCAGGGCGGCCTCCATGCCCAGGCTGCGGCTGCGCCCGGCGTTGACGGTGACACGGCCCAGCCCCTGGTCGGAGAAGCGGGAAATCTGCTGGTCGCGCGTGTCCATCACGAAGGCCGAGACATCGGCCTGCAGCCTCCCGTCGGCCAACGTAAGATGTGCGCCGGCCTCATAGCTCCAGGCATACTCGGGCCTGTAGCGGGTGGCAGCATCCACATCGGGGTCGGCCACCTTCATCTGGGCTATCATCTGGGCGTAGCGGCTGAAGTTGTCATCGGCGGCTATAGCGTCCATCATGGCGTTGCGCAGGGCCGAGGTGGCCAGGTCGGAGAACATCTGGATGTTATACCCTCCGGAACGGTATCCGCGCGCGGCGGAAAGGTAAACGTTATTGCCGGCAGCCCATTCGTAGCGCAAGGCAAACTTGGGCAGCAGCTGCACATAGTCTGTCGAACGGCTGCCTATGTAGGAAGTCGAAGCACGAAGCGGCGCGGCATTCTCCACCGTGACAGGAAAGGGCATGCCGGGCATGTTGACGGTCATGCGGAAAGCAAAATCCGCCGGATCGGAAACGGAACGGTAGTCCATCCACATTTTCTCATAATCGAGCCTCAACCCTACGGTAGCCGAAAGCCCTTCCACTCCCAGCAAATCGTTGAGAGTAGATTGGTGGAAAAGCGCGGCACTAAGTGTGGGCGTATCAAAGTTGCCGCCGATGTAGAGGCTTTCGTTGTTGATGGAGAGGTGCATGCTGGGCGCGCCTTGAGCAGACAGGCCATCGAACACGGTGTTGACATTGCCTTCTATGACGTCCGTAATACCTTGCCGGTGGAAGTCTACAGGGCCGTCGGTGTGCAGCCATTGATAGAACCCGAAGGCACCGGTTGTCCACTGCCACCTTCTCCCGGGCTTGGACTTGAGCACAATTTCCTCGGACAGCGTGTGCATGCGCTGTTTCTGCGTGATATTAAACAAATTATTAGGCGAAAAGTCCTGGTCAAGGAACATACGGTCGCGCAAATGCTGGTATCCGGTAACCGCACTGAGGGTAAAGCATTGTGCCTGGTATTCCAGATTCAGCCCCCCGTTCAGCAGGCTGCGCCGATAGCTGCCTTGCTCGTCATTGGCAATCTTCCCAATGTAAGGCGCAAGTTCTTCCAGCTGCGTGGCAGGGTCGAGGGCACCCAGATACTGATACGGATATCCGCCTTGGTCGCCATACTCATAATTCAAGGTGACATCAACCTTCCAGTTGCTTCCCGGCAACCAAATGGCACGCATCCTCCCGCCGGCCGAACGGCTGCGGTCCACACGCTCGCCGTTACGGAAACTGTTGCGGAAGAAACCGCCCTGATAATCGTAGAAACCGCCCGCCGAGAAGGCAAAGTGTTCAGATATGCGGTGATAATGGGTCACCGAAGCTTTGTATGCATTATACGTACCGGCCCCCAGCCGCAAGTCGGTGCCCTGGTAAGTGAAGGGAGACTTTGTATGTACTTTTATCAGCCCACCCATGGCATTACGGCCATAGAGTGTGCCTTGTGGACCACGAAGCACATCTATTCGCTCTACATCGGCATAGCTGAAATCGAAAGCGGACTTGTCTATATAAGGAATATTATCCACATACAACCCCACTGACGGGGTATTGATGCGCGACCCCACCCCCCGTATATAAACCGCCGTGGTGAGGCGCGACCCGTAATCGGGGATAAACAGATTGGGCACCACGCCTGTGAGTTGCTTGATGGATTGTACTTGCGCAGCCTGCATTTCTTGTTGCGAAAGGATGGTGGACGATGCCGGCTGTTCGCGCAACTTAAGGTTTTCCTTCGGGCTGGCAATGACCACTACTTCTTCTATATCTACCACTCGCAGGGTATCAGCTTCCTCTGCATACAAACCGCCACATACGGCACAGGCAAGGAAAATCAACAAGAATATCTTATTCATGCAAAAAGATTATTTTCAATTCGGCCTGCAAAGTAAGCCGAAAAGTTTCATCCGTGCAATCCTAATAAATGAGGAAAATCAGATGCTATCGGCCTCCACATACCCCTGCATCACCGCATAAATGGCAAGCCCCGATGCCGACTTGATGCCCAGCTTATCTACAATATTTTTCCGATGGGATATCACCGTGGTCAGACTGATGTTCAACTTCCCGGCAATTTCTTTGTTCATCAATCCCTTGGCTATCAACACCAGCACCTCTATCTCACGGGCAGAAAGCGCCGGTGTCTCTCCAGCATGAGCATGAGGATGCCCATGCTGATGCAACTGGCAAATGCTCTTCACCAGTTTTTTTTCGTCCTGACATATATCCAGCGCAGGAATGCCCGCCGGCAATACCGGAGCAGAACCATTGGACAATACAATAGTTTTGGGACGACGCTCCAGAAAGAACGCCGCATGTTCAAAGTATATCTGTGAGGAAATGAAATAATGGACATACATGTCCGGCGTATCGTCCGTCAGCTCGGAAAACGAACGGAATGAGCGGATAACAGCATGGGGGATTACCTTTTCCAGCAATCCCCGCAGGCCAAGGGCTGTCAGTGTATTCGGTTCAACAATAGCTATTTCCGGGTTCATTCAAAGCTGCTTTATACTCGTCAACCAACTCTTCCATTACCTTCCCTACCGGCTGTATGCCTTTGCCCTTCAGCAAGGAAGCAATTTGACCTATTTCCAGTTCGCCCTCGTCCAAGTCACCCTCGAAGATGCCCCGTTTGGCACGACCGCGTCCCAGCAATTCACGCAACTCCTCTTGACTGGCACCGGAGGCCTCGGCCGCATGCACCGCATCGCTAAAGGCATTTTTCACCAACCGGGCAGGAGCCAGTTTCTTCAACATCAGCATCGTGTCGCCTTCATTCAAGTCAAGGCAACGCTGCTTGAAGGCCTCGCACGCCGAACTCTCTGCTGTCAGGGCAAAGCGGGTACCTATCTGCACACCTTCCGCACCCAACACCTCCACCGCACGCATGGCACGCCCCGTAGCTATGCCCCCGGCGGCAATGAGAGGCAAAGACACCGCCTCGCGGACGGCAGGAATGAGGCAAAGCGTTGTGGTTTCTTCGCGCCCGTTATGCCCTCCAGCTTCAAAGCCTTCCGCCACCACGGCATCCACGCCAGCGGCCTCAGCCTTGCGGGCGAAGTAAGAAGACGAAACGACGTGCGCCACCTTGATGCCACGCTCCTTCAACCAGCCCGTCCACTTGGAGGGACTCCCGGCAGAAGTAAATACGATGGGCACTCGTTCTTCCACCACCAGTTGCATGATTTCTTCTATCTGCGGATACATCAGCGGAATGTTCACACCAAACGGCATATGAGTAGCTTCACGGCATTTACGGATATGCTCACGCAGTGTTTCGGGGTGCATGGAGCCCGCCCCTAATAAGCCCAATCCACCCGCATTACTCACGGCCGATGCCAAGCGCCAGCCACTACACCACACCATGCCACCTTGCACGATGGGGTATCTGATGCCGAATAAAGATGTGATTCTGTTCATAAACTTTTCTTTTGATTTTGGTACAAACTTACAATAAATCTATGGAATATCCGCCTAATTTCTTGAAAGTTTCATGACGAGAGCACGACTCTTTCATTTAGACTTTGGACAGCATCCCTTTCCCAAAAGTTAGTGCGAAAAAGGAATATTTACAAAAATGTTCATTTCAAAGGCTATTATCCCCCTATTTCCTTTTGGACATGTCCGTATTTTCTACGGTCCACCTCCGACCCAATACGCCGATGGATTATCGGACTTGTGTCGGACTTGTATCGGAGGAGAGTCGGAGGTGGTACGGAGTTAGGTTATGCTTATTGCGGTAACATATTGGATTATAAGATGTTACGGATGCTTCTTGGAGCCATTTTTGTAAGGAAAAGCGAATTAGCAGTTTTTTTTATGTAAACTTTTATGGATTCCGAAACGGGAAATGCGGGATTTTTAATATGTTTACATTTTCATTCTTGCATAGCTTGTCATCGTGCCGTGTGACGAGAGTGCTGCGTTGCCGTTTGAAGAGGACAGAAACAGGAAAGGGAAATGGTTTGAACATCGCATCTACAGAATTGATTTGTAGGATGTGCTTAAATTCAACTTCTCCGTAAAGAAAAACATTAGAAGATAAGAGATTATTGGAAAAATCCCCCTACTTTTGTAAGCATTCATACTCTCGCATTTTATAACCGTCTGTAAAGGGACTGACAGGTATTGAATAAGACAACGTATATGGAACAACAATTTTGTCAAAGTTGCGGCATGCCCCTGACTGATGAGAACAGAGGGACCAATGCCGATGGAAGCCGTAGCGAGGATTATTGCGC
>CALUJC010000019.1 GCA_944320865.1 uncultured Bacteroides sp. | reverse complement strand
GAGCTTGTCTTTTCTCCTCAGTGATCCGCTTGGGGCTCGAACCCAAGACCCCAACATTAAAAGTGTTGTGCTCTACCTGCTGAGCTAGCGAATCTGACCTGTTTTTGCCGTTAAGCGGGTGCAAAGATAAAGAGTTTTTTCGGAAGATGCAAATATCAGTCTTTTTTTCTTATCTTTGCAGACGGGTTATCCCGTCGGGATTGATTAGTATTCACTCTTTTATATTCATTATGGCAACAGTAGACGATAAGAAAATTATCTTTTCGATGGTTGGGCTGAACAAAACGATTCAGCAAAATAACAAGCAGGTTTTGAAGAACATTTATCTTTCCTTTTTTTATGGGGCTAAGATTGGCATTATCGGCCTGAATGGTTCAGGTAAGTCCACTTTGCTGAAAATCATAGCCGGGCTTGACCAGTCCTACCAGGGTGAAGTGGTGTTCTCGCCGGGCTATACGGTAGGGTATCTGGCACAGGAGCCTTATCTTGACCCTACAAAAACAGTGAAGGAAATAGTGATGGAGGGGGTGCAGCCCATTGTGGATGCCCTTGCCGAGTATGAAGACATCAACCAGAAGTTCGGGTTGCCTGAATATTATGAGGATGCGGAGAAGATGGACAAGCTTTTTGCCCGCCAGGCGGAGCTTCAAGATATTATAGATGCTACCGATGCCTGGAATCTGGATAGTCGTCTGGAGCGTGCCATGGATGCATTGCGTTGTCCGCCCGAAGACCAGTCGGTGCAACATCTTTCTGGAGGTGAACGCCGCCGCGTGGCTTTGTGCCGCCTTTTGCTTCAGAAGCCCGACGTGCTCTTGCTGGACGAACCGACCAACCACCTTGATGCCGAGTCCATCGACTGGCTGGAGCAACACTTGCAGCAATACGAGGGTACGGTGATTGCCGTGACCCACGACCGATATTTCCTTGACCATGTAGCCGGGTGGATTCTCGAGCTTGACCGTGGTGAAGGTATACCTTGGAAGGGCAATTATTCCAGTTGGTTGGAGCAGAAGACCAAGCGCATGGAGATGGAAGAAAAAGTGGCCAGCAAGCGCCGCAAGACGCTGGAGCGCGAGCTGGAGTGGGTGCGTATGGCGCCCAAAGCCCGCCAGGCTAAGGGGAAAGCGCGCTTGAACTCTTATGACAAGCTCTTGAACGAGGATGTGAAGGAGAAGGAGGAGAAGCTGGAAATCTTCATCCCCAACGGCCCGCGCCTGGGCAACAAGGTCATCGAAGCCAAGCACGTGGCCAAGGCGTATGGCGACAAGCTCTTGTTTGACGACCTCAACTTCATGCTTCCGCCCAATGGCATCGTGGGCATCATCGGACCCAACGGTGCCGGCAAGACCACGCTGTTCCGTCTCATCATGGGGCTGGAGAAGCCCGACCGGGGCGAGTTTGAAGTGGGCGAGACGGTGAAGCTGGCCTATGTGGACCAGCAGCACAAGGACATCGACCCCGAGAAGACCGTCTATCAAGTCATCTCCGGCGGCAGCGAACTTATCCGCATGGGGGGGCGCGACATCAATGCGCGAGCCTATCTGAGCCGCTTCAACTTCTCCGGGGCCGACCAGGAGAAGAAGTGCGGCGTCCTCTCCGGCGGCGAGCGCAACCGCCTGCACCTGGCCATGGCTTTGAAAGAGGAGGGCAACGTGCTTCTGCTTGACGAGCCCACCAACGACATCGACGTGAACACCCTGCGTGCCCTGGAGGAGGGCTTGGAGGACTTTGCCGGGTGCGCCGTCGTCATCAGCCACGACCGCTGGTTCCTCGACCGCATCTGCACGCACATCCTGGCCTTCGAGGGCGACTCGAACGTGTTCTTCTTCCAAGGCTCCTACTCCGAGTATGAGGAGAACAAGCTGAAGCGCCTGGGCCGCGAGGAGCCCAAACGCGTGCGTTACCGCAAGCTGATGGAAGACTGACATCGCCACCTACCCGGGTGGCAGACCACCACCTACTCGAGTGGCAGACCACCACCTACTCGGGTGGCAGACCACCACCTATTCGGGTGATAGGCCCTCGCATACTCGGGCGATGGACCCTCGCATAGTCGGGCGATGGACCTTCGCATAAAAAATAGGGTGCGCCCCCCTCGTGGGGAAGCGCACCCTGTTTCGTTTCCGCAGCCGGGCGGGGGTTATTGCACTTGCTGCAGCGAGTCTTCTACGTACTCAAACTGTCCCTTGCCCGTCACTTCGTACTGGATGGTCCAGTTGGTGTTGGAGCCGTCGTAGATGACGAAGTTGATGGTGTAGATGACGGGCACGCCGTTCTCAGCCAAGTCGGCATCGGCATAGAGCACCTCCAGCGCGTGCGGGAAGGACTCGGGCAGGCGCTCCCACATCAGGGCTTCGATTTCTGCATCAGAAAGGTCGTCGTAAGTACCCTGCTCCCTCCATTTGGCTACGCGGAAGTCAAAGTTGTTCTGGTAGGCCGAACCGCCGTAGTAGTAGTCGTTGTTCTTATAGCTGGTGACGTATTCCGGGTGGTTGGCTATTACCCAGTCGGTGATGGCCTGGTAGAAGGCCGATACCTCAGCATTGTTCTTGCCTGCGGGCAGGTCGATGGTCACGCTGGGCGAGTAAACCCACTCCGAGCCGTTGAAGGCGTAGGGACGGGTCTCCAGGTAGATGTTGTCCGTGTATTGCCATACGTTGGTGGTGTCGTTGTAGACGTACTGGTCGGCATTGGCCGTGTACTCGCCGCTGCCGGCGTAGTAGCGGTAGACGACGGTGCAGGTGTCGCCACCCAGCGGATAGTCCACGTTCTTCAGCAGATAGTTGGGAATGTAGGCTTCGGCCTTCACGCTGGAGCTGAACGCCATGTCGCCGGCTGCGGCGCCCATGTCGGCATATTCGCTGTACGGAATGGCCATAGCCTCGGCGGAGTTCTCGAACTCATACCAGCCACGGCTGTTCTTCTCATACATGACGAAGCGCAGCTCGGTGTTGACCGGGGTGGGGATGTCGTTGCCCACCACGATGTTGTCCACCTGGTAGGTGGTGGTGGCGTTGCCTTGCTTGTTGCCCACGTAGTGGAAGGCTACGCGGATGGACTTTCCGCTGTAGTCGGCCAGCGACAGCACTCCAGCCGAAGCCATCGTGCCGTATCCGCTGGTAGGCGATTGGGGAATGTCGAATTGGGCAGTCACGTCGGTCTTGGTGGCACTTTCAATGTCCTCGCCGTCAAAGTCCTCCACGATGTACACCGTGAGGCAGTCGGCATTCCAGTGGCCTACGGTCACGTCCCAACCCAGCTTCTTATTGGCATCCTCGATGCTGATGGCGGGAGTTACCAGCCAAGCTTCGGCCTCGGCCTCAGCGTCGTAGGCGGAGAACTGGGCATACTTGTTCTTGCTGTACTCTGCTACTTCCCAGTTTGTCCCGCTGGCTTGGATGAACCATCCGTCCAGCGACTTGAGTTCGCCCTCTTCCAGGTCCTCGAAGTTGTATTGCCATACGGGGGCATCCATCTGCTGGGGCACGCCGTTCTCATTGTACTGGTATTCTATGAAGGCGTAAGCGCCTATTCCGGCATCGGGCATCTTTTCGTTCAAGATGCGGTACATCTTGCCCTCGGTGCCGGCATTCAGGTAGGGGGCATAGTAGCCTTCGCCGTGCACAATGTTGTAGTCGTCATCGGTCAGCGTTAGGTAGGGGACGTCGACATCGTGGCTGTTCGGCTTCCTGATGCGGTAAGTGATGTTGGCTGAAAAGCCTTGGTCGGCAGTGAAGTATTTGTCGGCCAGCCATGCGGGGATGTTGGCATCTGCTTCGTCCGTCGAGGTGAAGTATTTGTTGGCCTTTACATTGGCATCCATAGCTTCATAGTCGGCATCGGTCAGCGTGTAGTTTACTCTCTGCACGTTGGTGGGACGACCCAGGTCTTCGAAGCCTTCAAAGTTGTCTTCGTTGTAATCGCATGCGCCCATTGCCAACAGCGATGCCATTACGGGTATCATGTATTTTCTTTTCATAATCCGGTTGCGTTAGAGGTTAGAAATCAATTTTCAGTCTCAGGCTATATGTGCGGCCCCAGGCATAGAATACTTCGGCATCTTCCCACGTGTGGCTTGCACCGTCTTGTGCGTCGGTGATGAACGTCTGATTGAAGATGTTATCGATGTTTCCGTAGAGGGTAGCCTGAATCTTGCCGATGTTGAAGCGGTAGCGTGCGCTGAAGTCGAACACGCTGGCACTGGGGATTTCCCACGGGCTTTCATACACCTTGACGCCATTGGCCACCAAGTCGCTGGTGCTGAACGACCAGTCGGCATAGTTGCGTCCGTAGTAGTTCCAGTCGAGGCCGAAGCTCAGGTCTTTGGTCACCTTGGCATCGATGCCCAGGGCGGCCGTGGTCTGTGCGGAGTTACCCACCTTCGTGCCGTCCAGTACGATGGTCATCGAGGCATGGTCTGCCGCCTGGATACCAGAAGCACGTTCTATCTCGCCGCTGTTTGTCCAGCTCTTGATAGGCTGGCCGGTAGAGTCGTAGAAGTAGCCTTTGGCTTCGCAGTCCCAACGCCAGTTGCCTATGGAGAACATGCCGCGCACGTCCAGCCAGTTGAAGGGTTTGGCCACGAAGTCCAGCTCGATACCTTGGTGGATGGCGTTTACGCCGCTCATGTTCAAGTTGATTCGGTCGACAAACACGCCGTCGCTATTCTCCAGGTCGATACCGCGGCTCATGGTCTTGTTCATCCACTTGGTGTGGTAGAGGTTAAGGTTGGCCGTGAAGAAGCGCGAGCGGAAACCGTAGCCCAGCTCGGCAGAGAATACCTTCTCGTTGATGGCATCGGGGTTGGTGAGGTTGCTGGTGGTGGATTGCAGGAAGGCACCGCCCGAGAAGAAGGGCGCACGGCTAATGTAGCCCACGTTGGCAAACACGTTGTGCTGCTCCGTCAGGTTGTAGTTCAAGCCGCCTTTGGCCGTCCAGCCGAGGAAGTTCACGGTCTTCGACTTGGCGTGGTCCTTGTCGTAGTAGAAACGGTCGTAGCGCCAATATCCTGTGTTGGAGATAGAGCCTGCCACGAAGGTGCTCAATTTATCACGGTTGTATTCTGCTTGCGCGAAGACACCTTCTTGCAGAGTGTAACCATCGTAGTCACGGTAAACCACGTCGCCCACCTTCAGCTTCTGGTTGACGAAAGCCGGACCAGCTGCTGCTGCGGCATTATTGGCTACGAGCACGCCTTCACGAGAAGATGAATCGACGAAGTATTCGCCTCCATAAAGGTCGCAAAGCTCATTGGTGTGCACACCTTTATAATAGCGGAAGTCGATGCCGCCGTAGAAGTCTACATACTCGCCGAACTTAGTGGTGTAGGTGGAGAGCAAGCCAATCCACGTGTGCTTGTTGTAGGACTTGGACATGGCCATGACCGAACCATTCTCGCTGGCTTGGTTCAAGGCGTAGATTTCATCGTAAGCGAAGGTACCGTCCGCGTGGCGGAAGGTGGTGTTTACAATACCGTCGCTTGCGCCATACCAATTGGTCCTGTCCGTAGAAGTAAGGCCTTGTCCGGAATATCCATAACCGTTGCCGATGGAGGCATAGAGGGCGGTACTCAGTGATGACTTGGAGTCTATCTGCCACAAGTGGTTCAGCGAGAGTTGGGGCTTGTGGTAAGCATTGCGTGCTGAGGTCTTACGCTCGCCGTTGAGGCCGTAGCCAAAGGTGGGGTTGTACTTGTAGGGGCTGTCGCCATTCATATAGCGTTCGGCCACCTTTTGCCATTCGGAGATGCGAAGACCATCATTATTATTACGTTGGTTGTGCCATTGGGGAGCGCCGAAACCTGTGAACGAGAGTTGGTGATTGTCGTTAAAGCGTTTCGTCAGGTTGATGAACCAGTTGTAGGCTTCATACTCAGTGCCTTGGATGTAGCCGTCGGCCCACGTCTTGGCACCCAGCAAAGTGAGGGCCCAGCCGGATTTACTCATGCCAGTAGAGACGTTGAACATCAGTTTATTGAGTCCGTCATTACCCAAGGCGTAGGAGATGGAGCCGCCTTTTTCGGCATCCACGGTCTTGGTCACAATATTGATAGAACCACCCACGGAAGGCGCAGACACCTTGGAGGCGCCGAGGCCGCGTTGCGTCTGCATGCTGCGGGTCACGTCCGTCAAGCCGGCCCAGTTGGACCAATACACGCCGCCCCATTCCATATCGTTCATAGGCACACCGTTAATCATCACGGCGATGTTTTCACTCTCAAAACCACGCATGTTGATACGGGAGTCACCAAAACCACCGCCTTGCTTGGTAGCATAAACACCAGGGGTGGATTTCAAGATTTCGGGAAATTCCTTCGTGCCCAGCTTTTCCTCAATGAATACGGGTTGTATAGTCGATACTGCTACTGGAGTCTTGCGGGCTACTGCTACAGAAGAGGTTACAACCACGTCTTTCAGCATCACAGCATCCGGCTCCATTTTGATGATGCCCAAGTCGGTAGAAGCACCCTTTTGAGTGATTTTTTTCGTCAGGTCCTTGTAGCCTACGTACTTGAAAAGCAAGGTGGCTCCTGAAGCAACGCTTTGCTCAAAGTAACCGTCAACGTCGGTAATGGATCCTTTCGTAGTACCTTCTACCATAACGGTAGCGCCTATCAGAGGCTCGCCCGTTTCAGAGTCGACAAGCTGGCCTCGCACGGTGGTTGTCTGAGCGAATGCAAGGGTGCTGCATACGCTAAATACGGCAACCAGCAGGAAATGAATTAGATTTTTTCTCATAATTCTGCTTTTAGTGAATAGATAGTGTTAATGAAACATTAATTTATGTTTTGTCCTGCAAAGATAAGTATTCTGTTTTATACTTCTGTTACAAAAGTATGACTATTTTAAGGGTTGGGACGATTTTTCTTTGGCTTTTTGTCAAGACATTGCCCCCGCTCTCTTTGGACAATGTTTGGAGGAGGCGGGGGCAATGTATGGAAAAGACAGGGGCAAAGTATGGAGAAGTATACACGTATGTCAGCCTTCTTCCTGGCGGATGCGCGCATAGAGGCCGTCGATGATGCCGTCGGCCACGCCGATGACAGGCACATAGATGTATTCTGCGCCAATGATATTGGCTATGGTGAGGAAAATTTCGCCGGCGGGCACGATGACGTCCGCACGGTCGGCTTTTAGGCTGTATTTTTCCATCCGTTCGTCCACCGAGAGGCTTTTCAAGTCTTCGTAAAGAGCGCGTAGGGTGGGGACGGTGATGCGGAGTTGCTTCTTGTCTTTCTTTTCGGCCAGGCGGTATAGCTTGTTGATGTTTCCACCCGAACCGATGATGTTGGTGCCGGGGTATGATTGGGCTAGAGCGGCCATGTCTTGCTTGAGGCGTTCCCATTCGCTCTCCTTTACGGCATTGCTCAAGATGCGCACGGTACCTATATTATATGAACGGCTACATACCAGTTCACCTTGGGCAAGCATGTTGATTTCGGTGCTGCCTCCGCCCACGTCTACGTACATGTAGTTGCCTTGGCGGTCTTCCATATATTCTATGTGATTGTTGTACACCATCTGGGCCTCTTCTTGTCCGTCGATGATTTCAATGTCGATGCCCGTCTTCTTCCTGATGGCCTTGATGATGTCGCGCCCGTTCAGGGCATCGCGCATGGCCGAGGTGGCACAGGCACGGTAGTGCTTTACCTTATAAATCTTCATTAGTTGGGCGTACGACTTCATAAGGCGTATCATATTCTTTTCCTTCTGTTCGGATATTTTTTCTCCTGCAAACACGTCGAATCCTAATCGTAAAGGCACGCGAAGCAGGAGCACTTTTGCGAACACGGGTTGCCCGTCTCGCTCCTTGAGTTGCTTGATAAGCAGGCGTACGGCGTTCGAGCCTATGTCGATAGCCGCGAAGCTGGTAGGGGTGTCTGATTTCTTTTTCATACGTTTTCTGTCAAATATTCATTGTATAGTGCCTCTTGTGAACGGAAGGACGTGGCTTCGTCTGCACTTTGAAGCTTATTGTCGCCCCGCCCGTCCACAATGCGGCCTTGCAGGGTGTCTTTCAAGCCATATTCCACAATACGTTTCATTTCGCCCTTCAGCGAAGGGTCGTAGATGGGAGTGATGACTTCGATGCGGTGGTCGAGGTTTCGTGGCATCCAGTCGGCCGAACCGATAAATATTTTTTCTTCCTCGCCTCCGTTGGCGAAGATAAAGATGCGCGAGTGCTCAAGGTAGCGGTCGATAATACCGCGTATGTGGATGTGATTGCTTATGCCTTCTATGCCCGTGATGAGTGAGCAGTTGCCACGCACCAGCAAGTCGATGTCCACTCCGGCTGCTGAGGCTTCGTAGAGCTTCTGCACCATGATGGGGTCGGTAATGTGGTTTATTTTTATTTTGATGTAAGCGGGCTTTCCGGCTTTCTTGTTCTTGATTTCGTTATTGATGAGGGCGATGAACTTTTTCTTCATTTCGTTGGGCGATACCAGCAATTCCCGGAAACGGATAGGGTTGTAGGGGCGCTCGATGAAGTCGAACACCATGTTTACCTCCTTTACCAACCGTTGGCTGGCAGTCATGAGCATGCAATCGGTGTAGGTGCGGGCGTTGCCTTCGTGGAAGTTGCCTGTGCTGATGCAGGCGATGTCGGGGCCTTTCCTTGTGCCGATATGGGTGATTTTTGAGTGTATCTTTAATCCTTCTACGCCGAAAATGACTTTGATGCCTGCGTCTTGCATCTTTTTCGACCAGTGGATGTTGGAAGCTTCATCAAAGCGTGCTAAGAGTTCGATGACCACGGTTACTTTTTTCCCGTTGCGTGCGGCACCTATCAGGGCTTTTACTACTTTCGATTCTTTGGCCAGGCGGTAGAGGGTGATTTTAATGCTGGACACGTTTTTGCTTACGGCGGCCTCTTGGAGAACGCGGATGAACGAATCGAAGCTATGGTAGGGCACATGTAAGAAACGGTCTTTTTGTTGTATCTTTTGAATGAGACTATCGGGACCGTCCAACTCTTTCTTCAAAATAGAGGGCCATTTGGGGTATTTCAAGTCTTTCCGTCCGCAATCGGGGAAGCCCATCATGTCCTTGTGGTTTTGATAACGTCCACTATCGAGCACTACGTCCAAACTATCGAGATCCATTTTTCTTAATACACGTTTCAGCAGGTCTTTGGGCATCTGTGCATCGTAGATGAATCGAAGTGGCTCACCTCGCTTACGGCTTTTTACGCCTTTCGATATCTTCTGTAGGGTGCCGGTACGTAGGTCGTTGTCAATTTCCATTTCGGCATCGCGGGTGAACTTGAAGGCATAGGCCTTGAAATCAGTATAGCCTAAGCCTTCGAACACGAGTGGTAGACAGCACCGGATAATGTCGTCCACATACATCAGGTAGCTTTTCCCTTCATGGTCGGGCAAGCGTACGAAGCGTCCGCATACGTCTACGGGGAGTTCAAGGAAGGCGTAATCCACACTCGACTTGGCTTCTTTGCTTACTTTGACGGCCAGATAGATGTTTTCATCATTCTCACAATCCATCGACTTGATGGCAGAGAACCAGATGGGCACGATACTTCCTGCCAGCTTTTCCTTGTAGTAGGAGCGAATGAACTCCATTTGTTCAGGGCTAACCTCGGTATCTGACACCAGGTAAATGTTTTCCCGTTTCAATTCATCAGTCACGTGGTGTATGGTTTCCGAATATTCTTTGACGAATTGTGCGTTGAGCTTGCTGATCTGCTTGATTATTTTCCGTGCCTTTTCGCTATCGGCCGAGGCAGATTTTTCCGTGCTTTCGGCTATGCGGCTTTGCGAGGCCATGCGCACACGGAAAAATTCGTCCAAGTTGTTGGAGTAAATACCCAGGAATGTCATGCGCTCTAACAAGGGGACGTTTTCACGTTGTGCCTCTTGGAGAATGCGGTGATTAAAGTACATCCAGCTGATGTCTCTTTCCAGGTAAGGGAGATTTTTCTTTTTCTGTGCCATTTTTTGGAGACTTTTTGCAAAGTACGGCATTTTATGTTACAATTCCGTGTCAAAAAGAAATTTTTGGCAAATATTCATATAAATCGGTGTAACTTTCTATCTTTGCCCCATGAAATAGAAACTTGGTATGGTGGCAGAGTGAGTAATTAATATATGCCTTGATTTTTAGAGTCTTACTCCTTCTCTGCCAGCGATACTACGCTAAGAAGCTAGCGATACTACGCTAGGATGGTAGCGATACTAGGCCAGGACGGTAGTGATACTAAGCTAAGAAATAGGCTTTAAATCACGCCCTGCAGGCTGGTAAACTCGGTGAAGGAAAAACTTTTAGGATGGATGAAAACTTATTGCACCATATTATTATTGTTCTTATGTGCCTCTCTTCGTGCCCAACAAGGAGAGCCTGTCTTTGCGCCCCCGCTTGATGTGCCGATGGTCTTTTCAGGCAACTTCGGGGAAATACGCGCCAATCACTTCCATGGCGGGCTCGATTTCAAGACAGAGGGGCGTACAGGGTTGAAGGTAAGGGCATTGGCCAACGGGCATATCGAGCGCATACGGGTGACGCATGGCTCGGGATACGTGCTCCATGTGGCATACGATAATGGATACACCACCATCTGCCGTCACTTGAGTGCTTTTGTGGGTGACATTGCCCGTCGGGTAGAGGCGCTTCAATACGAACAGGAAAGTTGGGAGGTGGACATTGAGCCGAGCCCTGATGAATATCCTGTGAGTTCTGGGCAAGTCATTGCATTGAGTGGAAATACGGGCTACTCATTCGGCCCGCACCTGCATCTGGATGTCATTGAGCAAGCCACGGGCGAGAGTGTCGACCCTTTGCCTTTTTTCCGTACGCATGTACGCGACCATACGCCGCCACGTGCCTTAGGCATCATGCTTTTTTCCCGGCGGGGCGGGGGAGTGGTGCAGGGTAAAGGTGTGCCCCAAACTTTCCCTCTTCGTCCGCACAAACCCGTAGAGGCGTGGGGGTGGATAGGCATGGCTATTCGTGCATACGACTACATGGACGGGGTGCACAATCATTATGGAGTGCACACGGTCATCCTTGAAATGGACGGGCAAGAGGTCTTTCGTAGTACGGTCGACCGGTTCAGTGATGATGAGAATCTTTACATCAACTCATGGACAGAGGGCGGGTATATGAAGTCGTTCATCGACCCGGGTAACCGCCTGCGTATGCTTCGTGCCACAGAGAATCGGGGCTGGGTAAACATCTGCGAGGAGCGTCCCTACCATTTCACCTATATTCTGGCAGATGCTTTGGGCAACACTTCTCGTGTGGAGTTTACCGTGCAAGGCAAGCCAATGCCTATCCCTTCCCTATCTTTGGAGGAGGCGAATGCTTTGCAATGGAATGCCCCTGCCTATTTTTCGGCGTTAGGCATGCATTTAGCCATCCCTCGCGGACGCCTCTATAAGGATGAATACGTGCGCTACGAGGTGAGTGCTGATAGTGCTGATGTAGCCTTCACTTACCGTCTGGCGGATGGTAAAAACATCCCCTTGCACGGATATGCCCAACTCTCCATCGGGCTGCGCCATCACCCGGTGGAGGACAGTACGAAGTACTATATCGCCACCCTGTCTCCCCGGGGTAAGGCAAGCTATGTGGGCGGAACGTACAGAAATGGAGCAATGCATGCCCGTGTGCGCGCCATTGCGTCCTACACCGTGAAGGTAGACACTACTCCGCCACGCATCATCCCCGTTCGCCCGAACACGTGGGGAAGGAAAGGGCGTATTGTCCTTAAAGTCAGTGAAAAACAGTCGGGGCTTGTCCGTTATCGGGCTACCATTGATGGAGCCTATGCACTGATGGGTAAGCCCAACTCAGTAAACGGCTTGCTGGTGTGTGAACTCGACCCCCGGCATGTGAAGCGCGGACGCAAACATGTGCTCCGCGTGGAGGTGGAGGACGGGTGCGGAAATGTGAGTCGGGAGGCGTATGACTTTGTGTGGTAAGATAGCAATTCATTGTAACTATATATAAAGAAGAAGTAGTATGAACCTTAAAAGATTAATTCTCCCCCTGTTGTGCATGGGGGCATGTGGGGTGGATGCGCTGGCATGCACCAATCTCATTGTCGGCAAGAACGCTTCGGCAGACGGGTCGACTATCGTGTCTTATTCGGCGGACTCGTACGCTCTGTTCGGCGAACTCTATCATTATCCTGCAGGCATACACAAGAAGGGCACGTGGATTGACGTGCACGAATGGGACACTGGCAAGTATTTGGGTAAGATTGAGCAAGCCAGGCAGACGTATAACGTCATTGGTAATATGAACGAATTCCAGCTTACTATTGGCGAAACCACCTTCGGAGGTCGCCCTGAACTGGTGGACACCACAGGTATCATCGACTATGGAAGCCTCATTTATCTCGGCCTGCAACGCTCGCGTACGGCACGTGAAGCCATCCGTGTAATGACCGACTTGGTGCAGGAGTATGGCTATTATAGTAGTGGAGAATCGTTCACTATAGCCGATCCCGACGAAGTGTGGATTATGGAGATGATAGGCAAAGGCCCTGGCGTGAAGGGAGCCGTGTGGGTAGCTGTACGTGTGCCCGATGACTGCATTTCTGCTCATGCCAACCAAAGCCGTATACACCATTTTAATATGGCTGACAAGGAGAATTGCATGTATTCGCCCGATGTCATCTCCTTTGCCCGCGAGAAAGGATATTTCAGTGGCGTGAATAAAGATTTCAGCTTTGCCGATGCTTATTCGCCTACCGATTTCGGAATGTTGCGCTATTGTGAAGCAAGAGTATGGAGTTTCTTCAATATGTTCACCGACCGTGGCCAGGAATTTCTTCCTTACATTTTGGGTGAATCTGCCGAGCCTATGCCTCTTTTCGTGAAGCCCAATCGCAAAGTATCTGTGCAAGATATCAAGAATGCCATGCGTGACCACTACGAGGGTACTCCGCTCGATTTGAGCCAGGATTTTGGAGCAGGACCGTACCATGCACCCTACCGACTTTCACCCCTCGAGTTTGAAGTCGCCGGAAAGAAATATTTCAACGAACGTCCCATCTCCACTCAGCAGACAGGCTTTGTCTTTGTGGCGCAGATGAGGGATAACCTGCCCGATGCCGTGGGCGGTGTGCTGTGGTTTGCCACTGACGATGCTAACATGACAGTGTTCACCCCAGTGTATTGCTGCACTGACCAGGTGCCTGCTTGTTATGGTCGTCCCGATGGCGCCGATTATATCACTTTTTCATGGGATTCCAGCTTTTGGGTGTTCAACTGGGTAGCCAACATGGTATATCTCCGTTACGATTTGATGATAGCTGATGTGCGTTCCTTGCAAACCGAGCTTGAAGATGCCTTTAACATCGCCCAGCCAGGGGTGGAACAAGTGGCTGTCAGCCTTATAGAGAGCAACCCCAAGGCTGCCAAGGCTTTTCTTACTCGTTACACTACGCTTACCGCCCAAAGCACGCTTGATGCTTGGCGCCGGTTGGGTGAATTTCTTGTAGTGAAGTATAGTGATGGAGTTATCCGTCAAACGGAAGGACGTTCATTCAAACGTAATGCCATCGGTCAGGCAGCTGACGTTATCCGTCCCGGTTATCCTCAAGACTGGCTCGAACAATATGTCCGTGAGACTGGAGAAAGGTATTTGATAAAATGATAATTTCATGCGATAAAATTTTCATTCTTCAATTTTCTCCCTATCTTTGGGGGTGAAAAAGGGAATAGCTTTGTTAACTTGTCCCTTCGTCCCATTGTCAACTAAATAATCATTTTATAAAACATACTATCTATCATGGAAAATCAAGAACTACTGAACCAAGTGACCGCGAAGGCCCAAGAATGGCTATCGCCTGCGTATGATGCAGAAACCAAGGCCGAAGTGAAGCGCATGTTGGAGGCCGATGACAAGACCGAGTTGGTGGACAGCTTTTATAAAGACCTCGAATTCGGTACGGGAGGTCTGCGCGGCATCATGGGTGCCGGAAGCAACCGCATGAACATTTACACCGTAGGGGCTGCCACACAGGGGTTGGCCAACTATCTGAACAAATGTTTCGCCGGAAGGGAAGGAGGTATCTCTGTTGTGGTAGGGCACGATTGCCGCAATAACAGCCGTAAGTTTGCTGAGATATCTGCTGCCATTTTCTCGGCTAATGGTATCAAGGTTTATCTTTTTGATGACCTGAGGCCTACGCCTGAAGTATCTTTTGCCATACGCCATTTGGGTTGTCAAAGCGGCATTAATATCACCGCCAGTCACAACCCCCGCGAATACAACGGCTATAAAGCCTATTGGGATGATGGTGCTCAGGTGCTTGCTCCGCACGATACTGCCATTATCGACGAAGTAAACAAGGTAAAGGTGTCAGATATTAAGTTCCAAGGCAACAAGGACTTGATTCAAATCATTGGCGAAGATGTCGACAAAGTTTACCTCGACAAGGTGCATGGCATTTCCATCGACCCGCAAGTTATCAAGCGGCAGAAAAACCTTTGCATTGTTTACACACCCTTGCATGGTGCAGGTCGTACATTAATTCCGCGTTCGTTGAAAGAGTGGGGATTTGAAAACGTGCATTGCGTGGAGGCACAGATGGTAAAAGATGGAAATTTCCCCACCGTTGTTTCTCCCAATCCTGAAAATGCCGAAGCCCTTACCATGGCCATTGACCTGGCTAAGAAGCTTGATGCCGATATCGTTATGGCCAGCGACCCCGATGCCGACCGCGTGGGCATGGCCTGCAAAGACGACAAGGGCGAATGGGTACTCATCAATGGAAACCAGACGTGTCTTATCTTCCTGTACTATATCATTAAGAACCGTATTGCTACCGGTAAGATGAAACCTACCGATTTCATTGTGAAGACCATTGTAACTACCGAACTCATCAAGGCTGTGGCCGATAAGAACCATATCGAAATGCGCGATTGCTACACCGGATTCAAGTGGATAGCTCGCGAAATCCGTTTGAGTGAAGGTAAGCAGCAATACATTGGCGGAGGTGAGGAAAGTTACGGCTTCCTGGCCGAAGACTTTGTGCGTGACAAGGACGCTGTGTCTGCTTGCTCCCTGTTGGCCGAAATCTGTGCTTGGGCAAAAGACAAGGGCAAGACGCTCTACGATGTGCTCATGGAAATCTACCTTGAGTACGGTTTCTCGAAAGAAGTCACCGTCAATGTCGTTAAACCGGGTAAAACTGGTGCTGAAGAAATTCAGCAGATGATGGCTGGTTTCCGTGCCAATCCGCCCAAGGAAATCGGCGGATCGCCTGTGGCTTTGGTGAAGGATTACAAGACCCTTACGGCTACCGATGATCAAGGTAAATCCATGCCTCTTGAGATGCCCGAAACGGCTAACGTGCTGCAATTCTTCACTGAAGACGGCACAAAGATATCCGTTCGCCCGTCAGGCACCGAGCCTAAGATAAAATTCTACATCGAAGTCAAGGGCCAGATGAAATGCGCCGGATGTTATGCCCGTGCCAACGAAGAGGCTATGACTAAGGTAGAGGCTGTCCGGAAGTCATTGGGAATCTGACGAGAAAATGAAGGTTGGGCTCTCCGTGCGTTCCAGCGCATAGAGGACCGGATGAATTAAAGAAAGGAGAGAGGTGCGGTTACAGGGTTTCCGCATCTCTCTCTTCTTTGTTTTATATTTTATTCGTATCTTTGCCCCCTGTAATTTCTTTTGCGCATTAATCATTAATCGTTAAATAAATGTTCGACAATCTAAGTGAACGCCTCGAAAGGTCGTTCAAAATATTGAAAGGTGAAGGAAAAATCACCGAGATAAACGTAGCCGAAACCTTGAAAGACGTGCGCCGTGCGTTGCTTGATGCCGACGTCAACTACAAGGTGGCCAAGCAGTTTACCGACACCGTTAAAGAAAAGGCACTGGGACAGAACGTGCTTACCGCCGTAAAGCCCAGCCAGCTGATGGTGAAAATCGTGCATGACGAACTCACTACTCTCATGGGAGGGGAGACCGCTGATATTAACTTGGAAGGGCGCCCTGCCGTTATCCTCATGGCTGGTCTGCAAGGTTCGGGTAAGACTACCTTCAGCGGAAAGTTGGCCCGCATGCTCAAGGCCAAGAAGAACCGCCGTCCGTTGCTCGTGGCTTGCGACGTATACCGCCCTGCCGCCATTGACCAGCTTAAAGTGCTTGCCGACCAGATAGGCGTGCCCATGTACACCGAGCCCGGATCGAAAGACCCGGTGCAGATAGCGCAGAATGCCATTCGTGAGGCTAAGGCGAAGGCGCTGGACACCGTCATCATCGACACCGCCGGCCGTCTCGCTGTAGACGAACAGATGATGCAAGAGATTACCGCCCTGAAGCAAGCCACCCAGCCGCAGGAAATACTTTTTGTGGTCGACTCCATGACCGGACAAGATGCCGTGAACACCGCCAAGGAGTTCAATGACCGCCTCGACTTCACCGGCGTAGTCCTCACCAAGCTCGACGGCGACACCCGTGGTGGAGCCGCCCTTTCCATCCGCACCGTGGTGAGCAAGCCCATCAAGTTTGTCGGCACCGGCGAAAAGCTCGAAGCCATCGACCAGTTCCACCCCGCCCGAATGGCCGACCGCATACTGGGCATGGGCGACATCGTCTCCCTCGTAGAGCGCGCCCAAGAGCAGTATGACGAGGAAGAAGCCAAGCGCCTGCAGAAGAAGATACAGAAAAACCAGTTCGACTTCAACGACTTCATGAGCCAGATACAGCAAATCAAGAAGATGGGCAACCTGAAGGAACTGGCCAGCATGATACCCGGCGTGGGCAAGGCGCTGAAGGACGTGGAAATCGATGACAATGCCTTCAAGAGCATCGAAGCCATCATCAACTCCATGACGCCAAAAGAGCGCACCCATCCCGAGATACTGAACGGCTCGCGCCGCCAGCGCATAGCTCGCGGTAGCGGCACCACCCTGCAGGAAGTGAACCGCCTGCTGAAGCAGTTCGACGAGACGCGCAAGATGATGAAGAAAGTCACCGGCAGCAAAATGGGCCAGATGATGTCCCGCATGAAGCGTTGAACGCATCCCCAGTTTGTAAAGAATAATGGAATCGCGCATTTGTTAGGAAAAAGAAAAATGAGGGAAGATAACCTCTTGATTACCAACCCTATCGGAAACCGGCTACCTCCCCATTGCCGAGGTGGCCACCTCGACCACTAAAAGGTGGCCACCTCGACACCCTAAAGGTGGCCACCTCGACAAAGTATTCTTGAAAAGCAAATATATATTACCATATAAAGAAACAGACTATGACACTGATTGACGGAAAAGCCATCTCCGCCCAAATCAAGCAGGAGATAGCAGAAGAAGTGGCCCAAATCGTGGCCGCCGGAGGCAAGCGCCCCCACCTGGCCGCCATCCTCGTGGGGCACGACGGTGGCAGCGAGACCTACGTGGCCAACAAAGTAAAAGCGTGCGAAGTGTGCGGATTCAAGTCCACCCTCATCCGCTACGAAGACAACGTGACCGAGGAAGAACTCCTGGCCAAGGTGCGCGAACTGAACAATGACGACGACGTGGACGGCTTCATCGTGCAGCTCCCCCTGCCGAAGCACATCTCCGAGCAGAAGGTCATCGAAACCATCGACTACCGCAAGGACGTGGACGGCTTCCACCCCATCAACGTGGGCCGCATGTCCATCGGACTGCCCTGCTACATCTCGGCCACGCCCAACGGCATCCTCGAGTTGCTGAAGCGTTACAACATCGAGACCCAGGGCAAGAAATGCGTTGTCTTGGGCCGCAGCAACATCGTCGGCAAGCCCATGGCCATGCTGATGATGCAGAAAGCCTATCCCGGCGACGCCACCGTCACCGTCTGCCACAGCCGCAGCCGCGACCTCGTGAAGGAATGCCGGGAGGCCGACATCATTATCGCCGCCATGGGGCAGCCCAACTTCGTGAAAGCCGATATGGTGAAGGAGGGTGCCGTGATTATCGACGTGGGCACCACCCGCGTACCGGACGCCACCAAGAAATCGGGCTTCAAGCTGACGGGCGACGTAAAATTTGACGAAGTAGCCCCCAAATGCTCTTTCATCACCCCCGTGCCGGGCGGCGTAGGACCGATGACCATCGTGTCGCTGATGAAGAACACGTTGCTGGCGGGCAAGAAGGCCATTTATAAGTGATGAGCGGATTAGTGATTAGCGGTTAATGCGCTGAACATTAATCGCTAATCGCTAATCACTAATCATATTAACCACTAATCACTAATCGTTAACCGCTAACGTCCGCTTCTTTTCGTAGTGGCGGATGATAAAGCCGATGCCCGCTACCATCAGTACTGTGCACACCAGCGAGCCCTCGAAGCCGAATGTCCCTCCGTTCAGTAACACAGCCTCTACAGGCTCCTCCAGTGTGAGCAGGCTTCCTTCCAAGACATTGCCGCTTACCTCGAAGCCCAGTATGGGGCCTTGCAGCCAGTTCCAGAACCAGTGCAGGCCGATGGCAAACCATAAATTGCGTGTATAAATGTAGGCTGCTCCCAGTAACACTCCTGCCAGTAGAAGGTTGATGAAAGGCAGCAAGGCAAACCCGGGATTAGCCAGGTGCAGGCAGGAGAACACCGCCGAAGACAGCACCAGCGCCGCAAACTTGTTAATCCCCGCATCCATCATGCGCCCCAGCAGGAAGCCGCGGCACATGCCCTCTTCGAACACGGCCACCAGCAGGAAGAACGCCAACGTCTGCACCAAAGCACCCGGTTGCACACCCACATCTGTAATGCCGATGCCTCCCAAGAGCCATACCACGAGGAAGCCAGCGGCATAAAGTCCTGCGGCCGCGCCTATGCCCGCCAGCAGTTGCCCCATGTGTCCGCCCTTGAGGGCCAGGCCCATGCCATAATCCTTTGCCTGCGGAAACACGTGCCGATGCACATAGTCTACCACCCACAAGCCCAACACGCATCCTATGGCCATGCCTCCCTCGCTCAGCATGGCGAAGGGGCTGTTCATGTCTTTATCGTTCATGTCGATGCCTAGCATGGTAGAGAATACTCCTGCCAAAAGCAGCAGGATGCCGCACACGGCCACCAGTACAAAGACAAATAGCATGGCCTCTACCACCAGCCACACTATGCGTTTCCATTTGTTCGTCATTGTCAATCTATGTTTATCAGAGTTTACAGTTTGTTCTCCTTCCTGTACATCTTGGGCGACATGCCCAGGTGCTTCTTCACGTACTTTCCGAAGAAGGAGAGGTTGGGGAAGTCCAGCTCGAAGGCAATGTCCTTGATGCTCTTGTCCGGCTGGTGGAGCAGGTAAACGATGTCCTTCACCACATATTGGTTGATGAGTTCAGAGGCCGTCTGCCCGCTTGCTTCCTTGCACACGGCGGAGAGATACTTGGGCGTGATGCACAGGCGGTCGGAGTAGAAGGCCACCGCGCGGGGCTTAGGCCGGGAGGTGGAGAGCAGTTCAAGGAATTCCTTGAAGATGTGTTGTCCCGAGGTGTAGGTGGGGGGCTTGACGCTGACCACCCGCTCGAGTACATCTCTGAACTCGTAGGCAAAGGCTTTAAGGAGAGCCCCCATCAGCTCCTTGTGATATTTGATGTGCCTTCCCGTCAGTTTGGACACCAGCAGGTCGTAGTATTGGCAGAAGGTGTTGGTTTCTTCGGGCAGGAGGTGGATGATGGGGTTCTGGTCGAAAAACAACTTGATGTCCCATATGTTCCCTCCTGTCAGGTTGATTTGCTTGACGTATTGCAGAGACATGCCTATGGCACGACATTGGAAGTCACTATCCATCGTGAACTTTTCAATAAACAAGTTGGGCTGGCAGATGAATAAGTCGCCTGTCTTCACTTGGTGGGGCTTATTGTCGATGTTTACATCAGCCAGTCCCTGCGTGCAGAGGATGGCAGCATATCCGTTGGGCTTTCCTGTGGTGCCTGCTGACTTCAAGGCTTGTACGTCATCGATAAGCACGACGAGGTCGTCACAATAGATGGCTGCCTTCTCCAAACTTTTCTTGTCACTATCTTTTGCAATCATAAGGTCTTTCTTTTGAAAAGGGCAAAGAAAGGCATTTTTCACTAAGCATCCACCGGGGCAAAAGGCGAAAAAATGTCCTGTATGTCCTCTTTTCTGTCTCTATCCGCCTGCTGTCAGAACTCGCTCGTGAAGTGGAACTTGATGTGCTTGAAGTCCATCTGTGCCATCTGCAGTACGTAGCCGGAGTCGGCCAGAAAGACGTCACGCCCCTCGCGGTCCTTGGCCATATACTGGTATTTGCGTTTCTTGAAGGCGTCCAGCTCGGCGGGGTCGTCGCTCTCTATCCAGCAGGCCTTGTAGAGGCTGACGGGCTCCCAGCGGCACTTGGCGTTGTATTCGTGCTCCAGCCGGTATTGGATGACTTCAAATTGCAGCTGGCCTACGGTGCCGATAATCTTGCGCCCGTTGAACTGGTTGACGAACAGCTGCGCCACGCCCTCGTCCATCAGCTGGTCGATACCCTTGGCCAGTTGCTTCTGCTTCATGGGGTCGGCGTTCTCGATGTACTTGAACATCTCGGGCGAGAAGCTGGGCAGGCCACGGAAGTGCAGGTGTTCGCCTTCGGTCAGCGTGTCGCCTATCTTGAACGTGCCGTTGTCCGGCAGGCCGATGATGTCGCCCGCCCAAGCCTCGTCCACGGTGGTCTTGCGCTGGGCCATGAACTGCGTGGGGCTGGAGAAGCGCATGGTCTTGTCATGCCGTACGTGGTAGTAGGGCACATTGCGTGAGAACTTGCCGGAGCATACCTTGCAGAAGGCGATGCACGAACGGTGGTTGGGGTCGATGTTGGCCGTAATCTTGAAGATGAAGCCGGTGAACCGTGGCTCGTCGGGCATGACTACCCGTTCTTCGGCCTGCACGGGACGGGGGCTGGGGGCTATCTCGACGAAGGTGTTGAGCAGCTCTTCCACGCCGAAGTTGTTCAGCGCCGAGCCGAAGAATACGGGGGCCGTCTCGCCCTTCAGATACTCGTCTACGTTGAACTCGGGGTAGACGCCCTCTATCAGTTCCAGCTCGCCGCGCAGCTTGTCGGCCAGGTCGCGCCCTATGCGCTGGTCCAGTTCCTCGGTCGTGATGTCCACCTCCACCTTCTCCGTCACCACCTGCTTGCTGGGCTGGAAGAGGTTGAGGTTGTGCTCATAGAGGTTGTACACGCCCTTGAAGCGCGGGCCGCTCTCGATGGGCCACGTCAGCGGGCGCACCTGGATGACGAGTTCTTCCTCCAGCTCGTCCATGAGGTCGAAGGGGTCTTTCGCCTCGCGGTCCATCTTGTTGACGAAAATGATGACGGGGGTGTTCCTCATGCGGCACACTTCCATCAGCTTCCGCGTCTGCGTCTCCACGCCCTTGGCGCCGTCCACCACGATGATGACGCTGTCCACGGCCGTCAGTGTGCGGTAAGTGTCCTCGGCAAAGTCCTGGTGGCCGGGCGTGTCGAGGATGTTCACCTTGTAATCCTTGTAGTCGAACTCCATTACGGAGGTGGTCACCGAGATGCCGCGTTGCTTCTCGATGTCCATCCAGTCGCTGGTGGCAGTCTTCTTAATCTTGTTGCTTTTCACCGCTCCGGCCACTTGTATCTGTCCGCCGAAGAGGAGGAATTTCTCGGTCAATGATGTCTTACCCGCGTCGGGGTGCGCCACGATGGCGAAGGTGCGTCTGCGTTCAATTTCCGGGTTGGTTGCCATACTATCTTTTTTGATGTCTTGATGTCTTTGTTTTGTAAATGTTTATAACTCTCTGCAAATGGCCTGTATCGGCATCTCCTGTTTTTGTATTCCGTTGACTGTCAACGGGTTGATTTCATCGGCCACCTTGACTTTGCCGAGGTGGCCACCTCGGCAAGGCCGTCTTTTGTGTCTTGATAATTTACTTCTCTTCCAGCCGGCGGATGCATTGCGCCAGGCTCTCCTCCCAATGCGGGATGTCGATGCCCAGTGTTTGCTTCAGCTTTGTCTTGTCCAATACGGAATAATGCGGGCGGGGCGCGCGGGCGGGATATTCGTCGGTGTGCAGGGGCGACACCTTGCACGTGGTGATGCCTGCCAGGCGGTGGATGGCGAGGGTGAAGTCGTACCACGAGCAGACGCCTTCGTTGCTGAAGTGGTAGATGCCCGGCACTATGCCTTGCCCGATGGCGGTGAAGATGGCTGCGGCCAGGTCGGCAGCATAGGTGGGCGTGCCTATCTGGTCGAACACCACGCCGAGGCTGTCGCGTTCGCGGCCCAGGCGGAGCATGGTCTTCACGAAGTTACCCCCAAAGGTGGAGTAGAGCCACGCGGTGCGGATTATCATGGTGCGGCTGCAGCGTGCCATGGCCTCCCGTTCGCCCGCCAACTTGGTGCGCCCGTAGACGGACGTGGGGCAGGGGGGCGTGTCTTCGGTGTAGGGCGTGCAGGCCGTGCCGTCGAACACGTAGTCGGTGGAGATTTGCACCAGGGCGGCTCCCACGGACTGGGCAGCCTCGGCCAGGTAGCCCGGGGCGAGGTGGTTCAGACGGTCGCACAGGTCGGCGTTGTCCTCCGCCTTGTCCACGGCGGTGTAGGCGGCGCAGTTCACGATGATGTCTATGGCGTTGTCCGCTACGAAAGCCTTTACGCCTTCCTTGTCGCAGATGTCAAGCTCCTGCACGTCGGTGAAGAAGTACGTGTGCTCGGGATGTCCGGCGGAGAGCGTCCGCATTTCATTGCCAAGTTGACCGTTGGCGCCGGTTATCAAGATGTTCATATCAGTCGTCTAATTTAAGTTCTCCTTTTCGGTCCTTGTCGTAATAATTGGCCAGCATCGAGAGGAAGCTGCCGATGATTTCTACCGCCTTGGCCGTGCCTGCGCTTATCTCCTTCTTCTGGAGGCGGAGCAGCAATACGCCGTACAGGGCTTCGAAGCACGTCTCCAGCTCCGGTTCTTCCTTATGCCCGTTCTTCTGGCGAAGCTCCACGATGAAGGGCAGGGCCTTGAAGTAGGCGGCGTTGTAGAAGGGGTACTTGGTGGATGCCAGCAGGGTGCCGTGCAGCTCGGTGAGGTTTTGCAGCACGTTGCGGTTGATTTGCAGGTGTCCTTTCTCTGCCACTCCCTCGGCGCGCATCATGTCGCACAGGTTTCCGTACCATTCTTCCAATGCCGGGCGGTCTTCCTCGGGGTACTGGTTGATGATGGTTTGCCGGATACGGTCGATGTCGCACCCGTTGGCACGTATCAAGTCCTCCACCTGCCACATATATATAAGGTATTCGGCGATGTTCTTTTCCTTTAACTGTTGTGCTATCTTCATATCCTCTAATAAAGTGATTCTCCCATTAATGTGAATGCCAACCCCAGCAGGGATACGATGGCCACCACACTTCCGATGATGCGGTTCAATATCCAGATGCCGCGCAGGTTGAAGTGCGCCCGCACCTTGTTGACGAAGTACGTGATGCCAAACCACCACGACAACGCGCCCAGGATGATGGCCAAGTAGCCCAATACGGTTTCGCTGACCAAAGCCCCGTTGCCTGCAAAGGAAAAGCGGGCGAACAGGCCTATGAACAGAAAGATGATGAGCGGATTGGAAAGGGTGACGAAGAAGGCTGTCACAAGGTTATGCAAATAGGTCCCTTTCTTGCCCGAAGGCGGCCGGAGGGACTTCACCGGGTTGCTGCGGAAAGTGTATATGCCGAAGGCGAACAACATGATGCTGCCTATCAGTTGCAGGTAGAAGATGTTTTTATTCACATAGTCGAATACAAAACTCATGCCGTAGCCTGTGAGCAACGCATAGCAGATGTCGCTCATGGCTGCACCCACCCCCGTCACGAATCCATACCACCGGCCTTTGTTCAGTGTACGCTGGATGCAGAGTACACCCACGGGACCCAGCGGTGCCGACACGATGACGCCGATGATGAATCCTTTCCACAGGATGTTAACTATGGTCTCAATTTGAATCATGGCTGCAAATATCGCATTTCTTTAGGAAAATTCAAAGAAATGCCGCCGATAGCTTTACAGGAAAGAGATATTGCACTATCTTTGCAAAAGATTGCCAACACCTTTCCCTTGCAAAGGTAATGTCTTTGTTTGGCAAAGTGGAAGACAAAGTTTTGTGTGTGCATTATTAGTAAACATAACGTATATGATTACCTTTTTCAGAACCCCAACCCAAAGCGTAATTGCCGTAGATTGCGGCCACATGCCCGGGCAAGATGAGCTCGGGAAACTCTGCTGGCTTTTCGGAGAAGCCACTCCCGAGAGTGAAGAAAACCTGAAAGGTTACTTTGTGGGCCCCCGGCGCGAAATGATTACCCCCTGGAGCACCAATGCTGTCGAGATTACCCAAAACATGGGTCTCGCAGGCATTCTCCGCATTGAAGAATATTTCCCTGTAAAAGATGAAAATGCCGAATACGACCCCATGCTCCAACGTATGTACCACGGGCTCGACCAGCAAGTGTTCACTACTAACCGCCACCCCGAGCCTATAATCCACGTGGAAGACCTCGAGGCCTACAACGAGCAGGAGGGTCTGGCGTTGAGTAAGGAAGAAATAGATTACCTTAAAAAAGTGGAGAAAGACCTGGGACGCCCGCTCACCGATAGCGAGGTCTTTGGTTTTGCACAGATTAACTCCGAACATTGCCGCCATAAGATATTCGGTGGCACTTTCATCATTGACGGAGTAGAGCAGGAATCCTCCCTTTTCCAAATGATAAAGAAAACTACCCAAGAGAACCCCAATAAAATCATATCGGCTTATAAAGATAATGTGGCCTTTGCAGAAGGTCCTGTCATCGAGCAATTTGCACCAGCCGACCACTCGAAACCCGATTACTTTCAGATAAAAGACATCAAGAGCGTCATCTCCCTCAAAGCCGAGACGCACAATTTCCCTACTACGGTAGAGCCTTTCAACGGAGCATCTACAGGCACCGGAGGTGAAATCCGCGACCGTATGGGTGGAGGAAAAGGTTCATGGCCTATAGCAGGTACGGCGGTTTATATGACTTCCTATCCACGTACCGACGAAGGACGCGAATGGGAGCAATTATTGCCTGTGCGTAAATGGCTATATCAGACTCCTGAGCAAATCCTTATCAAGGCGTCCAACGGAGCCAGTGATTTCGGAAATAAATTTGGTCAGCCCCTTATTTGTGGTTCGGTGCTTACCTTCGAGCATAAAGAAAAAGATGAAGTTTACGGCTACGATAAAGTCATCATGCTGGCCGGAGGCGTAGGTTATGGTACTGAACGCGATTGCCTGAAGGGTGAACCTGAAGCCGGAAACAAAATTGTAGTGATGGGTGGCGATAATTACCGCATCGGTTTGGGCGGAGGCTCTGTGTCTTCTGTCGACACCGGACGTTATAGCAGCGGCATCGAGCTGAATGCTGTGCAACGTGCCAATGCTGAGATGCAGAAGCGTGCCTACAACGTGGTGCGTGCCCTTTGCGAGGAAGATGTCAACCCGGTAGTATCCATTCACGACCACGGTTCGGCTGGCCATGTTAACTGCCTTTCCGAACTTGTAGAAGAGTGTGGCGGATTGATTGACATGAGCAAGCTTCCTATAGGCGACAAGACCCTTTCCGCCAAAGAAATCATCGCTAATGAAAGTCAGGAACGCATGGGTCTCCTTATCAAGGAAGAGGCCATAGAGCATGTGGCCAAGATAGCCGAGCGCGAGCGTGCCCCGATGTATGTGGTAGGTGAAACTACAGGCGACCATCGCTTTGCCTTCGAGCAAGCTGATGGGGTGCGTCCTTTTGACTTGGCTGTAAGCCAGATGTTTGGTTCCTCGCCTAAGACCTATATGGTGGACAAGACCGTAGAACGGCATTATGAAATGCCTGTTTATGACCCCACTAAACTTGATGAGTATTTGGCTAACGTGCTTCAACTCGAAGCAGTAGCCTGTAAAGATTGGTTGATCAACAAAGTCGACCGCTCCGTGACGGGAAAAATAGCCCGCCAGCAATGTTTGGGCGAGCTTCAGTTGCCTTTGAGTGATTGCGGTGTAGTAGCCTTGGATTATCGGGGAGAGAAGGGTATTGCCACTTCGTTGGGACATGCTCCCCAGGCAGCTTTGGCCAATCCCGAGGCCGGTTCGGTATTGTCAGTAAGTGAGGCATTGACCAATTTGGTGTGGGCACCTCTTGCCGAGGGACTGGATAGTGTGTCGCTTTCCGCCAACTGGATGTGGCCTTGCCGTTCGCAGGAAGGTGAAGACGCCCGTCTTTATAAAGCAGTAAAGGCACTGAGCGATTTCTGTTGCGCCTTGCAAATCAATGTGCCTACAGGCAAAGACTCTTTGTCCATGACTCAAAAGTATCCGGACGGAAGCAAGGTCATCGCTCCGGGCACGGTCATCGTGTCTGCCGGAGGTGAAGTATCGGATGTAAAGAAAGTCGTATCCCAAGTATTGGAGAACGACCCCAAGAGCACGCTCTACCACATAGACTTCAGCTTCGATGCCTTGAAGCTGGGCGGTTCGGCCTTTGCCCAATCGCTGGGCAAGGTTGGCGATGAGGTGCCTACGGTGCAGAATCCCGAGTACTTCCGCGATGCTTTCCTTGCCATCCAAGAGCTGGTGAACAAAGGTCTTATCCTGGCCGGACACGACATATCGGCAGGAGGCCTTATCACAACCTTGCTCGAAATGTGCTTCTCCAACATGGAAGGCGGCATGGAAATCAGTCTCG
The DNA here is from genome assembly GCA_944320865.1 of uncultured Bacteroides sp. Lineage (GTDB taxonomy): Bacteria > Bacteroidota > Bacteroidia > Bacteroidales > Bacteroidaceae > Bacteroides. The sequence goes on along the minus strand of CALUJC010000019.1, from coordinate 32,546 downwards.
ACAAGATTAAGGAGCATGACCTCGTCAAGATATTGTTTGCCGAAAATCCGGGTGTTGTCATCCAAGTGAGCGACAAGCATAAGGCGGAAGTAAAGCATATCCTGGAGGATGCCGGTGTCGGTTACATCAAATTGGGCAAACCTGTTGATGAACGTCATATTCTGATAACCAAGGATGAGGCTACTTACCAGTTTGGAATTGACTATTTGCGCGATGTGTGGTATTCTACTTCCTATCTGCTCGATCGCAAGCAGTCGATGAACGGTTGTGCCAAGAAGCGCTTCGAGAATTATAAGATGCAACCCATGGACTTGGCTTTCTTGCCCGGCTTCACCGGCAAGCTTTCCCAATACGGCATAAGCCCCGACCGCCGCACCCCGACGGGCATCCGTGCCGCCATTATCCGCGAGAAGGGTACCAATGGCGAGCGTGAAATGGCTTATTCGCTCTACTTGGCCGGCTTCGATGTGAAGGATGTGACGATGACCGACCTGGTGAGCGGGCGTGAGACGCTGGAAGATGTCAACATGATTGTCTTCTGCGGCGGATTCTCTAACTCCGACGTGCTTGGTTCAGCCAAGGGGTGGGCAGGCGCTTTCCTCTTCAATCCGAAAGCTAAGGAAGCTCTTACCAAATTCTATGCCCGCGAGGATACTCTGTCGTTAGGTGTATGCAACGGATGCCAGTTGATGATGGAGTTGAACCTTATTACACCGGAAGACGAAGTGCATGGCCACATGCTCCACAATGATTCCCATAAATTTGAAAGCCGTTTCTTAGGCGTGACCATACCGACCAACCGCAGCGTGATGTTCGGCTCGCTTAGCGGAAGCAAACTGGGCATTTGGGTGGCTCATGGCGAAGGCAAGTTCTCTTTGCCTTATGATGAAGACCATTATCACATTGTAGCAAAGTACACCTACGATGAATATCCGGGCAATCCTAATGGTTCAGATTTCTCTACAGCGGCTATAGCCAGTGCCGATGGGCGTCACTTGGCCATTATGCCCCACTTGGAGCGTGCCATCTTCCCGTGGCAGAATGCCTATTATCCTTCCAATCGCCTGCACACCGACCAGGTGACTCCGTGGATAGAGGCCTTTGTGAATGCTCGCAAGTGGGTAGAAGAGAAACTCGGCAAGTGATTTCACCCTTCCCTTAAAGCAAGAAAAGAAATATGAAAGCATTGGATTATTTGAAGATATGCCTGCTTCTGCTCTTGGCTGCTCCTCTCTGTTCGTGCGGTGACGATGACGACGCGCCTTCGCTGGACGACAAGTTGTGCCGCACATGGGTGCAAGAGACGGTGGTGGACAACATCACCTACACGCACAAGCTGAAGTTTGTGCGGCAAGGCAATTCCGGGCAGGAGATTAAGATGGAGTATGATGCCAATACGGCCACTACCAATACCGAGACGCGCGACTTCACGTGGCAATGGAAGGACGGTGCCAAGGAGTGCCTAGTGCTGAACTACGGGGCGGGCGAGACGAAGTATTTTGAAAACGTCTGGGTGCGCGAGCATTACCTGACAGGTCTGCTGGGTGGCGAAGTCATCATGATGGTAGACGAAGGCTACCGGTAAAGCAACCGGTAGTAAGCATAAAGATTAAGCGGAGATATGTCCCTATTCCGGGGTATATCTCCGCTTTGCTTTTGGGGGGGAAGGGCGTGCCCTCCGTTCCTATTCAGCCTTTTCCTGGCGGGAAGCGGCTATCTCGAAGAGCACCTCAAGGGTGGGGAGCAGCACTTTGCTTCCGCACTCGGCACCCGGTTGCTGGGCTTGCGGGTTGAGCAGTTTGTCCGTCCATTGCAGGGTGGAGCGCAGCACCCGGGCTTTCTGGTAGGCCACATCGGCTTCCTTGGTCTGGCCTAGGGCTTGCCTTTGCAATGCATTCAAGACTTCTTGCCCGAATAGACCAAGTACTTTGAAGCGGATGAGCCAAGGGGCTATTTCTTCTATCAGCATGGGGTTTTCGTCGGAAGTCAACAGTTTGTCTGAGGCCAGGCAGATGGCGCGGCACTCTTCTTCTACTTGGCTGAGGGCTTCCTGGTCCGGTGCCTCTCCATGCTTATAGCTGTTGAGGATTGCTTCGAGGGCTGGGCGGATGTTTTCCGATTCCTCCCTGCGGAAGTCATAGCGGTTGGGGCCCAAGTCGGTGTTGTGCAGGGCAAACGTCCTCAGGTAGGGGGCGTTGGCAGGCATCAGGTCGCGGATGGACTCCTCCCACGCTTGGTGCGGGTCGTAGTCGTCCATGTTCCAGGTGTAGGCGGCAATGCCGTACAGGGCTATTTTGGAGGCTTCGGCATGCTCCATGGGATTGGACACGAAGGCTATGGCGTCGTCCTTGATGTCCGTGCCGTTGCCGTAGACGGGGCCCATGAGCAGGTGGTCTTGCACGTAGTCCGTCACGGGGTAATTCCACCAGATGTAGGCTTTGCGCTGTATCAGGGGATTGATAAACTCAAAGGTGGGGTGGTCTATGCTGGCCACCACGTCGTTGCCCGTCCACATCACTTGTATGCCGGCGTTCAGCTTGCTGCCCAGCGTGGTGAGGTAGCCGCCCTTCACGTTGGCCCAGGCCTTGTTGTACTCCGTGGGGCAGAGGATGAGCGGTGCCACGTCGCCCTTCGGCCGGACGAAGTTGTCGTCCAGGTAGTTCAGCAGTTCCGCCTGCTTGTCGGCCTTGGTGCCTTCGCCGCTGATGTCGTCGAAGAACACGGCAAAGCCGCGCACGCCCAGCCGGTACATGCTTTCAAACTTGTTCATCAGATTCGTGCGGTCTTCCTCGTTCCACCGGATGTCTTGCCCCGGGTGGATGGCCCAGTAGAAGATGACGTTGTTCGCCTTGGCCCTCTCCACCAGCTCGCGGAGTTGGGCGGCCTCCTTTTCCGGATAGGGCTTGCGCCAGTGGGGCGTGCGGTGGTAGGGGTCGTCCTTGGGGCCGTAGATGTAGGTGTTCATCTTGTTCCGGCCGTAGAAGTCAAGTTGGCTTAAGCGCGCTTCATGACTCCAAGGCGTGCCGTAAAAGCCTTCTACCACGCCCCGGTAAGGAATGTCGGGGTAATCGGTGATTTCTATCAGTGGTAATTGTGGCAAAGCCAGAAGTTGTGCTAAAGTTTGCACTCCGTAGTAAGCACCCCGGGCATCGTTGGCGGCTATGGTGATGCTCCCTTTGTCTATCTTTAGATAATAGCCTTCTGCTTTCGCGGGAATGTGGCGGGCGTATTTCTTGATGTTCTTGTCGCCTTTAATGCCAATGCAGACACGGAACGAGGCTTCCTCGTTTTCACCGGGCATCACTCTTTCCAGCAGGCCGATGGCTGGAGAGAGCGCATCATTATCGTCCGCCAGCACGCGGTATTGCGCAGGGGTGTTTATGCCGTCTTGATTGATGGTATATTCCTGTGGCATAGGATTCAAGAAGAGCTCTTGGGCTTGTAGCGGGCCGATACACAGCAGTCCAAGCATGATAGCGGATAAGATGTTCTTCTTCATAAATGATTTTTATAAATTGTTTGACAGATAGTTATCGCATGTATTAAGAGTAAAAAAGAGAGTGTATCCCGAATAAACGGGGATGCACCCTCTTTTCCTATCAGATATTTTTCCTTATTCTGTTATACCAAGAATCCCAGCAAGATACCGGCGGCGATGGCCGAGCCGATTACGCCTGCCACATTCGGACCCATGGCGTGCATCAGCAGATAGTTGGTGGGGTCGTACTCCAATCCAACGATTTGCGAGATGCGGGCCGAGTCGGGCACGGCCGATACACCGGCGTTACCGATGAGCGGGTTGATCTTGTTGTCCTTCTTCAAGAACAGGTTGAAGAACTTCACGAAGGCCACACCCGAAGCCGTGGCGATGATGAACGACAAGGCGCCGAGGCCGAAAATCTTGATGGAGTCGAACGTCAGGAACTCCGAAGCCTGCGTGGAGGCACCCACCGTCAAGCCCAGCAGCATGGTGATGGTATCAATCAGCGGGCCGCTGGCCGTGTTGGCCAAACGACGGGTCACGCCACTCTCCTTCAGCAGGTTGCCGAAGAACAGCATGCCCAACAACGGCAGGCCGGAGGGCACGAGGAAGCACGTCAGCAGCAAGCCCAGGATGGGGAAGATGACCTTCTCCGTGTGCGACACCACGCGCGGCGGCTTCATGCGGATGAGGCGCTCGTGCTTCGTGGTGAGTAAGCGCATCACAGGCGGCTGGATAACCGGTACCAAGGCCATGTACGAGTAGGCCGACACGGCGATGGCGCCCATCAGGTTCGGGGCAAGCTTGGATGACAGGAAGATAGCCGTAGGACCATCCGCACCACCGATAATACCGATAGCTGCAGCCTGCATCGGGTCGAATCCCCATTGGAGGGCAATCATGTATGCGCCGAAAATACCGAACTGGGCAGCAGCTCCAATCAACATCAGTTTAGGATTAGAGATAAGTGCCGAGAAGTCCGTCATGGCACCGATACCCAAGAAGATGAGCGGCGGATACCAGCCGGAAGTTACACCTTGGTATAAGATGTTGAGCACAGACCCTTGTTCATAGATACCGACTTGCAAACCGGCCTCCATGTTGAAGGGGATATTTCCCACAAGGATACCGAAGCCGATAGGTATCAGCAACATCGGCTCGAATTCCTTTGAGATAGCCAGATAAATGAAGAACAAACCTACCAGGATCATAATCAGGTGCCCCGGCGTAGCGTTGGCAAAGCCCGTATATGTCCAGAAGTCGGATAGGTTGCTTCCTAAGAAACTAATAAATTCTCCCATACTATTCAATAATTACGAGGTCAGTACCTTCAAGAATAGAATCTCCCTTGCTGACATTGATAGCGGTAACCTTGCCATCGCGGTCGGCATTGATGTTGTTTTCCATCTTCATGGCTTCGAGGATAATGATGGTTTGTCCCTTCTTTACCACGTCGCCCACTTTCACCTTGATGTCGAGGATGGTGCCGGGCAGCGGTGATTTCACGCCCGACTTGCCGCCGGATGCCGGTGCCGGTTTGGTTACCTGGGCGGCAGGTGCTCCCGGTGTGGTCGATGCCTGGCGAACTACCGGTTTGATAACGGTAGTCTTGGGTTTGGGCGCATTTTCCATTTCTACATTGTAGGGAGTGCCGTTTACTTCCACATGGGCAATGTTTCCTTCAATATCTCCGATAACAACATTGTAAACATTGCCATTGATTTTGTATTTATATTCTTTCATTTGTTCTATAAATTTTAGGGTATGTTTTACTTCTTATGCGGAATCTCTCGCAACGTGTAAATCTTTGAACTCCATGGCGAGTAGCTGCGTTTTACGCGCGTAATGGTAAGTACCGTTTCTTCCACGTCGTGCACGTCGCTTTGCATTTCGTGCAGGGCCATGGAGATGGCGGCAAATACTTCGCCCGGAGCCTGGCCGAGGCCTTTCTCCTTGGCTTCGCTCTTGTCCGTGATGCCCTTAGCCTTCATGGCGTTCTTACGGCTCATGGCTACAGATGCCTTGCCGATGAATTTAAATGAGACATAAAGCAGGATAAGTCCGAAGAATACCACCAGCATGGCGGTAATGGACATGCCTATACCGACGCTGTCGTGCAATTCGAACTTTTCCATCTTCACGTTCTTGTCCAGCGTCTTGTTGTTGGTGCTGGGGGTAACATATTTTTCCGCCGATTCGTCTTTCACTTCCCATTCAGGGGCGGCATCGTCCACACGTGCGTAAGAATGGTCGGCTTGCAATTGTGCTGCCGGGACTACAATCTGGTCCAGCAGTTTTTTGCCGGAATCATAAAGACCTATCCAGTTATCCACATTGGGTTCCAAGCGGAAGTTGGTGTGGAAAGTTCCACGGTTAGGCAGTCCGTCTGCCCAGAACAAGGCGTGCTGGCGCGGGTTGATTTTCGTCAATACATCCCCTTTGGGAATGAAGTACGATGCAGTATCGCCCGGCTGGCTGCTATGCCTCAGGTAGCAACCGGCAAGGTCGGCAGTACCATACGATTTGTTGAATATTTCAATCCACGGGCTGTGTATGCCATAGTCATCTTGGAAGTTGCTTTGGTTGTTTACCAGCACTTCGTTCAAGAGCAACTTGCTGTTTCCCTCATCGCTTCCGCACGAAGAAAACAACCCCATACCCAGCACGAGTGAAAAGAATATCCCAATTTTTACTTTGTTCATAATCATTTTCGTTTTAATGTAAATGGGTATTTGGTTACAAAGGAATGTTGCCGTGTTTCTTTGCGGGATTCGTCAACTTCTTGGTTTGCAACTGTTGCAGGGCGCGGATGATGCGGAAACGCGTGTTGCGCGGTTCGATGACATCGTCTATATAGCCATACTTGGCTGCATTGTAGGGGTTGGCAAACAATTTGGTGTATTCGGCTTCCTTCTCTGCCAGGAACTGGGCCGGATTTTCATGTTCTTTGGCTTCCTTGGCATAAAGTACTTCTACAGCGCCTGCGCCACCCATTACGGCAATTTCGGCTGTAGGCCATGCGTAGTTCATGTCGCCACGCAGTTGCTTACAGCTCATCACGATGTGCGAACCGCCGTAAGACTTGCGCAATGTAACGGTAACTTTGGGCACAGTAGCTTCGCCGTAAGCATAAAGCAACTTGGCACCGTGCAGGATGACACCGTTGTACTCTTGTCCCGTACCCGGCAAGAAGCCCGGCACGTCTACGAGGGATACGATAGGAATGTTGAACGCGTCACAGAAACGCACGAAACGTGCGCCCTTGCGTGAAGCGTTGCTGTCGAGCACACCGGCCAGGAACTTGGGCTGGTTGGCCACGATGCCCACCGACTGGCCGTTGAAGCGTGCAAAGCCGATGATGATGTTCTTGGCATAATCCTTCTGGATTTCGAGGAACTCACCGTTGTCCACAATGGCGCCGATAACTTCGTACATGTCGTACGGCTTGTTGGGGTTGTCGGGAATAATCTCGTTCAGCGAGTCTTCCAGACGGTCAATCGGGTCGGCGCAGTCAATGTATGGCGGCTCTTCCAAGTTGTTTTGGGGAATGTAGCTCAAAAGTTTGCGGATAAGCGTCAAGGCTTCTTCTTCGGTGGCAGCCGTGAAATGGGTTACGCCGGACTTTGTAGAGTGCACGCTTGCACCACCCAGGTTCTCTTGGGTAACGTCTTCGCCTGTAACGGTTTTTACGACTTTTGGGCCGGTAAGGAACATGTATGAAGTGCCTTCCATCATCAGCGTGAAGTCTGTCAGGGCAGGGGAATAAACGGCACCGCCTGCGCAGGGACCGAAGATGCCCGATATCTGGGGAATGACGCCTGAAGCCAAAATGTTGCGTTGGAAGATTTCTGCATATCCGGCCAATGCGTTGATACCTTCTTGGATACGTGCGCCGCCCGAGTCGTTCAAACCGATAACCGGGGCACCCATCTTCATGGCTTTATCCATGATATGGCATATCTTCATTGACATGGTTTCGGAAAGCGAACCTGCCGATACGGTAAAATCTTGTGCGAAGACGTAAACCAGTCGGCCTTCAATCGTGCCGCAACCCGTTACCACGCCATCGCCCGGATAGTGCTTCTTCTCCATGCCGAAGTTGGTGCAACGGTGCTCAACAAACATGTCCATTTCTTCAAAACTGCCTTCGTCAAGAAGCATGGCTATACGTTCGCGGGCTGTATATTTGCCTTTATCGTGTTGCTTGGCAATAGCCTTTTCACCACCACCGAGGCGTGCGGCTACACGGCGGTCAATGAGTTCTTTAATTTTTTCCAGTTGGTTACTCATTTTCTTATCAATATGTTGGTTTTTGAAGTTTATTAAGATGTTCTCGTCATAGTGGATTAGCGGGAATCATTCCGGCTTCTCGCAAAGTTCGGTCAGCACGCCGAGTGTGGATTTCGGGTGCAGGAAGGCGATGTTCAAGCCTTCGGCGCCCTTGCGGGGAGCTTTGTCGATGAGGCGCACGCCCTTTTCTTCTGCGTAGGCCAAGGCATTGGCTACGCCGTCTTCAATGGCAAATGCCAAGTGGTGCATGCCGCCCTTGCCACCATTCTTTTCGATGAACTTGGCAATGGTGCTCTCCGGCGATGTCGGCTCCAATAACTCAATTTTTACTTCGCCTACTTTCAGGAAGGCAGTCTTGACTTTCTGGTCTTCTACGGTTTCGATGTTGTAACACTTCAGACCCAATACGTTTTCGTAATACGGCAGGGCTTCCTCAATACTTGTGACGGCAATGCCCAGGTGTTCAATGTGTGAAATTTGCATAATATATATAATTAAATTGGTTTTTAGAACATTTACCCTAATAAACAGGTAATGCACCACAAAGTAAAGGATTTCTTATAAAAGAAAGAAATTTTTTCCCGATTAATTACAGAATTTATTCGCGGCTCTTTTATTTAAACTTTGGGATTGCATCCCTCTCCAAAAGGTTAGTAAAAGAAGGAAATATTTACAGAAGCATCCGATTCAATGGCTATCACCCTTCTATTTCCTCCCAGACATGTCCGTATTTTCTACGGTCCACCTCCGACCCAATACGCCGATGGATTGTCGGACTTGAGTCGGACTTGTATCGGAGGAGAGTCGGAGGTGGTACGTAGTCGGGGTGTACTTATTGCGTCAATATGTTGAATTATAGTATGTTACGGATGTTCTTTGGAGTAATTTTTGTATGGAAAAACGAATAATATAGATTTTTCTTGTAAGCATTTATGGATTTCGGCACGGCGAACATGCAAATTTTAATATGTTTACATTCTCGTTCTTACATGGCTTGTCATCTTATTTTCGTTGCTGCGCCGCCTTTGACTTGTCATGCTTTGCCGTCTGCTAAGAATAGTGGTGTCTAAATAAAGTTAATGTAGCTGAATGCCTAAAGCTTCCAGTTCATTGCGGGTAAGTGCCGGCGGGTGGCCGTTTTCCAGTTTGTTACATACGGCTTTTCCGGCTTTCAAGGCATCCGAGGCGGTGCGGAAAGCCATTTGTCCGGGTGCCGAAGGAATAAATGGCTGATAGATTATGGTGTCGGAAGACGGGTTGGTGATGAGATAGCCATATCCTCCCTTTATTTCGATGGCTTGGCAGCGGTAAGCATCGGTGTGGCAGGAAAGCAGGCAAGTAGTACCGGCAAGAACCGGCAGGCTTGCCTGCAAAATCCGCATAAACAACCTTTTTACCTCAATCCGCATCTTCTTGTTCATAAGGCAGTAATTCATACACATCTTCCAAGTAAGAGCCTCCTGTCTGCCCCAGCAGCACAAAGCCGCGTGTGCCGGTAGAGAACGAACAGGCTGCCGAACGCGATGAGCCTCCATAAGTGGCCTCGGTCAATGGCGTGAAGTCGTCGTCAGAGTCACCGTGCCATAAGTCGGTGGCAGGGTCGTACACCCAGTAATCCGAGGTAACGCCGCCTGAATATCCGGTAGCTATGTAACCTTTCCCGTCGATGACGAAGGATACGGTTTCACGGCGGGCAATGTTGTAGTCGTCATCATAATCGTCGTCGGAGTTGTTGGCTATGTCGCGCAATTGTGTCCAGGCGCTGCCATCGAATTTCCAGAAGTCTTCTACATTTGTATCGTTATTGATGCCGCAACAGATGTAGGCTTCATCGTTTATCACAAAAGCTGTGCCATAGTAGCGTTTCAATCCAGGGAAGCCGTTGTGTATTTGCCATTGGGAACCGGTGGCGGCATTGGGGTCGAAACGGTAGAAATCTTTCAACGTGTTGTCGTTGTATCCGGTGCCGACCCATCCGTAGCCGTCTATGGCAAAGGCCAAAGCACCATAGCGTGCACCGCCGGGGTAATCGTCCATCTGTTTCCAAGTGTTGGAAGTGGGGTCGTACTCCCAGGTATCGGCAAGGCAGTCGGGGGCTTCGCGCAAGGCTCCCGTAGTGATGTAGCCTTTGCCATTCAGGGCGAAGGAAGCGGCACTATGGCGTGCAACGGCTGCATCGGGCATGTCGGCCAGCTGTGTCCAGTAATTGCCTTCGATGTCATATACCCATAAGTCTTTCAGCAATTCTTTGTTTGAACCCCGGTAGCCGCAACACACGTAGCCTTTGTTATCTATGGTAAAACTACTGGCATTGCAGCGTGCCACGCCGTCGAAGTCCGACTTGCGTTGCCATACACCTTGCGTGTACTCGCTTTCTTCCGTACAACTGCTGCATAGGCTTATACCGGCCAGCAGCAGGATGGCGATTGATTGTTTTTTCATTGTTTTATATGTTTTGATTTTCTTGCCCGCGAAGATAGCCTGCCCTTTCCATTGCTGGCAAAAGAAACCGACAAACACCCCGCTATAATCGGTAAACGCCTTTATCGAGAAATGCAGGGCAATTACCGATTTCTTGTGGCAATGTCGTTTTTTACTCCTTTCTTTGCCGCACATTTTCAAACCTTACTATGTAATGAAAAAGTTGATATACCTTTCTTTTTTTCATGTATTGGCGGTTGTCCTGTTGGCTTGCCGGGACGATAATTCCGAGCTGGGGCATAGCCTGGTGGAGACGTCTTTCCGCAATGTTTTCGTGGACACCTGTTCGGTAGATATCAGTACCATATTGTTGGACTCCATGCTGACCAAGGGCGACAGCATTTGCCAGGTAGGCTATCGGGCAGATACCGTTTGGGGAAAAGTGGCGTCTACGTATTATGCCGAGTATTCTACTGTAAACTTTACGCCCGACGAAACACATACTTATGCCTTCGACTCGCTGGTGTTGCGCCTAAAGTACTCAGGGCATTATTGGGGCGACACGTTGGCCGCCCAGCGCATATCGGTGTATCAATTGAAACGTCCTATTGTGTTGGACAATGACCAGGATTTGTACAACTATACCTCATGGCCTAAGGAAGACACTCCGTTTTTTACGTTTGAGTTCAAGCCAAGGCCCGGGCGAGGCAAAGAGCAGACAATACGTTTTCCCGATGCTATGGGCAGGATGTTGCTGGAAGGCTTGGTGGAGGAAAATGATGCTTTTGATAGCCAGGAGGACTTCAAAAATTATTTCCATGGTTTGGCTTTTGTGCCTGACGAGGGAGGGAGTTGCATTACCGGCTTACAGGTAAACGATTCGGCTATGGTGTTGACCTTATATTATTCGGATATCAGCACCGAGCGGGTGCAAAAAGAATTGGCGTTCAAGGTTAATGAGGATTATGCTTATACCGGCATTGTGTATGACCGAAGCGGGACACCTTTGCGGACATCACCAGCGGCATCGAAAACCTCGTACATTCCTACAATACAGGCAACCGGGCTTACCAGCAAGGGCTGACGGGCTTTTACAACCAGCTGGAGTTTCCTTACCTCAATACCTTAGAGGAGGCAGGCGATATTGTTTCCGTTGAGAATGCCATGCTTTACCTTTACCCCGTGAGGGGCAGCTATGGCAAGCAAAACCAGTTGCCTGACGAGTTGCGCCTATACATCACCGACGAGAATAATGTGCTGGAAGATTACGTATATGGCAGCGATGGGGTAACGGTACAGACGGGTAACTTGACAACTGATGACATGTTTGGCAAGGATACTTATTACTCTTTCGACCTCACAACCTTTGTACGCAATAACCTGGGTACTTGGGGTACTGCCCGCCAAAAGTTGTTGCTTTCCATGTCGGACGAGGACATGGCCACCAGCTTCGACCAAGTTGTGTTTGCCAATCACCCCAGCCAGGAGAGACAATGCCGGCTTGACGTGCGGATTAGAGTTTACAATACGGATTAATTAAGATTAATATACCGATGAATAAAACTATATACCTGACCTTAATTGTTTTGTTGACTGCCTTGCATGCAGCCGCCCAAAACACGACCAACCTGCCTACGTCGATGTATGGCGTGGGTGAGTTGAATGCCAGTGAGGGCGGCCGCTATGCAGGCATGGGCAATGTGGGTGTCGCTTTGAACAAAGTAGGGATGCTGAACACACTGAATCCTGCCGCCATTACACGGATGGACACCACGTGTTTTACCTTCGAGGTGGGCATGGCGGCAAGTTATGCGCGCTACTCCTTTTTGAGCGATCATAGCTCAAACCTGACGGGCAACCCTAACCGCATCGGCTTGGGCTTCAGAGTGATGAAAGGGTGGTATATGATGGCAGGAATGGCTCCATACAGCAGTATGGGCTACTTGATACAAACAGAAGAACCGGTAGAAGGATTGCCGGACGAGTACGTGTATTCCTATTTCGAGGGTAACGGGGGCATGTACCGTCTCTATTGGTCCAACGCCTTCAAGTTTACTCCACGCTTTTCCATCGGTATAAACATAGGCCATATAAGGGGAGAGGTCATGCAAAGTGAAACACAGGAAAGTGCTACTGTGGAGTATTCTTCGAAAAAAAGAGCTTTCTATGCCGAGTTTGGCATGCATTACGAATGGTGGCTGAAAGAAAACCGAAACTTGTCGTTCGGGCTGACCTTATCTCCGGCTTTCACGATAAAACAAGAGAATGAACAGACCTATACCAGTAGTTCGACTGACGAAGATTGGGATGAATCGCGCCATGGCACGGCTCAATACTTGCCATTCAAGGTAGGGGCGGGTATGGCTTATGGCACGCCGCGTTGGACATTGACGGCCGATTATAGTTATCTGGATTGGAGTCGCAATGTGTCTTCTTACACTTCAATGCGTTATGAAAACCAGCACAAGCTGAATGTAGGTATGCTTTATGCTCTGCATCCACGTCGTATGCGCTCCACCGAATTGATGGGTGGCATCGGTTTAAGCAATTCATACATGTCGCTGAAGGGTGGCGAAATGTATTACTTGGAGGCAAACTTGGGTGTGAGTTTCCCCATCCGTTATTCGTTCTTGTCATTGGGTGGCACATGGCGCAGGCAGGTGAACACCCGCGCCAACTTGATGCAGGAAAGCCGTTGGGGCATTGCCCTAAACATTACCTTCGGCGAAAGGTTGTCGAAGGCAAAATTGAAATAGGCTCTTATAGTACAGGTAGTTGTGATACCAGCTTCTTGACTTTTCTTTTGTAAGCCTCACCGATGGGTATCTCTTTCCCAACCACGCACATGGAGTTTGGCATAATGGCGCGGATGCAGGCTTTGCGGACAATGTAAGAACGATGGACGCGTATAAACAGGGTGTCGGGCAGTTTCTCTTCCAAGTACTTCAGGCTACAAAGGCTTAGGATAGGCTTTGTTTCGTCCGAGCAAAATATTTTCACATAGTCACCCAAGCCTTCTATGTAATAGATTTGGTTCAATTTCAAGCGGATAAGCCGGCTTTCGGCTTTTATATAAATCACATCGGGCAATTCGCCATCTTCTTTATTCTCATTTTTGCTTCGTTGTATTGTCAATCCCGTTCTTTGTAGGGAGAACCATCGCAATGCTTTGCTGATGGCCTGGAAGAATACGGGAAACTGAATGTCGCCTTCAAGGTAATCCAATGCATCCAGCCGGAAACATTCGGAAGCATAACTTCCATCGTGGGCAATGAATATGCAACGTGTGGGTTGTGACAATAACCGGGCAAACTCTAAGCCGGAGAGTTCATCTTCTTCGGATTCTTCCAACCCTATAAAATAAATGTCGACTTTTTGATTGTAGTAGTCTTTCAAAGCATCGCCCGTCCGGGTGTAAGTGCCGCATAGGGTGAGGAAAGGTGTCTGCTCGACATACTGCTCCAGCATGTGGGCAATCTGCGCATTGGCATGCAGGATAGAACAAGTTAGGTTCATAGGCTAAAATGAAATTTGTTTATGAACAAGACGCTCGCATTTTGAAAAGGCTGCAATGAAGGAAGCGCGTTTTAAGAATATTTTGCAAACAGCCTGCACCGTTTGCTTCGCATTCGCCCGATTTGCATTATCTTTGCGCGTCTTAGAAAATAAAGGTATGGACGGACAATATCCCTCGGTATTATTGGAAAAAGCGGTGTCAGAGTTCGCCAAATTGCCCGGCATCGGGCGGAAGACGGCCATGCGGCTTGTGCTCTATTTGTTGCGCCAAGACACAAGTATGGTGGAGGCCTTTGCGGGCGCTTTGGTCACCTTGAAGCGCGAAGTGAAATATTGCAAGGTGTGCCATAACATTTCGGATACAGAGACGTGCCGCATCTGCGCTAATCCGGCGCGCGACGCCTCGGTGGTTTGTGTGGTCGAGAACATACGCGACGTAATGGCCGTGGAGGCTACCCAGCAATTCCATGGACTCTACCACGTGCTGGGCGGGGTCATCTCGCCTATGGATGGCATAGGCCCCGGTGACTTGCAGATAGAAAGCCTGGTGCAACGTGTGGAGGCAGGCGGCATCAGTGAGGTTATCCTTGCCTTGAGCACCACCATGGAAGGCGACACCACCAATTTCTATATTTACCGCAAGCTGGAGAAAACGGGAGTCAAACTCTCTGTCATAGCCCGTGGCATTTCTGTAGGTGATGAATTGGAGTATGCCGACGAAGTGACGTTGGGGAGAAGCATTGTAAACCGTACACCTTTTAACGGCGTATTGTAAAGCTCAATATTATTTAATAGTAAAGAAGATGGAAGAACAAATAAAGCGTATAGTTTCCTATACAAAAATCAGCTACGTAGTGTTTTGGCTCTTGCCTGTATCGGTCGTGGTGGCTGGCGAATGTGGCTCAGGTTGGGTAGGCCTTTGTGCCGATAACGTACAGGCCACTTACTTGGCGGAAACACTTGTCATCTTGCTTACGGCCTGTTGTGTGCCGGTGTCGTTGAAATTGTTTTCGTGGATATTGGTAAAGAAGATAGATGAGGCCTCGGTGGAGGTAGCTTTGAAGTTGTATGCACGTTGGAGTACAATCCGCTTGATATTGCTTGAATTGCCCGCTTTGGCCGGGTGCGTGGCTTACTACCTGATGCTGAGTAATAAAAGCATTTTGTGTGCACTGATAGCCCTTACGGCATCCTTATTTTGCCTGCCCGGCGAGGGAAGATTGCGCAATGAGTTGAAAATAAACGGTGATGACTTATGAAGAAGGGTTATTTGGTGGGGGAACGCCTGCAACTGCGTGCCGTTGAACCGGAAGATTTGGAGTTGCTATACACCATGGAGAACGACCCCGAGACGTGGGACGTGAGTAATTTCAACGTGCCTTATTCCAAATATGTATTGCGTCAGTATATTGAGAACTCGCAATGCGATGTCTTTGCCGACCGTCAATTGCGTTTGATGATTGCATGCCGGGATAGCGGCTTAGTGGTAGGAACGCTTGACATTACAGATTACAATCCGCTCCATGCCCGTGGTGAAGTGGGGATATCCATCCGCCGGGAGTTCCAAGGACAAGGGTATGCCACGGAGGCATTGGGCTTGTTGTGCGACTATGCTTTCGGCTTTTTACACCTGAAACAGCTGGTGGCTCATGTAGCTGTGGACAATGAGGCAAGCCTGCGTTTGTTTTCCGCGTGTGGCTTTGTGAAGTGTGGGGTGTTGAAAGAATGGTGGCGTGTGGGCGACGGTTTCAAAGACGTAGCGTTGATGCAACGTTTGCGTTGAGCGGGCAGTCATTTTAGTTGAGTGTAGGGATTTGTGGAAAATGCGACCACATTTCATACTTCTCCCCCAGGCTGCCCAGCGCATGCTCCCACAGCGTGGTGCTACCCGTCTCATCCATCAGGGTGGAAACGCTTTCTTTTCCTACCATCCATGTGTTTTCCTTGATTTCTTGGTTCAGTTGTTTGCATCCCCATCCCGAATAGCCCAGAAAGAAGCGCAGTTTCCCTTTAATGCTTCCGCCTTGCACGATGTATTGCTTGATATCACTGAAGTCGCCATTCAGGTAAAAACCGCGCGAGATGGGTAATGCACTGGGTATGCCTTCGAGGGTGTGCAGATAAAACAGAGTGTCCATGCTGATAGGGCCTCCCTGGTAGAGGGGGATGTCTTCTGCCAGTTCAAGCCCGTTTATAATGTCGTTCAGCGATATGGGGAGGGGTTTGTTCAGCACAAGGCCCATGCTTCCATCTTGTGTATGGTCAACCAACAGGATAACCGACCGTCCGAAAATATAATCGCACAGAAAGGGTTCGGAGATAAGAACCTTCCCTTTGGCGGGGCCTATGTGGTTCGTCTCGATTTTGAATATGTCCCGAGAGTTGCTAAACATGGCTTCTAATTTATGCATATTTTTTGGAATGTGCAACAAATCAGTTGTTTTTTTCATTCCCCCATGAAAAAATGCCCGGTATTGGTCTTTACGTGCCTATATTCTTATAAATGATGGTGTAAATATGTTTTATCATACTCCTGTTTAGGTATCCGCATGGGACCAGGTTCGTACCATAGTCGTACCAAGTTCGTACCATGTTCGTTCCATTCTTGTCGCTATAGAAGCGAACAAAGAACGAAGATGGAACGATGTCGGTAAGCAATTTTTATCAAATACCCCCGCTGGTTCCTGCGTTTGTGTTAAGCGCTTTCCGGTTTGAAGCAAATTTTGTACCTTTGCACAGTAAGATATGTAGCCTATGGAAATTTCAGATATGCTCCGCCCGTTGGGCATCGGGCAGTTGACGCCGATGCAAGAGGCAACCCTTGAGGCTTTCCGCCGGGAGGGAGATTTGTTGTTGTTGTCGCCTACCGGTTCGGGTAAAACACTGGCTTTCCTGTTGCCTCTCATACAGGGGTTGAATGCCGAAGTGCATGGGGTGCAAGCCGTGGTTTTGGTGCCTTCGCGCGAATTGGCTTTGCAGATTGCCACGGTGTTCAAGCAGATGGGTACGCCCTTCCGGGCCATGGGTTGTTACGGGGGCAGGCCTGCCATGGAAGAGCACCGGGCCATGAAGGCTCTTTCGCCCTCGGTCGTCATCGGCACGCCCGGACGGATGAATGACCATCTGCGGAAGGGGAATTTTGATGCCGGCAGTGTGCGGACATTGGTCATCGACGAGTTTGACAAGTGCCTTGAGCTGGGCTTTCAGGAGGAGATGGCGGAGGTGTTGGGCCGCCTTCCGGCATTGGACAAGCGGGTGTTGCTTTCGGCTACCGATGCTGAAGATATACCACGCTTCGTGGGCATGGGACGCCGGGTCACGAAGCTTGATTTTTTGTCCGGCGTGCTTAGTGACGGGCGGCTGGATGTGAAACAGGTCTTGTCGCCGCAGAAAGACAAGCTCGAAACGTTGTATCGCCTGCTGTGCGTGTTGGGTGCATCATCTACCTTGGTATTTGTTAATTATCGGGAGAGTGTAGACCGTGTTGTGGGCTTTTTGAAGTCGAAGAAAGTGGCTTGCGAAGCTTTTCATGGAGGCATGGAGCAGATGGAGCGTGAACGTGCATTATATAAGTTCAGAAACGGAAGCTGTCCGGTGCTGGTTTCTACAGATTTGGCTTCCCGTGGGTTGGACATCACCGGGGTGGGCTGTGTCGTACATTACCACCTGCCCGTCACCCGCGAGGCCTTTGTCCACCGCAATGGGCGTACGGCGCGTTGGGAAGCGCGGGGTACCTCGTTTCTTATCCTTCATCCGGAAGAGCGCCTTCCTGAATATATCACGGGAAATATCGCCGTGTTTGAATGGCCCGACGTGATACCTGCTCCGGTAAAACCCTGTTGGGTGACATTATATTTAGGTAAGGGCAAGAAAGATAAGTTGAACAAGGTGGATATTGTGGGCTTCCTGTATAAAAAAGGAGGATTGGGGAAAGATGACATCGGCCAAGTGGACGTGCGCGAACATTATGCCTTTGTGGCTGTCCGCCGCGAAAAAGTGAGGCAATTGCTCGTCTTGGTACGCGGCGAGAAGATAAAGGGCATGAAAACACTGATTGAAGAGGCTAAATGAGAGTGTAAGTATTTGGTGCGGAAAAAGGCTGTTTTGTCTATATATTGTCGTTTTTGTATTACAAAATGGTGTGTATAATTGACATAAAACAGTAAAAAGTAAAGGAAAAAGCCCATTCTTTGCAAATTTTATAAGGAAAGGTTGGTATTGCAGAAATAATTCCGTAATTTCGCCAAGTCGAAACAGACATACATAAAAAAGAAATTGTATAACCAAAACAAACTTCACAATGAAAAAGCATAACTTCAATGCAGGACCTTCCATCCTTCCGCGCGAAGTGATAGAGGATACGGCGAAAGCCATTTTGGATTTTAACGGCTCCGGCCTTTCCCTGATGGAAATCAGCCATCGTGCCAAGGACTTCAAGCCCGTGGTAGACGAGGCGGTAGCTTTGTTTAAGGAATTGCTCAACATCCCTGAGGGCTACTCCGTGTTGTTCTTGGGAGGGGGTGCCAGCTTGGAATTCTGCATGGTTCCCTATAACTTCTTGGAAAAGAAAGCTGCTTACCTCAATACGGGTACGTGGGCAAAGAAGGCTATGAAGGAAGCTAAGGGCTTTGGCGAAGTGGTGGAAGTGGCTTCTTCTGCCGATGCTAACTACACGTTCATCCCGAAAGATTATACTGTGCCTGCTGATGTAGACTATTTCCACATCACGACGAACAACACTATTTTCGGTACGGAGTTGAAGGCTGATTTGGATGTTAACGTCCCCATGGTGGCCGACATGTCTTCCGACATCTTCTCCCGTCCGGTGGATGTATCTAAATATATATGTATATATGGTGGTGCGCAGAAGAACCTGGCTCCTGCCGGCGTAACGTTTGTTATCGTGAAGAACGATGCTGTAGGTAAGGTGTCGCGCTACATTCCTACGATGCTGAATTACCAGACGCACATCGACGGAGGGTCCATGTTCAACACGCCTCCTGTGGTTCCTATTTATGCTGCGCTTCAAACTTTGCTTTGGATTAAGGCGCAAGGCGGCGTGAAGGAGATGGAACGCCGCGCCATTGAGCGGGCCGACCTGCTGTATTCGGAAATCGACCGTAACAAGTTGTTTGTAGGTACCGCAGCTAAGGAGGACCGTTCGCGCATGAACATCTGCTTTGTCATGGCACCCGAATACAAAGAGTTGGAGGCCGATTTCTTGAACTTTGCCACCGAACGCGGCATGGTAGGTATCAAGGGCCACCGTTCGGTCGGCGGTTTCCGTGCATCGTGCTACAACGCCTTGCCTTTGGAAAGCGTAAAGGCATTGGTAGAGTGCATGCAAGAGTTTGAGAAACTTCATTAAAAAAGGCAATTTGCGCATAGCGCGTTCAGTTGACGGGTTGACAAGGCTTTAGGTCACAAGGTTGCCGTGGCCTCGTCAACTCGTTAATTTATTTACTTGTCAACTAAATTATTAAAGTCATGAAAATATTAGTAGCTACCGATAAGCCGTTTGCCAAAGTTGCCGTAGACGGTATTCAAAAAGAAGTGGAAGCAGCGGGATATGAACTTGTGTTGCTGGAAAAATATGGCGAGAAGGCCAAATTGCTCGAAGCCGTAAAGGATGTGGATGCCATCATTATCCGCAGCGATGTGATAGATGCCGAGGTGCTTGATGCAGCCAAGAATCTGAAGATAGTGGTGCGTGCCGGTGCCGGATATGACAACGTAGACCTGGCAGCAGCTACAGCCCACAACGTCTGCGTGATGAACACCCCCGGTCAGAACTCCAACGCCGTGGCTGAGCTGGCTTTCGGCTTGATGGTGATGGCCGTGCGCAACATGTACAACGGTACTTCGGGCACTGAGCTGAAAGGCAAGAAGCTGGGCATCCACGCCTACGGCAATGTGGGGCGTAACGTGGCCCGCATAGCCAAAGGGTTTGGTATGGATATCTATGCTTACGATGCTTTCTGCCCGAAAGAGGCCATTGAAGCTGACGGCGTAAAGGCCGTGGCCTCTGCCGAAGAACTGTATGAAACGTGCAACGTGGTTTCCCTCCACATCCCTGCTACGGCTGAGACGAAGAATTCCATCAATTACGCCTTGGTAAACCGTATGCCCAAGGGCGGCTTGCTGGTGAACACTGCCCGCAAGGAGGTCATCAATGAAGAAGAACTAATCAAACTGATGGAGGAACGCACCGACCTGAAGTATGTGACGGACATTATGCCCGTAGCCAACGACACGTTTGCCGCCAAGTTTGCCGGCCGCTATTTCTCCACCCCCAAGAAGATGGGCGCGCAGACCGCCGAGGCCAACATCAACGCCGGCATTGCCGCCGCCAAGCAGATTGTGGGCTTCTTCAAAGACGGATGCGAGAAGTTCCGCGTAAACAAATAAAAAACACAGAGACGATGAAGAAAGAAACCCGAACCTGCCTGCATATATTCATTCCGCTTGGCCTTGCATCGGTCGCACTGACAGCAAGCAAGTGGTGCGGCACTTACGGCGAGGGTTTGCTCCACGGGCTGGCCATTGCCTTGCTGGGCATCGGCGCGTGGCGCATCGTTTCTTTCCTGCGGGCGGCTTTCAAGGCCAAGCCGCCTTATGCTAAACTTAAACAACAAAGAAATGGCAACAATTAAACCCTTTAAAGGCTTGCGTCCGCCACGCGAACTGGTGGAGAAGGTGGTGTCCCGCCCCTACGACGTGCTTAACTCCGAGGAGGCACGTGCAGAGGCCGAGGGCAACGAAATGTCCCTCTACCACATCATCAAGCCTGAAATAGACTTTCCTGTAGGTACGGACGAGCACGACCCGCGCGTCTATCAGAAGGCTGCCGAAAACTTTCGGAAGTTTCAAGACAAAGGTTGGCTGGTGCAGGACGGGCAGGAGAATTATTACATCTATGCCCAGACCATGAACGGCAAGACGCAATACGGCCTGGTGGTGGGCGCCTACGTGCCCGACTACATGAATGGTACCATAAAGAAGCACGAGCTGACCCGCCGCGACAAGGAGGAAGACCGCATGAAGCACGTGCGTGTGTGCAACGCCAACATAGAGCCGGTGTTCTTTGCCTATCCGGACAACAAGACACTCGATGCCCTCATTGCGCGCTATACGGCCGGTGAGCCTGTCTATGACTTCATTGCTCCGGGCGACGGCTTTGGCCACCGGTTCTGGGTCATCGACCAGAAAGAAGACATCGACCTCATCACCCGCGAGTTTGCCAAGATGCCTGCCTTGTACATTGCCGACGGGCATCACCGTAGTGCGGCCGCTGCCTTGGTGGGCGCCGAAAAGGCAAAGCAGAACCCCAACCACCGGGGTGATGAAGAGTATAACTACTTTATGGCCGTATGCTTCCCTGCCAACCAGCTGACCATCATCGACTATAACCGGGTGGTGAAAGACTTGAACGGGCTTACCCCCACGCAATTTCTCGATGCCCTGCGCAAGAACTTCGTGGTAGAGGAGAAAGGTACGGAGGTGTATAAGCCTGCTTGTCTGCACAACTTCTCGCTCTACTTGGGTGGAAAATGGTATAGTCTTACTGCCAAGCCAGGCACTTATGATGATAATGACCCCATCGGGGTGCTTGATGTGACCATTTCGTCCAATCTGATATTGGACGAGATACTCGGCATTAAAGACTTGCGCTCAGACAAACGCATTGACTTCGTGGGAGGCATCCGTGGACTTGGTGAGCTGAAAAAACGTGTGGACAGCGGGGAGATGAAAGTGGCCCTGGCATTGTATCCCGTCAGCATGAAGCAGCTGATGGACATTGCCGATACGGGCAACATCATGCCGCCCAAGACCACGTGGTTTGAGCCTAAATTGCGCTCCGGTCTTGTGATACATAAGCTTGATTGAAAACGCGTAGCTTTATTTTGTTATAAGACGGACTTCCCGCTTTCTTCTTACCGTTAAGAGAGGGAAAGCGGGAAGTCTTCTTTTTTTCTTACCGTAACTTATGAAAGTCCTTCTTATTAATGGAAGTCCGCGAGAGCAAGGCAACGTTTCCCGTATGCTTAGCCTTATAGAAAGCGAGGCAAAGCGGCTCGGTGTAGAGGTGTACAGCATTCGTGTGGCAAACCTTCAGGTGCGTCCTTGTATAGGTTGCATGAAGTGCCGCGCTTCATTGGCATGCATTTTTCCCGAAGATGATGCTCAACGTACATTGGCTCTCCTGCAAGAAGCGGATGCTTTGGTGGTAGGTGCTCCTTGCTATTGGGGAAACATGCCGGGACAACTAAAAATGTTGTTTGACCGCATGGTGTATGGCATGATGGGCGAAAACCGGTATAGTATGCCCTTGCCTTTGCATAAAGGGAAGAAGGCCATCCTTGTAAGCACCTGTACCACTCCGTGGCCTTTCAACGTGTGGTTTCGCCAGTCGCGCGGCACCGTAAGGGCTTTGCGCGAGATATTGAAGTGGAGCGGATTCCGCATCGTGTCCGTCATAGAGAAGCCGGGTACTAAGCGCCAACCGGATTTGACCGATAAAGATATGAAAAGGTGCCGGAAAGCTATCCGCAAATTATTGTGCTGATTCTGGCGTGAAAAGTTAATGCTTATTGCTTCATATCGCAGGAAGGCCATGTTGTAAGACCCGGATAATTTGCCGGGCAGTTTCCCGGATATTGTTTCGTGCTACATTGGGCTCCATGGCTTGTGCAAGGGACATGGGGCGCGGAGTGGTGGAGAACACGCCGAGAAAACCTGCGCTATTTAGTTCATTCACATCTTCTATGCTCCCCGACAAGAGCAGGGTAGGGATGCCTTGCCGGGTGGCTTCTTCCAAAATGCCTGAAGGAATTTTCCCCATCAGTGTTTGTCTGTCCGATTTGCCTTCGCCCGTGATGACAAGGCTTGCTCCTGTTATTTGTTTCTTGAAATGTATAGCATCAAGCACTACCTTTGCACCAGGTTCCATCATGGCGTTCAGCAAAGCCATCATGCCGCCTCCCATGCCTCCGGCAGCTCCGGCTCCGGGCAGTGAGGCAATGTCTTTTCCTGTCTCCCGCTGAATGACGGAGGCTAAATGTTCAAGGTTCCTATCCAATGCTTTTACCATGTTTTCATCGGCTCCCTTTTGGGGCGCGAAGACGCAGGCGGCTCCTTGAGGGCCATAGAAAGGGGCTTGTACATCACAAGCCAGGAGAAAACGGGCTTCCCGCACTTCGGGACACACGTGGGAGGTATCTATAGCGGCTACTTCAGCCATTAAGCTCCCGTTCATTACCGTTTCAAGGCTCGCTCCCAAGGTTTCCTTGGCTTGGTTGAGGAACCTATAACCCAAAGCTTGCAACATGCCCAGTCCGGCATCGTTGGTGGCGCTTCCGCCTAAGCCGATGATGAAGTTCCGGCACCCCCGCTTCAGGGCATCGAGCACTAACTCTCCTGTCCCGTAAGTTGAAGTCAGCATAGGGTTGCGCTGCGTGGTTGGTACAAGGCTTAGGCCGCTTGCCATGGCCATTTCGATAAAAGCCGTATGCCCATCCGGAGAAATCCCATAGCGTGCGGTACAGGAGCGCATCAGCGGGTCGTGCACATTCAGTGTGATGCTTCGTCCGCCGGTGGCTTGAACCAATACATCCAGCATACCGTCGCCTCCGTCTGACACAGGGATACATGCCACTTCTATATTGGGAAAATCTTTCTGTATGCCCTCCATGGCTGCCTGGCCCGCCTCGTTTGAAGTGAGGCAGCCTTTGAAAGAATCCATGGCTACGATGATTTTAGTAAATGCTGGGTTCATATTATGTAGGAAAAGATGCTTGCTAATAATTGTGTGCACCGATATAATGCCGTACTTTTGCAAAAGTAAAGAAAATCATGTGGATTTGTATAATTCAAAACATATAAAGCGATGAAAAAAACAGTATTCTTGGGCTTAGCCCTGGCCTTGTTCCTACAGAATGGCATGGCGCAGACGTTGGAGAAGATGCAATGGTTCAACGAGCCGGCGCAATGGGAAATCAAGGACAATGCCCTTACCATGTCCGTTACCCCGAAAAGCGATTATTGGCGCATCTCCCATTATGGCTTCACGGTAGACGATGCCCCTTTCTATTATGCCACATACGGGGGAGAGTTTGAAGTGAAGGTGAAGGTGACGGGCGACTATCGGGTACGTTTCGACCAGGCGGGATTGATGCTACGCATCGACCACAAGAACTACATCAAGGCAGGCATTGAGTTTGTGGACGGGAAGTATAACCTGAGCACCGTGGTGACGCACAACACGTCGGACTGGAGCGTCATCACCCTCGACAAGCCTGTGCCTTACATCTGGATAAAGGCCGTGCGGAGGCTGGATGCCGTGGAGGTGTTTTACTCGTTCGACGACAAGGAGTATACCATGATGCGCAACGCCTGGTTGCAGGACAACACCCCGGTAATGGTCGGCCTTATGGGTGCCTGCCCCGACGGCGAGGGATTCACAGCTACCTTCGAGCACTTCCAAGTAAAACACTTGCCCGACCAACGCCGCCTGGAGTGGCTGAAGAAAAACGCCGGGCAGTGAAGGAAATCCTCACTGAATCCCTGTTTATTTGCCGCACTATGTCTATCTTTGCGGCATGAGTACCGATACGTATAAGACCATTGCTGCTCCTTCAGAGGGCATTTATACCGAGAAGCGAAGCAAGTTCATAGCCATAGCCTTGCCCGTGCGCACGGTGGAAGAGGTGAAACAATACCTAGAGATTTATCAGAAGAAGTATTACGATGCCCGCCACGTGTGCTATGCCTACATGCTGGGGCACGAGCGCAAGAATTTCCGTGCCAATGACAATGGAGAGCCTTCGGGTACGGCAGGTAAGCCCATATTGGGGCAAATCAATTCTTATGAGCTGACGGATGTCCTCATCATCGTGGTGCGCTATTTCGGCGGCATCAAGCTGGGCACGAGCGGTCTCATTGTGGCCTATCGCACTGCTGCTTCCGAGGCGCTGACCAATGCCAAGATAGAGGAGCGCACGGTGGACGACATGCTGACCGTGCTCTTTGAGTATCCCTTCATGAACGATGTGATGCGCATTGTGAAGGAGGAGCAGCCCGACATATTGGAGCAGTCATACGACATGGATTGCCGCATGACACTCCGCATCCGTCGGTCGATGATGAACAAGCTACGCGCGCGCCTCGAGAAGGTGGATACGTTGCGCGTAGCCGATGAGGAGGGTTAGTCAAACCGCCCGTAGAGCGTGGGCAGCAGTTTGCGGTCGCCCAAGGTGTTGTCCACCCGCGCCACGTTTACCCAGAACTTATTGTCGCGAACGGCCTCGGTGGGGTATGCCGCCTTCTGGCGCGTGTAGCTGTGCTCCCAGGCATCTTCCACTATCTCATACTCCGGGTGGGGGGCGTTGAGCAACACGTTGTCTTGCGCATCGGCGCGCCCTTCTTTTACCTCTTGAATCTCATTCCAGATGGAGAGCATGGACGCCACGAAGTTGTCCAGCTCTGCCAGGCTCTCGCTTTCGGTAGGTTCAATCATCAGCGTGCCGTGCACGGGGAACGACAGGGTGGGGGCATGGTAGCCGTAGTCCATCAGCCGCTTGGCAATGTCGTTCTCGCTGATGCCGGTTTCTTCGTGCACCTTGCGGCACTCCAATATCATTTCGTGTCCCACACGTCCGTTATTGCCGGTATACACCACTCCGTATGTATCCTTGAGGCAGGCTGCCAGGTAGTTGGCGTTGAGTATGGCCACTTTGGTGGCGCGTGTCAGTCCTTCGGCTCCCATCATGCGGATGTAGCCGTAGGTGATGGGTAGGATGCCGGCACTTCCGTAAGGTGCCGAAGACACTTCGTTGGCATCGTTTCCAAATAATCCATGCCCGGGCAAGAAAGGCACCAAATGGCTTGCCACGCAGATGGGGCCTACACCGGGACCGCCTCCGCCATGGGGCGAGGCAAAGGTCTTGTGCAGGTTGAGGTGGCACACGTCTGCCCCGATGAAGCCCGGATTGGTCAGTCCCACTTGGGCGTTCATGTTGGCTCCGTCCATATACACCTGTGCTCCGCAGGCGTGGATGATGCGGCAAATCTCTACGATGTCCGTCTCAAAAATGCCGTGCGTGGAGGGGTAGGTTATCATCAAGGCGGCCAGCTCATTTTTGTTTGCCTCCGCCTTGGCTTGCAGGTCGCTCAGCGACACATTGCCCCGGTCGTCGCAAGCGCAAGTCACAGGTATGAAGCCTGCCTGCACGGCGCTGGCGGGATTGGTGCCATGTGCCGAAGCCGGTATCAGTACCTTGTTGCGATACCCTTGCCCAATACTTTCCAGATAGCTGCGGATGACGCGCAGGCCGGTATACTCGCCTGCTGCACCCGAGTTGGGCTGGAAGCTGATGCCGGCAAATCCGGTAATGGTTTTCAATGCCTCGCCCAGGTTATGGATAAGCTCCCGGTATCCTTTGGCCTGGTCTTGGGGGACAAGGGGGTGAAGGTTCATGAACTCGGGTCGGCTCAAGGGGAGCATCTCGGCGGCAGCATTGAGCTTCATGGTGCACGACCCCAACGGAATCATGGAGTGGGCCAGTGAGATGTCCCTCCGGTCGAGGCGCTTGATGTAGCGCATCATTTCGGTCTCCGTGTGATACTTGTTGAACACCTCATGCGTTAGGTAGGGGCTTTGCCGCTTGAAGTCCGAGGGCAGGGTACATGTCTGGGGAATGTCGCTTACCGTAGGATAGTCTTTCCCGACGGCTATGCCGAAGATGGAGAGCAGCACGTTGACGGCTTCCACATCGGTGGTCTCGTCTATGCTCAGACCTACGTTGCCGTTATCGAAATAGCGCAAGTTTACCTCATGGTTCAAAGCTACAGTGCGTACTTGCCCGGCAGACATGCCTTCGGGCAGGGCGAATTGCAAGGTGTCGAAATAGCAAGTGTTGACTTGCCGGTAGTCCAGCTTGTTTATCTCCCGTTCAAGGAAGGCGGCAATGCTGTGGATGCGCAGCGCAATGTCCCGTATACCTTGCGGGCCATGGTATACGGCATAAAATCCGGCCATGGTGGCCAGCAGCGCCTGGGCGGTGCAGATGTTTGATGTCGCCTTTTCGCGCTTGATGTGCTGTTCGCGTGTCTGCAATGCCATGCGGAAGCATAGTTTCCCGTACTTGTCTTTCGACCATCCGATAATGCGCCCCGGCATGTTGCGCTTATACTCGTCGCGCGTGGCGAAGTAGGCAGCCGAGGGGCCTCCGTAGAACATGGGCGTGCCCAGCCGTTGGGTGGTGCCGAATACAATGTCCGCTCCCCATTCGCCCGGCGGCACGAGCAGAGCCAGGCTGAGCAAGTCGGCCGATACGGCCACAAGGCATCGGGCGTCATGTGCTTTCTGCACCAAGGCACGATAGTCTTCCACCTGTCCGTCTGCGTTGGGATATTGCAGCACGCAGGCAAAAACGTCAGGCGTAAATTCCATATCGCGGTAAGAGCACGTGCGTATGTCTATGCCTTGCGGCAGTGCACGTGTCTTCATCACGGCCAGTGTCTGGGGGAAGATGTTTTCGTCCACTAGCACCGTGTTGGCTCCGGTCTTTTGCATGTCGCGCGGGCGCAAAGAGTACATCATGGTGACAGCCTCGGCCCCGGCGGTGGCTTCGTCCAGCAGGGAGCAGTTGGCCAGGGGCATGGCGGTAAGGTCGGATACGGCAGTCTGGAAATTCATCAACGCCTCTAGGCGTCCTTGCGACACTTCGGTTTGGTATGGGGTATAAGAAGTGTACCACACGGGATTCTCGAATACATTGCGCTGGATGACGGCCGGAGTAATGGTGCCGTACCATCCCACTCCAATGTAAGTGGTGTAAAGTTTGTTCTTGGAAGCCAGTTCTGCTATGTGTCGGCCAAACTCGTATTCGGTCATGGCCGGGGGCAATGCCAGGGGGTGTGGCAAGCGAATGTCGGCGGGCAATGTCTGGTCAATCAGTTCGTCCAAGGTAGCCACGCCTATCTTTTCAAGCATCTTTTTTTCGTCTTTCTCATTGATGCCTATGTGGCGGTAAGCTAATAAATCTGTTTTCATGTTATTTTGTGGTTAGTGATTAATGGATGGCAGTTAAGTGTCATCTGAAGAATGGGTTTTCGGCTTTTTCTATGCCTATGGTGGTAGGAGCTCCATGCCCGGGATAGACTATGGTATCGTTGGGGAGGACGAACAGGCGGCTGCAGATGTGGTCGATAAGTTCGTCGAAGTTGCCTCCCGCCAGGTCGGCACGTCCTATGCTGCCTTGAAAAAGTACATCGCCGGAAAACATGCAGCGCTCGGCAGCGCAATAGTACACCAGACTTCCGGGCGAGTGTCCCGGCACGTGTATAGCCTCCAGGCGGGTGTTGCCGAAGGTGATGATATCCCCGTCGTGCAAGTATTTGCCCAATGGCACAGGGGCTTCCGTAAGGTGGAAGCCAAACATGCGGCTTTGCCGGGGAGCCTCGTCTATCCAGAACTCGTCGGCCTGGTTGGCTTCAGCTTTCAGCCCGAATTCCTTTAGCATGAAGGGATTGCCGAAAATATGGTCGAGGTGCAAGTGGGTGTTGAGCAAGTGTTTCACGTCCAGATTATTACCTGTGATGAAATTTTTCAAGTCTTGCTTTTCCTCGTCATTGAAACATCCGGGGTCGATAACCACGGCTTCATTAGTCTCGTCCCAAAGCACATAGCAGTTCTCGGGGAACATATTGAATTCAAATCGTTTGATTTTCATGGGTATCTATTTTTCAACTTTTAATTCTCAATTCTCAATTTCCTCATGGTGCCACATACACCACTTTTTTCGTCTGGAAATATTCTTCCCCAAAATAGTCCTTCAGTTCCCATGTGTCCGACTTGTGCTTGAAGGGGCCTATTTCCCGTTCCAGTTCCCCCCCCTTCAGGCAGATGAACCCGTTGGGCAGGGAGTTGCGCGGGGTGTCGGTCGCGATGTTCTTGCGTGCCACTTTCACGATGTCTGCCAGGGGCATCACGGCACGGCTTACCACGAAGTCGAATTTTCCTTTTTCATCCTCCACGCGTTCGTGTGCGAAGGTGGTGTTTTCCAATCCTATGGCTTGTGCTACTTCGCTTGCCACCCGCACTTTCTTCCCGATGCTGTCCACCAAGTGGAAGCGGGTTTCGGGGAATAAGATGGCCAGTGGAATGCCGGGAAAACCTCCGCCGGTGCCAAGGTCCATGACCCGCGTGCCGGGGCGGAAACGTATCACCTGGGCGATGCCCAGCGAGTGGAGCACGTGGCGCTCGTAGAGGTTGCCGATGTCTTTACGCGAGATGACGTTGATTTTCGAGTTCCAATCCGTGTAGAGGTCATATAGGGCTGCAAATTGCGTGCGTTGGCGCTCTGTCAGGTCGGGAAAGTATTTCAGGATGATGTCCATGGTTGTAGTGACTTAGTTGACGAGGGGGTGAGTCGGCAAGGCCTTGTAGCCTGGAACCTTGCCAACTCGTCTCTCACAATTATTGTAACTGCTTGATGATGTCGTTCCTCTCGCCCAGCAAGTGGCTGATGCGTTGCCAAGGCAAGGTGATTTCGGTGGCCCCCATCACGTAGGGAGCTATCTCGTATATGTTGTAGTGGAAGGTGATGCCTTCATGCCCCAGGCAGAAGTTTTCGGTGGGGGTCAGTTCGCCTGTGCTGCCGTAGCCCAAGTCTTCAGCCTCCTGGCGGGTGGATACGCCGATGTCCTCCGCCAGTTGTTCCCAAAGCAAGTCGGTGAGCGGCTCTTGGTACTCGGCGGCAAAGAGGTCGTCCAGGCGCAGGGGGCAGAGCGTCTTCAGGTCGAGGTTAAGGAAGGTAGTCAGGTAGTTGCCGTGTGCCCCGCCTGTGTATTCGTTATAATCCACGCGATACACCAGCACCTCGTCGGTGCACAGCTGAACGTGCCCCTCCACCTGGCGGTAGTAGGAGTACCAGGCTCCGGTGTTTTCTGCATTTTCCTTTTCGTCCTGTTCATATAGGGGCTCCAGTTCGCGGTATTTGGCAATATAGCTGTCTGCATATTGCTTTACAGCCTCTGCCGGCGCCATGCCGACATATTTGTGTCCCAGACAGGTGGCCAACAGGTAGGCGTTCAGACTGTCGCGCAGGGCGGTCGAATCGGCCGGCGTAGCGGCATAGGCCAGGTTGACGATAAGGTTGCACGCAGGCTTGGTTGTGTCGCCAAAGAGGTGCACGGTCTGGTTCACCCGCAGGCTGTCGAAGCCCAGGGCATCAGCTGCACGCTTGTTCGCCGAGTTGTGGCATGAAGCGAAAAAAACGCTTGCCGTAAGCAGAAGGGCAAGCAGACTGACATTTTGCTTTTTCATTTCCTGTTTTTTGTGTTAAACAAATAATTTGCGTTGTTTTTCCAATGGACAAATATAGAGATAATTCTCGGATTCCAAGCAAAAAACAGGGGCTATTTCCGCCTGTTTTTCGCAGAAGTTTTGCCTATCTTTGCAAGTGGATTTTTACTTTATTCAAAATGAGCCGGATAGTAATTGAAGACTGGGGGCTGCTCCCCTACGACAAAGCCTGGCAAAGGCAAGAGCAATGTCTGGACGAGGCGTTGCAAAAGAAAAGCGAAGGCCGGGCATGCACCAACCGTATCGTGCTGGTGCAACATCCACACGTTTATACCCTGGGACGTAGCGGCAAAGAGGCCAACATGCTGCTCAACCCCGAGGCGTTGCAACGGCTGGGTGCTGCCTTGTATCGTGTAGACCGTGGGGGAGACATCACCTATCACGGTCCCGGCCAGCTGGTGTGCTATCCCATTATCGACCTGGAACAGTTTGGGTTGGGGCTGAAGGAATATGTGCATGCGCTTGAAGAGGCCGTTATCTGCCTCTGTGCCGCCTACGGTATCCGTGCGGGCAGGGTAGAGGGAGCCACAGGCGTCTGGTTGGAGGGCGATACCTCCCGTGCACGCAAGGTGTGTGCCATCGGTGTGAGGTGCAGCCGCTACGTCACCATGCACGGGTTGGCCCTGAATGTCAACACCGACTTGCGCTACTTCGGCTACATACACCCTTGCGGGTTTGTGGACAAGGGTGTCACCTCCCTGCAGGCCGAACTGCACCGTCCCGTAGACATGGATGAGGTGAAACGCCTATTGTGCCGGGAACTGGAAAAAGCCTTGAAGTTTTAGCCAGGGAAAAGCCGTCCCCGGCTATTTGTCAGCTATTACTACTTATCCTGTTGCTATTTCCTACGCTTCGTCTTCGCTCCATAGCGCCCGTGCGGGAGCGAAGCAATACCGAATCGGGTACGACTCAGGTACGAAGAAGGGGCGAAGATGGTAAAATGAATGGATAATTTGTTGTTATAAAAGTTTGGTAACTATGACATTGAACTAAGGTAAATTCTGTCATTTCATCACTTTCCCATGTTTTCGGATGTGAAAAAATGTAACTTTTGTTGTATGAAAAAGTGATAATGTTGTTTTATGATTTGTTAACAAATAGGCAGGGTAAATAGTTGGAATTTATTTCTTACCTTGCACAAGTTTATCCAAGTATCGATAACTTTTTAGAGCCTGTTTAAATTTTGCTCAGCCTCATTTTGAGGGCTGTTTTCGAGGATATTTTTCTGTTGTCGTGAGGAGCGTAGCGGGCTACGTGACGAATAACAACAGGAAAAGAGACCGGAAAGAGGCTCAAAAAGGGGCTGATAAAAACTTAAAAGAGGAAAATTTAAACAGGCTCTTAATATTATGAAAACCAGATTACTCATGACAACTCTCCTCCTCACGTTGCTCTGCGGCAGTACCTTCGCGCAGCGGATTGCAGCGTACGGCGACTTGCGGACCATTACGGACCCGGAGCGAGGGACGGTGTATTACCTGAAAGACAAGAAACGTCCGCTGTCGGGCGAATACCGCATCCTGCGGGGACCGGACGAGGAAAGCGTACACTTCTCCAAAGGGGTCAGGCAGGGCGAGTACAGGCGTTACCGCGACAGCGTGCTGCGGGAAAAGGGCGCGTATGCCGACGGCAAACGGCACGGACTGTTCGTCACCTACTACCAGGACGGGAAGACCCCGCAGCGCGAGGCTCCCATGCAGCATGGGAAAATAGAAGGCACGGTACGGACCTGGTTCGCCGATGGCAAGCCTGATATGATACAGGAATATAAGGAGGGAAAGAAAAACGGCAAGGAACAACGCTTCGACCCCAAGACCGGCCGACTGATTTATGAGGCCAACTATATTGACGACCAAAAAGAGGGAAAGCAATGGGAGCTCAACGAGGACACTGCCCGGGGATGGCGCAGCGAAACCATCAGCCATTACAAGAACGGCGAGCTGGACGGCATCTACTCATACACGGCCCACCTGCACGGCAAACTGTACGCCTACAAGTGCGGCTCATTCAAGAACGGCTACAAGCATGGCGACTGGACGGAAATAGACGACAGGGGAATCGTTACCCAAGGCGAATACACCGACGGGCGCGAGACCGGGCACTGGATGCGCTTCGACCACTTGAGTGGTGAAATACTGAACGAGTGGGACAAATAGAACTGACAAACATGGAAACATACCGAGCAAAACCCCGAATCAGGCCTTCGCCCACCGCCGGGCACGGCATCCTCTACTCCGCCGGCCTGCGCATCAGCGAACTGCTGGAACTGAAGCCCGGCGACATCAACGAGTCCCGCAACCTGATACGGGTGCGGCAGGGAAAGGGCAGGAAAGACCGCTACACGCTGCTGTTGAGGCCGCGCCACTCCTTTGCCACGCACCTGCTGGAGCAAGGCACGGACATCAAGATAGTGAAGGAACTGATGGGGCATAACAACATCAAGACGACGGAGAGGTATGTCCACATCGCCGA
>CALUJC010000018.1 GCA_944320865.1 uncultured Bacteroides sp. | reverse complement strand
CGGTGTCGCCCACCACGGTGGCCTTGTGCACCTCGCTGCCCTTGCCGCCGAAGTTACCCTCCTCGACATACTTCTTCGCATTGTCCCATGCGCCTCCGGCATTGGCCATGAAGATAGCCAGCACGAACCCCGTGCTCAGTCCGCCAATCAGCAGACCCAGCACGCCGGGCACGCCGAACACCAGTCCCGTCAGCACCGGGGCAATGATGGCCAGCAGCGACGGCACCACCATCTCGCGCTGCGCCCCCTTGGTGGAGATGGCCACGCAACGCTCGTAGTCGGGCTCTGTCTCGCCCGTCAGTATGCCCTTTATCTCGCGGAACTGGCGGCGCACCTCGGCCACCATGCGTGCGGCGGCACGGCCCACGGCGTTCATCGTCAGCCCGCAGAACAGAAACGTCATCATGGAGCCAATGAACATGCCCGACAGCACGGTGGGGTTCATCAGCGTCACGTCGTAGTGGTGCATGAAGTCGAAGAAGGTGGCCTCGGCCACGGCAACCGTCTCCCCGCCCACCTGCAGCACCTCGGTGCCGATGCGCGTCAGGCCTATGCGAATCTCCTCTACATACGAAGCCAGCAGTGCCAGTCCGGTGAGGGCCGCCGAACCAATGGCAAAACCCTTACCCGTAGCTGCGGTGGTGTTGCCTAATGAGTCGAGCGCATCGGTACGCTTGCGCACTTCCTCGCCCAAGCCGGACATCTCGGCATTGCCCCCGGCATTGTCGGCAATGGGGCCGTAAGCGTCGGTGGCCAGCGTGATGCCTAATGTGGACAGCATGCCCACCGCCGCGATGCCTATGCCATAAAGGCCCATGCCCACGTTGGCTATGTCGAAGCCTGCGGCAAACATATAAGAAAGCATTACCCCCACTACCACCGTAATGACCGGTATGGCCGTGGAGAGCATGCCCAGCCCGATGCCCGAAATGATGACCGTGGCCGGCCCCGTCTTGCCGCTCTCGCTGAGCCGCTGCGTAGGCTTGTAGGACTGCGAGGTGTAGTACTCCGTAGACCGCCCGATGATGACGCCCACCAGCAGCCCCACCACTACCGACACGGCTATGCCCTGCCAGTTGTCCAGCCCCAGCAACCACAGGATGAGGAACGTGGCGGCAATAATCAGCACAGAGCTAAGGTTGGTGCCGCGCGACAACGCCGCCAGCAGGTTTTTCATGGAAGCCCCCTCCTTGGTGCGCACCGCGAAGATGCCGGCAATGGACAGCAAGATGCCCACCGCCGCTATCAGCATGGGCGCAATCACCGCCTTGAACTGCATCACCGTGTCGCCCGTCAGCATGAAGGCCGAAGCCCCCAGTGCCGCCGTGGAGAGGATGGAGCCGCAATAGCTCTCATACAGGTCGGCGCCCATGCCGGCCACGTCGCCCACATTGTCACCCACATTGTCGGCTATCGTTGCCGGGTTTCGCGGGTCGTCCTCAGGGATGCCCGCCTCCACCTTGCCCACCAGGTCAGCCCCCACGTCGGCCGCCTTGGTGTAGATGCCTCCGCCCACGCGGGCAAACAGTGCCTGCGTCGAAGCACCCATGCCGAAGGTAAGCATCGTGGTGGTAATGATGCACAGCTTATGCGTGGGCGACAGCGCGTCTTCGGGAATCACCGCATTGAGCAGCAGGTACCAAAAGGAAATGTCCAGCAAGCCCAGCCCCACGACCACCAGGCCCATCACCGCCCCGCTGCGGAAAGCAATGCGCAGCCCCGCGTTCAAGGAGTTCTTTGCGGCATTAGCCGTGCGCGCCGACGCATAAGTAGCCGTCTTCATGCCCAAGTAGCCCGCCAGCCCCGAGAAGAAGCCCCCCGTGAGGAAAGCCACCGGCACCCACGAATTCTGCACCCCGAAGCCATAGGCCATGATGGAAAACATCACCACCAGCCCCAGGAACACCAGGCCCACAATCTTGTACTGTTGTTTCAGGTAAGACATCGCCCCCTTGCGTACGGCGGCGGCGATTTTCATCATCTGAGGCGTACCCTCACTCTCCGTCATCATCTGCCTGTAGAAGTACCAGGCAAAGCCCAATGCCAGCACGGAAGACACCGGCACCAGCCAGAAAAGAATCTGCTCCATAGCATCCAATAGGTATTAAATTAGCGTAAGGTTGAAAATTGCCTAAAGTTACCGCATTCCCCCCGAATAAGCAAGCCGCCTCGGGCAGAATAAACATTCTTTCACCTACCGAAAAGGAAAGAAACACATCGCGCCCCTCTTGGGATAAGAAAACATTTTACAAAATATATCCATCGGACTCACTCCAAAAAACCAAGAAAAGTAATACATATTTACATAAAATACCCGTTTATCTTACATATAATCAATATATTACGTATGAAAATCGGACATTTTCCCTACCTCATTCGTACCATGTTCGTACCAAGTTCGTTCCATGTTCGTTCAAAACCCCTCGCTATAGACTCGAACAAGGAACGAAGGTGGTACGAACGAAAATGGTTATAAATTCTTACAAAACAACACCTGCAAAGGGTATTGCGCAAAAAGAAAGCGGGAACAGGCTTTTAGAAACATTCTGCCGGGAAATGCTCAGTTTTTAACCGAATTGCTTGTTTAATTCGCTTCTTTTACTTATATTCGGCATCGGACAATGATTTACTACCATGAACAAAAAAGTGAAACTCGCAGTAGTTGCTACAGTAGCAGCCATTGCAGGGATTGTGCTCTACCAGTCCCAAGCGAAAGGAGTAGAGATGAGTGATATTATGCAGGCCAATGTGGAGGCACTGGCGGCGAGGGACAAAGTGGAAATCCCGTATCTGTGTATGGGGGACAAGAAGGCTTGCTACGACAGTTATTATCGCGAAGTCTTTGAAGGCTTCCCACAATGGTAAATTGGAAAGATGTGCTAAGATTAAATCCACAGTTTATCCATATTGATATTTCAACAGGCATCTAAATCTTGGCACATCTTTTCTTCAAAATGTAATGAAAGCATATATATGAAATTTCACAGCATCATTATCTTCTCCATTCTTTTTGCCGCCATAGTTTCATGCCAATCTCCTCAAAAAGATGTCAGGGTATACTCCATATCCCTTACCCCCTTATGCCGTGAGAATATCTTGATGAGTTCACCCAACGCGCTGGCCATATTCGACTCCGTATTGGCCGTAAAAGACTCCAAGATGGACTCACTGGTGCACCTTGTCGACTTGCGGAGCAACCTGTATATCGGGAAGCAATGCCCACGGGGACAGGGGCCTAATGAGTTCAACCTCATCATGTCAATGGAGGCAGAGAAGGATGGGAAAAGCCTGCTGCTATACGACCCCAACCCTTGCGCACTCTACAGGCTGGCACGCGGCTCAGAAGGCAACATCGGACTGCAGAGGGTCTACAAGAATGAAAAGATGCAGGAAGACATGCATTGGAACATCTACCCCATAAGCGGCAACCGGCATCTGGCCACCGGACTGTACGGCGAGCATCAGTTCTGCCTGCTGGACAGCCTGGGCAATATTGTGGACAAGTTTGGCGAGTACCCTTACCGGGATGAAGAAGAACGCGGGCTGAGCGGTATCATCAAGTCGCAGGTTTACCAAGGCGATGTCACCATTGCCCCGTCGGGCAAAAGATTCCTTTCCTGCACCCTCTGCGGAGACTTGGTATCCATCTACGAATACAATGCAGCCACAGGGCATTTTCAACTGAAGAAGAATATGTTTACTACTTTCCCAGAATACAGATACCAAGGAGACAACTACTTCGGGGTTTCCCGAGAGTGCCCGCTTACTCATCTCGACGCCACCTCTACCGACGACTACATATACCTGCTATATTCCGGCAAAACGACACAAGACGTCGGCCTCACAGCCTTCTACGGCAACCGCATCTTCGTGCTCAACTGGGAGGGCGAGAAAGTGGCCGAGCTGCAATGCAAGCAAGACCTGGCCGCCCTGTGCCTCTCGCCCGACGGAAAGACGATGTATGTCATTGCCTACAATCCCGAGCCGGAGGTGATGTATTTCCGGTTGCCCGTCCTGTAAGGCGGGCATCGGGCGGGGAAGAAAACATGGCTGCAAACGCACAATTCTTCATTCTTCATTCTTCATTCTTCATCTAAAAAGCCTATCTTTGCCGGGAAAAGACCGGAACATATAAATCACAGCATTATGGAACATCCACTGGTTATCTACAACACCCTCGAAAGAAGGAAAGAAACCTTTGTGCCGCTGCACGCTCCCCACGTGGGCATGTACGTGTGCGGCCCTACTGTATATGGCGACCCGCACCTGGGGCATGCGCGTCCCGCCATCACCTTCGACCTGCTCTTCCGCTACCTGCGCCACTTGGGCTACAAGGTGCGCTACGTGCGCAACATTACCGACGTGGGGCACTTGGAGCATGATGCCGACGAAGGCGAAGACAAGATTGCCAAGAAGGCACGCCTGGAGCAGCTGGAGCCCATGGAGGTGGCGCAATACTACACCAACCGCTACCACGACGCCATGCGCGCCCTGAACGTGCTGCCCCCCAGCATAGAGCCGCATGCCTCGGGCCACATCATCGAGCAGATAGAGCTGGTAAAGGAAATCTTGGCCAACGGCTATGCCTACGAGAGCCAGGGCTCGGTGTACTTCGACGTGGCAAAGTATAACAAAGACCACCATTACGGCAAGCTTTCGGGCCGCAACCTGGAGGATGTGCTCAACACCTCGCGCGAGCTCGACGGTCAGGACGAGAAGCATAACCCTGCCGACTTTGCCCTGTGGAAGAAGGCACAACCCGAACACATCATGCGCTGGCCCTCGCCCTGGAGCGACGGATTTCCCGGCTGGCACTGCGAGTGCACCGCCATGGGGCGCAAGTACCTGGGCGCACACTTCGACATACACGGCGGGGGCATGGACCTCGTATTCCCCCACCATGAGTGCGAGATAGCCCAAGCCATTGCCAGCCAAGGCGACGACATGGTGCACTACTGGATGCATAACAACATGATTACCATCGAAGGGCAGAAGATGGGCAAGTCGTTGGGCAACTTCATCACACTGAACGAGTTTTTCACCGGGCAGCACAAGAAGCTGGCACAAGCCTATGCACCCATGACTATACGCTTCTTCATCCTCCAGGCACACTACCGCAGCACGGTGGACTTCAGCAACGAGGCCTTGCAGGCTGCCGAGAAAGGCCTGTCGCGCCTCATGGATGCCGTGCACGGGCTGGACAAGATAGTGCCGTCCCAGACCACGAGCGTAGACGTGCTTACCTTGCGCCAGAAGTGCTACGAAGCCATGAACGACGACCTCAACTCGCCCATCGTCATCGCCCACCTCTTTGACGGGGCCAAAATGGTAAACAACATCCTGGCTGGTAACGACACCATCACTGCCGATGACCTGGAACACCTGAAGGAAACCTTCCGCCTGTTCTGCTTCGACATACTGGGGCTAAAGGAAGAGCACACCTCCGATGCCGCCCGCGAAGAGGCCTTCGGCCACGTAGTAGACATGCTGCTGCAGGAGCGCCTCAAGGCCAAAGCCAACAAAGACTGGGCCACCAGCGACCGCATCCGCAACGAGCTCACCGCCCTGGGCTTCGAGATAAAGGATGGAAAAGAATCCACTGAATGGAAGCTTAATAAGTGACAAGTGGTCAGGGATTAGCGGTTAGGGATTAGTGATGAGCTAATAGCACCCCCTACCCCGCTAATCCCTCATCGCTAACCACTAATACCTAATCCCTAATACTTAATACTTACCCCTCGCATGTCTCCCCAAGAATTTTTCTTAAACGACCGCTTTGCCACCAACGCGGGCGTGCAACTGCTGGAAGTAAAGCCCGGCTATGCCAAAGCCTGCCTCACCATCACCCCTGAACATCTTAATGCCGGCGGGCGCACGCAAGGCGGCGCCCTCTTTACGCTGGCCGACCTTACGCTGGCCGCCGCTGCCAACTCGCACGGCACGCTGGCCTTTTCCCTGTCGTCCAACATCACCTTCCTGCGCGCCAGCGGACCGGGCGACATCCTGACCGCCGAAGCCCGCGAACGCTACACAGGCCGCACCACCGGCTACTACCAAATAGACATCACCAACCAGGACGGCAAGCTGATTGCCACTTTCGAGTCGAGCGTCTTCCGCAAGGGTGACCCACTACCCTTTACGGTGTAAATTGAAACTAAAGCATTGAGAATTGAAAAATAAGGCTTGCGGCGGCACATCATTGCGTTTGTGCCGCCGCAAGCCTTTTCCATGGCCAGCAACCATTGCTCACTCCTTTTTCACCGCCGAAGTCAAGGGATAGCGGTTGCCCTTCACCTCTGTGAGGAAAGCTTTGGCCGAACCAAAATTGAGGTACATGTCCAGACGGATGGGCAAATGGTTCTCATCGTCGGAAATAAAGAAGGTGATAACCTCCTGTTCCTTTCCTTTTTTATCATACTCCACAAACGAGAAGACCAGGCAACGATACGTCGTATTGTTTTTCGCCTCCACGTTTTGCTTTCCCCGGTAGATAAGTGTCTGCTGCTCTACCTTGCGGCCCGTAGTCATGGGGAAGTGCACTTTGTCGCCCACGTTGAAGTCTTCACCCCTCCACGAGCGCGCCTGCCCCAAGATGCTCAACATATCAAACACACAGGTCGTGTCGCTGTAGTCCGTCTCTTGGGGAGGGAGGTCACGGCTGTACCAAGTGCGCTTCTGGTGCACGTCCACCCGGCCGTTGTCATACGAAAACCATGCCTCGTCCCGCGTGTGGCGCTTGCCTTCCTCGGCCGCCTTGCAGAAGTAGCGCGGCTCCAGCCCCAGCCCCACTTCGCAGGTCAGCGTGTCGCGCATCTTCACAAAGTTGGTATACGACAACAGGTCGAAACGGTATCCGGGTTCCGACTTCCACCTGGACTCCTTCACCGTGAGGTCGGCATGCCCTACTTTAATCCACACGAATTTCCAATTGAAATACAGGTTGTAAGACACATGCTCGCCCGGCAGGAAAGCCGTATTCTTCACCGTGCACTGGGCATGCAGGGAAGCCGTCCCCACCAAGGCAAAGAGGACTACCAGCAAAATGGCCACCAGCCCGCCGCGACGGTCGCAGTGCTTACCGGCGGTTGTTATTCCTATTTCTGTTTTTCTTCTTGTCTTCATCAGGTTTCTGCTTTTTAAGTTCGTTTGGTTTTTGTTTGTCCAAGGGCAGTTGCAGCACGTTCCAGTCTTGCAGCAAGTCGAAGTTGGCCTTCAGTTCCAGCACCTGCGGATAGTAGTACACCCGCTCGGGCTGACGCTTTTCGGCATACAGCCCCGTGTCCCACACGCCGTTGTCGTTGGCATCCTCCACCAAGCGGGCGCCATACTTGCCCGGATTCAGGTAGTAGAAGTCGGCCTTGCCGTCCACCACCTTCACGGTGCGCAGCACCTTGTCCTGCCCGTCAAGCAGTTCCACGAAGCAGGGTCCCACGGTGCCGGTGACGTTGAAGAATATCTGCCCGTACTCCTCCGGTTTCTTCATCTTGAACTCCTTCTTCACCTTGTCGGTAAACAGTCCGTACAGCCCGTGTATGGCCGTAGAGTCGATGGAAAAGGCATAGCTTTCGCCCCACTCCCAGTCGGCAAAGATGTTGTACTTCTTCAGGTCGGTGCTGTCCTGCTGGAAGTCGAAAGCCACGTCGTGCCACAGCGTGTCCACCTTCTGCTGCAGGTGCATGGCGGCGGTGTCTATGCTGGCCACCGGCTCCTGGAAGGTCAGGGTCAGGTAGTCGTAGATGTCCATCGTGCCGGGGGCGTAGACGTCCATCGGCAGGAACTCGGTGTACACCGGCTCGGGTTCGTCCTTCTTGCGGCGTTTCTTGCGCTCTTTTTCCTTCTCCTCGCGCTCCTTGGCCTTCTCCTCCTCGGTCTTGGGTTTTACTTTCGACACCAGGCGCAGCGTGTCCGTGCGGGGCACCAGTTGGTTCAGGGTATCGGTGTAGAGGTAGGTGAGGCTCATCTTCAGCGTGTCTTGCACGTACAGCAGCGAGTCTTTTATCCAGTAGTGCAGCGTGTCTATGCGTCCCGTGGGCTTCTCGATGATGAAGGCGTCGCGCTCGTCAAAGTTCAGTCCCCGCAGCGTGGGCAGCGTGTCCGCCGGGGCGGTGAAATAAAAGAACAACTCATTGTATTTGGGCCTCTCGCTGCGTGCCAGGCGCTGTGCGCGGGTGATGCGTTCCTTGAAGGCGCGCAGCATCACGTCGTCGGGCATGAAGTGCGTGTAGCCCCGCTCCACAATGGTGTCTATAGTGAGCGAGTCAATCCACATCGTGTCTTGCCGCACGGCAGGCTCCATGGAGGGGATGACGAGCGAGTCGTTGAAAGCCAGCTGCTCGGTAGGCTGCGAGAAGTAGTAATTCTGGTCGCCGTCCATCAGGCCGTAGATGCGGTAACGTCCCGGCGCCACGCCCCGTATGGAAAATTGCCCCCGGCTGTCGGTGCGCCCCACGCGGTCGAAAGGCAGCGCCGTGAAGGCCGAGTCCTCCAGGTTGGCATGCAGACCCACCAGAATGCCCTTCACCGGCTCCAGGTCGGCAGCGTTGAGCACCGTGCCGCTCACCACCATCGAGTCTATCTGCGAGCCCGTGGAGAAGGTGAAAGCAAAGCCATAGAGCGGGTTGCCCTCGTTGTTGTCCTGTATGGCGTCGGAAAAGTCTATGGTGTACGTCGTGTTGGGCTTCAGCGAGTCTTCCAGCGTCACCTGCACCCGCTTGCCCACGGTCTTAATCTCCGGCTGCTGAATCTGCGGCGGCGAGATGACCACCTTCTCGTTGGCCCCCTCCAGCACGATGTATTCGTCAAACTCAATGGATATTCTTTTGCGCTTCTCGTTGTTGTAGTTCAGCGCGCCCGGCTCGGGGGTGCTCCGCACAAACCTGGGGGGCGTCTCGTCGTAAGGCCCTCCCTCGATGCGGCCCACGCTGGCACACGACCAGAGCACCGCCGCCACCAGGGCAACGGCAGGCAGTCCGCGCGTCCACCGCATCCTGCGGCAATATGGTCTTTTCTGTAACATGCTGCAAAAATAAGCGTTATCGCGAAATATACGCGCCACTTTACAGCATTTTTAACGGGGAAAAGGCGTTTTTGGGAATGGAGCGTTTCTCCGGAAAAGAAATATCCTTACTGAAGCAGGACGGACCCGCTTCGTACCCCAGTCGTACCCCATTCGGTACTCGTTCGGTCGGCCTTCGGCCCTATGGAACGGAAAAAGAACGGACAAGAAAGGGCAGGGGTAAGGGCGAAAACTCTGCTTTGTAAAGAAAATCACCAATCCGCCGACCAATCGGCCACTTTTGCCGACGAATGGCGGAGAGACGCGCAAAAGCCCGCGCCAAGGGCATTCTCAGGCCTCCCAATTAATACAAAACATAGTTAAAAAAGGGGGTTCTCCCCCTATATATATCAAAGAAATGAATTACTTTTGCAGCCGAAAACTATAGCATTCCCTTTAGTTTTCTATCGACGACGGACACCGTACCTGCGGAAGGCGCGGCGATTTTTTCTGCCAAATGAAAAAAACAATAAATAGACAGTGATTAAAATTGAGAGTATGAAGAGTAGATTGATTTTGATGGCAGGTTGCCTGGCATTGCTCTGCAGTTGCGGGCAAGGCAACCGTGGAACAGGCGCCGCGCCTGAGTATGCAGTAATCGAGGCACAAGCCACTACCGCCAATTTGAAGAACAGCTACCCCGCCACCATCAGGGGCAAGCAAGACGTGGAAATCCGACCCATGGTCAGCGGGTTCATCACCAAGCTGCATGTGGACGAGGGTTCGGTAGTAAAGAAGGGACAAGTATTGTTCACCATCGACCAAGTGCAGTACCAGGCAGCCGTGAAGACGGCAGAAGCCTCCGTGGCCACCGCCAAGGCAGCCTTGCAAACACAAGAACTGACTACACAGAACAACCGCGAGCTGAACAAGCGCGGCATCGTGAGCGACTACCAACTGAGCACCTCCGAAAACCAGTTGGCACAGGCCAAGGCTTCACTGGCACAAGCCGAGGCAGCGTTGGTGAATGCCAAGCGCAACCTGGAGTATACCGAGGTGACCAGCCCCAGCGACGGCATCGTGGGCGAAATACCCTACCGTATAGGCAGCCTCGTCAGCGCCTCGATGGCTACGCCTATGACTACCGTGGCCGACAACTCGGAAATGTTTGCTTACTTCTCCATGACTGAGCGCCAGCTGCTCTCCATGGTGCGCGAAGGCGGCACGACGAAGGAGATTCTGGACAAGTTGCCCTCCATACAGTTGCAGCTCATCGACGGCAGCATCTACCCCGACTCCGGACGGGTGGCCACCATCAGTGGCGTCATCGACCCCACGACGGGCTCGGTGAGCATGCGCGCGCTGTTCCCCAACGAGCACAACATTCTGCGCAGCAACTCTACGGGCAACGTCATCTTCCCCAACCCCATGCAGAATGTCATCATGATTCCGCAGTCGGCTACCACTGAGATTCAGGACAAGCGTTTTGTCTATGTAGTGCAGGCCGACAACACGGTGAAGAATACGGAAATCAAGACCTTCACCCTGGATGACGGAAAGAACTTCTTCGTGACTGCCGGACTGAAGCCGGGCGACAAAATAGTGATTGAAGGCGTACAAGCCCTGAACGACGGGCAGGCCATCACCCCCATTACTCCTGCCGACAAGGAGGCCGCCTACCAGAAAGCCCTGCAAGACCAACGCGACGGTAACATTCAAACAGCATTCCAATAACAAAATAAATGAAGAATGAAGAATTGCCGCTGCGCGGCGAAATGAAGAATCTGCCCACAACAGGTTCTTCCTTGATGATTCAAAAGAAGAAATTCTTCACTCTTCATTCTTAATTCTTCATTAATAAGAGTATGAATTTAGCCAGATTTATCAACCGTCCGGTACTATCAACGGTAATCTCCATCTTGCTGGTCATCCTGGGCTTTATCGGATTGGCCACGCTGCCTGTGACGCAGTATCCGGACATCGCGCCGCCTACCATCAGCGTAAGCGCAAACTATACGGGTGCCAATGCCCAGACCGTACTGAATGCGGTTGTATCGCCATTGGAAGACCAGATTAACGGTGTGGAAAACATGATGTACATGACTTCCACGGCCTCCAATAATGGCTCGGCCACCATTACCATTTACTTCAACCAAGGCACCGACCCCGACATGGCGCAGGTGAACGTACAGAACCGCGTGACTGCCGCCCAAGGCTTGCTGCCCCAGGAAGTAACACAGATTGGTGTGACCACACGTAAGCGCCAAAGCTCCATGCTGATGATTTTCACCATCTATGACATGGAGGATAAATACAACCTTGAGTTCATCGAGAATTACGCCAACATCAACATCATTCCCGAAATCAAGCGTGTGTCCGGCGTAGGCGACGCCATGGTGATGGGTGCCGACTACTCCATGCGTATTTGGCTGAAGCCGGATATCATGGCACAGTACAAACTGGTGCCGAGCGATATCAGCGGAATACTGGCCGAACAGAACATTGAGGCCGCACCGGGACAATTCGGCGAACGAAGCAACCAGACGTTCCAATACACCATCCGCTACCGTGGCCGTCTGCAAAGCCCCGAAGAGTTTGAAAACATCG
This sequence comes from uncultured Bacteroides sp., assembly GCA_944320865.1. Lineage (GTDB taxonomy): Bacteria > Bacteroidota > Bacteroidia > Bacteroidales > Bacteroidaceae > Bacteroides. Next base: position 48,876 of record CALUJC010000018.1, on the reverse strand, counting down.
TCGTCAAATCTTTGGAAAACGGCGAAGTGCTGCGCCTGAAAGATATAGCCGACATTGAGTTGGGACGTAACACTTACGGCTTCGAGAATACTGTGGACGGACATAAGGGTGTCAGCTGTATCGTGTACCAGATGGCCGGCACCAATGCTACCGCCACCATCCAGAACCTGGAGAAGGTGCTGGAGGAGATGCAAAAGAACATGCCTGCGGGCATTGGCGTGAACATTGCACAGAGTGCCAACGACTTCCTTTTCGCCTCCATCCACGAGGTAGTAAAGACATTGCTTGAGGCGTTTATCCTGGTGTTCATCGTGGTGTACATCTTCCTGCAAGACATGCGCTCTACGCTGATTCCCGCCATCGCCATCCCTGTGGCCTTGATTGCCACATTCTTCGCGCTAAAGCTTATAGGCTTCAGTATAAACCTGTTGACCCTCTCGGCCATGGTGCTTGCCATTGCTATTGTGGTGGACGATGCCATAGTCGTGGTGGAGGGCGTCCACGCCAAACTGGACCAGGGATACAAGTCGTCCCGACAGGCGGCCATCGACGCCATGCATGAGTTGGGCGGCGCCTTGGTATCCATTACGCTGGTCATGATGTCTGTGTTTATCCCCGTGAGCTTCATGGGCGGTACGGCAGGTACATTCTACCAGCAGTTCGGTCTGACCATGGCCATCGCCATCTTCTTCTCCGCCGTCAACGCCTTGACGCTGAGCCCTGCACTGTGTGCCATCTTCCTGAAGCCGCATAACACGGACGGGCACGATGCCTCGCTGAAAGAACGTATAGGCATCGCCACCAAGGAGGCAAAGAAAATATGGATTCAACGCTATGCACAGGGGTTGGGCAAATTCATGAAACCGAAGATGACGATTCTGTTTACCATCGTCGCCCTGATTGGCATGATATTCGGCATGTTCAGCTTTGAGAAGCATCCTATCCTCTGCCCCATCTTCATTGTCATCAGTGTGATGGCCATTGCGGGCATGACTACCGAGTTCTTCAAGCATTCGTTCAACGCTACATACGACTCCCTGCTGGGCAAGTATAAGAAACAGGTGCTGAAGTTCATACAGAAGCGCTGGCTGAGCGGCGGACTGGTAGTCGGCTCCATCGTGCTGCTGGTGGTATTCATGCAGACCACTCCGACGGGTATGGTGCCCAACGAAGATACAGGTACCATCATGGGTGCCGTGACGTTGCCTCCCGGCACCTCGCAGGAACGTGCATTGGAGATTCTGGCCCGCGTGGACAGCCTGGTAGCAGCCGAACCTGCCGTACAGTCGCGTACGGTGATTTCTGGTTTCAGCTTCATCGGTGGCCAGGGACCGGGTTATGGTTCAATCATCATCAAGCTGAAAGACTGGGAAGAACGTTCCACGATGCAGAACTCCAACATAGTCTATGCCACGCTGTTCATGCGTGCACAGAAGGTTATCAAAGAGGCGCAGGTATTGTTCTTTGCCCCGCCTATGATTCCGGGTTACTCCATATCTACCGATATCGAGTTGAACATGCAGGATAAAACCGGCGGTAGCCTTGACCATTTCTTCGAAGTGGTAAACAACTATACAGCTGCTTTGCAGGAGCGTCCGGAGATTACCTCGGCCGCCACGAACTTCAACCCCAGCTTCCCGCAATACCAGCTGGACATCGACGCTGCGGCTTGTAAACGTGCCGGCATCAGCCCTAAAGACATCTTGAGCGTAATGCAGGGATATTACGGTGGCCTGTATGCCTCCAACTTCAACAGTTTCGGTAAGATGTTCCGTGTCATGATACAGGCCGAACGCGATGCCACCAAGAACGTGGAGTCGCTGGAAAGCATCAAGGTGCGCAACGGCAACGGCGAAATGGCGCCTGTCAGCCAGTTTGTGAAGCTGACCAAGGTGTACGGGCCGGATGTCATCAACCGTTTCAACCTGTACACGTCCATGAAGGTAATGGTAGCCCCGGCACAAGGTTATACTTCCGGCCAGGCATTGCAAGCCATTGCCGAGGTGGCCGAACAGAACCTGCCGGCCGGCTTCGACTATGAACTGGGCGGTATGGCGCGTGAGGAGGCCGAGACGAGCGGCAGCACCACAGGCCTTATCTTCGTGCTCTGCTTCGTGTTCGTCTACCTGCTGCTGAGTGCACAGTACGAAAGCTACATCTTGCCGCTTGCCGTATTGCTCTCCGTGCCTTTCGGTTTGATGGGTAGCTTCATCTTCGTCAACCTGGCCAGCCTCATCGGCGGCATGCCTGCGTTGCAGATGATAATAGGCACCATGTCCAACAACATCTACATGCAGATTGCCTTGATTATGTTGATGGGTCTGTTGGCCAAGAATGCCATCCTGATTGTAGAATTTGCCCTCGACCGCCGCAAGATGGGTATGAGCATCACCTGGGCAGCGGTGCTGGGTGCCGGCGCCCGTCTGCGTCCTATCTTGATGACATCGTTGGCCATGATTATCGGCTTGCTCCCGTTGATGTTTGCCAGCGGTGCCGGCGCCAACGGTTACCGCACGCTGGGTACTTCGGCCATCGGCGGTATGTTAATCGGTATGATTCTGCAAATCTTCATCGTGCCTGCACTGTTTGTAGCCTTCCAGTACTTGCAAGAGAAGATTAAGCCGATGGAATGGGACGATGTGGACAATTCGGATGCCGCTTCCGAAATAGAGCAATACAGTAAATAACCTAACTAAATGAAGAACTAAAAATGAAGAATGAAGAATTTCTTAACAGCAATGTTTGCGGCAAAAGCCACGTGTATTCACCGCAAGGAGATTCTTCATTCTTAATTCTTCATTCTTAATTTATAAAGTATGAAAGGAAAAATCATCACCCTGATGTGTGCCACCGCCCTGCTGAGCAGTTGCCACATCTACAAAGCATACGACAGGCCTGAGGACATCAGTGCCGAAGGGCTGTACCGAGACACCGCCCTGGTAAACGGCACTTTGGAATCGGACACCGCCAATTTCGGTAACGTACCTTGGAGGGAAGTGTTTACCGACCCACAGCTGCAAGCTTATATTGAGCAGGCCTTGACCAATAATGCCGACCTGCGCAGTGCCATGCTGAACGTGGAATCAGCACAAGCCGCCTTAATGTCATCACGCTTGGCTTACCTGCCTCAGTTGGCCCTGAGCCCGCAAGGCACGCTGACCAACTGGAACAAAGGCGAGATGACCTCGAAGACGTACAACATCCCCGTCAGCGCCAGCTGGCAGATAGACCTGTTTGGGCAGATATTGAACCCGAAGCGTGCCGCACAGGTTTCACTGAAACAGGCTCAGTTCACACAACAGGCTGTACAGACGCAACTCATTGCCAGCACGGCAAACATCTACTACACATTGCTCATGCTTGACCGCCAACTGGAAATTACAGAAAACACGGCCGACGTATTGAAGAAATATGTGGAAACCATGGAGGCTATGTACGACTATGGCAATGTGAACAGCGCGGCCATCGAACAAAGCCGCAGCGCCTACGCACAGGTAGTAGCCTCTCTCTCCGACTTACGCCAAAGCCTGACGGAAACGGAAAACGCCTTCTGCCTCATATTGAACGAACCTGCACATGCCATTGAACGCGGCGTATTGGAAAACCAGATATTGCCCACCGACTTTTCGGCCGGAGTACCTATCCAATTGCTATCCAACCGTCCCGACGTAAAGGCTGCCGAAATGTCTTTGGCCGCCTGCTACTATAACACGAACAGCGCACGTGCTGCCTTCTATCCCCAAATCACGCTGAGTGGTTCGGCAGGATGGACCAACAGCAGTGGGGCAGGCATCGTGAATCCGGGCAAGCTGCTGGCATCGCTCATCGGCTCGCTGACGCAACCTTTATTCTATCGGGGCGCCAACATTGCCCGCCTGAAGCAAGCCAAGGCACAAGAAGAACAGGCCAAGATTGCCTTCCAAACAGCCTTGCTCAGCGCAGGTAACGAAGTAAGCAATGCACTCTCCCTGTACCAAAATACACAGGAAAAAGTTAATTCGCGCACCATGCAGGTAAATTCTGCCCGCAAAGCAGCCGAAGATACAAAAGAATTGTTTAACTTAGGCACGTCAACCTACCTTGAAGTGCTGACAGCCGAACAATCGTACCTTAGCGCACAGCTCTCCGAGGTTACAGATACATTCGACCAGATGCAGGCTGTCATCAACCTGTATCAGGCACTGGGTGGAGGAAGAGAAAACTAATACTTAAAATCTATTATTATGATCAGTCCTTTAGCTTACGTAGATTCTGCTGCAAAGATTGGCAAGAATGTTACAATCCAGCCTTTCGCGTACATCGAAGGCGATGTGGAAATTGGAGACAACTGCGTCATCATGTCGGGAGCACGCATCTTGAACGGCACCCGCATGGGTAAAGGGAACAAAGTGCACCATGGTGCCGTGCTGGGCAGTACCCCCCAAGACTTCCATTACACGGGTGAAGACAGCCAGCTCATCATCGGTGACAACAACGCTATCCACGAAAATGTGGTAGTGGCCCGCGCAACACATAAAGGCGACGCCACCCGCATTGGTAGCGACAACTACCTGATGGACGGAGTGCACCTGTGCCACGACGTGCAAATCAACAACAACTGCGTGCTGGGCATCCGAAGCATGGTAGCCGGCGAAAGCATCGTGGACGATTGCACCATCTTGAGCAGCAACGTCATCGTCCAGCAGCACTGCCACATAGGCAGCTGGGTGCTGATACAATCGGGCTGCCGCATTGCCAAGGATGTGCCGCCCTACGTCATCATGGCAGGAAACCCGGTGCAATATCATGGCATCAATGCCGTGGTGCTGGAGCACAACCAAGGGGCCAACAAGATTACCGACCGCATCCTGCGCCACATCATGAATGCTTACCGCCTTGTCTACCAAGGCAACTTCAGCCTGCAAGACGCCGTGCTGAAAATTGAAGACCAAATCCCCATGAGTGATGAAATCCATAACATTGTGAATTTCATCAAAAACTCCAAAGGAATCATTCGGTAAAATATCGCTTAAACGTAAAGAAAGAGGCTATCCCTGCGTAGGGAAGCCTCTTTCTTTTTATAAAACCTGCACGGAAGAGAGTTACCGAATGTTTACAATATCCTGCAAGAACAGGTAACGGTCATTCTTCTTCAGCAAACGGAGCAAATCTGCCAGTTTTGGTTGTTTCATACGCTGTTCATAGGCGGCGCGGTCTTCAGCCGAGAGACGGTTAAGTTGCTCTTGTGTCAAGGGAACGAATCTGCGCTTACCACCGCGAGGAGGAGCATTGCGCCACGTCAACACATAGGAAGAGTTGTACTTCATCAAAATCTTCTGTAGGTCTGCACTCAATGGGCCGCATTCACTCAAGGCATGAAGTTTCCCTTTTTGCTCGGCAAGCCGGGTAGTGAATTGCAAAGCCTTATCTATGGCCTTATTAAATTCTTCACCTTGCCCATACCAGTCGATAGACAACATGTCGATGTATTCGTCACCCGGATAGCCCCGCATGTATTCTTCTGCCGAATACACTTTGTCGGTATTGTAGGCATAAAGGATGTTGTGCAATCCCTTGCCGCGCAGATACTCTACCGTATAACGCCATAGGGCCGCATATTCCTCATCATAGCAACGCCCTCTCCCCCACCAGAAGAAGCTACCGGAATGCTCATGATAAGGCCTGAAAATAAACGGGATGAGATTTCCTGCCTCATCACGCCAAGTCAGGAAATAGGCAGCAAGACGTTTAAGCCACGAATTGAACATGCTGTGGTTGCATCCGCCGGGCAGCACACTGCGCACAGCATTCTCACCGTCGGCCGACAACATTTCCACATCCCACGCCGAACCTGCCCCATTGGGTTCTTTAACACCCGGCCATTGCGATGAAACGGGATTCACAAGATGCCAGCTCACGGTAATAATGCCACCTTTACGGTAAAACCACTGAACGCGTTCGCGGATATGGTCAAAATACACAGAGTCCAGGCTATGCTTACCACCTAACTCCAATTCGCCCAATTCAAAGCCGGCCACTGCTGGATAGTCGCCTACTGCCTCCTTGGTATCAGAGCGGTCGGGTTCATACCACCATGTGCTGCCTGTCATCAAGTCATCCTGGTGGCCATACATGATTCCCTGAGACTGGATTTTAAACAAACGTTCAAACAATTGCCGAGCCTCCGGCGTTGCATTGGGGTCGGACGGTTGCCTTTCCTGTGCAAACAAGCCCATGCAAAAGAGCATTAATAATGTACTGATAATATGTCTTTTCATCTCTATAACCTATTTATTTGAGAAAAACACAGATAACGGGTAGGATAAAATCCAGCCGTAGAATAACGAAAGCAACACATATACCCATTCAAATCTGATACAAATACCTATTGACTCAAAAAAACATGTTGCTTCCGCCACCTACGGCTGGAAAAGATACACAAGTATGAAGTTCTATTTATTATCTCATAACTCAATGAACTCCACCCCGCAAAACATTAGTAACCAGGATTCTGGTCGGCCGGAGTAATATCGGCATTCGTAAGAATTTCCTTGGTAGGAATAGGATAAAGCATGCGGTTGGGGTCGAATGCAAAGGAGCGCGGCGTGCAGGGCAGCCCGTCCTCATTATAGCGTTCGCCGCCATTCACCGGATACTCGATGTCCAGATACTCGCCTGCAAAGTCCATGCGGCAGAGGTCGTACCAGAAGGAGTATTCAGCCAGGAATTCGTGGCGGCGTTCCATCGTCACAGCCACCTTCCAAGCGTCGGAAGCATAGCCTTTCAAGGCTTTGTACCGGGTGTAGTACTCCTTGGCAGCGGGTACTTCAACGGTAGCATCGTTGAATTCAAAGGGGAAGTCGGCGGTGGTGGGCGACTGGCCTACCTCCAGGTTACCCCATGCACGTTCGCGAATCATGTCGACGTATTGCCAGCCTTCGGCCGAGTCGTTTCCATCCAACTCAAAGCAGCATTCTGCGTAATTCAACAGCACGGCGGCATAACGCAGGTGGAAAGCCGAGATGGGCGTATAGACCGGCGTGCCGGCTTTCGTTTTCCACAGCTTGATGGAGTAATTGTTTGGCATCATTTCCGAACCTACGAAGTCGCCCTCACGTCCCGGGGTGGCACCGATGGTCTCGCCCGTGTAGAGATTGGTCTCGCCGTTGCACACGATGGAGTATTGCTTGCGCTTGTCGCCCGGTTCAAACGAGCGGGCAAATTCGTAAGAAATATACAACGCACCCCAGCCACCATATTCGGAAGCTGCTGTAAGATAAGTACCCAGGCTCAAAGCATCTTCGGTAGACTCGGCGCCCCAGTTCAGGTTGTCCCAATTGAAAAAGGATACTTCCCAAACGCTCTCCTTGCTCCAGTAGTTGCCCGGCTGGTGTATTTCGCCATAGCAAGGGGTCAAGGCATACGGGCCGTCGTTGATAATCTCGCCCAACAACCGCTTGGCCGAAGTAAAGTCGCCCATGTACATATAAGTCTGGGCTGCATAAGCCTTGGCCATGCCCCGGGTGATGCGCCCGTAATCACCATTCTCCGGTGTCCAATCCAGTTTCTCGGCCGCATAGTTCAAGTCATCCAAGATAAACTGGTAGGTAGCATCCAAAGATTCAGGACGAGGCTTTGAAGGTGCAGTCACATACGTCTCGCCAGTATTCAGCATGGGTACACGGCCAAAGTTCTGCGCCAGGTAGTAGTACCAGTATCCGCGAATGGCACGGGCCTGGGCTTCAACTTTATCCTTTCCGGTCTGGCCTTCAGCAAACAGGGAAGGATCTACATCGGCCAAGCCTTCCAAAAAGTTGTTCACGCGGCTGATGCCTTTGTAAGCAAACTTCCAGGCAATTTCAAACATATCCTTGTCGGCTGTCCAGGCATGGCGCACGAATTCGTTATCCCAACCGTCGGCCTGGCAGTCCATGGCCGGATAATTGGAAAATGCCATGTGGGGCTTGATGTTCCATTGTTGCTCAATATCCACACTACCGCTACCACGGAAAGGCAAGAAGGTATCATAAAGCCCGTTTAGCCCCTGGTTGACATAATCTTCCGAAGAATACATCAGCTCCGGCTGCAAAATGTCGTAATGGTCTACATTCAGGTAGTCTTCGCAGGAACCCAATGCAAACAGCGAAGCGGTTCCCAACATCCATGTATATATAAATTTCTTCATAATCCTTAGTTTTTTAAAGTTTTGACTACATCATTTTAGAACTGCACGCTCAAGCCGAATACGAAGCTACGCGGGAAAGGATAGCGGCCGCCATCGAAACCTGTGCGCAATACATTAGAATCACCTACTTCGGGTTCACCATATTTATAACCCGTAATGGTAGCCAAGTTCTCAACGCTGGCATAAATGCGCAGACTTTCCATGCGTGCATGACGGATCCATTCCTTCGGGAAAGTATAACCCACTTGCAGGTTAGAGATGCGCAAGAAGTCGCCGTTCTTGATAAAGGCATCCGACACACGGCTGTTGTGGTTCGGATTAGCACGAGTCAAACGGGGATATTTCGTGCTGGGATTGTCTTCTGTCCAAGCATTCATCATATAGTCTGCCAAGCAGTTCTGGTAACCGCCCTGTGCATCGAATACCGACGTCAGGTTAGCATAAGAGTATGACAAGATATCTTGACCTACCACACCATACATGTACAATGAGAAGTCCCAACCCTTATAGCCAGCAGTCAGGTTCAGACCGTAGTTCAGTTTCGGGTAGCCATCGCCCAAAATGGTGCGGTCGGCATCGCTGATGTATCCGTCGCCATTGACGTCCACATACTTGTAGTCACCGGGTTGTGTCTCGGCCATCTGGTAAGCTGTGATTTCTCCATTCGTCTTTTCTACAGCCTGCTGGTTCAAAGCATCAATCTCAGCCTGCGACTGGAAAATACCTGCCACCTTGTAACCATAGTATGAACCTACCGGATAGCCATTGCGCGTAATGGAGTAGTTGTCCCAATAATAACCGTCGGCCACGCCGGAAGAGGTGAAAATGTCATCGCCCACCTCGATAGCCTCGTTCTTCAACGTAGAGCCCGTCAGCGTAGCGCCAAAGTTCCATTCACCGAATTGCTTGGTATAGTTGATGGAGAACTCAAAACCTTTATTGCGGATATGTCCAGCATTGGTATAAATGTTCGTATATCCGGTAGAAGGACGAATATTACGGTAAAGCAACAAATCCTTGGCATCACGGATGAAATAATCCAAAGAAACATTCAAGCTATTATCAAAGAATCCGAGGTCAAGACCGATATTAGTCTGTTCATTGGTCTCCCATTTCAAGTTCGTATCTATTTCAGAAGTTCTGGCCAAACCGGAACCTGCTACCGTAGAACCGTTATTCAAATAATAATACATAATACGGTCAGAAGAGATTTGAGGTACCGAAAGACTTGTTGCAGACCCCGAATTACCAGTTTGCCCCCAACCCACTCTTAGCTTCAAGTTACTGAATATATTCAAGTTCTTAATAAACTCTTCTTCCGATGCACGCCAAGCAAAAGAGGCCGACGGGAAGTTACCGAAACGGTTTCCGGCACCGAATTTAGAAGAACCGTCGCGACGTATCGTAGCCGTAATCAGGTAACGGTCCAGGAACGAATAGTTTACACGTCCATACCAAGACACGAAACGCACCGGTGTATTGAAACCACCGCTGGCAGAAATAGTGCTGGCATCCTTGGTCAGCGTAATCTGGCGAAGCACAGGAGCCACCATGTTTTGGGCATTGGCTGAAATCTGCGAACTGGAGAAATCGCTGATAGAATAACCTGCCATCAGGTTGAGGTCATGCTTGTCCAATTCCAATTTATAATTCAAGTAAGCCTCCAATCCCAGTGAATTGCCATCCGAAGAACTCAGGTCGAAACGGTCGGGACGGTCTTTATCAAAATAAGTACGGCCATTGTAAGGCGTATATTGGTCATAAGCACTGCTATAATGATTGAAGCTTCCGATAGCATGGAAATCCAATCCTTTCACAATGTCGATATCCAGCTGCGCACTGGTCACTACGCGGTCCCACTTGTTCAGATAGTCCTGTTCCATGGCTGCAGCATAAGGGTTATCAGCACCTTTGGGAACGTCGCCATTACCTTCTTGCTTGAAGTGTCCCCATGTACCGTCCGGCCACTGGATAGGCACATTCACCAAATTACCGTTTTCATCCACATCATCCATTGTCGGGATAGTCTTGGCGTAGTTGAACATATTACCACCGCCGGTTTTCTCGGAATGCACATAAGCCACACTGGCACCTACGCGGATGAAATCCTTTACCTTATGCGTCACATTAACACGGGCAGTAAGGCGCTTGAAATAAGAATTCACAATAACACCCTGGTTGTTCAGATAACCGATAGACAGACGGGCCTGCGTGTTATCCGTACCACCCGATGCCGACAGGTTATAATTCTGCTGCAAAGCCGTGCGCGTCATCACATCCTGCCAGTCAATGCTGTTCAACTGATTCGTAAAGGCAGGATTCTCCCATGCCTGTTGTGTGAACACAGCGTTATCATTAACCTTAGACTGACGGATACCTGTCACAAACTCGGCGGCATTGGCTACATCTATCTTGCGATAAGAATTCTGGATGCCGAAGTTAGCCGTGAACTTCACTTCCGTATGTCCTTTGGTACCGGGCTTAGTGGTGATCAAGATAACGCCATTGGCACCTTGCGAACCATAAATAGCCGTGGCCGAAGCATCCTTCAGGATTTCGATGCTTTCTATATCTTCCGGATTCAAGAACTCGATGCTGGTACCTACCTGCACACCGTCTACTACATACAACGGGTCGGCCGAACCATTGACCGTAGCCACACCACGGATGCGGATAGAAACACCGCCTTCAGGGTCACCACTGGTACGCATTACCTGCACACCCGCAGCCGCTCCCTGCAAGCCTTGCCCGATGTTAAGCGGATTCCTGCGCATCATTTCCTCGCTCTTTACGGAGGTAACAGAACCCGTCACGTCCGACTTCTTCACCGTACCATAACCGATTACCACTACTTCGTCCAGCGTTTCGGTATCTTCCTTCAGCACTACCCTGTAGCTTGTACGGGAAGCGGAAATCTTTATTTCCTGTGTCACATAACCGATGTATGAAATCTGCAACGTCCCATCAACCGGCACATTATCCAGGCTGAAGTTTCCATCTATGTCACTAATCATACCATTGGTCGTTCCCTTCACGATAACATTGGCACCGATAACAGGCTCTCCATTCGTGTCGACAACGGTTCCTGAAATACTGAGCGTTGATTGTTGCGTCGATTCGACAGACAATCTCCCCGTCAATGGTTCAGAAGCTGCATGGCTATAACTCCCTATGCCCAATGACATAAGCAAAGTCAAGCCCATCACGTTAAAATTGACTTTGTGTTTCATAAAAAACAGATTTTTAAGTTAAACAATATATATAAACCGTAGCCGATAAGAAACCACTTACCGACTTACGATTTATTTTTCATTCCTTATTTCACAGATACCAAGGTTACAAAGCTGATAGGAGGAAGGGTTACTTCTGCTTTACCATTGACCACAGAGACCAGTGTTTCCGTCATCTGGTCTGTTTGGTTGGTTGTCCACACCTTGCATTGATTGACACTCGCCGGAAGTCCTTGTATTACAGCTTTACATGCTGAGCCGTTGTTCACCATGTGCACGGCATATTCGCCACGCGCATAGTTGCCGAAGGCTGCACAGTTCACATTCTTCTTGCTGCAGTCTACCGGAATGGCCAAGGCATCGGCCGGCGTAGAGGCCAGCTGCTTGATGTTGAAGAACCGTTGTGTCGGATGCAAAGGCCCTTGTGAACCATAAATTCCGCCTCCCCACAGCAAGGAATAGTCCGAAGTAAGCTGCCATTGCAAGATGGACAACGGCTGGCAAATAGCGCAAATGCGGACGTACAGATTTATCTCGTAAAGCGCAAAAGTAGACTCATTGAAAATCTCCGCATAACGGTGTGCGGCAGCATCGGTACTGCCCTCGCCTACCAGCAAAGGCACATTCAAGGCACGTGCCGCACCTGCCCACTTGTGCAGGGTAGCATCATCGCATCCGCGCCACGAGTGGAAAGATACGGCGCCGATATACTTATGGGTAGTCTCATCGTTCAACGCCGGGAGGATAAAATCAAAAGTCGTGGCATCCGAGTTATCACCCAGCAACATCCGTGTCGGCAAATTCAACTTTGCCAGATAAGCGCCAAACTCCTTGATAAAGTCGGCATGCTCTTGAGGAGTATGAAGTACATCGATGCCCAAATCCGACTCATTGAACGAGAACATGGAGAACTCCACGCCGTAATGCCGCTTGGCATACACCAGGTAATCGGCCATCGATTTGTATATCTGCTCCTTCTTCTCAGGGTCGAGACGGTAGGCTATCACTCCGCCATTGCGCTTATAGCTTTCCGGCCCGCCGTCAATGGCCCAAGCAGGGGGAAACCAGCAGCTCAATATCACAGGCATACCCATGGCCTTCAGCCGCTGGGCCATCAGCAGGCTCTGCTCCACCCGTTCGTTCAGCTTGCCGCTTTCGGCCTCAGCAATGGGGTCGGTGCCCTCTTCAGGATGCCATAAACGCCACGGGAATTCTACCCGGCCATAGGCCACACGCAAATTCTCCAGGCAATAATCTATGACCTGCGGGTCGGCCTTCGGGTTCTGGAGGCGGAAATTTCCTCCAAAGCCGGTAAAGAGATTTCCCGGATTCCCGAGGTCAAGCGTTATGTTGGCATCGCTATGGTCAATCTGCCCCGAGGCCTGCAGCTCCATGGTGCAAGAAAGCTTTCCACCTTTCTTCAAAGACGGCATCAGCCGGATATAAATCACCGTATTCCCGTCTTCCTTCTCAACCGTAGCTTTAAGCGATTTGTTCAGATTAAAAGTCAGTTCCCTGTTGGCAGAAGTAATCTTCACCCGCTTGCCGGAAGTTCTGACCTTGGCATCGGCATAATTTTCCGGAGTAAGCGCGATGCGGTAATAGGCTCCCTGGTTCAAGGTTGTGTCCGACGAGACTTCAACGGCTATTTCCACCAATCCTTTTCCCTTGTCGGTCACCCTTTGGTGAAACTCCACTCCACGCATCCCGGTGAACGTCTCCTGCATATTGCCGTCCCGGTGGTAGCGTGGCCTTGCCTGCTTTTCCTTGCCCGTAATTTCCATATCCCCGTTCAAGGTACCTACGGCGAAGGCCGATTCAAAATCCATCAACTCTCCGTCCACGCGGACACCTGTAATGTTGCTCCATGCCATCACTTCCGTCTGTGCGGAAACAGGCAGGGATAATGACCCGCATAGCAGCGCGGCCATACAAAAGCGGTAAATCTGTTGTTTTTTCATCATATTGGTTATTAAGGTGAGTCACTTCAAGCGCCGGTCAATCTCAAATCCCATCCGGCTGTTGTGATACGGGCAATTCCACATGCTGGCCTTAGCTTCTTTATAACGGGGCGTACCCTCCTCGGAAACGGTGCGGAACCATTCACCATATTCCTTGTCTATCATCCGTTCCTTTATAAAGTTCCATGTGCGGATGGCGCTGTCCAAGTAGGTCTGCTTGCCTGTCAGCTGCCAGGCATTGATGCAACCCACCACCGTTTCGGCCTGGCACCACCACGAAGCATCCCTCCTTATTCTGTCGCCATGCCTTTCATACATCATCGCCCCCATGGCGTTGATGCCTTCTTTCAAAGACGAATCGGCAAGTTCCAAAGCCACTTTCTTGCACCGCTCAAAAATTTGCGGGTCCTCCAACGCTTCCGCAGCTTCCATCAACAACCAGGAGGTCTCGATGTCGTGCCCATAAGAATCTATATCATTCAAGCTATTCCAATCCGAGTCGCAATACAATATCAAGTGGTGCGTCTGCGCGTTATAGAGATGGGTGGTCAGTATATCTATCAGCTTTTCCAAACGCTCGCGCAAGCCGCTGTCCCGCCACACCTTATATAAAGCAGTATAAGCTTCCAGCACATGGATGTGTGTATTCATGGTCTTGGTGGCCACCCCGTCGCCATCATAACCCAGCTTCTCGGGAGTGCCCCACTCGCGGGTAAAAGATTCGATGTATCCATCCTTCACCGGGTCTTTTATCTTCTCCTCCATAGTGTGGTAGATGTCGATGGCCCGTTGCAGACTTTCCAAGTTGCCGGTAGCCCTGAAGTGTTCTGCCAAGCCATAAATGGCATACGAACAGCCATACGTCTGCTTATCCGTATCCAGCGGAGTACCATCCGCCTTAATCAACCAATATACGCCACCATACTCGGGGTCGATAAAATGGTCGATGAAATAGCGTTGCGCCCGGTCGGCCAGTTCCCGGTAAGCCTCATTGCCATACATGCGGTAAGCCGTGGAGAACGTCCACAAGATGCGTGCGTTTAGTACCCCGCCTTTCGGGGCATCGGGCACCGGCGTGCCGTCACGCTCCACCGTTCCGTAAAAGCCGCCTGCGGGGTCTACGCTATACTTTTCCCAAAAAGAAAGAATATTGTCCTTTAAATCCGATACGATTTCATCGTGCAAGACCTTGACAGTGCCCGATTGCGCGTAAGCAGAAAAATTTGTTGCAAACAATAAAGACACAATGCCAATGGCAGTAATCAATTTGTTTTTCATGGCGGTGATAAATTAAGTGATGAACATTGGTTAGGACAAAATTATGGTTTTTTACATTCAATTACATTCAAAACGCTTATTTTTTAAGAACCTGAATGTATCCAAAAAAGTATTCATTTGAATTCTTATTCCCGATAAAACACAAATAACAGCCTTCCAAGAAAGATACAAAACCTGCCCACCCTTTCACAACTTGCTTTTTTTTGATAGATTTGTGACGCGTTTAAACAAAACACACTATGAATAACCACGTATTTCTAACCTTCTGCTTCCGGATATTTTGTCTTGGCATATTGCTTTTGCCGCCCAGTTTACACGCCAACGTCATCGAGCGGGTCATGTTTAGGCAAATCACCACCTCCGAGGGCCTTTCAAACAACAACATCAACAGCCTGTACCGCGACAGCAGGGGCTTCCTGTGGATAGGCACCAACTCAGGACTCAACCGGCACGACTCTTACAACCTCCAGCAATACTACCAAGACACCGACGGCCTGCCCAGCAACAGCATCGGCAACATCTTTGAAGACTGGGATGGCAACATCTGGATAGGTTCTGAACACGGTTATACCATATATGATTACCAAACAGGCAGCTTCAGCCCTGACTGCAAAACCAGACTACATGAGCTCAACATTCCTTGCGACACCGTCTCCATGGCAGGAATGGATAGCAAAATGAAATACCTGTGGGTGTACGACAATAACAAGATTTACCTGTACAGCCCCCGGCAGAAAATGACCAAAATATATCCCCTGATGAGCAGCTCCACCCCCAGACTGTTTGTCACCGACAAATACATCTATTCCATTTACAACGACGGAAGGCTCTTCATCACCGACATCAACTCTTCCCTCAACCAAGAGGTGGCCATCCCCTCCCAATACGGCAACCTGCTGCACAAGCACTTCCCCAAAGTCTACGTAGACAGCAACGACGGCATTTGGGTACATACCTTCCAAAACAGCCTGCTTCTTTACAAGAAAAACCTCCAGACGGAATGGCAGGAAATCAAGCTGCCCGCCAACGACGAACAATTCAACCGCATACGCAACATAGCCGAAGACCACAATGGAAACATCTGGCTCATCACCAGCCACCTCGGCGCATTTATCTACCAACTGCAATCGGGCGACCTGACCCAATTCTCGCACAACCCCTTGAAGTCGCACACCTTAGCAAGCAACAACCTCAGTGCCATACACATAGACCGCGAAGGCATTGTATGGATAGGCAACTTCCGCCACGGGGTGTCCTACTACGTGCCCCAGTCGCAAGTATTCCTGAACCAAAAGTTATGGCGCTACAACGACATCATATCCTTCTGCGAAGACTCGCTCTCTATCTGGTATGGCACAGACGGCGGAGGCCTGATGCGCCAAGGCCGCAACGACCCCATGCCCCAACAAGTAGCCACGCCCGCCAACGTCATCGTCACCATCAAAAAAGACAGCCGGGGCAGGCTATGGCTGGGTACCTTCCAGAACGGCCTGATATGCTACGACCGGGGCAAAGTGACGCAATACACCAGCGCAAACAGCGGGCTGCAGGAAAACGACATCTACGGCATACAGGAAGATGAAGAGGGCAACATTCTGGTAGGAGTGCTGGACGGCTGCATACAACGCCTGAACACCAGCACCGGCAAGATAGACACCCTGCTCGACAAGCAGAGCCGGTTGAGCATCCGTGAACTGCTCTATGCCGGCCACGACACCCTCTACGTAGCCACCTCGCAAGGCCTCCTCATGCTCAATACCGGCAACGGACAGCACCACTTCATACGCCACAACAAGCGCAACAGCCAGGCACTGAAAAAACAATTCCTCTACGCCATCTGCCGGGACAGCCGGGGCATCCTGTGGATGGGCGGCAGCCAAGGCATAGCCTGGTGGAACCTCAACACCGACAGCATTGGCTACATCGACCACAACAACGGCCTTCCCGCCAACATGGTCACCGCCATTGCCGAAGACAACAACCACCAAATGTGGGTAGGCACCTGCAACGGCATTGCCCGCATCAACCTGGCGCAAGGCACACCGGCCATAACCAACTACGACGTAGGTGACGGCATCATCTCGAACGACGTCAACGAAAAGGCACTCTACAAATTGCGCAACGGCAACATCCTCGTAGGCACCCCCAACGGCTACACCACCATCATTCCGCAAGAGATAGCCCACAACGCCTACAAGGCCGAAGTGTACCTCACCAAGATAGAGCCGCAATACACCCCACTGGCCCAAATGCTCAACGGCAAGTCGCCTGAGTGTGCCACAACCATTACCCTGGACCGTGAAATCCCCTCCTTCCGCCTCCATTTCTCCACCCTCGACTTCATTGAACCGCGCAAAGTGCGCTATGCATACCGCCTTAAAGGACAGCAAGCCGACTGGAATTATGCCACCGACAACCAAATAAGCTTCTCCCTGCTGCCGCCGGGCACCTACGAGCTGCAAGTCAGGGCCTGCAACTCCGAGTACATGTGGTCGCCCAACGTCAAGACGCTCAAAATCCACATCCTGCCCCCTTGGTACCGCACGTGGTGGGCCTACTGCATCTTCACGGCTGCCATCCTGCTCATAGGGTGGACAAACATCTGCTACTTCCGCGCTAAACGCAAAAGGCTGGCCGCGCTCAAGACCATTGAACAGGAAAACGAACGGCAGCAGAAACTGACCGACATGAAGATGCAGTTCTTCGCCAACGTCAGCCATGAACTGAGGACACCCCTCTCCCTCATCATCAACCCCCTTGAAGAATTCCTGGCCAAAAACCCGCAATACAAAAACGGCCTGCTGGGCACCGTGCAAAGCAACGCCCGCTACCTGCTCGAGCTCATCAACCAACTGCTCAACTTCCGCAAGCTGGATGCCCACGGGGAAACCATGCAATACGTCCACGGTGACATCGTAAGCCTGGTGAAAGACCAGTTCCAGGCATTCGAGAGCATCGCCCAGAAACGGGGCATCGGCTACCGCCTCACCAGCCAACAGCCCAGCATACTGATGGAGTTCGACTACGACAAAGTACGGAAAATAGCCATGAACCTGCTGTCCAATGCCTTCAAGTTCACCGAAGACGGCGGCGACATTGAAATCAAAATAAACATTGTGGCAGGCAACGTCGTCATGCAGTTCTGCGACACCGGCTGCGGCATCGACCCCGGCCAGCAAGAAAAAATATTCCAATGCTTCTACCAAGGCGAACGGCGCGAAAACCACCTGGGAGGCAGCGGCATAGGGCTATACCTCGTGGCCGAATACATCAAAATGCACAATGGCAACATACAAGTATCCACCAACCTGCCCAAAGGAAGCATCTTCACCGTCACCCTGCCCATGCATGCCGCCTCAGCATCCGCGCCGCAAGAAGCCCCGGGCAAGGAAAACGAAACCCTGCCGGACCTCGCCAACGAAGAATGCAAGGGCAGCTACACCATCCTGCTGGCAGACGACAACAGCGACTTCCTCGACTTCCTCAGCGCATGCCTGGCCACCAATTACAATGTGCTGAAAGCATCCAACGGAAAAGAAGCCCTCGAAATGCTGAAAACGGAAAACGCCGACATCGTCATCAGCGACGTCATGATGCCCGCCATGAACGGGTTGGAACTGTGTTCAGCCATCAAGGCCGACCCGCGCACACAGCACATACCCGTCATACTGCTCACCGCCAAAGCCAGCGAAGAGTACCAGCTGGAAGGCCTCAACACCGGTGCCGACGACTACATCACCAAACCCTTCAACATGGAGATACTGAAACTGCGCATCAGCAAACTCATAGAAAACAACCTGAAGAAGCACGAACAGGAAGCCGGGCAACTGAAAATAGAACCCAGCCGCATTGCCATCACCCCGCTCGACCAGCAGTTTGTAGAAAAAGCCATCCAGATAGTGGAAGACAACATCAACAATGCCGACTTCTCCGTAGAAGACCTGGCCACCAGCCTCAACATCTCACGCGGATACCTCTACAAAAAGGTCATCAAGATTACGGGCAAAACCACCCTCGAGTTCATCCGACTCATCCGCATGAAGCGCGCCCAGCAGCTTCTGGCCGAAAGCCAGCTGCAAGTGGCCGAGATTGCCTATAAGCTGGGATACAACTCGCCCAAAATCTTCACCAAGCACTTCAAGGAAGAATTTGGCATGACCCCATCCGAGTACATGCGCCGGCAAGCCAAAGGGGGAGAGCAATAATATGCGCGCGAAGCGCGCTCTTGCGAAAATATCACACAACAAAAATTCCCCGTTTTCTTCTTTCCTGACATTTTCAGACTAAAATATGCATTGCAATAATCTTTGTATCAGCCTATTACAATCCAAAAATCTACCCCCATCCTGTTTCCTTCGTACCCGAGTCGTACCTCATTCGGTACTTCTTCGCTCCGGGCTCGGCCGTATGGACCGAAGAAGGAAGGTAGCAGATATATACAAAAGCCCTGCCCGCAGGCGGAAGCAAGGCAGAAGGGCGGAATAAGCAAAAGTGAAAGATTCTATTGCATTTTTCTTTCTTTTTTTAGTTTTAACGACTAAATTTGGAAATCAATTATTACCTTTGCAGCCACAACCAATTGCTGCAGAGATTGCCGCAAGGCGTAACCTCGGCTTAGCGAAGCGAGGGTGTTTGTTTTGTTTGTTAGGATGTCCGAAAAGGGCATCCTTTTTTTCAGCCTTTTCTGATGGGAAAGACACATATAGTGGCATGAATGGATACAAACAGACGCTATGGGTTTGCCTAAGAATCGCTACATTCGTGCACCAGAAACAATAACAACAACCAAAATTTTGTATCATGAAAAAGAAACTTTTTCTCATCGCATCGGCCTTTGCCGCAGCTGCCCTTTGCAGCCCGGCGCAGGCGCAAGAGTTCAAACTGACGTCCTCCGGCTACTTCAAGAACCACGGAGTGGATGTCATGGCTTTCGACGACATTTATCCTGAAGGACACCAGGGAGGCGTGTGCATCATTATGAACGGCAACCGCGTGGCCACCAACGGCGACATCCGCTTCGAGGCCACGCCGGGACAGTGGCAGCCCGTGCCCAAGCAGCTGGACCGCAAGCTGGGCGACAACAGCATCACCGCCACGCTGTGTTACCCCGACTCGTCGCGCCACTTGACGGGGTTCAACCCGATGATTTACCCGGACTTCCACTTCAATTATACAGTAAAAGTGGAAGGAAAAGGAGACCATGTGGAGGTTACGGTAGACCTGGACCGCCCCGTGCCGCAGGAGTTCCTGGGCAAAGTGGGCTTCAACATGGAGTTCTTCCCCGGCGCACTGTTCGGCAAGCCTTGGATTATGGACAACCAGAGCGGCATCTTCCCGCAACAGCCTAACTCGCCGTTGGCCACCACCAGCCCCAACTACCTGCACACAGGCAACTACCACCCGGAGGGCCAACCGCTGGCGGACATGGACAACCTGATTGGCAAAGGCTACAGCCCTATCGTGGCGGACGACATCATCAGCGAGCCGTATGCCGTGGGCCGCAAGTTCACCTCGCGCCCCGACGACCCGTACAACAAGGTCACCATCGAGTCGCTGACGGGCGACTTGAAGCTGTATGACGGCCGCATGAACCACAACAACGGCTGGTTTGTGCTGCGCATCGAGATTGCGCCGGGTGTCACCAAGGGTGCCGTGAAGTGGATTATCACCCCCACCGTGATGCCCGACTGGATGTACCAGCCCGTCATTCAGACCTCGCAGATAGGCTACCACCCCAACCAGCCCAAGGAGTCCATCATCGAGATGGATACCCGCGATAACCGTCAGGGCACGGCACAGGTGGTACGCATCGGCTCGGACAAGGAACAAGTGGTAAAGACGGTAACCCCTGAGAACTGGGGAAAATTCTTGCGCTACAACTACCTGAAGGTAGACTTCAGCGACGTGCAGGAACCGGGACTGTATCAGGTAAGGTATGGCAACTCCGAATCACCCATCTTCCGCATAGACGACAATGTATACGACCGGGGCGTATGGCAACCTGTGCTGGAATACTTCCTGCCCGTGCAGATGTGCCACATGCGCGTGAACGAGAAATACCGCGTATGGCATGATGCCTGCCACATGGACGATGCGCGCATGGCTCCCGCCCACAACCATATTGACGGCTACGACCAAAAGCCCGGACTCTCCAAGTTCAACGAAGGCGACATGGTGCCGGGCGTGAACATAGGCGGATGGCACGACGCAGGCGACTTTGACTTGCGCGTAGAGTCGCAGGCAGGCGAAGCTTACATCCTGTCGCTGGCTTACGAGGCTTTCCATCCCGAAATAGACGCGACATCCATCGACCAAATCAACCGGGTGACTGAAATACACCAGGGTGACGGGAAGAACGACTTGCTGCAACAGGTGGAAAACGGCGCGCTGAGTGTAGTCAACTCTTACCTGGCATTGGGACGCCTGTATCGCGGCATCATCTGCGGAGGGCTGCGCCAATACGTGCTGCTGGGCGATGCCGCAGCCATGACCGACGGCAAGCCGGGCAATGAAGACGACCGCTGGATTTTTACTGAAGACAACCCGCGCCGTGAACTCTCGACCGCAGCCAACCTTGCAGCCACTTCGCGCGTGCTGAAGGGCTTCAACGACACATTGAGCACCCATTGCCTGAACATCGCACGCGAGATTTTCGAGCGCACCGGCAATGGCAATCCACGCATGGCTTCACCGAAAATACAGGCTGCCGTAGAACTTTACCTGGCTACCGGTGAAGACCTGTACAAAGATTTTCTGCTGGACAACAAAGACCTCATCGTTAAGCAAATCGGACAAATGGGCTGGTATACTGCCCGCGTGGAGCAACGCTTCGCCCAAATGAAGGACAAGAAGGCGCAGGCTTTCTCGAAGGACTTCCGCAAGGCGTTGCTGGCTTACAAGGAGCAACTGGACAAGGAAGTGGTTTCTACACCCTACGGCGTGCCCTACCGCCCGCACATCTGGGGTGCAGGATGGGACATCCAGGGCTTTGGCTTCCGCCACTATTTCCTGGCGTCGGCCTATCCCGACATCTTCAACAAAGAGCCTATCTTCAATGCGCTTAACTTTGTATTGGGATGTCACCCGGGCAGCAATCAAGAGTCGTTTGCCTCGGGCGTGGGCGCAGCATCGGCCACCATCGGCTACGGGTTGAACCGCGCAGACTGGTCGTACATCCCCGGAGGCGTAGTTTCAGGCACGGCGTTGATACGTCCCGACTTCCCGGAACTGCTTCACTTCCCGTTCTTGTGGCAGCAGAAAGAATATGTTTTGGGCGGCGGTTCATCGCACTATATGTTTTTAGTGCTGGCCGTACAGCAAATGGTAAAAGAATAATGACTATATTAGCAGCGTGAAAACTGTTTAAAGTCATTATTTCTACAACCTAAAAAACAATTGTTACATTCATGAAACACTCAATCTTAACATTGACGTTGGTGGCAGGCATGGGAATAACACTCACAGCCTGCCAGCAACCGGCTTCTACAGAGAAGCCCAACCCGCTGTTGGCGCATGAAGACGAGATTACTGAAATCATCTCTGGCATGAGCCTGGAGGAAAAGGTAAACATGCTTCATGCCAAGCACATGTTCTCGTCGGCAGGTATCGAGCGGCTGAACATAGCCGACATTGAGTATGCCGACGGCCCGTTCGGCATACGCGAGGAGATGGAGCCGGACTCCTGGATGCCCCTGGGCTGGGCCACGGACTCGGCCACCTTCTTCCCCACCGGTTCGGCGCTGGCCGCCACCTGGAGCGAAGACATGGCCTACCAATATGGTAAAGGCATGGCCGCCGAAGCCTACCTCCGTGGTAAGGACATGATTCTGGGGCCTGCCATGAACATCCAGCGCATCCCTACAGGCGGACGCACGTATGAGTACCTCAGCGAAGACCCGTTGCTGAGCGGCGCGCTGGCCGTGGGCTACACCTTGGGCGCGCAGGACAACGGACGTGCCGTGTGCCTGAAGCACTATGCCGTGAACAGCCAGGAGAACATGCGCGGCTTTGTCAACGCCGTGGTGTCTGAACGCGCTTTGCGCGAAATCTACCTGCCGCCCTTCGAGGCTGCCGTGAAGGAGGCCAACGCGTATGGCGTAATGGCCGCTTACAACAAGGTGGCCGGCGACTGGTGCTCGGAAAACGACCGCCTGCTGAACAAGATTCTGCGCGACGAGTGGGGTTTCCGGGGCATCGTCATCTCCGACTGGGGAGGCACGCACTCCACCGTGAAGGCTGCCTTGGGCGGGCTGGACGTGGAAATGCCCAACGACCGCTACTTCGGCCAGGCGCTGATTGACTCGGTTAACGCCGGCGTGGTGCCCATGACGGTCATCGACCAGAAGGTGCGCAACCTGCTGCGCGTGCGCTTTGCCGTAGACCCCGTGCCGGCCGACGTGGCCAACAAGCAAATGACCTCGCAGCCTCCCCAGCAGAAGATTGCCTATGAAGTGGCTTCGCGCAGCATCGTGCTGCTGAAGAACGAAGGCCTGCTGCCCATCGACGCACAGAAGGTAAAGACCATTGCCGTGATTGGTGACAATGCCACGCGCCGCATGTCGCAAGGCGGTGTGGGAGCCGGCGTAAAAGCACTCTACGAAATCACCCCGCTGCAAGGGCTGCAAACGGCGCTGGAAGGCACAGGCATCACCCTGAAACATGCCCAAGGCTACATGGTGCCCAGCCGGATGCGCCGCAATGCCAAGAATGCGGCCGCACAGGCCAAAGAGGTGGAAGCCACCAACAAGAAGCTGGCCAAGGAGGCCGTGGCACTGGCCAAGGAGGCCGACCTGGTTATCTTTGTGGGAGGCGACAACCGCGAAGTGGAAACCGAGGGCTCTGACCGCAAGGACATCGACCTGCCCGCCGGGCAAGACGAGCTGATAAAGGCCATCGCGCAAGCCAACCCGAACTTGGTGACCGTGATGGTGGTAGGCGCACCGGTAGACCTCCGCACGGTGAACAGCTGCACCAAGAGCCTGCTTATCTCCTGGTTCAATGGCTCGGAAGGCGGACACGCGCTGGCCGACGTACTGACCGGAAAGATTTCCCCGTCGGGCAAATTGCCGTTCACTTTCCCCGCCAAGCTGGAAGACTCTCCGGCCTACAGCCTGGGCGTTTACCCGCAGGAAGAGCCGGCAAAGTCGGGCGACGTGTTTGTGAACCTGGTGAACAGGGACAAGTTTGAGGCAGAAATGAAGGCCGATGCCGACTATGCGGAAGGCATATTCGTGGGCTACCGCTGGTACACCACCAAGCAAGTGAAGCCGCTCTATCCCTTCGGCTACGGCTTGTCGTACACCCAGTTCCAGTACAGCGACCTGCAGGCCAAGCCCGGCAAGGATGCCGTTGAGGTGAGCTTCACGCTGAGCAACACGGGCGACATGGATGCCGAAGAAGTGGCGCAGGTGTACATCGCCCGCCCGCAATCGGCCATCGAGCGCCCGGCCATCGAACTGAAAGGTTTCAAGCGCATCGCCCTGAAGAAGGGTGAGAGCCAGACCGTCACGCTGTCTATCCCCATGGACAAACTGCGCCACTGGGACGAGGCACAAGGCGGATGGGCACTGGAAGCCGGCCCGGCCGTGGTCTACGCAGGCTGCTCGTCGGACAACCTGCCGCTGAAAGCGGAAATCACCTTGAGCCGGTAAAAGCGACCTGACTCTTCAACAACAGCCATACGTTGCCATTCCGGTGGCAACGTATGGCTATCGCCGTGGCAATACTACGCCATCCTGATGGCGTTGAAACGCCAACAAACTATCCTTTCAACACCCGTAGAAGGGGCTTTACCTGACCTTCTACCCTACCTAAAAACACATTACCATGATTAAAGGAACAATAACAAAAAGCCTGTTTGCCATCTGCCTCCTCTGCCTTGCAGGAACCATGTCCATGCAGGCCGGCAAATACAAAAGTTTCAAAGTATCAGTGTACGCCCGCGCATACGAAGTGGACAAGATGAAAGACCTGCAGTGGCTGGACTCCACATGGAACGTCATCTCCCGGCAATTGGATGTGGACAAAATCTACCTGGAAACCCACCGCGACCTCCTCATCGTGGACGATGCCACGCTGGAGCAGGCCAAGAAATACTTCCACGACCGGGGCATTGAGACTGCAGGCGGCATCACCTACACCATAGACGAATCGAACAGTTTTGAGACCTTCTGCTACTCCAACCCGCAACACCGCAAGAAGGTACAAGAGATAGCCGAACATACCGCCAAGCACTTCGACGAATTCTTGCTGGACGACTTCTTCTTCACCAGCTGCAAGTCGGAAGACGAGATACGTGCCAAAGGCGACCTGAGCTGGACGGAGTATCGCCTGAAGCTGATGACCGAAGCCGGACGCGACCTGGTGCTGAAGCCCGCCAAGAAGGTGAACCCCGACGTGAAAGTCATCATCAAATACCCCAACTGGTACGACCACTTCCAAGGCCTTGGCTTCAATCTGGAGGAGGGGCCGCAACTCTTCGACGGCATCTGGACGGGCACCGAGACGCGCGACCCCGCCGGAGCACAGCACCTGCAGAATTACCTCAGTTACAACATCATTCGCTACTTCGAAAACCTGCGCCCAGGCTACAACGGAGGCGGCTGGGTGGATGCCGGCGGACTGAACATGAGCATGGACCGCTATGCCGAGCAGTTGCACCTGACCATGCTGGCCAAGGCGCCCGAAATCATGCTCTTTGCCTATCACCAGCTCATCGGCGTGAAGCTATCGCCCTCGCAACGCGCTCCTTGGCAAGGGCAAGGCACCAGCTTCAACTTCGATGAAATGATGGCGCCCATCACCCTGCCGGACGGCAGCCGGATTCAGCCCACCACCATGGCGCGCATAGCCGGCGTCACCCTGAAGCAAACCGACCGCCTGGTCGGGCAACTGGGCAACCCCGTCGGCATCAAGTCGTACAAGCCCTTCCACGCCCCGGGCGATGACTTCTTGCAGAACTACCTGGGCATGATAGGTCTGCCCATGGACATGCGCCCCGCCTTCCCCGACGACCAGCAGATGGTGCTGCTCACGGCCCAGACGGCCGGCGACCCCGCCATCATGGACAACATCAAGAAGCAGTTGCTGAGCGGACGGGAAGTGTTCATTACCAGCGGACTGCTGAAGGCCATCCCCGACAAGATTGCCGAGATAGCCGAACTGCGTTGCACTGACCTCAAGGCACTGGTCAACGACTTTGGCCGGCACGGCAAGAGTGGACGTGACCTGCTGATTCCCCAGGTGCTGTACTACACCAACGACTCGTGGGAAGTAGTGAGCGCCGGACGCCCGCTCACGGGCGGCGTGTCGGGCTACCCCATCGTGCTGCGTGCCCCCTATGCCTCGAGCAACCTGTACGTGCTGACCGTGCCCGACGATATGGGCAACCTGTACGACTACCCCGCAGGCGCGCTGAACGAGATACGCCGCATCATGAGCAAAGACCTGGATGCCTACATCGAAGGCCCGTCGAAAGTGGCCCTCTTCCTCTATGACAACCAGACGTTGGTCGTTGAGAACTTCAACGATGAGCCCGTGGACATCAACATCGTCATGGACAAGAAGGTAAGCAAACTCTCTTCACTGGAAAGCAATGACATCCTGCAACCCCAACCGATGAAGCCTACGGGTTTCAGACGCGGTGCACAGGACGAGAAACACAGTTTCCGCGTGACGCTGATGCCCCACTCTTATAAAGCATTTAAGTATTAAAAAACGTTTTTAAGTTTGCATTTATCACTTTTCTGCCTATCTTTGCAGCGAAAAGAAAGAAATAAAGCCAAGATTATGACACATGCAATGGTAAATATCCGCTTCTGGTGGCGCCTCTTACAACTCCATAGTTCGTAAGGGAAACCAGCTGCGCGCATATCTACCGGATACATAAACCAAGAGAAATATAGCAAAAGGGCTGTCGTACTTTACGACAGCCCTTTTTGTTTTATCCACACCCCCCCCGGAACTTAACCAATGCAATACACATCTCAATCATTATGGAAACTTATCGAGTAAACAACGAAGGCTATTACGGAGAGTTTGGCGGAGCCTACATCCCCGAAATCCTGCACCGCTGCGTGGAGGAGTTGCGGCAGGCCTACCTGCAAGTGCTGGACAACGCAGACTTCCAGCAAGAATTCAACGCCCTGCTGCGCGACTACGTGGGACGCCCCTCGCCCCTCTACCTCGCCCGAAGGCTGTCCGCGAAGTACGGCTGCCGCATCTACCTGAAGCGCGAGGACCTGAACCACACCGGCGCACACAAGATAAACAACGCCATCGGACAGGTGCTGCTGGCCCGGCGCATGGGCAAGCGGCGTATCATCGCCGAGACGGGCGCCGGACAGCATGGCGTGGCCACGGCCACCGTGTGCGCGCTGATGGGCATGGAGTGCATCGTCTACATGGGCAAGACCGACGTGGAGCGGCAACACGTCAACGTGGAGCGCATGAAGATGCTGGGCGCCGAAGTGCGCCCCGTCACCTCGGGCAACATGACGCTGAAGGACGCCACCAACGAGGCCATACGCGACTGGTGCTGCCATCCGGAGGACACGTACTATGTCATAGGCTCCACCGTGGGCCCGCACCCCTACCCCGACATGGTGGCGCGCCTGCAATCGGTCATCAGCAAGGAAATCAGGCAGCAACTGCTGCAGCACGAGGGACGCGACTACCCCGACTACCTAATGGCCTGCGTGGGCGGCGGCAGCAACGCGGCAGGCACCATCTACCACTACCTGGACGACGAGCGCGTGCACATCGTGCTGGCCGAAGCCGGGGGCAAGGGCATACACAGCGGACTCTCGGCAGCCACCATACAGCTGGGGCGGCTGGGCATCATACACGGCGCCAAGACACTGGTGATGCAGGACGAGGACGGGCAGATACTGGATCCTTACTCCATCTCCGCCGGGCTGGACTACCCGGGCATAGGCCCCATGCACGCCAACCTGGCCGCAAAGAAGCGCGCCACCGTGCTGGCCATCAACGACGATGAAGCCATCCGCGCCGCCTACGAGCTGACCCGCCTGGAGGGTATCATCCCCGCCCTGGAGTCGGCACACGCCCTCGGCGCGCTGGAGAAGATGCGCTTCCGCCCCCAAGACATCGTGGTGCTCACCGTCTCCGGCCGGGGCGACAAGGACATCGCCACCTACCTGGCCAACGCCCCACGGTGACCCCTTAAAACACCCCATGCATGACCCCTTTAGGTACCCCATGCATGACCCTTTAAGGCACCCCATGCATGACCCTTTAGAACACCTGTTATATAGATAAAAAAGAACTCACAAAGACCCTACGCATTATGAACACCTTCACCTACACCACCGCCCATAAGCAGCTTTTGGGCGACCTGCACACGCCGGTGAGCACTTACCTCAAGGTGCGCGACCTCTTCCCGCAAAGCATCCTGCTGGAGAGCTCGGACTACCACGGGGTGGAAAACAACCGCTCATTCATCGGGCTGAACCCCATTGCCGGCATTGCCATCAGTCACGGTAAGGCCGTTTTCACCCTGCCCGACGACTCGCGCGAGGAGCGACCGGTGGACGACACGTACCGCGTGGAAGATGCCTTCCGCGACTTCCTCTCGCGCTTCCGCGTCAGTGGCGAGTACTGCCGCTACTGCGGGCTGTACGGCTACACCACGTTCAACGCCGTGCGCTACTTTGAGCACATCCCCGTCAAAGACAGCCACGACCCCAAAAACGACGCGCCCGACCTGCTCTACATTCTCTACAAATACCTCGTAGTGTTCAACGACTTCAAGAGCGAGATGGTGCTCGTGGAAATGCAGGCGCCGGGCGAGCCATCACGCATCGGCGAAGTGGAGACGGCCATCCGCAACCGCAACTACACCACCTACGACTTCCGCGCCGTAGGCCCCACCACCAGCACGCTGACCGACGACGAGCACAAGGCCAACATTCGCCAAGGCATTGCCCACTGCCTGCGGGGCGATGTGTTCCAAATCGTGCTGTCGCGCCGCTTCGTGCAACGGTATGAGGGCGACGACTTCAAGCTCTATCGCGCCCTGCGCAGCATCAACCCCTCGCCCTACCTGTTCTACTTCGACTTCGGGGGGTTCCGCATCTTCGGCTCCTCGCCCGAGACCCACTGCAAGATAGAAGACCGACGCGCCACCATCGACCCCATTGCCGGTACCACCCGCCGCAGCGGCGACCGACAGGAGGATGCCCGCCTCACCGCCGCCCTGCTGGCCGACCCCAAGGAGAACGCCGAGCACGTGATGCTGGTAGACCTGGCACGCAACGACCTGAGCCGCAACTGCCACGACGTGCACGTGGAGTTCTACAAAGAGCCGCAATACTACAGCCACGTCATCCACCTGGTGAGCCGCGTCAGCGGTACACTCGACAAAGGGGCCGACCCCATTCGCACCTTTATCGACACCTTTCCCGCCGGCACCCTGAGCGGCGCACCCAAGGTGAGGGCCATGCAGCTCATCAGTCGGCTGGAGCCCCACAACCGTGGCGCCTACGGCGGCTGCATAGGCTTCATCGGGCTGGACGGCACGCTCAACCAGGCCATCACCATCCGCACCTTCGTCAGCCGCAACAACGAGCTGTGGTTCCAAGCAGGCGGAGGCATCGTAGCCAAGAGCAACGAAGAAGCCGAACTGCAAGAAGTGAACAACAAGCTGGGCGCCTTGAAGAAGGCCATCGTCCTGGCGGAAGAAATGGAGTGAGTGATTAGTGGTTAGTGATTAGTGATTAATACAGACTGACCAAATCACTTATCACTTATCACTAATCACTAAACACTAATCACTAAACACCCCCTCATTAATCACTAACCACTAAGCACTAATATGAAAACTCTCATTATAGACAATTACGACTCATTCACCTACAACCTGGCCCACCTGCTCAGGGAACTGGGCACAGATGTCACCGTAGTGCGCAACGACCGCTTCCGCCTGCCCCAGGTGGCTGCCTACGACAAGATTGTCCTGTCGCCCGGACCGGGCATCCCCAGTGAGGCCGGATTGCTGATGGACGTCATCCGCACCTACGCCGGGCAGAAACCCATATTAGGCGTCTGCCTGGGCGAACAAGCCATCGGCGAGGCCTTCGGTGCCAAGCTGACCAACCTGGCCGAAGTGTATCACGGCGTGCAGACCCCTGTGCACGTCATCCGCCCCGACTACCTGTTCGACGGACTGCCCACGGAGTTCCCCGCCGGGCGCTACCACTCGTGGGTAGTGAGCCCCGACGGACTGCCCGATACGCTGGAGGTCACCGCCCTCAGTTCCGAGGGGCACATCATGGCGCTGCGCCACCGCACGCTGGACGTGCGCGGCATACAGTTCCACCCCGAATCGGTGCTCACGCCGCAAGGCAAGCGCATCCTGCAGAACTTCCTGTCGGGGGGGCGGTATTCAGTAGCTGGTAGTTAGTAGATAGTAGTCAGTAGCCTGCGCATGCACTCCCAATTCTGACTACTGACTACTAACTACTAACTACTAACTACTAACTACCGACTACCAACTACTATATTCTAACTACTACATTCCAACTACTTTTATGAAACAGATACTGAAACGACTATTCAACCACGAGGAATTGACACGCGGGGAAGCCCGTCTGCTCATGCAAGGCATCACCTGCGGACAGTACAACCCCTCGCAAGTAGCCGCCCTGCTCGCCGCCTTCCAGATGCGCGGAGTCAAGGTGGACGAGCTCATTGGCTTCCGCGAAGCCCTGCTGGAAACGCGCATCCCCGTCGACTTCTCCCCCTACCGCCCCATAGACATTGTGGGCACGGGCGGCGATGGCAAGAACACGTTCAACATCTCCACCTGCGCCTGCTTCGTGGTGGCCGGTGCAGGCTACCGCGTGGCCAAGCACGGCAACTACGGCGCCACCTCGGTGAGCGGCGCCAGCAACGTGATGGAGCAGCACGGCGTACGCTTCACCGCCGACCCTGCACGCCTGGCCCGC
This sequence comes from uncultured Bacteroides sp., assembly GCA_944320865.1. Classification (GTDB taxonomy): domain Bacteria; phylum Bacteroidota; class Bacteroidia; order Bacteroidales; family Bacteroidaceae; genus Bacteroides. The sequence goes on along the minus strand of CALUJC010000018.1, from coordinate 18,278 downwards.
TCTATGGCCCAGTGTGGCATGGCCTACCTGCACGCCCCGCTGTTCAACCCCGCCATGAAGCTGGTGGCCGCCGTGCGCCGCGAGCTGGAGGTGCGCACCCTGTTCAACCTGCTGGGCCCCCTCATCAATCCCTGCCTGCCCGCCTACCAGCTGCTCGGGGTGGCCGACCTGGCGCAAATGCGCCTCTACACCAACACCCTGCAACGGCTGGGCATAGGCTTCGCCGTGGTGAACAACCTGGACGGCTATGATGAAATCTCGCTGACGGACGAGTTCAAGGTGATGACCAACCGCTACGAAACCATCTACCGTCCCGCCGAACTGGGCTTCTCCATGGCGCGCCGCGAAGAGCTGTATGGCGGAAGCACCCCGCAAGAGGCCGCCCGCCTCTTCGACCGCGTGCTGGAAGGCCGCGCCACCCGCGCCCAGACGGACTGCGTGCTCATCAACGCCTCCTTCGCCATCCAGGCCATCGAGCCCATGCGCGACATTGAAGAGTGTGTGGCCATCGCCCGCGAATCCCTGGAAAGCGGCAAGGCGCTGGCTACGCTGAAGAAGTTTATAGAGTTGAACCAATGAATTCAGTAGGTAGTAGACAGTAGTTAGTAGTCAGTAGAAAGAATGTATGGGGAAGACTCCACCCTTATATGCTACTAACTACCGCCTACTAACTACCGCCTACTGTCTACTATCTACTAACTACTAACTACTGAACATCATGCCAACCACCGACATTCTCCAAACCATCGTCTCCCACAAGCGGCAAGAAGTGCGCCGCCAGATGGAGGCCATCCCCCTGGCCGCCTTACAGTACAGAATAGGCGACCCCTCGCCAAGGCGAAGCCTGAAGCAAAGCCTGGCCAAGTCATCCACAGGCATCATTGCCGAGTTCAAACGCCGCTCGCCCTCCAAGGGCTGGATAAAGGAAGACGCGGAAGCCTCCCGCATCCCCGCCGCCTACGAGCGGGCCGGAGCCGCCGCCCTCTCCATCCTGACCGACGGGGAGTTCTTTGGCGGGCGGCTGGCGGACCTCATGGCGGCGCGCCCCACCACAGGCCTGCCCATCCTGCGGAAGGACTTCGTCGTCCACCCCTACCAGCTCTACCAGGCCAAGCTGGCGGACGCCGACGCCGTGCTGCTGATAGCTGCCGTCCTCTCCCCGCAGGAGTGCAAAGACCTGGCGCGCCTGGCGCACGACTTAGGACTGGAAACCCTGCTCGAAATCCACCACGAGGCGGAGCTGGACCACCTGAATGACGACATCGACCTGCTGGGCGTGAACAACCGCTGCCTCGGCACCTTCCACACCGACGTGGCCTGCTCCTTCCGCCTGGCGGAGCTGCTGCCGAAGGACAGGCTGCTGGTCTCCGAGAGCGGCATTTCGCAGCCCGACACCGTGCGCCGCCTGCGCGAGGCCGGCTTCCGTGGCTTCCTCATCGGCGAGAACTTCATGAAAGAGCCTGACCCCGGGCAGGCCTTGTCCCGCTTCATCCAATCCCTGCAGCCATGATAGTGAAAGTATGCGGCCTGACGGAAGCCGAAAACATCCGCCAAGTAGAACAGTGCGGTGCCGACCTGCTGGGCTTCATCTGCTACGCCGGCTCCCCACGGTTCGTGCCCCGCGCCCCGGCCTACCTGCCACAGACGGCACAGCGCATCGGCGTGTTTGTCAACGCCACGCAGGAGTACATCCTGCACCGGGTTGCCGAACTGGACCTGCACGGCGTGCAGCTGCATGGCACGGAGCCGCCCGCCCTGTGCCGGGCCCTGCGCCAAGAGGGGCTGACGGTCATCAAAGCCTTTGCCCTGCACCGGCCGGAAGACCTCACGGCCACCGAAGGCTATGTCGATGCGTGCCGGTACTTCCTGTTCGACACCCCCACGCCCCGCTATGGCGGCTCGGGCCGCGCCTTCGACTGGACGCTACTCAGCCACTACCACGGCACCGTGCCCTTCCTGCTGAGCGGCGGCCTGCGCCCCGACAGCCTGGATGCCCTCCGCGCCTTCAGCCATCCCCGCTGGGCAGGCATCGACTTGAACAGCGGCTTCGAGACGCGCCCGGGCGTGAAGGACATCGGGGCGCTGGCCGGATTTATCAGCACTATCAAAGCCCCTCCCCAACCCTCCCCCGTGGGGAGGGAGTTCCTACTATCCACTCAATGAGTCCGCGTCCCCTCCCTACGGGGGAGGGTTAGGGAGGGGCTCCTAATATGCACATTAATCTTTAAAACCATAGCATCATGAATAGAATAAACCAACTGTTTGAAACGAAACGAGAAAACATCCTTTCCATCTACTTCTGCGCCGGCGACCCCACGGCCGACGGCACTGCCGATGTCATCCGCACCCTGCAGCAGAAGGGCGTGGACATGCTGGAGATAGGCATCCCCTTCAGCGACCCCATGGCCGACGGCCCCGTCATTCAGGACGCCGCCACCCGCGCCCTGCGCAGAGGCATGACCCTGCGCCGCCTCTTCGCCCAGCTGCGGGACATCCGCCGCGACGTGCACATCCCCCTGCTGCTGATGGGCTACCTCAACCCCATCATGCAATACGGCTTTGAGGCCTTCTGCCGCTCGTGCCGGGAGTGCGGCATCGACGGCGCCATCATCCCCGACCTGCCCTTCAAGGACTACATGGAGGAGTACCGCCCCGTGGCACAAAAATACGGCGTGCACCTCATCATGCTCATCACCCCCGAAACCAGCGAGGAGCGCATCCGCCAGATTGACGAGCACACGGACGGCTTCATCTACATGGTGTCCTCGGCCGCCATCACCGGGGCGCAACGCGACTTCAACGAGCAGAAGCAGGCCTACTTCCGCCGCATCGAGGCCATGCACCTCCGCAACCCGCGCATGATAGGCTTCGGCATCTCCAACCGCCAGACCTTCGAGGCAGCCGCCGCCCATGCCGCCGGGTGCATTATCGGCAGCAAGTTCGTCAGCCTGCTGGCCGAGGAGAAGGGCGATGCCGCCCGCGCCGCCGACCGCCTGCTCGCCGCCCTGCAGAGGTAACCGCGCCGCAGTTTGTCCGTTCTTTTTTCGGTCCATAGAGCCGAAGCCCGACCGAAGGAGTACCGAATGGGGTACGAGTCGGGTACGACTGGGGTCTGTGCCGGAGTTGTAAAGAAACCTGTGCCTAATAATCCGCTCCCGGCCTTTGACTTTCCGCGCCAAAGGCCTATCTTTGCAGCGGATACCCGTAACATCAAGGAGGAACAGATTATGAACGCAACTGTATCGTTAGAAGGAATCTTGCACATGCTCCGGCCGCTCAGCGCGGACGACAAGCGGTGGCTGGCAAGCAAGTTGTATGAAGAAGTGGAAGAGGAGGAAGAACACCTCACGCCCTACACCATGGAAGAGATAAACGCCTGGATAGACGAAAGCGAAGCCGACTTTGCCGCAGGCAGATACCTGACTGCCGAAGAGGCCAACCGGGAAATAAGAGAAGCACTGCCATGGCTGAAGTAGTGTGGAGCAAGAAAGCCAACCGGAAGCGCATCGATTTCCTGACGTATGGCGAAAAAGAATTTGGGCGCAAGGCAGCCGCCAAAATGAACGAAAGGATAGAAAGCTATGTACAAGCATTGGCCGGAAATCCATATATGGGAGTAGTAGAACCCTTGCTGCAAGGCCGCAAGCAGACATACCGCTCCTTGGTCGTGCACAAATTGGTGAAGCTTATCTACTCAGTAAATGAAGCGGCAGGCCGCATACACATTGCCGACCTCTGGGACACCCGCCGCGAGTCCCGCGCCCAGGCCGACAACACAAAATAACCCTTAATACTGAAACTTATAAAACCCCAAGCATTATGAAACAACCCATTGGAGTATACCGTTTTACCCCCCCCACCGTTTAACTAAGTTTAACTATTCGTTCCTGGCTGCCTGCTGCTTTTCCATCCTCTCCCTGCTCAACGCCTGCCAAGACGACTACGACGACAACGCCCTGTGGGACGCAGTGAACAACCACGAACAACGCCTCGCCGCCTTGGAGCAATGGCAGGAGGAAACCAACCACAACATCGCTGCCATACAGCAACTGCTCAATACTACCGACTGTATCACTTCTGTTTCCCCTCTGGTGGAGGGCGGCAAGGAGGTGGGCTACACCATCAGCTTCCTGCACAGTGACCCCATCACCATTTATCACGGAGAGAAAGGAGATAAAGGGGACAAAGGTGAACAAGGTGACAAAGGTGACAAGGGGGATACCGGCAAACAAGGCGTTGCCGGACAGGACGGCGCCGACGGCTACACTCCGCAGATTGGCCTGACACAGGGAAGCGACGGCAATTGGTACTGGACGCTGGACGGCCAGCTGATGCTTGACAAAGATAACAAGCCCATCCGTGCCAACGGTGAAGACGGCAAAGACGGACAAGATGGTGCCGATGGCGAAGACGGGCAAGATGGCACCCCCGGACAGGACGGACAGCCGGGAGCCGACGGCGAAGATGGCAAAGACGCCCCCACTCCCCAAATCAGTCTGGGCAGCAGCATAGATAACGGCACTTATTACGACAACGACGGCACGAAGCAAACCCGCCCCGACAACAATGCCTGGTACCTCAGTGTGGACGACGGACAGACGTGGTACCGCATCACCGGAGATAAAGGAGACAAGGGAAACAAAGGTGACGAAGGAGACAAGGGAGATACCGGCGAGCAAGGCCCCCAAGGCGAAACAGGAGACACTGGTCCTCAAGGCCCGCAGGGTGAACAAGGCGAACAAGGCATACAGGGTGAGAAGGGCGACTCCTGGTTCTCCCAAGCTCCCGAAAACAACGGCTCTTATTGGACGTTTTTCTTAAAAGGCGGCGATTCCTTTAATGTCCCCGCCTACCAAGCCCTCACCATTGGGGAAGACACAGGCATGTTGGAAGTTACCGTTGGCGAATCCAAAGAGTTCAAGCTGACCTTTGACACCCCCGAGGACTACATTGCCATCAAGGCGGAAATCACCACCGACGGCGGGAATACCTCTATCGACACTCGCGCCGACGATGCGGAGGGCTGGAGCGTGGTGGCCGACCTGGAGAAGCAGACCATCACCGTCACCGCCCAGAAGGCAGGCAAGGCGTGGCTCGACGTAACCCTCCTCCGTGCCAACGGCAGCAAGCTCACCGCCTCGCGCGTGCTGGAGGCCATCAATCTGGTGACTGGCGGTCAGACTATCAGTGCGGCAGGCAAATACGTGATGCGGGGCAGCTACTCGCAGGGCATCACCATCAATGGCACAGGCATCACCGTGGTGCTGGAGGGCGCGAGCATGAATATAACCAATGATAATCATGCCATCAATATCCAAAATGGCAATCCGACCATCTACATATTAGGTACCAATAAAATCTCCGTGAATGAGAATAACTTTGGAGCAGGTATTTATGTGGCAGAAGGTAGTAGCGTGACCATCACAGGTACCAGCGTAGATGACATTTTAGAGGTAACAGGCGGAAACGCCAGTTCTGGTATTGGGGGGTATACTTCTGATGACTTTGAATGTCATTCTTGTGGCAACATCACGATTGAAAATATAACCGTGAAAGCAAAATCTAACCCTCCTACAATTACCGGCGGATATGCTGCCGCGATAGGTGCTTGCGGAGATAAAACGGTGGGAAGCATAAAAATCAACAATGCAGTCGTAACAGCTATAGGAAGTGGTAAAAACACAGGTTATGTGGCTGCTGCCATCGGTGGAGGAATGAAGAGCAGCACACCAGTTCAAACGGATTTTGAAATAACCATTTCCGGCTCGAGGATTTATGTGACAAAAGGTGGTTCCTATGCTTCATATATCGGGGTTGGAGGCTCTATGACTAGACCTGCAGGCTATGATGTCATTTCCACGGCCAAGATAACGAATAGCACTATCTATAATGAAAGTGGGACAGTGATAACGCAATAGACGAAAACCTTCCCTGAAGAGGGAATCCGTACTGAATCATATTTTGCCACGCCTTCTTGAACCGACTTCGCGGAGAATGTACTATCTTTGTTCCCTCAGAAAAGAGAATCATGGAACAAGAAGACTTCGACATACGCAACCAACAACTGACGTCGCGCGAGCGGGACTTTGAGAACGCGCTCCGCCCCCTGCGCTTTGAGGACTTCAGCGGACAGGACAAGGTGGTGGACAACCTGCGCATCTTCGTCAAGGCGGCACGCCTGCGCGGCGAGGCGCTGGACCACGTGCTGCTGCACGGCCCTCCCGGCCTGGGCAAGACCACGCTGAGCAACATCATTGCCAACGAGCTGGGGGTGGGCTTCAAAATCACCTCAGGCCCTGTGCTGGACAAGCCGGGCGACCTGGCGGGCATACTGACCAGCCTGGAGCCGAACGACGTGCTGTTCATCGACGAGATTCACCGCCTCAGCCCCGTGGTGGAGGAGTACCTCTACTCGGCCATGGAGGACTACCGCATCGACATCATGATAGACAAGGGTCCGTCGGCGCGCAGCATCCAGATAGACCTGAACCCCTTCACGCTGGTGGGGGCGACGACGCGCAGCGGACTGCTGACGGCTCCGCTGAGGGCACGATTCGGCATCAACCTGCACCTGGAGTATTACGACAACGACGTGCTGAGCAGCATTGTGCGCCGCTCGGCCGGCATACTGAACGTGCCCTGCTCCACCCACGCGGCCACCGAGATAGCCTCGCGCAGCCGGGGCACGCCGCGCATTGCCAACGCCCTGCTGCGCCGCGTGCGCGACTTTGCCCAGGTGAAAGGCTCGGGAAGCATCGACACGGACATTGCCCGGTTTGCCCTCGAGGCGCTGAACATTGACCGCTACGGGCTGGACCAGATAGACAACAAGCTGCTCACCACCATCATCGACAAGTTCAAGGGCGGGCCCGTGGGCCTCACCACCATCGCCACGGCCCTGGGCGAAGACCCCGGCACCCTGGAGGAGGTGTATGAGCCGTTCCTCATCAAAGAGGGTTTCCTGAAACGCACGCCCCGAGGGCGCGAGGTGACAGACCTGGCCTACAAGCATCTGGGGCGCAGCAGGTACAATGTGCAGGGAGGGCTGTTTGGGGATTAGGGGTTAGTGATGAGTGATTAATAAAGGGATACTAACCTGTTTTAGAGTGACCTGCTTTATTTAATTATGCTAACGATTGACGATATAAAAAAGTTGATAGCCAAAGACGAAACGCGCACTTTGGAACTGAAGAGAACGACAGGCGAACTTCATAAGGGCATGGAAGCCGCTTGCGCATTCCTTAATTCAGATGGCGGGTGGCTGATGTTTGGCATAGCTCCTTCTTTAAAAATTATAGGGCAAAATGTGACAGACAATACGAGACAGGAAGTAGCCAATGCTCTCCGAAAGATTGAACCTGCAATAGATGTCGAAGTTAAGTATATAGAACTACCAGAGAAACCGGATTACTATGTTATTGCCATCTATTTTGACTCCAATAATTTCAGAAACGGGCCCTATTCATTTGATGGCAGAGCATTCTACAAGGTAGAGAGCACAACGGCATTGATGCCGAGACAGATGTATGAAGAACGTTTGAAACTCTGTAACCCTCAACGGTTCAGTTGGGAGAATACTCCTAATCCGGAAATAACGGTTGACGACATTGATACGGAGTTGTTGTATCAGACCCTGCATGACGGCATAGGTTCAAGAAGGATTCATGCTTCGGCAATGACTCTGCAAGACCCTGCAAAGATTATGCTAAAACTTGGAGTGGCAAGAAGGGATGGCATGATATTGAATGCAGCGAATGTGCTGTTCGGCAAAGAACCTACTTTGTTGCACACTCAGTGCAAAATCCGTCTGGCACGTTTTGAAGGGATTGACAAAAGAGAGTTCCGGGACCAAACGGTTTGTGAAGGAAACCTGTTTGAACAATATGATGCCGTAATGGACTTTTGCTTGAAGCATCTGAATTTATCCGGCAGGATGGATAGCAAATTCAGACAAGATACGTTGACAGTTCCGTATGAAGCGATAAAGGAAGCGACAATCAATATGCTTTGCCACCGTTCTTGGAATGCCGAGAATACAACCCCGAGCTTGGCAATCTATGATGACCGCATTGTATTTCAAAATCCTGGGGCATTCCCGCCCGGCACGACATGGCAAGACTTTGTGGATGACCAAATAGGGTCTCTTCCGGCTAATCCCACCATTGCAAATGTTTTTTATCGTCGCGGTACAATGGAAGCATGGGGACGCGGGATAGGGCTTATTATGAAAAGCTGTAGGGAACAGGGACTTCCTGCTCCCGAAATAAGAGTGGTCGCTCCATTTGTTAATCTCACAATACGGTTCAGGAATGCAGACACTCCAAGTCACACCCCAAGTGATGGCGGTTCCACCCCAAGTCATAAGGATATGCACCCCAAGTCAAACTTCACCTCACCCCAAGATAAGGTATTTGAGTTCTGTAAATCTCCCAAGAGCATAGCTGAAATAGCTGCCATGCTTGGAGTGAACGACAGGCGATGGGTGCGCAAAAAATACATTGTGCCGTTTATCGGAACAAGACTGCAAATGACTATTCCTGACAAGCCCAACAGCCAAAACCAGAAATATAAAACGATATCCTCGTCATCGGAGAGAGAAGAATCAAGTTACTTATAAATACTCATGACATGGCTAACTTAAAATCCCTTGCTAAAGACACCGCCATCTACGGCTTGAGCAGCATCGTAGGGCGGTTCCTCAACTACCTGCTGGTGCCGGTGTACACGCTGGCCATGCCCGTGCAAGAGGGCGGATATGGCGTGGTGACCAACATTTACGCCTGGGTGGCACTGGCACTGGTGGTGCTGACCTGCGGCATGGAGACGGGCTTCTTCCGCTTTGCCAACAACGGGAAGGACGACCCGCAGCGGGTGTACTCCACCGCGCTGCTCGGCGTGGGGGCGGGGTCGCTGGCGTTTGTCGTGCTGGGGCTGCTGTTGTTGCAGCCCATTGCCGGGTGGCTGGGCTACGGCGAGCACCCGTGGTATGTGGGCATGATGATGGTGGTGGTGGCCATGGACGCCGTGCAGAGCATCCCCTTCGCCTACCTGCGCTACCGCCGCCGCGCCGTGCGCTTTGCCGCGCTGAAGCTGCTGTTCATCGGCCTGAACATTGCGCTCAACTTAGTCTACTACGTGGGCATGGGGGGCACGGACGTGGGCAAGGCCTTCCTGTTCAACCTGCTCTGCACCTCCACCATCATGCTGTGCATGGTGCCCGAGCTGAGGGGATTCCGCTACGTGCTGGACAGGGAACTGCTGCGCCGCATGATGCGCTACTGCCTGCCCCTGCTGGTGCTGGGGCTGGCGGGCATACTGAACCAGGTGGCGGACAAGATTATCTTCCCCTTCGTCTACCCGGACAAGGAGGAGGGCATCGTGCAGCTGGGCATCTACGGGGCGGCCAGCAAGATTGCCATGATTATGGCCATGCTGACCCAGGCCTTCCGCTATGCCTACGAGCCGTTTGTCTTCGGCAAGAGCCGCGAGGGGGACAGCCGCGAGACGTATGCCCAGGGCATGAAGTACTTCATCATCTTCACCCTGCTGGCCTTCTTGGCGGTGATGTTCTACCTCGACATCCTGCGCCACCTCATAGGGCGCGGCTACTGGGAGGGGCTGCGCGTGGTGCCCATCGTGATGATGGCGGAGATATTCATGGGCGTGTACTTCAACCTGTCCTTCTGGTACAAGCTGACCGACGAGACGCGCTGGGGCGCCCTCTTCTCGCTGGCCGGGTGCACGGTGCTGGTGGCGCTGAACGTGCTGCTCATCCCCCGCCTGGGCTACATGGCCTGCGCCTGGGCGGGCCTGGCGGGCTACGGGGTGGCCATGCTGCTGTCCTACTTCGTGGGGCAAAGGAGGTACCCCATCCGCTACGACCTCAAGGCCATAGGCCTGTACGTGCTGCTGGCCGCCGTGCTCTACGCCCTGGCGATGTATGTACCCATCGACAACCTGTGGCTACGGCTGCTGTGGCGCACCATCCTGCTGCTGGCGTTTCTGGCTTATATCATCCGTCGCGACCTGCCGCTGTCGCAGTGGCCAGTGATAGGCAAGTATTTCGCGAAGCGGAAGGGATAAGTAGAGATGAATCGCAGCAGATTCTTTCTATCTGTTTGATAATCGTTGTTTTATGACTGTCCGGCTGTAGAGGCATGTAGCGCGGCTATACCGGGGGAATGCGCTAATTTTGCACTCGCAATGCAACCAATCGGGCGGCATGGCCCGTCTAAAGAAGTAAAATGACCCATTAACGAACAGAACTCATGAAACGACGAATCGCATTCCTCTGCCTGGCCCTGTTGGCCACCTTCGCCTTGCGGGCGCAGTCCCTCACGGGAAAACTCATTGACGAGAACAACCAACCTCTACCCTATGCCAACATCGTGCTGCTCTCCCTGCCCGACTCTGCCTTCGTGGCGGGCGTGGTGAGCGGCGACGACGGCACCTTCACCCTGAACGCCACCTGTCAGGACAAACTCATCCGCATCTCTTCCATCGGCTATGCTACCTTATATAAGGAATGCACGGGGCAAGACCTCGGCATCATCCGGCTGCAGCCCGACGCGCAGATGCTGGGCGAGGTGGTGGTGAAGGCCGAATTGCCCAAGGTACGCCTAAAGGGTGATGCGCAGGTCACCACCATTCAAGGCAGCATATTGGAACAAGCGGGCACGGGCAACGACCTGCTGAACAAGCTGCCCGGCGTGTCGGCGGACGAGGGGACGGTGAACGTCTTCGGCAGCGGTGCGGCGGAAATCTACATCAACGGGCGCAAGATGCGCGACGCCGCGGAGCTGGACCAGCTGGAGAGCGACAACATTCGGCGCGTGGAGGTGGTGCACAACCCCGGTGCCAGGTATGATGCCGAGGTAAAGGCCGTGGTGCGCATCTACACCAAGCGGCCGCAAGGCGAAGGCTTCGGCGTGAACAACCGCTTCCGCACCCAGTATCAATACGGCTGGAACGTGCTCGACCAGCTGAACGTGAACTACCGCAAGGGCGGCTTCGACCTGGGCGCCATGCTCTTCGGCTCGAAGACAGAACGGGAGGACAACAAATCGCTTATCCAAGAGACCTTCCTTGACAAGACGTGGCGGCAGGAGAGCGACCTGCGTACCGGAGGCGACCGCCGGAACATCTCCGCCATGCTCTCCCTCAACTACCAGTTCAACGACCAACACTCCGTCGGCGCACGCTACGACTACGACCGCACGCCCCATAGCTGGTGGGACGTAGACATGCGCACCCGGGTGATGCAGGACGGCACGCCCTACGAGGACAACACCAGCCAAGGCTGGCAAAGCCTCCCCGGAACCAGCCACACCCTCAACGTCTACTACAACGGACAGGCGGGCGACTGGAACATCGATTTCAATGCCGACGGGCTGTGGTCGTACGACAAAACTCTACAGGACATGCTAGAGCGATACACCACCACCGGTGAAGACCTGCAGGAGCAGAACGTTACTACCTACAACAAGGACGAGAACACCCTCTACGCCGCCAAACTCGTCATCAGCCGTCCCTTATGGGAGGGCAACCTCTCCTTCGGCGGGGAATATACCTACACCGACCACGAGACCGTCTACCGCAACGAGCAAGGCATCCTGGCCGATGACAACAGCAACATCAAGGAGAACGCTGCATCTGCCTTCTTGGAGTACAGCCGCGCGTTCGGCCCCGTACAAGCCCAGGCCGGCGTGCGCTACGAACATATCACATCCGACTACTACGAGGGCGGTGTCTACATGGACGATCAGAGCCGCACCTACGACAACGTCTTCCCCACGCTCGCCCTCTCTGTACCCGTGGGCAAGGCGCAACTGTCGCTCAACTATTCCGGCAGCATCTATCGCCCCGGCTACTGGATGCTGCGCAGCAATATCACCTACATCAACCGCTATACCTACGAGAGCGGTAACCCCCTGCTACAGCCCTCCATCATCCAACGCTTGTCGGCAGACGCTTCGTGGAAGTGGATTTACTTCAATGCACTCTATACCCACATCAGGGACTTTGTCATCCAGCAGACCGGGGCCTATTCGGAGGACAACCCCAGCATCTCGCTGCTGACCTACCTCAACAAGGGCGACGCCGACAAGCTCTTCCTTACCCTCAGCCTGTCGCCCACCATCGGCCCCTGGTCGCCCCAACTCACACTGATGCTGCTCCAGCAATGGTATATGGTGGATATGCCTGACGGCACGCGCAAGAACTTCAACAGCCCGATGGGCAGTTTCAGCTGGCGCAACAACTTCCGCCTGCCGTGGGGACTGCTGCTGGACGTGGACGCTTCGCTCGACACGCCCGGTGACAACGAGAATGCCCACATCAACAACATCCCTTGGTCGCTCGACTTCAGCCTGCGCAAGTCGTTCCTTGGCGAGCGTCTCAGCCTGCAACTGCAAGGGCGCGACCTCTTCAGCTCCAGCGACAACGATGTCACCCTCTTCAGCGGCAACCGCACCATGCGCCTCGACCAGCAGACCCGCCGCGTCTTTACCCTCACCCTGCGCTACAAGTTCAACCCCGCCAAGAGCAAGTACAAGGGCACGGGCGCCGGGCAGGAACAGCGCAGCCGTATGTAACCCATAGGGTCGCTTGATGGTGTTGAAACACTATTTTCTTAGCGTTGGAACGCTACCGGCTTAGCGTTCCAACGCTATCGCGTCAGCGTTCCATCGCCAGCGCGGAGGGAAAACCATGCCCGTTTCTCCACTTTGCAGGGGCTTGATTTGGGATGTGAAGCAGAAAGTAATAACTTTGCGGCGCTTTTCTATGATGATAAAGACGTATGCGACACCTCCTTTTCTTCGTGCTGAGCCTGTGTATGACCTGCACCGTCATCACCTCGTGCCATCGTACAGCCGACAATGCCCGGACTGCCCAACAGCAAGCCTGGCTCGACCTCCTCATCTCCAAGCACAACTGTACCCAAGAAGAAGGCGCCCGTCTGCTCGACTCCCTCGGCCGCATCGCGCCGCCTGCCGACCGCCACGAGCGCGCCCTCTACCAACTGGCGCAAGGTTGGTTCGCTTCCATCAAGACCAACCAGCCAGTCGGTGACTCATTGATAGTTCCCCTTGTCAGTTATCTGGAGCAGCACGGCACGCCCGCAGAACAAATGGAAGCCCTCCTGCTCCGCGCCCGCAGCCTGGAGTGGCAGGACGAGATGGAACAGGCGCAACAGGCCTATTCGCAAGCCGTGCAGGCGGCCCTGGAGAGCGGCGACCCGCGAATGGAAATGCGTTGCCGGCAGATGCTCTTCGGGTTCTACAGCCGGCGCACACACCTGAAAGAGGAAGCCGCCAAGGCTGCCCGCCGCTTCCTGCAGTTGGCGGACAGTTGCCGCGATACCACCAGCCTTGCCCTTGCACATATATACATGGGCCGACTCTACTACGCAGCCATACACCAAGACACCCTCTACAGCTGTTGGCAGGATGGCGTGGAGCACTTCCGCCGCGCTGCCGAACTGGCACCGCATACCCAACTCCCGCAGTATATCGAGATGGAGAGCAAATACGAGCTGGCCGTGCTCTACATGACCCGCCAGCGCCCCCTCGAAGCCCTCCCGCTGCTGAAGGAAACCAAAGACTATATGTCCCGCATCCATCCCGACTACAAGCAACCTCTGCTGATAACCTTCATCCAGACCTACCTCCAGTTGGACCGGCCCGACTCGGCACAGGTGTACATCGACGAGGCCATGACCCTGCCCGACCGCAACAACATGCGCTTCAACATCTACGACCTGCTCTTCCAGTACCACCGCGCCAAGCGGCAGTACGAGCTCTCCTCGTGGGCAGCCGACTCCATGCGCTACTACCAGCCCCTCGCCCTGCGGCAGCAACTGTCCAAGCAAGTGGCCGAAATCAAGGAGAAGTATGACAACGAACAACTGGCCAACGAGCGCAACCGCATCCGCATAGAGCGCGACCGCAGCGTCATCGTCGGCCTCTCCCTCGCCGTCGCCCTGCTCGTGGTCATCTTCTTGCTGGCTTTCATCTACCGTCGCCGCCTGCGCCGCATCCGCGGGCAACTGAGGCAAGATGCCATCCGCCTGCACGACAACGAAGAGACCCTCCGCAGGAACAGTCAGAGCATCGCCCTGCTGCAAGCCCAGCTGGCCGACGAACACCAGGAATCACAAGCCCAGCAAGACGAACTGCAAGCCGCCATCTCCGCCCTGCAACAGCAGAACCGGACGCTCGACGCGGAGAACCAACGCCTGCAACGCTCGCTGGACCATTACAAAGACAAGTACGACACGGAGGAGCAACGCATCATGCGCCAGCAAGCCGAGCGGCTTCGCCAGCTGGAGGCGCACGAACAGGCATTGGTGGAAGAGCTGCTGAGGCACGACAACCTGATGAAGGTATTACGCAAGCAGCCCAAGTTCCTCGGCACAGAGGAATGGAAGAAGCTGGCACTGCTGACGGACAACATCTACAACCGCTTTACCGACCGCCTGAAGGAACGTTTCCCCCAACTGACAGAAGTAGACCTGCAATACTGCATCCTCATCAAGCTGCGCTTCACCGTCTCGCAGATAGCCATCCTGATGGCGGTGTCACCCTCATCCGTCTCCCAGCAGAAGTCCCGCCTGAAGAAGCGGCTCCAGCAGACGGAAGGCTTTGCCCTGTGCGAAGGCGAGATGCTGGACAGTTGGTTATGGAAGTTCTAACTGATGATAATTAACCTTATAATAAAAGGAAAGACCATGACGATAAGACATTTATTGACAACCCTCTGCTGCCTGTGGGTGGCAGTTGCGGCACACGCCGACGAGGGCATGTGGATGCTGGGCAACCTGGACAAAGGCACCCGCCGCACCCTGAAGGAGCTTGGGCTGAAACTGCCTGCCAACAAGTTGTATCACCCCAAGAAACCCTCGCTGAAGGACGCCGTGGTGAGCTTCGGAGGCTTCTGCTCGGGCGTGGTGGTGAGCGAGGACGGACTGGTGCTGACCAACCACCACTGCGGCTTCAGCAGCATACAGCAGCTCTCCAGCCTGGAGCACGACTACCTGCAGGACGGCTTCGTGGCCAAAGACCGCAGCCAGGAGCTGCCCTGCCCCGACCTGTACGTGCGCTTCATGCTGCGCCAGGAGGACGTGACGCGCCGCGTGCTCTCCGCCGTAAAGCCCGGCATGGACGAGTTCACCCGCCACAACGTCACCGACTCCGTATGCCTCGCCATCGAGGAAGAGGTCTACCTGCGCGACTCCACCCTGGTAGGCACTGTCGATGCCTACTACGGAGGCAACGAGTTCTGGCTCTCCGTCTACCGCGACTACAACGACGTGCGGCTGGTCTTCGCGCCACCCACCTCCGTCGGCAAGTTCGGCTGGGACACCGACAACTGGCAGTGGCCGCGCCACACGGGCGACTTCGCCGTGTTCCGCATCTACGCCTCGCCCCAAGGCAACCGCCCGGCCCCCTACTCGCCCGACAACGTGCCCTACCACCCGCGCTATGTGGCCCCCGTGTCGCTCGACGGCTACCAAGAGGGCTCTTTCTGCATGACCCTCGGCTACCCCGGCACCACCGAGCGCTACCTCTCCTCCTTCGGCATCGAGGAGATGATGCAGGGCGAAAACCAGGCACGCATCGACGTGCGCGGCGTGAAGCAGGCCATCTGGAAGCGCGAGATAGACCGCCGCGACAGCATCCGCCTGAAGTATGCCTCCAAGTACGACGAAAGCTCCAACTACTGGAAGAACGCCATCGGCATGAACCGCGCCATACGCCGCCTGCACGTGCTGGAGAAGAAGCGCGCCCTGGAGGCCGACGTGCGCCAATGGATACGCGACACCCCGGAGGAACGCGCCCGCCTGCTGCACCTCTTCACCGACCTGGAGCTGAACTATAAGAGCCGACGCGAGGCCAACCGCGCGCAAGCCTACTTCATGGAGGCCTTCCTCAACGGCCCGGAGCTGGTGCAACTGGCCTTTAACATACTGAACTTCGACGTGGAAGGCGAACACGACATGGTGGTGGCCGCCCTCGAGGCCATAGCCGACCAGTATGCCGACCTCGACCTGGACATCGACAAGGAGGTCTTTGCCGCCATGCTCGACGAGTACCGCCGGCAAGTGCCGCCCGACTACCTGCCCCTGAACTACCTGGCCATCGACACCCTGTACGGCGGCAACTCACGCACCTACGTGGACAGTCTGTATGCCCGCTCCGAACTGGTGACGCCGCGCGGGCTGAAGCGCTTCCTGGAACGGGACACGACATTCAACCTCTACGAAGACCCGGCTATCAGCCTGGTCATCGACCTCATTACAAAAGCGTTCGAGATGAACCTGCAGATGCAGCAAGCCTCACTCAACATAGAGCGCGACGAACGCTTGCTCACGGCAGCCCTGCGCCGCATGAACCGCTCGCGCAACTTCTATCCGGACGCCAACTCCACCCTGCGCCTCAGCTTCGGCACAGTGTGCGGCTACACGCCCTTCGACGGCGCGCACTACAACTATTATACTACCACGAAAGGTATCTTGGAAAAGGTGAAAGCCCATGCGGGCGACACGGACTTTGCCGTACAACCCGAATTACTGGACTTGCTCACGTCGGGCGACTTCGGCCGCTATGCCGACCGGGACGGGCAGATGAAGGTGTGCTTCATCTCGAACAACGACATCACGGGCGGCAACTCGGGCAGCGCCATGTTCAACGACCGGGGCGAGCTGCTGGGCCTTGCCTTCGACGGCAACTGGGAGGCCATGAGCAGCGACCTGATGTATGAGCCAAAAACACAACGCTGCATCGGTGTGGACATCCGCTACATTCTGTTCATCATGGAGAAGTATGGAAAGGCCGCCCACTTGGTGGAAGAGATGGTGGGGGAGTAGGAAATCGAGGCTACAAGTTACGAGCTACAAGCTACAAGTATAGTTGCCAGATATTGGCATGAGTACTCGTAGCTTGTAGCTCGTAGCTAAAAATCACTTGAACAGCTTCTGCGAGAACTGTGTGAGGTATACGCGCCAATTGCGCCAGATGTGCCCGCCTTCTGTTTCCAGGTATTCATACGGATAGCCTTTGCCATCGAGGAATTTACGATAATCGGCATTAGCCTGGTAGAGGAAATCGGTCTTGCCGATGGCAATCCAGTACAGCTTGGGCTTTGCACCGAACAGGGCAGCCATCTGCTTGTTGAACTCGGCATCGTTGTTCATCTGCTCCAATACCGATTGCGAGTTGTCGCGTCCGCCCATGAAGATGGCAGCCGAGAACAGCCCCACGTAGTCAAACATGTCGGGATAGAGCTTAGAGATGCCGAAAGAGTGTCCGCCACCCATTGAGAGGCCGCAGATGGCACGGTTCTTCTTGCCCTTCTGCACGCGGTAGTTCTTTTCTATGTACTTCACAATGTCGGGGAAGCTTTCTTCCATGGAAGCAACGGGCTTGGAGGTCATGTGCCCCCTGAAAGATGGTTTGTACATGCCTTTCGACCACTCGCCCGGAGCGGCTTCGCAGTTGGGGTTACCGTTGGGCATCACCACAATCATGGGCTTCACTTTGCCCTCGGCAATCAGGTTATCCATGATTTGGGCAGCACGGCCCAGTGTAGTCCAGGCATCCTCATCGCCGCCGGCTCCATGCAACAGGTAGAGCACAGGATAACGGCCACCTTTGTCGTAACCGGCAGGCGTGTAGACGGTCATGCGGCGCTTCATCTTCAGCGTGGGGCTGTCATACCACACCTTCGACACGTTGCCGTGGGGCACGTCGTTCACGCTGTACAGGTCGCCCGTATCGCCTTTTTCCTTCTCAACAATAAAGATATTGGTGTAGGTGGCGATGTCGCGGCTCATGTACACGTTGGAAGGGTCCAGGTAAGTCATGCCGTCCACCTTGAAGGTGTAGTAATACAGCTCGGGAGCCAAGGGCTCGGTAGTATACGTCCACACGCCGTCTTTGCCTTCCTTCAGTTCGGCCACTCCAGGTTGTTCGGCCTCACCCATCGGGGTCTTGACCTTCACTTGCGGCAAGAAGTCGCCCGTTACCTCTACTTTCACTGCCTTGGGAGCATAGAGCCGGAAAGTCACGGTTCCATCGGCATTCACTTCGGGAGAAACGATTTCAGTTCCTCCAAACAAGGCCTGCTGCGCCCACATGGTCGTGGCAAACAAGGCGCAGGCCAACATCGTTACTAACTTTTTCATAATGCTATTTATTAAACTATGTACTTTTCTTTTTGCCTTGACGCAAAAAGAAAAGATACCAAAAGAAAAAAGTCAAGCGCTGAATCTCCGGGGC
>CALUJC010000017.1 GCA_944320865.1 uncultured Bacteroides sp. | reverse complement strand
TGCTTTGCACGGTCTTCATCTCCCGCCCCTTGTCGTCGTAATAGTAGGCTGCATACAGCTTGTTGCCGCTGCCAAGGGCGGTCACCTCGCAGCCCGTCAGCTTCCCCTTGCCGTGGGTGGACGTGTCGTTGGCGAACTGTGAGGCCGGGAATCCCGTTCCGCCCGTAAAGCCGTAACTGTCATAGTAATTCTTCAGGTGCACCGTTTGGCCGGATGACGCATCCTTCCCCGTGCACTCCCCCTGCTCGGTCAGCCTGCCGAACTTGTCGTAGAGGTAGTACGTCCAGGTATTCTCCGCGCGCTGGTTGCCGTCCTGCGAATAAGTCAGGCGGTCGGCGTCGTCATAGGTGTACTCCACGTACTGCGCCCCCGGCACGGTTTTGCGCACGCAGCGGTTGCGGTGGTCGTACTGGTAGCGGAAGGCGTACTTCTCCAGGTCGTTGTCCGACTGATACATGGGCTGCAGCACGTAGCACAGGTTGCCGTAGATGTCGTACGCGTAGTAGGTGTCGTGGGGCGTGGAGCCGTCCATTCGCCGCTCCAGCAGCAGCTGCCCCTGCTTGTCGGTGAAGGTGTAGGCCACGTTGCCGTCCTCGTCGGTGGTCTTCTGCACGTACAGCTCCCCGGCGGCATAGTTGCCGTTTTCCACCAGTGCGCCGCTGGAAGCGTCTACCCTGTAGTGCAGGCACGACAGGGGGAGGGCCGTTCCGTTAGCCATCCGTTCCGTCCGCACCGGGTGTCCGTTGTGCCAGGCCGCGCCGGGTCCGTACTGCCGGCTGACGCGGTTCAGCGGCGAAGCCTCGTACACCGTCTTGGCGTAGGGCAAGTTGTCGGCGTAGGCGCTCTTTGCGGTCGACTGTATGGCTGCTGCCGTCGGGCAGTCGTCCGCCAAGGCCACGGGCAGCCAGGTGGCCGCCTCGCGCCCCGCGCCGTCATACTCCTGCAGCGTCAGCAGGTTCTTTCCGTCGGGCGCCGCGCCCAGCCCCACTTGCAGGGAGGGTCGTCCCAGCCCGTCGTAATACGTCACATTGTCCATGCTGCCGGTGCCCGCCTCATTGAGCATCGTGCGGCGGAGCACATAGTTTTGGGCGGCATCCTGCGCCCCGGCCGTTGCCAGGCAGGCAAACAGGCCTATACTGAATAATATTGTCCGTTTCATAATTCGATTTTTTGAAATTTTAGTTGCCATTGTTAAGTCTTGTTTTTAAAATGTTAAACATCTCGTTGCGGGATTTGTTTTCGGACGTTCCCGTCTGCGTCGTTTGTTTTTCATTAATGCTAATTTTGTTCATGGTTTATTTTCGTTTAGTTTAAAATAATAGTTTGTTTCGTGTATTAAGCTTAATCACGCTGCAAATATAAAACGCGATTTTGGTTTATGCAACAAATCTGTGAGATTTTTATCTTATAAATAAAACTTTTCGCATAAATAATTCACAAATAGAATGTTCTATATGAATATTTTTAAAACAGTATTCTTGCATATGAGCGCGGTTGCAAATGCTGAAAATAAATTTTTCACCCGAAGATGATGCAGATTACACGGATAAAAAAATAAGACCTACGCCATCTCCGTTTCTCCTTCGTACCCCATTCGTACCTCCTTCGGTACTGCTTCGCTCGCGCTGCGGCCCTATGGACCGAAGGGGGAGCGTAGAAAATGCGGACAGGGTGGGTAAGGAATATGGACATTTGCGCATCCGGCGCCTTTTTTGTAGCTTTGCCGGCAGGAATCAGTAAGAAAGGAGAATCGTATGTTGCAAACCACGCAGGGCATCGTGCTGCGCACCGTGAAGTATGCCGACACGTCGATGATAGCCGACTTGTACACCCGCGAGTCGGGGCGGACGTCGTTCGTGGTGCGCCTGCCCCGCACGCGCAAGTCGGCCGTGAAGCCCGTGTTGTTTCAGCCGCTGGCGCTGGTGGAGCTGGTGGCCGACTTCCGCCCCACGGCCACTATCTACCGCGTGCGCGAGGCCAAGTCGGCCTACCCTTTTGCCAGTCTGCCCTACGACCCGTGCAAGTCGGCCATCGCCCTGTTCCTGGCCGAATTCCTGTGCCGTGCCGTGCGCGAGGAGGCCGAAAACCACCCGCTCTATGCCTACCTGTGGCACTCCATCGTGTGGCTGGACGAGTGCCGCGAGGGCTTTGCCAACTTCCACCTGGTTTTCCTGATGCGGCTTGCGCGTTTCCTGGGGCTTGCGCCCAACCTGGAGGGCTACCGGGCGGGCGATTACTTCGACTTGCAGAATGCCTGTTTTACCTCCCTGCGTCCGCAGGGGCACAGCCACTACATAGGTCCCGAGGAGGCGGCACGGCTGCTCAGCCTGACGCGCATGAACTATGCCACCATGCACCTCTTCGGCATGAACCGCATGGAGCGCGCCCGTTGCCTGGACATCATCAACGAATATTACCGCCTGCACTTGCCCGACTTTCCGGAATTGAAATCGCTGGACGTGCTGAAGGCTTTGTTTGGATAAGCGCAAAAGACTCTTGGCATCCCATCCGGAAACATTTGGTATACCCGTATTTGCTTTTTTCCGGTTATCTTTGCAGAAACAATCTTTGCAATATATGAAAACATACATCCTGAAACTGGGCGCGCTGGCCTTGATGCTGGCCGCCTTGCCCGGACTGCGGGCGCAAGAGAAAGCCACTGTCACCCTCCATGCCGACCAAGGGAAAAACATCATCAGCCGGCACATCTACGGGCAATTTGCCGAACATCTGGGCACCTGCATCTACGGCGGGTTGTGGGTGGGCGAGGACTCCGACATCCCCAACACCCAAGGGTACCGCAACGACGTGCTGGGTGCGCTGAAGGAACTCAGCATCCCCAACCTGCGCTGGCCGGGAGGCTGCTTTGCCGACGAGTATCACTGGATGGACGGCATAGGCCCGCGCGACCAGCGGCCGCGCATGGTGAACAACAACTGGGGCGGCACGGTGGAAGACAACAGCTTCGGCACCCACGAGTTCCTCAACCTGTGCGAGCTGCTGGGCTGCGAGCCTTACGTCAGCGGCAACGTGGGCAGCGGCACGGTGGAGGAAATGGCCAAATGGGTGGAATACATGACTGCCGA
The DNA here is from genome assembly GCA_944320865.1 of uncultured Bacteroides sp. Classification (GTDB taxonomy): domain Bacteria; phylum Bacteroidota; class Bacteroidia; order Bacteroidales; family Bacteroidaceae; genus Bacteroides. The sequence continues at coordinate 62,047 of CALUJC010000017.1, read as the reverse complement.
GGACGGCCCTATGGCCAAGCTGCGCAAGCAGAACGGGCGCGAAAAGCCTTGGAAGGTGAAGTTCTTCGGCGTGGGCAACGAGAGCTGGGGATGTGGCGGCAGCATGCGCCCCGAGTTTTATGCCGACCTTTACCGCCGCTATTCCACTTATTGCCGGAATTATAACGGCAACCAGCTGTTCAAGATAGCCAGCGGCGCCAGCGACTATGACTATAACTGGACGGAGGTGCTGATGCAGCGTGTGGGCAACCGCATGAATGGGCTTTCGCTGCACTACTACACGGTGATGGACTGGAACCAAAAAGGCTCGGCCACCGACTTCGATGCCGCCGAATACTATCGCACCTTGGGCAAGTGCCTGGAGATAGAGCAGGTGTTGCAACGCCACATCGGCATCATGGACAAGTATGACCCCGACCGCAACGTGGCGTTGATGGTGGACGAGTGGGGCACGTGGTGGGACCAGGAACCGGGCACCATCCCCGGGCATCTGTTCCAGCAGAACACCCTGCGCGATGCCATGGTGGCTGCCCTCACGCTGAACGTCTTCCACAAATACACCGACCGCATACAGATGGCCAACATTGCCCAGATAGCCAACGTGCTGCAGTCCATGATTCTGACGAAGGACGACCGCATGGTGCTGACCCCCACCTACCACGTGTTCCACATGTACAAGGTGCACCAGGATGCCACTTACATTCCCCTGGATGTGCAGTGCGAGCGCCGCGTGGTGCGCGATGACCGCATTGTGCCTACCCTGAGCGCCACCGCCTCGCGCGACGATGAGGGCACGGTGCACATTTCGTTGGCCAACATTGACCTGGAGAATACGTGCGACGTGGAAATTGCCCTTGGTGACGTGAAAGGTAAGTCTGTGTCGGGCATCATCCTCACCACCAGAAACATTGATGACCACAACACCTTTGAGCAGCCGGACAAGGTGAAGCCTGCCGACTTCAGCGATGCCCGCCTCGTCAAGGGTACGCTGAAGGTCACCCTGCCTGCCAAGTCCATTGTGACGCTCAGCATTCGCTGACGCGGCATAAACAAGGCGCGGATTGTGTATAATCCGCGCCTCAATGTAGAAAGGTATTAGCCCAGCAGCTCTTTCACCTTGGCTGAGATGGCACGGCCTTCGGCTTGTCCGGCCAGCCGCTTGGTGGCCATGCCCATCACCTTGCCCATGTCTTTGGCACTGGCGGCGCCTGTCTCGGCGATGATGGCGCGCAGGGCGGCCTCCAGTTCTTCGGGCGTCATCTGCTTGGGCAGGTAGGCCTCCATCACCTTCACCTGTGCCAGTTCGGCGTCGGCCAGGTCCTGGCGTCCTTGCTGGATGTAGATGTCGGCGGCGTCTTTGCCTTGCTTGGCCAGTTTCTGGATGAGCTTCACGGCATCGGCATCGGCCAGGGTGTCGTTGGCGCCAGGGGCGGTTTTGGCTTCCAGAAATACTTTCTTGATGTTGCGCAGGGTTTCGAGGGCCACTTTGTCTTTGGCCTTCATGGCGGTTTTAATGTCTTCGCTGACTTTTTCAAATAAATCCATAGTGCGGTTGTTTTTTGTGGTTATGAGTTTTTTGTTTATCCGAAGGTGATGACGCCTTCTTCGTTGGCTTCCTGCTCTGGCGGGGTGGCCTGGAGGGCATCTTGCTGCGATTTGCGCTTCAGGTTGTTCAGCGTGATTTTGTCACGCTGGTAGGTGGGGCTGTCTTCCACGAGGGCGACGAGCTCGGCGTTGTCCAGGTCTTCGGGCTTGAAGAGGTAGATGTTGCGCCGGCGCATGCGCTGTGTGGGGCTGCCGGTTTCTTTGCCATAGTACTTCTGGCGGCGCAGGCGTTTGCGCTCTTCTTCCTCGGCCAGGCGTTCCAGTTCTTCCTCGCTTTTGGCGGCGATGCGGTCGTCCATCTCCTTGAGGTGGATGTCTTGTATGCCGAAGCCGGTGGCCAGCAGGGTGATTTTCACTTGGTCGCCCAGCGACTCGTCGCGTTCCACGCCGTGCTTGGTCACGATGTCGCGGCTAAAGCGGGTCATGAATTCTTCCACTTCCCTCATTTCGTTCATCATGAGCTGGCTTTGCGAGCTGTAGGAGATGCACAGTGCCACCTTCTTGGCGTTGAAGATGTCGTTGTTGTTGAGCAGGGGCGAGGTTTGTGCGTTGCGTATGGCGGCAGTCACACGGCCTTCGCCGCTGCCGTAGCCGGTGCCCATGATGGCTACTCCGCCGTCTTTCAGCACCATGCGCACGTCGTTGAAGTCGAGGTTTATCTTGCCGTGCATGGTGATGATGTCCGAGATGCTTTTGGCGGCCACCAGCACGATGTCGTCGGCGCGGTCGTAGGCGTCTTCAAAGCCCATGTCGCCGTATATCTCGCTTAGTTTGTCATTCTTCACGACGATGAGGGCGTCCACGTGGCGGCTGATGGCTTCCACTCCGTCCAGCGCCTGGTCTATCTTCTTGATGCCCTCCCATTGGTAGGGTATGGTGACGATGCCTACGGTGAGTATGTCCATTTCCTTGGCCGTCTTGGCTATGATGGGGGCGGCGCCTGTGCCGGTGCCTCCGCCCATGCCTGCGGTGATGAACACCATGCGCGTGCCGTCGCTGAGGTGGTCTCGGATGTCGTCCATGCTGGCTTCTGCCTTGCGGCGGCCTTCATCGGGGTCGTTGCCGGCGCCGAGGCCTTCGCCCAGCAGCAGCTTGTCGGGCACGGGCGAGTCGTTGAGGGCCTTCGAGTCGGTGTTGCACACCATGAAGGTCACGCCGTTGATGCCTTCGTTGTACATGTGGTTCACGGCGTTGCACCCGCCGCCGCCTACGCCGATTACTTTGATGATTTTCGGTGAATCGGTATGTAAGTCGAATTGTATTTTTATGTCGTCCATAATGTTATGCGTTTAGGGGGGGGAGGCTGTGTGCAGCCTTCCGTAGGAGGTTACTTGTTTTTGTCTTTGGATGATTCGTCGGTAAGCAGGTCGCTGTCGCCGAAAAGCTCTCCGCTGAAGCCTTCGATGAACTTCTTCCATTTACTGGGCTTCTTGATCGTTTGAGGCTTATCGGTCTGCTTGTTGTCTTTGGGCTCTTTGGGCGGCTCGGGCTTGTGGGGCTCGGGGGCGGGTCGAGGTTCTTCCGGCATGTCTTCAAATCCTATGCGGGTTTGTGTGTGCGGCTGTTCGGGCTGCGGCTTTTCTTCCGGCTCTTCGCCGCAGCAGTTGTCATCGCCCAGGGCCAGCAAGCCCAGCAGGGTGCATTGGGTGCCGTCTTTGGGCAGGGGGATTTGTGCTTCGCGGATGTCGGTGTGGACGAAGGGGGCGGTTTTCACTTTGTCCAGCTTGCTGGTTTTGCGCAGCAGGTTGTCCAGGTTCTTCAGATTGCTGCCGCCGCCGGTCAGCACGATGCCGGCAAAGAGCTTGTCGGCGTAGCCCGACAGTCCTATCTGGTGCCATACGTTGGCCGCGATTTCTTCGGCACGTGCTCCGACGATGTCGTCCAGTGTGGAGAGTTCAATGGCACGGCCGTCCGGCAGGGTGCAGGTGGTGTGCTCGTCTTCGTCCTGGGGTTGTGCTTCTTCGTCGGGCAGGGCGTTGCCGTAGGCCAGCTTGAGGTGTTCGGCGTCTTCCTCTTCCATTTTCAGGGTGGCGATGTCGCGGGTGATGTTGTTGCCGCCCAGGGGCAGCACGCAGAGGTAGCGCAGCAGGTTGTTCTTGTAGACCTGCAGGGTGGTGGTGTCTGCCCCGAAGTCCACCAGTGCGCAGCCCGAGCGCATTTCGGCCTCCGTCAGCGCCGCCTTGGCCAGTGCGGTAGGTGCCACAAACAGGTCGGCAAGGGCAATGCCCGCCTGCTCGAAGCTGAGTTCGAGGTTTTTCTTGACCGAGGCGCGGGCCATGATGTTGAGGAATTGCCCTGTCACTTGCGTGCCGGTCACTCCTACGGGGTCGGCATGCAGGGCATTGTCTATCTTGTATTCCTGTGGGGCTACGTCGAGCACGCACATGTCGGCGTAGTGTGTTCCGAGGTTTTCGTCGGTGATGGCGTCTACCAGTTCGGGGGAGATGATGCTCTCTTCGTCGAGCGTGCGGCTCACGGTGTTGCTTACCGTGCGCAGCGATTGCCCGCCGATGCTGGTGTACACTTGTGCTATGGGGTGTCCCAACTGTTCTTCCAGCCGGCCTTTGAGGGTGGCCAGCGTGTGGGCTGCCTTGTCTATGTTGTAGATGTTGCCTTTATGGACGAAGGGGGCGGCATCTTCCCGGGCGTATGCCAGGATTTCGATGCTTCCGTCACTGTTCTTCCGTCCGGCGATGCCGGTGGCTTTGGATGAACTTAGCTCGATGGCGGCGATGAATTCTGTTGTTGCCATATATTGTTTTCTTAGTTTGTTTCGGTTCTGTAAATCAGTAGGTTGGTAGCTTAGTATCGCTACCGTGCTGGTTGTGGGAGGCTCATTTTTTCGTGCAGATAATCTGGTTGTCGAACTCTACGTTGATGCGCGAGTACTTGTTCCAGCCCACGCGGTTGAGGGCCTTTTCGTAGAAGGCTTTCACCCGTCGCAGCTTGCCCTCGTAGTTGTCCAGCCGGCCGAGGTAGATGAGGTGGCTGCCTACGCGGGGCACCAGTTCCACGTTGCCGTCGGCCAAGACGTGTATCTGCTCTATCTGCGCGTCCCAAAACGGATTTTGCTGCAAAAATACGCCAAATTTATATAACTCTTTCACGGCGAAGGCTTTTTCTATCCTTCCGGTGGCAATGGCGCGGTGGGCCACGCACTTGGCGCCGGGGGGCATGATGCTTCCCTTGTCGTCCAGGTAGTAGTTGTCGCCGTTATCGGCCATGACGCGCAGGATGGGGATGCGCTGGCTCACCTCGATGTTGAGGCAGCCGCCGGGCGTCTTGTAGCACTCCACGCGGTCGATGAGGGGGTGCAGGGACAATTCCTGCTCGATGGCGCGGGTGCTCACGCTGTCGATGGGCCGGCCGAGCGGGCTGATGCCTTTCTTCTTGAGCAGGGCGCTTACTTCTTTCTTGGTGACGAAGCCTGCGTATATGGAGTCTTTGATGACCAGCTGGAGGTCGTGGCACACTTGTGCCGCCGGCTTCCGGTTGAAGATGGTGACGGCTGCCACGATGTAGGCTGCGATGAGCAGCAGCAGGGCGGAAAGTAATATCTTCTTGAACATAGGCGTGGTGGTTTTGCAAGACGGATTATTCCTCGTTTTTTTCCAGCAACAGCTTGGCTATCCGGGGCGAATAGTTGTCCAGGTCGCCTGCGCCGAGCAGTATCAGTACTTCCACGGGTTTCCGGGCCAGCAGGTCCAGCACCTCGGCTTTGGGACAAAGGGTCTTCCCGATGCCGGGACGCAAGTGGTCGTAGATGAGGCGGCTGCTTACGCCGGGAATCGGCTCCTCGCGTGCCGGGTAGATTTCGGTGAGGATGACCTCGTCGAGCAAAGACAGGCTGTCGGCAAACTCCTGGTAGAAGTCGCGGGTGCGGGTGTAAAGGTGGGGTTGGAACAGGCCCGTAATTTTCCGGTCGGGATACAGTTCGCGCACGGACTTCACGCTCTGGGCTATCTCGGCCGGATGGTGGGCGTAGTCGCTGAGGAAGACCACGCGGTCCGTCTTCACCTTGAAGTCGAAGCGGCGCACCACGCCCTCGAAGCTGTCCATGCCGCGGCGTATCTCCTCGTCGGTCACCCCGTTGAGGTGGGCCAGGGCCATGGCGGCCACGCCGTTGTCGATGTTGATGCTGACGGGCACACCCAGCCGCACGTCACGTATGCACGTGTCCGGGGCCACGAAGTCCAGGTAGATTTCCCCGCCTCCGATGCGGATGTTCTCGGCATGGAAGTCGCCCGCGTCGCGCCCGTAGGTGTAGGTGGCCACGCCTGGTTGCACGCAGGGCTGCAAGGCCAGCCCTGCGTGGATGATGAGCGCGCCGCCGGGCCGGATGAGGGTGGTGTAGTGGCGGAAGCTCTCCAGGTAGGCTTCGCGCGTGCCGTAGATGTCGAGGTGGTCGGGGTCGGTGGCGGTGATGACGCTCATCCACGGGCTGAGGTGGTGGAAGGAGCGGTCGAACTCGTCGGCCTCAATCACCGTGTAGGGGCTGTCGGCCGAGAGCAGCAGGTTGGTGCCATAGTTTTTCGAGATGCCTCCCAGGAAGGCCGTGCAGCCCACGTGCGACTGGTGCAGCAGGTGGGCGGCCATGGTGCTGGTGGTGGTCTTGCCGTGGGTGCCTGCCACGCAGAGGCCTTTGCTGCCGCGCGTGATGAGGCCCAGCACCTGGGCGCGCTTGTGTATCTCGAAGCCACCGGCGCGGAAGTAGGCCAGTTCGGCATGCTCCTGCGGGATGGCGGGGGTGTAGACTACCAGCGTGGTGGCGGGGTTGCGGCACGTGTCGGGGATGAGGGAGGCGTTTTCCTCGTAGTGTATCTGTGCGCCCTCCTTCACCAGGCATTCGGTCAGTTCGCTGGGCGTGCGGTCGTAGCCGGCCACGGCTTTGCCTTTCGACAGGAAGTAGCGCACCAGGGCGCTCATGCCGATGCCTCCCGCGCCGATGAAGTAAACGGATTGTATGTCGGATAGGTTCATCATGCTTTCTCCTCCTTGGGGTTGTCTATGAGTTTCAGTACTTCTTGTGCAATGATGCGTGCCGAGTCGGGCAAGGCCAGCCGGCGGATGTTGCGGCTCAGCTCGTCCAGCCGCGTGCGGTCGTACACGAGGTCTATGGCCAGGTCCAGCAGCTTGTCGTGGGCTTCGCTGTCCTTCACGTAGAAGGCGGCGCCCTTGTCCACCAGGGCCAGGGCGTTTTTGGTCTGATGGTCTTCGGCCACGTTGGGCGAGGGCACCAGGATGACGGGCTTGCCCAGCAGGCAGAACTCGGAGATGGAGCCTGCCCCGGCGCGCGACACCACGAGGTCGGCGGCGGCGTAGGCCTGGTCCATGTTCTTGATGAAGTCGGTGACGTACAGGTTGGGCAGCATGGGCACGCGGCAGTTGCGCAGGGGCTGGCCCGTGAAGGTGGTGATGGCGGCCTTTACCCGGTCGATGTATATCTTGCCCGTCTGCCAGATGAACTGGACGTCGTCGCGGGCATGTATGGTCTCCGGCGTGGCCATGAGCGTTTCGTTCAGCGTGCGGGCGCCCAGGCTGCCGCCCAATATTAATATGGTGGGCTTGTCGGGGTCGAGGCCGAAGTAGGCGGCGGCTTCCTGGCGCGTGATGTGGTGGTCCAGCAGGTTCTGGCGCACGGGGTTGCCGGTGAGCAGCAGCTTGTCGGCGGGGAAGAACTTCTCCATGCCCTCGTAGGCCACGCAGATTCTCTTCGCGTTCTTGGCCAGCAGCTTGTTGGTGACCCCGGCATACGAGTTCTGCTCTTGTATCAGGGTGGGGATGCCCATCATGGCGGCGGTCTTCAGCAGGGGGCCGCTGGCATAGCCGCCCACGCCCACGGCTGCCTGGGGGTGGAAGTCTTTGATTATCTTCTTCGCCTTCCACTGGCTGCGCAGCAGCTTGACGAGCACGCCGAAGTTCTTCCACAAGTGCTGGCGGTCGAAGCCTGCCACCGGCAGCCCGATGATGGGGTAGCCTGCGTCGGGCACGCGCTGCATCTCCATGCGTCCCTCCGCGCCTACAAAGAGTATCTCGGCCTGCGGGCGCAGCTGGCGCAAGGCGTTGGCTATGGAGATGGCGGGGAAGATGTGCCCGCCCGTGCCGCCCCCGCTGATGATGATGCGCGGGGCTTCGTTGGTCGTTGTCGTATGTTTATTGTCCATATTCACGATGTATGCAATGTTATGTTTATGTTCCGTTTCAAAACTCCCTCCCATCCCTGCCGGGGACATATCCGAGTCCCGGTATGTTGAATATCTATTCTCCGGCCTGTTGAATACCTATTCACCGGCCTGTTGAATATCTATTCACCGGCCTGTTGAATATCTATTCACCGGTCTGTTGAATACCTATTCACCGGCCTGTCACTTGAACTCGTCGTCGCTGTTCAGCGCGGCGGCGGTAGGTTCGGCAGCCGTCTGCGCTTCGCTGGCGGCGGGTATCAGTTCGTCGCCGGGTTGCCCGCCCCCGTCTACGGTGAGGGGGATGCGGGCGTCATGCTCCTGCTGTTCGCGCAGGCGGGCGGTGTAGCGGCTCACGCTGAGCAGCATGCCTATGTAGACGCAGTTGATGAGCGTGGACGTTCCGCCCCGGCTGATGAGCGGCAGCGGCTGCCCGGTGACCGGCGCCAGGCCCACGGCCACCATCATGTTGAACAGCGCCTGCACTACCAGCAGCAGCCCGATGCCCAGCACCAGGAAGGCCGGGAAGGTGCGGTCGCACTGCTGGGCTATCTTGCCCGCCCGTATCAGCAGCCAGATGTAGAGGAACATCACGATAGCTCCCCCCACCAGTCCCAGTTCTTCGATGATGATGGCATAGATGAAGTCCGAGAAGGCCTGGCTCAGGAAGTCGCGTTGCACCGAGTTGCCCGGCCCCTTGCCCAGCACGTTGCTCGACGCCACGGCTATGCGCGCGTGTCCCACTTGGGCATTGTGGTTGATGTCGAACTTCTCGGGCGGCACCTGCTCCGGGTGTACGAACTGTTCTACTCGCGCCCGCCATGTGTCGAAGCGGTGCAAGAAGTCGCTCTCTATCCCCTTGGTGGCTTCCAGGAAGATGACGCCCGCCACGGCCACTGCCATGACGCCTCCTCCCAGCAATAGCAGGTAACGGGTGGCTATACGGCCTATAATCATCATGAGGAATACCACGGCAGCCAGCAGGAAGGCGGTAGAGAAGTTCTCCGGCAGGATAAGCCCGCAGATGACGCAAGTAATAATCATGATGTGCTTGAAGGCACTGGGCGAGGCCGACCGCTCTCCCTGGTTCTTGGACAGAATGAAGGCGGTGACAATGACTACCGCCATCTTGGCAAACTCCGACGGCTGGAACTGGAAGCCGAACAACCGTACCCACCGCCCGGCATCGTTCACCTTCTCGATGACCAGCAGCCCGCCCAGGTTGAGGTTGTCGAACAGCAGCAACAGCAGCAGGAACACCGCCGAGAAAGGCAGCAGGAACAGCGGGAACACCTGGAACCACTTGTAGGGTATGTTGTGGAACAGCACCACCACCAGTCCACCCGCCATCAGGAAGATGCAGTGGCGCGTGATGGGCTCCCAATGGTTGCCGCTCCGGTAAATCAAGGTGCTCGATGCCGAGAACACCTCGATTATCGAGATGAGGCACAGCATCAGGAAGATTATCCAGATGACTTTGTCGCCTTTGAATATGTTCTTTAGTAGGTCCATATATAAATGAAGAATTAAGAATGAAGAACGAAGAATGTCTGTGCAATGAAGGATTAAGCTGTGAGCAAGTTCATCATTCTTAATTCTTCATTCTTCATTTAGGTTTACAGCGCCCTTACGCACTCCTTGAACTGGTCGCCCCGGTCCTCGTAGCTCTTGAACAGGTCGAACGAGGCGCAGCAGGGACTGAGCAGCACCGTTTCGCCCTTCTTGGCCAGGCGGTAGGCGGCGTCTACGGCATCCTTCATGCCCGTCTGCACGTCGGCTACGGGCAGGCCCATAGGGTCGAAGAACTGGTGCAACTTTTCGTTGTGAAGCCCCAGGTAGACCAGTGCCGAGCACTTCTGGCGCACCAGGTCGGCTATCTCGTTGTAGTCATTTCCCTTGTCCTTCCCGCCGAGGATGAGCACCGTCTTGGTGGTCATGCTTTGCAGGGCATACCAGCAGGAGTTGACGTTGGTGGCTTTCGAGTCGTTGATGAAGTGCACGCCGCGCACGTCGCACACCCGCTCCAGGCGGTGGGGCACCCCTTTGAAGTCGCTCAGCGCGCGGCGGATGTCTTCCTTCTTGATGCCTGCTAGGTTAGCGGAGATGCCTGCGGCGAGCGAGTTGTAGAGGTTGTGCGTGCCCCGCAGTGCCAGTTCTTCCTGCTCCATGTTGAAGGCGATGGGGCGGTCGATGTGCACCTCGTCGTCCTCCACGTAGGCGATGGCCCCGTCTTCCTTCACGGCAGAGAAGGGGTAGAGTTGAGCCCGCAGTCCGTGTTTCTCCAGCTCGCGGCGGATGATGGGGTCGTCTTGCCAGTAGATGAAGGCGTCGTCCTCCGTCTGGTTCTGCGTGATGCGGAACTTGGCGTCCACGTACTTCTGCATGCAGTGGTCGTAGCGGTCCAGGTGGTCGGGGGTGATGTTCATCAGTATGGCGATGTTGGCGCGGAAGTCATACATGTTGTCCAGCTGGAAGGAACTGAGCTCGATGACGTAGTAGTCGTGCTGCTCGGTGGCCACCTGCAGGGCCAGGCTGCGCCCGATGTTGCCCGCCAGGCCCACGTTGAGCCCCGCGCTCTTGAAGATGTGGTAGATGAGCGACGTGGTCGTGGTCTTGCCGTTGGAGCCGGTGATGCACACCATCTTGGCGTCGGTGTAGCGTCCGGCAAACTCTATCTCCGAGATGACGGGTGTCCCCTGCTCCTTGAGCTTGAGGATGATGGGGGCATCATTGGGTATGCCGGGGCTTTTCACCACCTCGTCGGCGTTGAGCACCAAGGCCTCGGTGTGCGGGTGTCCCTCCTCCCAGGGGATGTGGTAGCTGTCCAGCAACTTCTTGTACTTGGGCTTGATGGTGCCCATGTCGCTCACGAAGGTGTCGAAGCCCTTCACCCGTGCCAGCACGGCGGCACCCGAGCCGCTCTCGCCGGCACCCAGTATTACGATTCGTTTCATATCTCTATTGTCTCCTTTCAATTTCGTTTACTTTGTATAGTTTCCTTACTTCTGTTGCGAAGGCCTGCCGTCACTCTTGCGAATGTGCCCTACAAGGCCTTCTGGAGGGGGTAGTCAAGGGTATCTGTTACCCTTGGTCAAGAGTATCTGTTACCCTTGCCGGTACCCCACGAGTGACCCCTTTGGGTACCCCACGCGTGGGGTATCACTGACACCCACGCGTGCCCTCCTAAGCGGGTCTTATGTGTATATCCTTTTTACTCATCCCTTATCTCCTTACTCGTAGCTCGTAGCTCGTAGTTCATCGTATCTTCAGCGTAATGATGGTGATGGCCGCCAGCACGATGGTCACAATCCAGAAGCGCACGGTTATCTTCGATTCGTGGAAGAGTTGCGTAGGCTTTTGAAAGAGCACTGTACACCCCGCTTCCACCTGGCTCATGGAGGTGCGAAAGTGGTCGTGTATGGGTGTACGCTTGAACATTCGTTGCTTCCGTCCGTGCCGCTTGCCTACCTTGTAGTACACCCGCTGCATGATGACGGACAGGTTCTCCACCAGGAACACGCCGCACAGTATGGGTATCAGCAGCTCCTTGTGGATGATGATGGCAAAGACGGCGATGATGCCGCCTATCGTCAGGCTGCCCGTGTCGCCCATGAACACCTGTGCCGGGTAGGCGTTATACCACAGGAAGCCAATCAGCGCCCCGATGAAGGCGCAGATGAAGATGACCAGCTCCTCGCTGCCCGGTATGTACATGATGTTGAGGTAGCCCGCATACTCTATGTGGCTGCTCACGTAGGCCAATATGCCCAGTGTCACGCCTATGATGGCCGAGTTGCCTGCCGCCATGCCGTCCATGCCGTCGTTCAGGTTGGCCCCGTTGCTCACGGCCGTCACTACGAAGATGGTGACCAGCACGAACAGTACCCATCCCGCCGCCTGCGCATGGTCGCCCAGGAAGCCCATGATGTCGGCATAGTCCAGGTTGTTGCTCTTGAAGAAGGGGATGGTGGTCTGCGTGGCCTTAATCTCCTTGGCGGCATGCACCACCTCCACCTGTCCGCCCGGCTTCTCCACCTCGATGTTCTCGCGGATGACTACCTGCGGACTGAGGTACAGCGTGAGGCCCACGATGAGGCCCAGCCCCACCTGTCCGATAATCTTGAACTTGCCATGCAGTCCCTCCTTGTCGCGCTTGAATATCTTGATATAGTCGTCGGCAAAGCCCAGCGAGCCCAGCCACACGGTAGTGATAAGCATCAACGCCATGTAGATGTTGCCCAGCCTCCCCAGCAGCAGGCAGGGGATGAGTATCGCCACAATGATGATGAATCCGCCCATCGAGGGCACACCCACCTTGTTCACGCCGAAGGGGTCAATCTTGGCATCTCTTTGTGTCTCGGTGATTTGCTTCCGCTTGAGCAGGTTGATGAAGCGGTCGCCCCAGATGCTCGAGATGAGCAATGCGAGGATTACCGCCATCAACGAGCGGAACGACGTATAGGCAAACATTCCCGCCCCGGGGAAGTCGTATTGGTCAAGCCAGTTGAATAAGTAGTATAGCATATCTTTCTTCAGTAGTTAGTAGTTGGTAGCCAGTAGTCTGTAGCCCGTAGTCGGCAGTGCTTGTATCTTGTGCTGGCTACTTGCTACTGACTACTATCTACTTTCTTATAGATTCATTACTTTCCTCACCTCCTCCTTGTCGTCAAAGTGGTGTTTTACGCCCTTTATCTCTTGGTAGTCCTCGTGCCCCTTGCCGGCCACCAGCACTACGTCACCCTTCTGCGCCAGCATGCAGGCGGTGCGTATGGCTTCGCGACGGTCGGCTATGGCGAGGGTCTTCTGCAAGTCCTCCTTGCTGAGGCCAGCCAGCATGTCGTTCATAATGTCCTGCGGCTCCTCAAACCTTGGGTTGTCGCTGGTGATGATGAGGCGGTCGCTCTGCCTTGCGGCCTCCTGGGCCATGAGGGGGCGCTTGCCCTTGTCGCGGTTGCCGCCTGCGCCCACCACGGTGATGACCTTGCCCCGACCTTCCAGCACGCCGTGTATGGCATTCAGCACATTCGCCAGCGCGTCGGGCGTGTGGGCATAGTCCACAATGGCCGTGTAGCCTTGCGGCGAGCGCACGGCATCAAAGCGTCCGGCCACGGGGTGCAGGGTGCTCAGGGCAATGAGCACATCCTCCTCGCGCTTGCCCAGCAGCACGGCAGCGCCGAACACTGCCAGCAGGTTATAAGCATTGAATCGCCCGATGAAGTGCACCGCCAGCTCCCGGTTGTTGAAGTCCAGCAGCATGCCTTCGAAGTGGCTTTCCAGCACCTTCCCCTTGAAGTCGGCAAGACTCCGCAAGGAGTAGGTATATACTTTCGAGCGGGTGTTCTGCGTCATCACCAGTCCGTTCTTGTCGTCCAGGTTCACCAGGCTGAAAGCTGTCTTGGGCAGGTCGTCGAAGAACTTTTTCTTAGCCCTCAGGTAGTTCTCCACCGTCTTGTGGTAGTCCAGGTGGTCGCGCGTCAGGTTGGTGAAAATGCCTCCGGCAAAGCGCAGCCCGCTGATGCGCTTCTGTGCGATGCTGTGCGAGCTGACCTCCATGAAGGCATACTTGCATCCCGCGTCGGCCATCTGCCCCAGCAGGCAGTTCAAGGTGATGGGGTCGGGGGTGGTGTGCTCGGTGGGCACGGGCTGGTCGTCTATGTAGTTGCACACCGTCGATATCAGTCCCACCTTGTAGCCGAAGTAGCGGAAGGTATGGTAGAGCAGCGTGGCCACGGTGGTCTTGCCGTTGGTGCCCGTCACGCCCACCAGATCCATCTTGTCCGTCGGGTCGCCATAGAAAGTGGTGGCCACCAGTCCCACGGCCTCTTCGCTGTCCTTCACGCGGATGTAGGTCACGTCTCCGGCCAGTTCCAGGGGCAGTTCCTCGCAAAGCACCGCCACGGCACCTTTCCCTATGGCCGCAGGGATGTAGGCATGCCCGTCGGTCTGCGTGCCTCGCATGGCCATGAACAGGTAGCCCTGCTCCGTCTGGCGGGAGTCGATGCACACGCCGGCTATCTCCTTGTCCGTGCTGCCGATGATGTCCACCGGCTGTATCTTTTTCAGTAGTTCGTTCAGCTTCATAAGCAATGTCTATTATAATTTATTAGGCTGTGCTATATGTTTTATTTTTCATCCGCAGATGACACGGATAACGCAGATTTTTTCTTTTGTCATGCTGAACGTAAGTGAAGCATCTCCCCTATTGAAAGGAGATTCTTCGCTTCGCTCAGAATGACAGATACACGTGGGCGGAGCCTCTTGAAAATCCGTGTTATCCGTGTCATCTGCGGATGAAAAATAAACGCACGCTAAATTCCTCATATATTCTATATTTATGATTCTCAATTCCTCAGTTGCAGCCCTATGGTTGCCCCTTTTGCTGCGTGGGTACCTGCCGCGAGCGACTGGTGCCTTACGCGCCCCACGCCGCTCAGCCTGACGCGCCAACCTTTGCTTTCCAGCAGATAGACGGCATCTTTGGCGCCCATGCCGATGACGTTGGGCACGGTGTTGGCTGCATACTCCGTCTCGTGCAGCACCACGGCTGTTTCGGTCGACTCGGTGCGCCCCCACCATTCCTGCCCGTCCTTTTCATCGAGGGGCGACTGGCTGGGCACGTCCAGGTCGTTCAGTACCACCAGTGCCTCGTTCATTTCGCCCGGCTTCACGGTGGGGATGACGTTGCTGGTACTGTCTATGGCTTGTGCCATGTCGATACGCAAATCCTTGGCATATACCCGCTCGGCTATCTTCTTGAACACGCTGCCCGCCATCAGTCCGCCCGACGCGCCTCCGGCCGCCGGCTTGCGGATGGAAACAATGCAACTGTATTTCGGCGCTTCGGCCGGGAAGAAGCCGCAGAAGCTCACCAGGTATTCGCGCTTGCCGCTACGGTAGCCGTCCTTGCCTTGCGAAATCTGCGCCGTGCCCGTCTTGCCCGCCACGGCAAACTGGTCGCTGCCTGCCGCCTTGGCCAATCCGTCGGTCACTACGCCCCGCAGCATCTTGCGTATCTTCACCAGCGTGCTGTCCGAGCATATCTTGCCGTTGATGACCTCGGTGGGAAACCGTTTCACCACCTCGTCTCCCCGCAGTATCTCTTTCACGAACTTGGGGCGCACCATCACGCCGTCGTTGGCAATGGCGTTGTAAAACGTCAGTATGTTCATGGGCGGAATCTGCGTCTCGTAGCCTATGCTCATCCAGGGCAGGGTAGTCTTGGCAAAGTAGCGTTCCTTCGGCCCCTTGATGTTCGGCTTGCCCTCGCCGCCTATCTGCAGGTGCAGGGGCTGGTCTATGCTCATGCGCTTCAGCCCGTCTACAAACTTCTGCGGGTCGTTCCGGTAATATTTGTCTATCAGTGCCGACACGCCTATGTTTGACGACACCTCCAGGGCACGTGTGGCCGTGATGGTGCCATAGCCTCCACGGTGCCAGTTATGGTCGCGCATCTGGCTGCCATACATGTTCTTGATGCCATTGCCCGTCTCCACCACTGTCTCAGGGGTGATTTTCCCGTCCTCCAGCGCCACCATCAGCGAGGCGGTCTTGAAGGTGGAGCCCGGCTCCAGCATGTCGCTTATGGCGTTGCTGTTCATCTCGTAGTAGTTGCCGTCGCTGTCCTTGGTCATGTTCACAATGGCTTTCACGTCGCCCGTCTTCACTTCCATCAGCACGGCCACACCCACGTTGGCATCAATTTCCTTCAGCTTGTCTACCAGGGCTTTCTCGCAGATGTCCTGCATACCTACGTCAATGGTGGTCACCACGTCGCAGCCGTCCACGGGCGGAATATCTATGATGTCCAGCCACTTGTTCATCACCTTCTGGCGGTGGGTGATGCCGTTGCGCCCCTTCAGTACGGTGTCGAAGGCCAGCTCAATGCCGTTGCGTGCCCCCATGGCGGTGTCGGCGTAGAGGCGTCCCAGTGTCTGCGAGGCCAGTGAGCCGAAGGGCTTCTTCCGCTGGTTGTAGGGCACCTCGTGCAGGCCGCTCTGGTACTTGCCCAGGCGGAAGTAGGGCAGCTTCTGCACCTCGCGGAACTCAATGTACGAGATGCGCTTGGGGTAAAGCTGGTAGTGGCGGCTGCGTTGCCTGCGTCCGGCCTGCAGGCGGCTCTTGAAGTAAGCCTTGCTCTTGTCCGGGAAGATGCGGTGCAGCCCCGTGCTGATGGAGTCCAGGTTGGCCTTGAGCAGCGAGTCGCGGCGGTGCTGGTCTTTACGGCGCAGCTCAGGGTCGCGCTCGCCCGACATGAAGTCCATATATATATGGTATTCAGGCAGCGAGCTGGCCATCAGCTTGCCGTCGGCCGAGAGGATGTTGCCCCGGTTGGGGCGAACTGTCTTGTTCTCCTTCACGAAGCGGTCGGCCACATCGTTCCAGTATTGCCTTTCGGCAAACATGATGAAGCCTGCCTTCACCACCACTGCGATGCCTATGAGCGACATCACCAGCACGATGAAGAAATAGCGCAGCATGATATTGTTCTTGTTGACAGCCATAACTTTATTAATTGACAATTGACAATGGATAATTGACAATTGTCAGTGTTTGTCTTTTAAATTCATCATTTCTAATACTCAATTCTCAATTTTCAATCGTCAATTGCTAATTGTCAATTGTCAATTTTCAATTGTCCATTGTTATCACGTAGGGCGGGGTGGTAGCCGTCTGCAGGTCGCTTTCCTGCGTGGCCACATACTCCTCGATGCGCGACTGGCGGCTCTGCTCCATCAGTTCCGAACTGCGGGTCAGGGCATTGTATTTCACATCGGTCAGCTTCATATTCAGTTCCTCTATCCGTATCAGCTGTTGCTGCACGGAGTAGCGGTTGCTGATGTAGAAGATGACGAGCACCATGATGAGTGCTATCAGCTTGGCCTGGCGGTGGAAGAAGCCCGTGGCCAGAATGTCGCCGCCTATGATGCTCTTCCACGACGTGCGTTTCTTTTTCGCTTGTTCCATATCTTGTTCCTCCCTACACGTTGTCTTCCGGGTTGTCCGTCCGGCAGGCTATGCGCAGCTTGGCGCTGCGCGAGCGCGGATTGCGCTCCACCTCGTCGGCGTCGGGCGTAATGACCTTGTTGCTCAGCGGGCGGAAAGGTGCCCGGACGTTGCCGAAGAAGTCCTTCTCCGCCTTGCCCTCCACGTTGCCGGCCTTCATCAGGTTCTTCACCATGCGGTCTTCCAGCGAGTGGTAGGTGATGATGCACAGCCTTCCGCCCGGGCGCAGCACGGCCGTGGCGGCATTCAGCATCTCCTTCAGCGCCTCCATCTCGTGGTTCACCTCGATGCGCAGGGCTTGAAATGCCTTGGCCAGCTCCTTCTTCTCGCGTTCACGCCCGAAGCAGGGCTTTATGGCCTCTAGAAACTCCCCTATGGTGGCTATGGGCCGTTGCGCGCGTGCCTTGGCCAGGGTAGCCGCCAGCTTGCGGCTGTTCTTCAGCTCGCCGTAGAGGTAGAACACGCCGGCCAGCCGCTCCTCGTCGTAGGTGTTCACCACGTCGGCAGCCGTCAGCCCGGCGCGTTGGTTCATGCGCATGTCCAGTGCCCCGTCGAAGCGGAAGGAAAAGCCCCGCTCGCTGTCGTCGAAGTGGTGCGACGACACCCCCAGGTCGGCCAGAATGCCGTCCACCCGGTCGATGCCGTAGTAGCGCAGGAAGTTGCGCAGGTAGCGGAAGTTGCTGCGCACGAAGGTGAAGCGCCCGTCGGCGGGAATGTTGCGTTCGGCGTCTTCATCCTGGTCGAAGCCCAGCAGGCGCCCTTCCGGCCCCAGGCGCGAAAGAATTTCGCGCGAGTGCCCTCCCCCGCCGAAGGTGACGTCTACATACGTCCCTGCGGGGTTAATGTCCAGCCCGTCCACGCTTTGCTTCAGCAGCACGGGTATGTGGTAAATGGGTTCGTCTGCCATATCTTGTCGTCGTTAGTATTCGTTTATGCCGTCTCCGCCCAGCACCTCCTGCAAGGCGTTGCCAAATTCCTGCGGGTCCATGAAGGGCTGTTCGGCCTTCTCCCTTGACCAAATCTCGATGGTCTGGTCCATGCCTATGAAGCGCACCTCGTCCCTTATGCCGGCCAGCTGCAGGTAGCGCCGGGGGATGAGGATGCGCCCGTTGCCGTCGGGCACCACCACCTCGGCATCGCTTACAAACTGGCGGAACACCGCCTGCTGGCGCGCGTTCCACGGGTTGAGCCGTTGCCTCAGCACGTCTTGCGTGTTGAACCACACGCTTTCGGGGTACAGCACCAGGCAATCCTGAAACACATCCTTGCGTAGCACAAGCCGCTCTTCGCCAGCCGCCTGCAGCAGCTTGCGGAAGACGGCGGGGATGAACACCCTGCCCTTGGCATCGGTCTTCGCCTCTATGTTTCCTAAGAATTGCATGCTGTTTCCCACCTTGTTATAATAAGCGGGGGTAAAATTACACAATTCCCCACAATTCCCCACTATGTTTATCGAAAATATTCCAAATAAGTTTTCCACAGGGGGCGGTTTACAAGTCTTCCTTAGCGGAATTGCCGTGTTGCAGGCGGAAGAAATCCTTTTGCCGTTCTATTTCCTGCCTTAGTTCCTCCTCCGTAGGCATGTAAAGCATGTATTTTGAGGCAAAGAGGCGGTCGTTGTCGTGCAGCACGGAGTAGCGGGCTATGTCTTCGTCCGTTTCCGAGCAGAGGACGATGCCGATAGTGGGGTTATCGTCCTCGCCGCGTACCCGCTCGTCGTACATCCGTACGTACATGTCCATTTGCCCTACGTCCTGGTGCGTGATGGTGTTGGTTTTCAAGTCGATGAGTACAAACGATTTAAGGATGTAATTGTAAAACACAAGGTCGATGAAATAATCTTTTTTCTCGGTGCGGATTAGCTTCTGGCGCGCTACGAACGAGAAGCCTTTACCCAACTCAAGCAGAAACTTTTGCAGGTTGCCGATGATGGCCCCTTCCAGCTCCGTCTCTGTAAGGTCGCTGTTTGGCGAAAGGCCGATGAACTCTGCCACGGTAGGATTCTTGATGAATTCCATCCGGTCTTGCGCAGTGGGCTTAGTCAGCGCTTTCATTTCGGACACTACTGCGTCTTTGTGCTGCGACAGCAACAGCCGCTCGTAATACTGCGAACCGATGTTGCGGTCGAGCGTGCGATAACTCCACATCTGCTCGGCCGCCTCTTTCAGGTACCAGGCGCGGGCATCAGCATTGGGCACCTGCATTAAGCGCTTATAGTGTGACCAAGTCAATATTCGCCACGGTGTAGCGAATATTTCAGGGAAAGTCTGGTAAAATTGGCGGTAATAATATAATGAGCCGACCGAGAACCCCTTGCCGAACTCTGCCGTCAACTCTTTCGAGAGCGATTTCAGCAACTGTGTGCCGTAGTCGGCGCGGCCTTTCCCTTGTTGCTCTTGCTCCACAATGCGCTTGCCCATCTGCCAGTATGCTTCTACCATTGCCGAGTTGATGGCGGCGTATGCCTTTTGGCGGGCTTGCGTTACAATCTGCTTGATGTCCCGCACGAAATCGGGGGCATATAAAGATGTCGTATCAGCTTTTTTCATTGGCAAAGAATGATTTGTAGCACAAAAATACAAAAATGAGCGGAAAGATGCCATCGCTGCCCGCATTTTATTGCCGTCCCCCTTCCGATGAATGCCTTTGCCGCACTTTACAGGTGTAAAGCATGTTTACAAATCTTCCTCCGGACCGGTGCGCACCTCAGTCGTACCCGATTCGTACCCCATTCGGTACTCGTTCGGTCGGGCTTCGGCCCTATGGAGCGGAAAAAGAACGGACAAGATGGGGCGGAGGTAGGGGCAGAGGAGGGCGGCATGGAGCGAAGATGATGATGTGAGGTAAAGCTTATTTATCCTCATAATGCCCTTCGGCCGTCAGCATGGGGTTTTCTTTTCAGACATTGTAGATAATGTGGTGCTGCGCTCCTATCTGTTTGTACTGCTGAGCAATTAATGGGAGCAGGTAATCCGGTATTGATGATAGCGACCTTGAAACAATAATTGCCCATTTGAAAGGAAATAGTGCATTTTGACAAATTTGTGGTGTAGTTTTCTGCTATTTTCTTGCAATTAATAGAAAAGATAATTTAATTTTGCACGTTCATAGTAAGGAAAACAGCATGGCTGACGACAGTTTGTTTTTAATCGACATCGACAAGATACTCCGTGAGAAGGCCCCGAAGCAGGCAAAGTATGTGCCGCGTTTTGTGGTGTCGTACTTGAAACGCATTGTGCATCAAGAAGAATTGAACGTCTTTCTGCGTGACGCGCAGGACAAGGTGGGAGTGGATTTCCTGAAGGCCAGCCTGGACTTCCTGGACGCCAAACTGGTGGTGAAGGGCGAGGAAAACCTGCCGACGGACGGGCGCTTGTGCACCTTTGTGTCTAACCACCCCCTGGGCGGACAAGACGGCCTGGCGCTGGGCTACGTGCTGGGCACGCACTACAACGGCAAGGTGAAGTACATGGTGAACGACCTGCTGATGAACCTGCACGGGCTGGCGCCGCTTTGCATCCCCATCAACAAGACGGGCAAGCAGGCTAAGGATTTCCCCCGGATGGTGGAGGCGGGCTTTGCATCGGACAACCAGATGATTATGTTTCCCGCAGGGCTTTGCTCGCGACGCCAGGGCGGGGTGATACGCGATGTGGAGTGGAAAAAGACCTTCATCGTGAAAAGCGTGCAGACGCACCGCGACGTGGTGCCCATACACTTCGACGGGCAGAACTCCAACTTCTTTTACAACCTGGCCAACGTGTGCAAGACGCTGGGCATCAAGTTCAACATTGCCATGCTCTACCTGGCGGACGAGATGCTGAAGAACCGGCATAAGACGTTCACCATCACCATCGGGAAGCCCATCCCGTGGCAGACATTCGACAAGTCGAAGACGCCCTTGCAATGGGCGCAATATGTAAAGGACATTGTGTACAAACTGAAAGTAGAAGACTGAACCATATTATAATGCATACCAGTATGGAAGAAATCATAGCACCGATAAGCAAAGAGGCCTTGAAGGCGGAGCTGACTGAAGACAAACGCTTGCGCATGACCAACCGCAGCAACAACGAGATATACATCGTGACGGCACACGACTCCCCCAACACCATGAGGGAGATAGGGCGTCTGCGCGAGATTGCCTTCCGCACCGCAGGAGGGGGCACGGGAAAGTCGATGGACATAGACGAGTTTGACCTGATGCCCAACCCTTGCAAGCAGCTGATAGTATGGAATCCCGAGGCGGAGGAAATACTGGGCGGCTACCGCTACATCTTGGGCACCGACGTGCGCTACGACGAAAAGGGGGCGCCGGTGCTTGCCACGGCGCACATGTTCAACTTCTCGGAGAACTTCCTGAAGGAGTACATGCCTACCACCATAGAGTTGGGACGCTCGTTTGTCACCGTGGAATACCAGTCGACACGCGCCGACAGCAAGGGGCTGTTTGCCCTCGACAACCTGTGGGACGGGCTGGGTGCGCTGACGGTCATCATGCCCAACGTGAAGTATTTCTTCGGCAAGGTGACCATGTATCCCAATTACATCCGCAAGGGGCGCGACATGATACTGTACTTCCTACGCAAGCACTTTGCCGACAAGGACGGGCTGGTCACTCCCATCCACCCGCTGACCATAGAGGCCGACGAGAAGGAACTGGAGACCATCTTTTGCAAAGACAGCTTCAAGGAAGACTATAAGATTCTGAACGGGGAAGTGCGCAAGCTGGGCTACAACATCCCGCCGCTGGTCAACGCCTACATGAGCCTTAGCCCCACGATGCGCGTGTTCGGCACGGCCATCAACGATGAGTTTGGCGATGTGGAGGAGACGGGTATCCTGATAGCCGTGGACGAAATACTGGCAGAGAAGCGCATCCGCCACATCGAGTCGTTCTTGAAGAAAGAGGCGGGGAGCTGCAAGATAGCCGGTGCACCCAAGGCTTGAGCGGACGAGCCTTGGACATCAGAAGGGGAACAGCAGGGGCAGCACGATGACCATGACTATGCCCATGATGACTTGCAGCGGCAACCCCACTTTCACATAATCCATAAAAGTATATTGTCCTGCCGGCATGACCAAGGCGTTGGGCGGCGTGGAGAACGGGGAGGCAAAGCACATGCTGGCCGCTACCGTCACGGCAAACAGGTAAGGAATGGGGCTTACCCCGATTTGCAGGGCGCTCTGCAAGGCGATGGGCGCCATGAGCAGTGCCGTCACCGTGTTGCTGATGAACATGGTCATGATAGACCCCGTGAAGTAGATGCCTGCCAGCAGTACGACGGGGCCATATTCCCCCAGCCGTTGCGCCAGGGCAGTGGAGAGGTAATCGGAAGCGCCGGTTTTCTCCAGCGCCAGCGACATGGGCATCATGGCGGCAAACAGCACAATGGTTTCCCAGTTAATGGTTTTGTAAGCGGCTTCCACGCTGCGCAGGCATCCGGTGATGACCATGAGCACGGCAGCTATCATGACGGCGGTCACCGGTGCCACGGGAATGAAGTCGAACACCATCATCGCCACCATGAGCAGCATGATGAAGGCTGCCACGGGCGCCTTGTAGTCCAGTGTGACCTTGGCCGCTTCTTCCAGCGGTTGTCCCAGCACCACCCAGTTGTCTTCTTCGCCCGAGAGGCGGGCAATGTCTTTCCAATCTCCCTGTACCAGTAGTACGTCGCCGTGGTGCATCTTCACGTTGCCCAGGTCGTGCAGGAGGTATTCTTTTTTGCGGCGGATGCCCAGCACGTTGACGTTGAACTTGCCACGGAAGTTTGCTTCCTTGACCGTGCGGTTGATGATGCGCGAGGAAGCCATCAGCACGATTTCCGCAATGCCGATGTCGTAGAAGTCCAATGACGTGGCGTTTTGCCCTGCGTTTTCTTCCGTGGTGTGCCCGTCCATCAGGGTGAGGCCGCATTCCCGGCAGAACAGTTCCACCTGTCCGGGGTTGCCCGACACGTAGAGCACGTCGCCTTCTTCCAGCAGGGTGTCCGGTGCCGAGAATTGCTTCACCGTGTGCAGGAAGCGTTGTTGCGAGGTGGTTTTCCTCCGTATTTCCAGAATGTTCAGGCTGTATTTATGCCGTATGTTCAGTTCAGCGACGGTTTGCCCTATGATGGTGGCTTTGTTGTCCACGTTCAGGCGGAACAGGTTGCTCGACAGGCCGTATTCTTTTACCAACTGGCTTAGCGATTTACCGTGCCGGGCATCTTTGTCTGTTTCCCCTTTTTTCGACAGGAACCACTTGGTGAGGGGCAGCAGCACGAGGGTGCCTACGGCC
Source organism: uncultured Bacteroides sp. (assembly GCA_944320865.1). Classification (GTDB taxonomy): domain Bacteria; phylum Bacteroidota; class Bacteroidia; order Bacteroidales; family Bacteroidaceae; genus Bacteroides. Next base: position 38,974 of record CALUJC010000017.1, on the reverse strand, counting down.
ACGCATACCAGTCCCACAGGCAGGAACGAGAAGAACGAGAGCGACCCGTAGCCGGCTTTCTCCAAGGTGTCGGCAATGATGAGGTTGGGCGGTGTGCCGATGAGGGTCATCATACCGCCCATGCTGCTGGCAAAGGCCAGGGGCATGAGCAGGCGGCCCGAACTGATGCCTGCGCTCATGGCCATGCTTACCACGATGGGCAGCATGAGCGCCACCGTGCCCGTATTGCTGACAAAGGCGCCGATGGCCGAGGTGACCAGCATGACCAGCAGGAACAGCCGCAGCTCGCTTTGGCCTGCCAGCTTGAGGATGCGGCTGCTTATCATCTTGGCAAGCCCGGTCTGGAAGATGGCTCCCCCTACCACAAACAGTCCCACCATCATGATGACGACCGAGTTGGAGAAGCCCGACAGCCCTTCTTCCGGGGTTAGTACATGGCATATCAGCAGGACGAGCAGGGAGCAGACGGCCACCAGGTCGGAGCGTACTTTTCCGCTCATGAAGAAGATGGCGGCAAGTGCCAGGGTGAGGAGGGTGATGAGCATAGGGCTATGGGTTGGTTTAGTGTTGTTTATCGCATTCTTTTATCTATTCTTTGGGGCTGCGCCTACACGGCCGGCAGACTGTTGCCGTTTATTTTGCGGTAGAGGTCGAGGGCAAAGACGTCGGTCATGCCCGACACGTAGTCAAGCACGGCCTGCACCCTTTCGTAGAGCGTGGGCGCCTGCATGTTGTATTGGCTGGACACGCGGTCGATGAGCAGCCGCGAGTAGGTTTTCCAGGGCGAGCGCACGGCATCGGTCATCAGCTCGAGCAGGGTGCTGATGATGCGGAAGCCGGCCAGCTCGATGTCCAGCACGTCGCGCGAGCGGTATATCTTCTGCCCGGCCACCTCGGCACAGCGGCGGTAGGCCTGGGCGGGCGTGGAGGCGATGTGCTTGATGAGGCTGCCCTCGAAGGTGCCGGCCAGTATGTCGGCCTCGTGCTCCAGAAAGACGCGGGTGCACTCGCCGGTGAGCAGCCCGATGACCGACGAACGCAGGTAGGCCACCTGCTCGTTGGCATCGTCCACAATGTGCAGCGTGCGTTCTATGTGGGCCTTCCGCTCGTCGGCAAAGTAGCCTATCAGCAGGTCGCGCGTCTCCTGCGGGGTCAGAATCTTCAGCTTGTAGGCATCTTCTATGTCCATAAGCTGGTAGCAGATGTCGTCCGCCGCCTCCACGAGGTACACCAACGGGTGGCGGGCGTACTTCAGCGGAGCGTCGTTGAGGCGCACCATGCCCAGCTCGTCGGCTATGCGGCGGAAGCTGCTTTCCTCGCTGGTGAAGAAGCCGAACTTGCCCTTCTCCCCCGCCAGGCTCGACGAGTAGGGATACTTCACTATGCTGGCCAGCGTGGAGTAGGTCAGCACGAAGCCCCCCTTGCGCCTCCCCTCAAACTGGTGGGTGAGCAGGCGGAAGGCATTGGCGTTGCCCTCGAAGTGGGTGAGGTCCTGCCATTGCGCGTCGGTCAGCCGCGTGCCGTCAGGTTGCGGGGCGCGCAGTTCCAGCCCCTTCCCTTCAGAAAAGAAGGTGGAGATGGCCCTTTCGCCCGAGTGCCCGAAGGGAGGGTTGCCCAGGTCGTGCGCCAGGCAGGCGGCAGAGACGATGGAGCCCACCTCCGACACGCAGGTGTGCCGCAGCTCCGCGTCGCGCTCCAGCAGCGCCTTGGCAATGTTGTTGCCCAGCGAGCGGCCCACGCACGACACCTCTAGGCTGTGTGTCAGCCGGTTGTGCACGAAGATGCTGCCGGGCAGGGGGAACACCTGCGTCTTGTTCTGCAGCCTGCGGAAGGGGGCCGAGAAGATGAGGCGGTCATAGTCGCGCTGAAACTCCGAGCGGTTTTCGCGCCGTGCTTCGTGAAACTCTTCCAGGCCGAAGCGTTTGGCCGATATCAGGGTACTCCAGTCCATTTTTGTATGCGTTGAAAGGGGCTTTGTTATAATTTAACTGCAAATGTATGATTATTTTGCGTCAAAATCCGTACTTTCGCCCGATAAATGAAGGGGCGGTCGGTTTTTTCCTGTCCCGTGCCCTTCGGCCGGTGTTGCATCGCTGCCTTGGCGGCGTTCCAACGCTACCGGGCGGGCGTTTCAACCCCACCGCGCTGGCGTTCCTACGCTACCCCGGCGGGCTTCCACGCGCCTTTGCACGTGCTTCCGGGCACCTTGCCCGGGGATAGGTGCAGGCTTTGCAAGGCCTTTGATATGAATAAATTAACAACAATAAGCATGCTGAACGTACAAATCATCAACCGCTCCAAGCATCCCCTTCCCGCTTATGCCACCGGCCAGTCGGCCGGCATGGACATCCGTGCCAACATAGACGCGCCCCTGGTGCTGGCGCCCATGCAACGTTGCCTGGTGCCCACGGGCCTCTACATAGCCCTTCCGCCGGGCTTCGAGGCGCAGATACGCCCCCGCAGCGGCCTGGCGCTGAAGCGGGGCATCACGGTGCTGAACTCGCCGGGCACCATCGACGCCGACTATCGTGGCGAGATAGGCATCATCCTCATCAACCTCTCGGCAGACGAGTTTGTCATTGAAGACGGCGAACGCATCGCCCAGATGGTCATTGCACGCCACGAGCAGGCCGCCTGGCAGGAAGTGGAGGTGCTGGACGAAACCGCGCGCGGCGCGGGAGGCTTTGGCCATACCGGCGTATGAGTCCGGTGCCGCAGTGTGGACAATGAGTAGAGTAGAACCGTAAAGAATCATGTTGAAACGACGAATATTGTGGCTGTTGCTGCTGTGCAGCCTGTTGTGCCCCGTGCAAGGGCAGGCCTCGATGGGTGCAGCCCCGGCATCGGCTGGGACAACTTTGGCGCGCATGGCCGGCCTGCAGCAGAAAAAGAAGAATACCAAGAAGAAGAATCCGCAAGCCGTGCACCCGCCGGTGCGCCCGGCCCTGTCGCCCGAGGCGCAGCGCAAGTATGACTACTTCTACCTCGAAGCCGTCCGCCGGAAACTGCAAGGCAAGTATGACGAGGCGTTCGAGCTGTTGCAACATTGCCTGGCCATCAACCCCAAGGCGGCATCCGCGCAATACGAGTTGGCGCAATATTACCTTTACCTCAAGCAGCCGGACTTGGGCGTGCGCGCCCTGGAGCAGGCCGTGGCCAGCGCCCCCGACAACTATTGGTACTGCCAGGGACTGGCCAACCTCTATATGCAGCAGAACGAGCAGGACAAGGCCATCACTTTGCTCGAAGACATGGCCGTCCGCTTTCCCGGCAAGCTCGACCCGCTTTACAGCTTGCTCGACCTGTATAACCGGAAGGAAAACTACACCCAAGTGATAGACGTGCTGAACCGCCTGGAGCAGAAGATGGGCAAGAGCGAACAGCTCACCATGGAGAAATTCCGCATCTATCTGCAGAAGGACGATGTGAAAAGCGCCTTCCGCGAGATGGAAAGCCTGGTGGAAGAATATCCCACTGAGTTGAACTACAAGGTCATGCTGGGCGATGTCTACCTGCAAAACGGCAAGAAAGACAAAGCCCATGCCCTGTACAAGGACGTGCTTGCCCAAGAGCCGGACAACGCCATGGCCATGTACTCCATGGCTTCCTATTACGAAGAAACGGGCCAACAGGAACTTTACCGCAAGCAGCTTGATGCCCTGCTGGTGAACAAGAAGGTGGCATCGGGCACCAAGGTGAACGTCATGCGCCAGCTCATTGTGCAGAATGAACGCGAGGGGGGAGACAGCCTGGCCATCATCCGCCTCTTCGACCGCATCATGGAGCAGGGGCAAGACGATGTGCAGTTGCCCATGCTCTACGCCCAATACCTCCTCTCCAAAGGCATGAACCAGGCAGCCATACCCGTGTTGTGGCAAGTGCTCGACATCGACCCCACCAACAACGCCGCCCGCATGACGCTGCTTGGCGAAGCCATCCGCCAGGAAAACTATCCCGAAATCATCCGCCTGTGCGAGGCAGGCGTGGAGGCCACTCCCAACATGCTGGAGTATTACTTCTACCTCGCCATTGCCTACAATCACGACGAGCGCACCGACGATGCCCTCTCCATCTGCCGGCGTGCCCTGAAGCAGGTGACGAAAGACAGCAAAAAGGAGGTCATTTCCGACTTCTACTCCATCATAGGCGACGCTTACCACGAAAAGATGCAGATGCAGGAAGCCTATGCCGCCTACGACTCCGCCCTGGTGTACAACCCCTCCAACATTGCCACGCTGAACAACTACGCCTACTACCTCTCGCTGGAACGCCGCGACCTGGACAAGGCCGAGGAAATGAGCTACAAGACCATCAAGGCCGAGCCCAACAACGCCACCTACCTCGACACGTATGCCTGGATTCTCTTCGAGAAGGGAAACTATGCCGAAGCCCGCATCTACATAGACAATGCCATGCTGGCCGACGGAGAGAAAAGCAGCGAAGTCGTGGAGCACTGCGGCGACATCTACTACATGACCGGCGACGTGGAGGGTGCCTTGAAGTTCTGGCAGCAAGCCTTGGAGATGGGCAGCACCTCGCCTACGCTGAAAGAGAAAATAGCCCAAAAGAAATACATCCCCGATGAAACCACTACAGAATAATACCGCCGTGCGGACATCCCTCCGCCTCCTCTCCCTCGTGCTGCTCATGGCCGTGTGCCTGGCCGGGTGCAAGACGGCCAGGCGCGCCGTAGGGCCCATTTCGGAAGACACCGGCTGCCTCTCCGCCAAGGTGCAGCTCACGGTGCCCAGCAAGAATGCCGTGCTCACCGTAAACGGCACCTTGAAGCTGGTGAAGGGCGAGCGCATGCAGCTCTCCTTCCTGATGCCCATCCTGCGCACGGAGGTGGCGCGCGTGGAAGTCACCCCCGACGAGGCCCTGCTGGTAGACCGCATGGGCAAGCGCTACGTCCGCGTCGCCCGCGAGGAACTGAAAGACCTGCTGCCCCGCAAGGCCACCTATGCTCGCCTGGAGAAACTACTCTACAAGGCAGCCAAGGAAGGCACGGCCGTGCTGTCGGCCAAAGACTTGGGCATCCACTCCCTGGAGAAAGCCAAGCTCACCTTCTCCGACTTTTCCGACAAGTCCCTGACCCTTACGCCCACCCGCCTCTCTGCCAAGTACGAGCAGGTGCAACTCTACGAATTGCTGGAAATGCTGATGAGCCTATGAAACGTCTGCTTTGTGCCTGCATAGGCTGCCTCTGCCTGCTGCTGCCCGCCGCCGCACAGTCCAACCGGCTGATAAAAGAGTTGGAAAGCAAGCGCAGCACCTTGCAGAAGCAGATTGCCGAGTCGGAAACCCTGTTGCAGACCACAAAGAAGAACGTAGGCAGCCAGCTATCGGGCCTTGCTGCCCTGACCGGACAGATAGAGGAGCGTCGCCGCTACATCCTCACCATCAACGGCGATATGGAGGCGATAGACCGTGAAATGGCCTCCCTGCAGCGCCAGACCGCCAAGCTGCAGCAAGACCTGCAAGCCAGGCGCGAGCAGTATGCCGCCTCCGTACGCTACCTCTACAAGAACATGTCCATCGAAGAGAAACTGCTGTTCATCTTCTCGGCCAAAACCCTGGCGCAAACCTACCGCCGCCTGCGCTACGTGCGCGAATATGCCACCTACCAGCGCCTGCAAGGCGAGGAGATACTGAAGCAGCAGCAACTGCTGGCCGACAAGCGGGAGGAACTGCAGCAAGTAAGGGATGCCAAGGCAAAGCTGTTGCAGGAGCGCGAGGGTGAGAAGGCCAAGCTCGAAGCCCAGGAGAAGCAGCAGCGCAACCTGGTGAACAACCTGCGCCGCCAGCAGCGCAGCCTGCAAAACGAACTGGCCAAGAAGCGCCGCGAAGCCAATCAGCTGAATGACCGCATAGACCGCCTCATTGCCGAGGAGATAGAGAAGGCCCGCAAGCGTGCCGAAGAAGAGGCCCGTCGCGAAGCCGCTGCCCGCAAAAAGCAGGCCACGGAAACCACTCCGGCCGGAAAAGCGGAAAAGCCCGCCCCCGTAAAAACCTACACCATGGATAAAGCCGACCGTGCCCTCTCCGGCACCTTTGCCGAAAACCGGGGCAAGCTGCCCGTGCCCATCACCGGCCCTTACCTCATCACCAGCCACTTCGGGCAATATACCGTAGAGGGGCTGCGCAACGTCAAGCTCGACAACAAGGGTATCGACATCCAAGGCCAGCCCGGCGCGCAGGCGCGTGCCATTTTTGGCGGCAAGGTGGCCGCCGTGTTCCAGCTCAACGGGCTGTTCAACATCCTGGTGCGCCATGGCGCCTACATCTCCGTCTACTGCAACTTGTCATCCGCGTCCGTCAAGACGGGCGATGCCGTCACCACCCGCCAGCCCTTGGGCACCGTCTTCTCCAATCCTGCCGACGGCGGGCGCACCGTGCTCCACTTCCAGCTGCGCAAGGAGAAGCAGAAGCTCAACCCCGAACCCTGGCTCAGCCGGTAATCCTGGCTCCGTCCAGCAGCCGGAGGTACAAACCGATGGCTTCCTCAATCTCCTTGATGAAGATAAACTCGTCCGCCGTGTGCGAGCGGCTGCTCTTGCCCGGCCCCATCTTCAGTGAGGGGAAAGGCATCAGTGCCTGGTCGGACAGGGTGGGCGAGCCGAAGGGCACGCGTCCCAGCTTGATGGCCCGTTGCACCAGCGGATGCTCCTCGGGCGCATGCGAAGAACCCAGGCGGAAGGAGCGTGCCTTGGCTTCGCAGTGCAGGTGCCGGCAGATTTCGGTAAACAGCTCCTCGTTGGTGTAGCACTCGTTGCTGCGGATGTCCACCACAAAGGTGCAGCGGTCGGGGATGACGTTGTGCTGCGTGCCGGCATTCACCTGGGTCACGCTCATCTTCACCGGTCCCAGCAGGGGCGACACGCGGGGGAAACGGTAATCGCGAAACCAGGCCACGTCGTCCAGCACCTTGTAGATGGCGTTGTCGCCCTCGTCCCTCGCCGCATGCCCCGAGCGGCCGGTAGCCGTGACGTCCAGCACCATCAGTCCCTTTTCGGCAATGGCGGGCTGCATCTCGGTGGGCTCGCCCACCAGGGCAAAACTGATGGGGGGCAGCAGGGGCAGCGCGCTCTCTATGCCGCCCGCGCCGGACACCTCTTCCTCGCACGAGGCCAGGTACACCAGGTTGTAGGGCTGCGCCGTGCGGCACAGGGCCAGGAACACCTGCAGCAGGCTCACCACGCTGGCGCCCGCGTCGTTGCTGCCCAGCCCGTAGATGCGGCCGTTGCTCTCGGTGGGCGCGAAGGGGGGCTTCCGCCAGCCGGCCACTGGCTTCACGGTGTCGATGTGCGAGTTGAGCAGCAGGGTAGGCCGCTTCAGGTCGAATGCCGGGCTCAGGCACCACACGTTGTTGCCCTTGCGCCCCGTCTCCATGCCTTGCAGTTCGATGTATTGTTGCAGGCAGTCGGCCGCCTGCGTCTCCTCGCGGCTCACGGAGGGGATGGCTATCAGTGTCTTCAGCAGGCCGACAGCTTCGTCGGTCATCGTAGTCAGGTCGTATGTCATAATCGGTAAATATTTGTTATAAATCCTCGTCCTGCCCGCTTCCTGTCTCAGTCGTACCCCATTCGTACCTCATTCGGTACTGGTTCGGTCCGGCTTCGGCCCTATAGACCGAAAAAATGCCGGACAAAGCAGGTCGGAGGTAAGGCCAATGTAGGGGGAAGAACCAAAGATGTTCCCTTTTCTTTGTGCAAACTTACAATAAAATATTGATTCATTCTACTTTTCTGGGGTGGCGATGTGAAATTGGCAGGGTTGGGGATGGGTGTGGGGAAATGCAAGGGAAAATGGCGCGAATAAAATGGAATGACGCGGAGCACTCTTTGAAAGATTTGTGCAGGATATTAAACGGAAAAATGTATCTTTGCAAAGCTAAACAATCAATGCAAAGTATGGAAGCTATAAGTATCAAACAATCTCTCTTGTCTACTATCAGTGGTATAGACGACCGCGATACGGGATTATTGGAAAAGTTGGTCGCTGCCGTGAAAAATATTTTGCAGCAAAACAGCAACGTGTCGTCGGAAGACGGAATAACCCCGTATGTGGACAGCATGAAGGTGGGCATGAAGTTGCCTGCCGACCTGGACATAAAGACTCTGCGTGAAGAACATATTAATGAAAAATATTCATGAGAAAGGTTTTCATTGATACCAATGTCCTGATTGATTTCCTGGGTGAGAGGGAACCCTTTTATGCCGCTGCTGCACGTATCGTGAGCCAGGCTGACCGGGGCGAAATAGAACTGATGGTGTCCTCTCTTGCATATGCTACGGCAAGCTATATCCTGGTGCGTTACAACCCACGGGAACTTGTCATGGGAAAGATGAAGAAATTTACTCCGTTATGCACAGTGACCAATGTCGGGGCGGAAGAAGTGACCCAATCCCTGCATTCTGTTTTTTCTGATTTTGAAGACGCGCTTCAGTACCATTCGGCACTGAAGGCCGGTGCCACGGTAATCATCACCCGTAATAAGAAAGATTTTCGCCCTTCATTGCTACCTGTTTATACTCCTGAGGAGTATTTGCGCTTTTAAGAGCCTGTTTAAATTTTGCTCAGCCTTATTTTGAGGGCTGTTTCCGAGGATATTTTTCTGTTGTCGTGAGGAGCGTAGCGGGCTACGTGACGAATAACAACAGGAAAAGAGACCGGAAAGAGGCTCAAAAGGGGCTGAATAAAAAACTTTAAGAGGAAAATTTAAACAGGCTCTAAGTCCTCTGCATCTGTCCTTTCAGCCTTTCTTTGGCACTTTTCATGCAAACTTCACAGGGACTTCAAAATAAACGCCTATCTTTGTCCTGTATTTACCAACGCTACCGCTTATGACTTATCATCATTTGTCCGTCCTGGTGCACCGGCAGGCGGAGAAGTATGGCGAGAAGATTGCCCTGAAGTACCGTGATTACGACACTGCGCAGTGGATGCCGGTGACGTGGCGTGAGTTTTCGGCTACAGTGCGCCGCGTGGCGCGTGCCCTGGTGGCGTTGGGGGTGGCGGAGCAGGAGAATGTGGGCGTATTCTCGCAAAACAAGCCCGAATGCCTGTACACCGACTTCGGGGCCTTTGCCAACCGGGCGGTGACCATTCCGCTCTATGCCACCAGCTCGTCGGCGCAGGTGCAGTACATTGTGAACGACGCGCAGATACGATACCTCTTTGTGGGCGAGCAATACCAGTATGACACGGCTTTCCACGCCTTCGGCTTCTGCCACCACTTGCAGCGGCTGATAATATTCGACCCCCGGGTGCAGCGCGATGCGCGCGACGTCACCTCGCTCTACTTCCACGAGTTCTTGGCCATGGGCGACGCGCAGGGACTGGACACCGCGGTGGAGGAGCGCACGGCCCGCGCCACGGAGGAGGACTTGGCCAACATACTCTACACCTCGGGCACCACGGGCGAGCCCAAGGGCGTGATGCTGCACCACTCCAACTACATGGAAGCCTTTCGTGCCCACGACATCATCTTCACCTCGCTCACCGACAGCGACGTGTCGATGAACTTCCTGCCCCTGACGCACATCTTCGAGAGGGCGTGGACGTTCTTTTGCCTGCACCGCGGCATCCAGGTGTGCGTCAACCTGCATCCGCAGGACATCCAGATGACGATAAAGGAGGTGCGCCCCACAGCCATGTGCAGCGTGCCCCGCTTTTGGGAGAAGGTGTATGCGGGCGTGCAAGAGCGCATCGAGCAGGAGTCGGGCCTGCGCCGCCGGCTCATAGAAGATGCCATCCGTGTGGGCCGCGCGCACAACATAGACTATGTGCGCGTGGGCAAGACGCCCCCCTTCGGGCTGCACATGAAGTACCTGTTCTACGAAAAGACGGTGTACCACTTGCTGAAGAAGATAATCGGCATAGAAAACGGCACGTTCTTCCCCACGGCAGGCGCCACCGTGTCCGATGAAATATGCACCTTTGCCCACTCCGTGGGCATCAACCTGCTGGTGGGCTACGGGCTGACGGAGTCTACCGCCACCGTGTCGTGCTTCGGGCTGACGCACTACGAGATAGGCTCGGTGGGCACCATCATTCCGGGCCTGGAGGTAAAGATAGGGGAGAATAGCGAGATATTGCTGCGCGGCAAGACCATCACGGCGGGCTACTACAAGCGTCCCGAGGCCAACGCGAAGGCTTTCGATGCCGAGGGCTGGTTTCACACGGGCGATGCAGGCTACCGCAAGGGCAACGACCTCTACCTGACGGAACGGCTGAAGGACTTGTTCAAGACGTCGAACGGCAAGTACATCTCCCCGCAGGCGTTGGAGACGCGTATAGGCATAGACCGCTACATCGACCAGATTGCCATCATTGCCGACCAGCGCAAATTTGTCTCTGCACTGATTGTGCCCGTTTATCCGCTGGTGGAGGCGTATGCCAAGGAGAAGGGGCTGGAGTGGCACTCGCGCGAGGAGCTGCTGCAAAACCCCAAGGTGGAGGCCTTGTTCCGCGCGCGCATCGACACGCTACAGCAGCCCTTTGCCCACTACGAGCAGGTGAAACGCTTCACCCTGCTACCCGCCCCCTTCAGCATGGAGCGCGGCGAGCTGACCAACACGCTGAAGCTGCGTCGTGCCGTGGTGGCGGAACATTATAAAGACTTGATTGAAAAGATGTATGAAGAATAGATATTTCCTGTCCGCCCTCGTGGCGGCAATGGTTGCCTTGCCTGGGCTGCAGTCTTGCAACAGCGAGGTGTTCATCGACGATTTCGCCCCTTCCGACGAAAGTGTCCTCGTGCCCAGCGACGGGCATGCACGTGTCATCGACTTCAAGACGGACAACTGGGATGTGTTTGACGTGTACACGCTGAACGGCGACGTGATAAAGGGCGATGTGTATGATGCCGACGGACAGTGGCTGGGCAGTGACCCTATGTATGTGGAGCCGGGCTGGACAAAGTTTGTGCTCGACCACCCCGTAGTGATGCTTACTGTGGAACGGGTGAAGAGGGATAAGCTGCGCGTCACCTCCACGGAGAATGCCAGCGGCCAACCCTTCGAGTGCTTTATCGACGTGGGCAACGACTACGACCGCCGCTACATCCGCGTGGAGGTGGAGCCTTCGGAGGCATACCAGTTGGACAGCATTGTCTATAGGCTGAACTCTTGGTTGGGGCAGGACAGTGTGCCGTGGCATTCAAAGAGTGAGTTGATTGTACCCTATCCTAAAGAGGAGCCGGCAACTTATGTTATCACTCCTTATGAAAGGCAATCTTATCAAGTGCAGTTCACCTTTTATGACGATAATCCGCTGGCCATCTTCGGGGGAAATAAACCGGAAGTGCCTTTGGTGGATGTGGATGATTTTGGCTGGCCGTACGTGACCGACCGGAAGATGCCGCTGGATGCCGATGTGCATGAGTTGCCTGTGCCGGACTCCTTGCTGGAGGTGGAAGAACAGGTAACCATTCCAGCCCATTCTCCCTGTGAAATCCGTTCCTACTGGTGGTACAAATTCTACGGGGTGGACTTCACGGTGTATGCCAGCCACCCGCGCACAGGTAGGAAGCAGGAATTTAAGGGGGAACTTGATCTCTATAAGCCTCAGGCTTATGAGATTTATATTGTGCCATGGAATTAGACTGCACCTCTACGCAAAGAAAGGGTAAATTACCATTTAAGATTTAAAGTAACAGTTTTCTCAACATATGCGAGTTATCTTAGTATTGATTTCCATGCTCCTTTGCCTGCCTTTTGGCTTGGCGGCTCAATCCATAACTTCTACCTCTGAACCCGACAGCATGAAGGGCGATAAGCCCGTACACATGGTGGGGCTTGATGTGCGCCCGGGTTATGTATTTCCCACACACGGCTTCTTCCGTGGGGAGAATGAGGCCGGAGAGCCTGTCAATCCTGCTATGTCTGCCCACCTGAGGTATGCCTTCCGCTTTGCGCCAAGCTCGCGCTGGGGGCAACTTTACCCGTATGCCTACCAGGGGATAGGGGTGGGCTACAACACGTTTGGCAACCGCCGTGAGCTGGGCAACCCCGTGTCGGTGTACGTGTTCCAAGGCTCCCGCTTGGCGCGGCTTGCCCGCAACCTAACGCTGAACTATGAGTGGAACTTTGGGGCTTCCTTCGGCTGGAAGAAGTACGATGAAGAAACCAATTACTACAACGACATTGTAGGCTCGCGCATCAATGCCTTCCTCAACGTGGGCTTCTTCGTGAACTGGCAGCTTGCCCGGGAGTGGAGCGTAGTGGCCGGGGTAGACCTGTCACATTACTCCAACGGCAATACCAACTACCCCAATGCGGGCGTTAACACCATTGCCGCGCGGGTGGGCGTGGTGCGCTCGTTCGGCGGCGGGGTAGAGGCTGAAGACGCTCCTGCCTCCGGACGGCGGATAGAGGGCTCGCGCTTCAGCTACGACCTGGTGCTCTATGGCTCCACGCGCAAGCGGGGCATCATGTGGTCGGCCGACGATGGCGACTTGATTCCCGGTTCGTTTGGCGTGGCGGGACTGAACTTCAACCCCATGTACCGGGTGAATAAATACTTCCGCGCAGGTGTGTCGCTCGACGCGCAGTATGACGAGAGTGCCAACCTGAAAGACCATGTAGTGCCGCTTACGGGTGGCGACGACATCAAGTTTTACCGCCCACCCTTCCGCGAGCAGTTTGCCGTAGGCTTGTCCGTGCGTGCGGAGCTCAACATGCCCATCTTCTCGGTCAACCTGGGCGTGGGGCACAACGTGCTTTACAAGGGTGAGGATACAAGCAAGCTCTACCAGATATTGGCCCTCAAGGCATTCGTCACCCGCCGGCTCTTCCTCCACGTGGGCTACCAGCTGAGCAACTTCAAAGACCCCAACAACCTGATGCTTGGATTGGGGTACAGGTTTGGCGGGTAAAGGTAAATCTTCATTTTCAGCTTGTTTCTTTTTTCTTCAGGAAATTTGGCTTATATTTGCGCGAAACCTTGGCATTACTAATGAATCAACAAGCATCGGAAGAATATTCGCTGAATTTTAACCGGTTTTATACTGCTTATTACGGCCGCTTTGTTCGTTTCGCCCGTTCCTATATGCTGACGGATGAGGCGGCAGAGGATGTCGTGAACGATAGCTTCATGTACTATTGGGAAAACCGGGACAGCATTGCCGACGAGAACCTGCCTGCTTATCTGCTTTCCGTAGTCAAGCATAAATGCCTCAACCAACTGAAGCACCAGGCTATGGAAGCACAAGCCGTAGCAGGCCTGCAATCGTTGGAAGAGTGGGAGCTTCAGCTTAAAATTTCCACCCTTGAGGCTTGTAATCCCGAAAAACTGTTGTCCGATGAAATTCAGCAGTTGGTAAGCCATGCCTTGAATGCCTTGCCCCCACAGACCCGCGAGGTATTGGTGCGTAGCCGTTTCCGGGGGCAACCCAACCGTGAGATTGCTTCCGCACTGGGTATATCCGTCAAGGCAGTGGAATATCACATCACCAAGGGCTTGAAAGCATTGCGCATTGCCCTTGGCGATTATCTCTTTTATCTCATCTTTTTCTGCTGAGGTTTAGAGCTTGTTTAAATTTTCCTCTTAAAGATTTTTATTCAGCCCCTTTTGAGCCTCTTTCCGGTCTCTTTTCCTGTTGTTATTCGTCACGTAGCCCGCTACGCTCCTCATGACAACAGAAAAATATCCTCGGAAACAGCACTCAAAATAAAGCTGAGCAAAATTTAAACAAGCTCTTAGAGCTTGTCGTTTAAATTTTCATTTGTTCTGTCATTCTGAATGAAGTGAAGAATCTCCTCATGCGGTAAGGGCATTCAGGAGATGTTTCGACTTCGCTTCGCTTGCTTAACATGACAGGGAAAGCGATTCTTAAACAAGCTCTTATCTCTTTTTCTTCTTCGACCGTTTTGCCCAGCCCTCCTCGCTGAAGTCCGGTTCAATTCCGCGCAGCTCGTTGCCGGGTTGGAAGAATTGGCGCCAGTCGTCTTTCTTCTTGTTGGCAGGGGCATATTCCTGCTTGGCATGGCGGGTTTGGGCTGTTGCCTTAGCCGGCTTGTTCCCGCCTTTGCGCTTGCCGCCTTCTTTGCCGCCCTGTCCTTTGTCGTCGGCGTCGGCCACTTCTACCGATACCTTGTGCCCTCTCCAGGAAGCGCGGTTCAGTGCCTTCAGTACATTTTTTGTGGCGCCTTCTTCCACTTCAAAGAAGGCAAAGTTGCGCATCAGGTCGATGCGGCCCACGGCGATGCGCCCGCGTGTGTGGCTGTTGAGCAGGCTGATGAGGTCGGTGGGGAAGAAGTTGTCTGCCTTGCCCAAGTTGATGAACAGGCGCGTGTAGCCTTCTTCCGCGCGGCGTGGCCCCTTGGCGTTTGTCTTTTCGCCCCGGCCTTTCTTTTCCTTGCGGCCGCCCTCCAGGAAGGAGGCCACTTGTATCTCTTCGCGGTCGCGGTAGTAGTCCAGGAAGCGGTTGAACTCGTGGCTCACCATGCGCTTTATGAGGTCTTCTTTCGACAGCCAGTCCAGCTTGCGGTACACGTCGGGCATGAAGTCGGCTATCTCTTCCTCGTTCACTTTCACCTTTTCCAGGTCGTCTATCTGCTTCATCAGTTGTTTTTCGCAGATTTGCTTGCCGGTGGGCATTTCGCCTGCCTCAAACTTCTTGCCGATGATGCGTTCTATCTGTTTCAGCTTGCCCTTCTCGCGCAGGTTGATGATGGCGATGGAGGTGCCCGTCTTTCCGGCGCGGCCCGTGCGCCCGCTGCGGTGGGTATAGCTTTCCACGTCGTCGGGCAGGCCGTAGTTTATCACGTGCGTCAGGTCGTCCACGTCCAGCCCGCGGGCTGCCACGTCGGTGGCCACCAGCAGCTGCAGGTTGCGTATGCGGAACTTCTGCATCACCTGGTCGCGTTGCGCCTGGCTGAGGTCGCCGTGCAGGGCGTCGGCATTGTAGCCTTCCTGCATCAGCTTGTCGGCAATCTCCTGCGTCTCGGCGCGTGTGCGGCAGAAGATGATGGCATATATCTGGGGATAGTAGTCTACTATGCGCTTCAGTGCGGCATATTTGTCTTTGGCGTGCACGCAGTAGGCCACGTGCTTCACGGTGTTGGTGCTCTCGTTTTTCCGCCCGATGGTGATTTCCTTGGCGTTGTGCAGGTACTGCCGGGCTATGCGGCTTATCTCCGGGCTCATGGTGGCGGAGAAGAGCAGCGTGTTGCGCTCCTGGGGCACGTCGGCCAGGATGGCGTTGATGCTGTCGGTGAAGCCCATGTCCAGCATCTCGTCGGCCTCGTCCATCACCACGTTCTGCACGGTGGCCAGCGATACCGTTTTGCGCTCCATCAGGTCGATGAGGCGCCCCGGCGTAGCCACGATGATGTGCACGCCGCGCTTCAGCGCGCGTATCTGGCTCTCGATGGACGAGCCGCCGTATACGGGCAGCACGCGCAGCCCGCTGATGTATTTGGAGTAGTCGCTCAGGTCGCCCGCTATCTGCAGGCACAGTTCGCGCGTGGGGCAGAGGATGAGCGATTGGGGCACGTTGCGCGTCACGTCCGTCTTCTGGATGAGCGGCAACCCGTAGGCGGCTGTCTTGCCGGTGCCGGTCTGCGCCAGCGCCACCACGTCGTTATTCTCGCCCAGCAGGTAGGGGATTACTTCTTCTTGCACGGGCATCGGTTGCGCGTAGCCCATTTCTTCAATGGCTTGGCGTATCTCGGCCGACACACCAAGTTCTTCAAATGTCTTCATTTAAAATCTTGTGTTACTTGAAATTCGGGTGCAAAGGTACGCATTTTCCGTGGGATTGCAATATTCCCCTCCGAAAGGTTAGTGCGAAAAAGGAATATTTACAAAAACAACCATTCCAAAGGCTGTCATCTCCCTATTTCCTCCCGGACATGTCCGTATTTTCTACGGTCCACCTCCGACCCAATACGCCCATGGATTATCGGACTTGAGTCGGACTTGTATCGGAGGAGAGTCGGAGGTGGTACGTAGCCGGGGCGTGTTTGTTGCGGCAATATGTTGAATAATAGCTGGTTACGGGTACTTTTTGGAGCGTTTTTTGTAAGGAAAATTAAACAGTCAAGATTTTTCACGTAAACATTTATGGATTTTGGCGCGGAGGATGCAGGAATTTTAATATGTTTACATTCTCGTTCTTGCATGGTTTGTCTGTGCGGGGGCAAGCACGTTTTGCGTGCCATCGTAAACACTCATTTCAGCCTTTCGCTCACTCCACTGCCTCCAGCGGCACATACACGTTGCGGCTTTCCGGCTGTTGTGGGGAGGCAGAGCGGGTGTGGTAGGACACCGAAGTGCCGCCGGCTGTAGGATTCTTGAAGCGCATGAACAGGCGGACTTGGGCGAAGAAGTGGGTGTAAATGCCGTTTTTTACCGTCTGCAGACGAAATAATTGCACGAATATATGATATACATCAGATATATTCTATACCTTTGCCTTATACAAAAATAGCATTGAAATGGATATGACATTGAAAAGGAAGAACATAGATCTTCCGGAAGACACGTTGAGGAAATTATCATTGATTGCTGTGGCGCAGGGCAAGAGCTTGAAAACCTACATCGAGCAGTTGCTTATATCAAAGGCAGACAGCATATCGGTGGAGGTGAGCGAGAATCCTTCTCCTTCGGGCGATGAATGGTTCAACGATGCGGAGAACATGAAAGGCCTTTACCAAGGGATAGCCGACATGAAAGCCGGCAAGGGAAAGGCTTATTCCATAGATGAAATAAAAGCTCTTTTGGGTGTATGAGTTATAAGTTAGTATTGGTGCCCAAGGCGGAGCAACAGCTAAAGGAGTGGCATAAATCCGGGCAAAAAAAGATTCTTCAGAAGATTGTTTCTCTCTTTGAGGAATTGCAGCAACACCCAGCTACAGGCACGGGGCAGGTTGAGCAACTTAGGGGTAACCTGCAAGGCTATTGGAGCCGTAGAATTGACAAAGGCTCGCGCCTTATTTACCGGATAGATGAAGATGTTGTCACCGTGTTTGTCGTTTCGTTGAAAGGACATTACGGGGATAAATGACGAGTGGCGCATACTTCAGCCCATGCGCGCAGTGCTTCAAGTTCCCGTTCTACCCCTTTCGCTCACTCCACTGCCTCCAGCGGCACATACACGTTGCGGCTTTCCGGCTGCTGCGGGGAGGCGGAGCGGGTGTGGTAGGACACCGAAGTGCCGCCGGCTGTAGGATTCTTGAAGCGCATGAACAGGCGGACTTGGGCGAATTCTTGAGTTATGCGGTACGTGGCACCTTGGTGGTTTGAGCTTTGGAGTGTACTAGAGTTTCCCCCTCCCACATCAAGTGTTGCATTCCACGGGTCATAAACATGTATCATAAATAAGTCAACATATTCTGCTTGAGATGATTTTAGCATGATGGTGGCGTTTGCTGTTACCTCCGAGCAACTGTTAAGGCTTGTTGCCGGTGCTAACTGTCCTAATGCGTGTAAATTGAGACCACTGATGTTGGCAACATAGGCGTTGGCAGTTGCACTTCCGCTATATGTTTCTCCTTTGCATACTGCAGTGTATTTGTCGTATTCGAAATTGTCACCATTATATTTGGCAATTTCTCTTGTACACATTTTTGCAGCAAAATAAGGCCCGAAATAGTTCCCTATTTCTTTTATGTCATCCTGTCCGGGCATAAGATACTCTATTTGGTCATTCATGGGGACAGGGATAAAATTTTCATGGTCGATTGTTATTTTGTTGTAAAATGGTGCGGGGCGGAAAGTTGTATTTTCAGGATACATTTCATCTTCATTATTATAAGGGTCGTATGAATTTGTTGTATTACCTTGTTCTGTCCAAAAAGGGAATATATATCCTGCTCCGATTCTTTCATCGGAGTTAAAACTTATTCCCATTGTGCCATCAGTTTTGTTGTAGCAAGTGATAGGTGTACCGTCTGTAAAAATAGTTGTCCGTAAAGGTTTGGACATCCAGAATTGATTATATCCAATCTTTACCAATGGATACTGGTTGATCTCTGTTGTGCCGCTTGAAGTTGTGCGGGTATCTATAAGATAATGTGGGGTGATGAGCCCTATTTTTGCATTTTCTGCATAAATATTGTCATAAGAGATGTCTACTGTGCCTTCTTGGCTGATGGCGATATGCCCTTGTGCTGCTGCTTGAGAATTTGTTATGTTTTCTTTAGGGAGTTCGAATTTAATAATTTTGTTGTGTTCTCCATCCCAATAAATTGTTCCACCATGCATGTAGTATTCTTGATAGTTTTCTGGCTTTTCAGATTCTTTTCCATAATCCCAATTATATGATTCTTTTCCGTCAGCCCACAAATAACCATGCATGGGCGTAAAGAGGCCAAGTTGACTTTTTTTATAATGAGGAGCAGGCCATCTTGTAGTTCCGTTTCCTCCATTAGGACTGTATCTATTGTCAATATCATAAAGAAATCTTAATACCTTGCCTTTACTTAATTCGGGAGTATCCGTACCTGGTTGTAAATTGTAGAACACCCATGCTTGCGAGTTAATCCATTTGGTCGCAGTGCCGTCTGTATTTGTCCCTTCTGTACCGGTGTGCGCGTCAGTATCGTCTTTTTCTTGATACCTCAAATACTCCCTGCACAGCAACCCTACGGGGCGGCCGGTTTCGGGGTCGAGCACATCATACACCCAGGTGTCATCGTCATTGATTTCTATCTCGGTGATACCTTCCTTGCTGAGGGTGAGGGTGTAGGTATGTCCGGGCTTCAACTGAAGCTCGGTGTTTATCTTGTAGTCTTTATAGGTGGCACTGTTGAAGTGAATCCGCACCAAAGGTTCGCCTGCACCGATGGCTTGCGCGGGGATGCAGGCGCGGTATTGCAGGAGGTCGTTCGTGCTGCCTTTTTCAAACCACCAGGCGCCTATTTCTTCCACTTTTGTGTTGGAGGTAGTGTAGGAAAACGATGTTCCTCCTGGCTGTACCATATTGATGTCCGTGGCCTGCACTGACATGTTCAGAAGTTGCACTGCCGAGGCTTGGTTTTCGCCGGGCATGTAGATGCCGCCCAGCAGTACGACTATCTGTGCCATGGCGTGGTCGAATGTCACCTCGTAGGCTTCCGTGCTGCCAGCCGGGGGCGTGTAGTAGCACCACAACAGGTCGGAAGCCTCGAAAGCCCCTGCTTCCCCTTGGTCGGTTGCCACGCTATGGGTATAATCCTTCAAGCGATTCAATGTCATATCGGCATCATACGGGTAGTAGAGCACGTAGTGGTAGGCCGGATTCTTGGTGACAGCCTCATTGGGATTGAACGGCAGCAGCACCTGGCGCTGTTCGTTGTTCTCCAAATGGGTAGCGTTCCGCACCACGTAGCGGACATTGCTGTTATATGTTTCGCCCGATACCAGATTCCCCTCATCGTTCACCACATACACCCCTATCTCGTCCCCCTCTTCAAACAGGGACACTTTGTCGTCTTCATAGCTTACGCGTGTCATGTAGCTGTTTTCGCCCAATACAAAGTCATATTGCGCCCAAAAGGCATTGCTGGCAGCGTGGCTTCCATTGCTTTGCACGATGTCTTCGTCTTCGCATGCCGTCAGGGCAGATGCCAGCAGCAGGGCGGTTATTAGTCTGAAATATATGTTCCGTGTCATGATGCAGGTCTGTTTTTTATCGGTTAAGGTTGTGTAACTTCTTCCAAGTCGCTGCTGCCGTTGTCTATCCAGTCGTTTATCCGTATCACGGTCTTGCCGTCTTTCGAGATGCGGATAGAATAGAGGTAGCCTTCTTTTAGTGCAGACAGGTGGTCATCGGCCGATAGGTCGATGTCTTGATTGATGCCACCTTCTGCAATTTCGAAGTGCATCTTGAAGCTGCACTCCTCTTGCGCGGGCAGCACTAAGCGGTAGAAGTAATAATTACTTCCTTCGGCTATGTCCTGACCCCGGTAGCGGGGGATGATGCGCTCGTCTGCTTTGAAATATTTGTTTTTCTTTTGTACAGAGGGCTCATAATATGGATTCGGGTCGTCGTAGGCTGTCAATGTCCCTGTTGCCAAATTAATTATGTTACCTCTGAGAAGCGTATTAGCTTCATTTGCCATGAAATAAATGTCATCAAGCTGTGTTTCACTATATACCAATATGGTAGCTGTCTTTTTCTGAAACAGCAGGGATACCCTGCTTTGAGAGTTTACGTTTATATCCGGTGAAGCTGTCCACAGAAAATCACTGTTCTGGAGGCGTTGGTCATTAGCCTGACCTGCGGCATTTATATCGCCTTGGGTGTGGTTGACAAAGCAGGGATAAGCAGTCCAGTTGTACTTATAATATGTAGAAGTATTGTCTACGTCATTTACTTCTCCTAAAAGAGTGAGTTGGGACCAGCTATTATCAGTAGGTGACGAAGGCAAAGTTGTTGTAGCCGTTGCGCAGTTCGGATAGATTAAAAATTGATAAGAAAGACCCTGCATGCGTTGATATTCGGCAGTCAGCAACTCATTATCCACATACGGATAAAAGAAAAAGAACCTCAATTTCTTGTCCGGATTGGCAGTAAGATAAGGAGAAGTAAGGTATTCCCCGCCTTTGTCGGTGTCAGGGGCAATAATCTTGTTGGTTATTTCAGTTTGGTCGTTTTGACCTTGAACTTCTGTGTCGGTAGGATATATTTTATTCCAAATTACTGACGGATTGTTCCATTGATCTCTAACCATTTTCCATCCCCAATAATATTGGAAAACCAGCATTCCGTTTTGGTATTTCCAGGCAGAGTTCCTGAGGTAAGTATATGTGCCATCGGCATTCACTTCCGCAATGACGCAGCCCACAAGGTCACCTTCGTCGAAAAAAGAATGTTCGAAGTCGTAGTTCACCCGTGTCTGTATGTCTTGCACGGAAAAGCTGAATGCGGCCGTTTTGTCTTCCGGTGCATTCATCTCCTCCCATTCCTGCCCGGTGCAGCCCGCCAGTGCGAGCACGAGGGCGCAGAGGCACAGGCGGAAGCGGCGTAATGATTTGTCAGTATTCATAGTAGTGGTCTCCTCCATCTTCTAAGTCTTCTATCAGGCCGGCAAAGCGCAGGCCGGTTTCGGTCACGGTGAAGCGGTAGTATTTGCCGGGCTTGAAGCTGATGCTTCCTCCGGTGAACTCGGCGTTGTAGGTCAGTTCCTTATCCTTGCCTTGGATGCGGAACATCTTCTTGTTGTTCGCTATGGTCTGTGCGGGGATGGCGGCGCGATACACGTGCATCTGCTTGCCATCTATCTCTTTCGTGTCGAACAGCCACATGTAGATGTTTTGGCTGAACACGGTTTCGCCCGCGTAGCCATAGTTCCCGGTAAGGTCGTCGGGGCTGTCCACATTCAGGTTGATGCCCGCCACCAGCGACTTGATGCCCAATATCTGTGCCCAAGGCTCGGCGCCGGCGTGCATCATATCTGTAGGCACCTCCAGCACGATGCTGGCCATGGCGTGGTCCATCGCCACATTGACGGTCAGGTTGTCGTTGGTGCCTGTGCCCTGGGCGGCATCCCACAGCAGGTCGGAGTTTTCGTAGCGGGCTTGGCTGCGCTGGTCGGCCTCTACCAGGTGGGTCACCTTGTCAAACTCCGTGCCCTCTTTGTAAGGGTAGTAGAAAATGTAGGTGTAGCCTGCATCGGCGGGGAAGGCGTCTTGCGGCAGCTCGGGTTCAAGCGTCAAGGGGCCGCCTTCCTGGCGTTGGGTCACTACGTAGCGGGCGTTGGAACGCTCGCCCGATAGCGTAGTATTGCTACCATCGAGTACAAAGGCGCCCAGCACGTCGCCCTCCTCGAACAGGGATTGGGTGTAGCTGTCCGTGGGGTACGCCACGCGTGTCTGCACCGTCTGCTGCAGCACGAAGCGGGGATGCGCGGCGGGGGCGGGCAGGGGGGTGGTGCCGTCGGTGCAGGCGGTCAAGGCCGGCAGGAGGAGTGGCATCAGCAGGAGGGTTATGTAGAGGGAACGAGTCATTTAAATTGAGAATTGAGAATTAAGAATTGAGAAATTCATTGGCTCTGTCATGCTGAACGTCAGTGAAGCATCTCCCATTCAGCGCGGAGAGTGCGGCGCGATACGTGAGATCCTTCGACTGCGGCTGACGCCTCCGCTCAGGATGACAGGGTGAAACATTTGACGTGCTCGGCTCGACAAAGGCATCGGGCGGCAGTTCGTAGCGGCCGTCGTCGCCATCGGGGTGGCCGTTCACCCAGTCGTTAATCGTTATGGTGTAGGCGGGCACCACGGGGTCGTCCATTGTGCCGCCGGGGCCGCTGATGGTGACGGCGACGTCGTACAGGTGGTTGCGCTTCAGGCGGTAGAGGTCGTGTATTTGCTCGTACTCATCTTCCGTAAAGCTGGGGTTGTCGTTGAAGTCTGGCAGGCGGCGGTTGACGGGGATTTTGTAGTAATACTCCTTATTATCATAAGTGGCCTGCAGCAGCAGGTAGGTCTGCTTGGCCGCCACGATGGGCTCGCCGTTGTGCAGGCCTTCATCGTTGCAAGTATAGTTGCCGTTTTCTTCTTGGGTGTAGAGCGTGCTGTTGAACCAGTCGTTGGGGTAGGAGTAGAAGACGTAGCCATCGCCGTCGCGCAGGGGAATATTGTCGGTTATGGTTGTTTCTGCCGTAGATTGCAGTTCATCGGGATAAGGAGTTTCGCTGCTTATCACATACGCATCGTCTGCATAGTGGAAGAACTGGAAAGTCTTAGGAGTTCCACCAGTGACGCGGATGCGTATCTTTGCCGCTGCCCGCCGCAGGTCGAAGCTCAAGGTGATGTCTTTGCCGCTTGTGGCGGGTGTGGCCTTGGCGTCCATGATGAAGGCCGTGGGGACGGTGCCGTCGGTGGTGATGAGGGCGGGGTTGCCTGTGCCGCTGGTAAGGGCGGCCTGCAAGTCACTTAATGTGGTAATATTGGCCACGGACGGGCAGTTGGCCACTAAGTAGTAGCTGCCGTCGGTGTTGTCTTGCACGGCCTCCAATGAGAGCTGGTCTTCGCTGATGGTAAGAGGGGCATAGGTGGCGGAATAGAACGTGCCTTGGGTGAAAGATATTACCGGGCACAGCAGCGAGCCGTCGCTCTTGAAAGCAAAGAAATCGAGCCTCGTCACCGTGTTTTCGTTCAGCGCGTCCACACCGGCTTCGGTGTTGTCGGCCTTGGTCTGCACGCTGTTTCCTGCCACGCGGTAGGCAATGCGCAGGGTGCCGCTGCCGGGGACGGTGGTACCGCCCGGCAGGTCGTCGGCAGTGCAGGCAGCCAGGCAGGCGGCCAGCATCAGGGTGAATATGTAGAGTGTGGTAGGTTTCATTGTCATACGCTCTTTATTTGTTAGTGCGACCAATACGGGTTGACGCGCCACCAGTAGTATCCGCTTTCATCGGTGGGGGAGGTATCTTCGGCCAGTTCATCGTAGCTCCATCCGCTTTGGGCAGGCACTTGGCGTATCCATATCCTCGTGTCTGTGCCGGCATAGCGTCGTCTGTCGCGGTAATAGGTGGGCTCGCCTTCCTGTAGCGCATTGGCGGGGTTGATGACCAGCTCTTCTTCGTGCCCGCCGTCCACAGAGACGGTGATGTAGAAGTAGGTCGATATGGCATCTATGTCGTGGCTGGCCTCCATCTGCTGTCCCCACTCGGCAAGGTCGTCGAAAGACGTGCCTTCCGTCCATGCCTTAGAGCCATTGACGTTGATTTGCAGCAGGTATGGCTCTTTTCTGGCAATGCCGGTGGATACCATTTTCTGTCCGCCTTCAGTGCTTTGCGAGAAGCTGAATACGTCGGTGTTGGTGAGGTGTGCTGTCCACACGGCTCCTTCGGGGGCGGTCAACGTGAATTCGTACCGTGCCCCGGCGCTGCCTGTTTTAAGTTCTGCGTGATACCCCTCTGTACCTGCAGCTGCGCCGTTGTCGGCGTATGATGGGCGATACAGTATGCACAGGCGCGATTCTATATCCCCCATCTCCGAGGTGTTGCCGGGCTCATAGCCTTCCGGCAGCAGTTGGCAGGCATAGCCCCCAGCCCCCCACGCGGTGGACACCTTGTCCCAAGGCATCACGCGGTGCTGCACGGTCAGCTGCCCGTTGTCTATCTTGGTGATGGTGTAGCGGTAGAGGTGGTTGCGCACGATGTCGTAGGCCTCGCCGGTGGGCCGGCCGTCGGTGTAGTCTCTGAACTCAAGGGTATAGGTGTCTTGCCGGTTGTCCTCGTCGGTCACGGTGACGGACAGGGTGGCGGGTGTGTTGCCTGTGCCGTTGTCGTATTCGGGCAGGTAGAGGGTGTAGGTGCCGTTGCTTTCAACAAAGGCAAGGGCTGTCGTGGTCGTACTGCCGGGGTAGGGGTGGAAGGTGTAATTGGTATTACCGTCTTCTCTATCCAGCTCCTTGGTATGGTTTACATTGGCATAGCCTGCAGGCAGGCAATACCCCTGCGTGTTGGCGGTGCTGATGGTGACGCCTGTTAGCGAGAAGCCTTGGGTGTCGTTGTTGTCTTGTAGCTGCACCTCCACCTTGGCCACGGCGCGGAGCAGGTCAATGTTCCCTATTTCTTCGCGTTCGCCGGGCGTCAGGTTCAGCGTGGTGGTGGTCACTCCCCACATGGGGATGGCGGGGTCGGCCTCGCTGTCGGTGTAGGTATATTGGTAGGTAAGGTTACCCAAATTGTTTTCCTCGGAAATATCTTCGCAGTTGGCAAACACCATAATCTTGTACTTGCCTGCCCGGGGACTATCGTCATTGTTGGTGTCGATGCTGCCCACAAAGGTGTAGGTGTCTTGTCCGCCACCCTGGGTGGCCGAGGTTTCCTGCCACAGGTTGTGCAGGGGGTAGGCGGCGTTATCTTTGCTGTAGAGCACCACTTGCAGTTGGTCTATGCGGTTCTCATAGCCGGTGCCGGCTTTGTCCGGGTAGTTGTCGCCCCACGTGGTGCGCGTGGCGGGCTGTGCCTTGTCCAGCTTCAGGGTGAAGGCCACTTGCGCCGTGCTGCCGTCTTGCAGCGACAGGGCGTCGGGGCCGTCGTCCATGATGGAGCAGGACAATAAAATGAAGAATGAAGAATTAAGAATGAAGAATCTGGTGGAGGCGGAAAGCACCTTCCGGGCTTTGCAGAGGGTGCGAAGCCTTTCTACCGTCCATGCTATGTATGATGTATTCTGTCTCATTGTTTCGTCTTTCATTCTTAATTCTTAATTCTTCATTATCCTCAGAGTTCCTCCTCGCTCAGCACCACGCGCCACGAGTTGATGATGATGGTGGAGCTGACCCAACGGTTGTTTTCGTCGAGGAAGAAGGTGAGGTTGTACTCATCCTGCCGGTCGAGGTACTCCTGGTCGGGCATGTCGCGGTTGTAGTAGCCCTTGACGAGCAGGGCGTAGTCCATGAGCGGGATGGAGAGCACCACCTGGCCCGTCTCGTTGTTGGTGACGCTGAGGGTGGCGGGCGTGCCGTTGTCCCACACCAGCCGCCCGGTGGACATTTCGGCCAGGGCGGTAGAGATGGACGTGGTGGCGCGCGTGCCGTCGGCCTGGGTCTCGGCAGTGCCCGAGGCTGTGTAGTAGGGCCGGTAGTTCAGCACCTCGTCGGGCAACAGGCTGTTGTCGTGGGCCATGAGGCCGTTGGCGCAGGCAATGTTGAAGGTAAACCGGTCGGCAGGCACGGGCGAGCCGTCGAGGTGTTGCAGCACCACGCGCACGGTCTTGGTGTCCTTCACCAGCGGGATGTCGATGTAGTGCGTGCCGTAGGTGTCCGTCAGCTCCACGTCCGTCACCAGGCTGTGGAAGGCGGGCGCCAGCTCGCCGGCAGTGGCCGTCGTCCCGTCGGCATGTTCGCGCTGCACGGTGCACGTCAGGTCGCTCAGTGTCGATGTGCCGGGTTGCAGCGTGGGCACGGCGTGCGATTGCCGTTCATCCTCCAGTCCGCACCAGGCCACGAAGTGGTAGCGTCCGGCGGGCAGGTCGACGGGCAGCGTGTAGCCCTCGCGGGCCAGTGCCTCGCCCCGGTCGCGGAAGCAGGCCACGTAGCGCCCCCCTTCGTCGAAAGCATAGAGGGCCACGCTCTGCACCTGCTGCGCAAAGGCGTCGCTGTAGTGCAGGTGGTGGTCGTAGGTGAAGCGCGCGCGGTAGTAAGGCGTGCAGTCGCCCTCATAGTCCATGATGCTGCACGAGGCGAGCAACAGGGAAATGAAGAATGAAGAGTGAAGAATGAAGAATCTTTTCATTGTCCTTATGTGGTGTCTGTTCTCGGTTTACTGTTTTCGTTTATGCCACCCGAGTATGTGGCGGTGTGCCACCCGGGTATGTGGCGGTGTGCCACCCGGGTATGTGGCGGTGCATCGCCCGAGTATGCGTCGGTGCATCGTCCGGGTATGCGTCGGTGTATCGTCCGAGTATGCAATGGTGTATCGCCCGAGTATGCGTCGGTGCATCGTCCGAGTATGCGTCGGTGTATCGTCCGAGTATGCAATGGTGTATCGGCTCGTTTTTCCCTGTCATCCTGAACGTAAGTGAAGGATCTCCGGCTGATTACTGCTTGCAGGAGATGCTTCACTCCGTTCAGCATGACGGGGCGTGATGAAACATTCTGTTAGTCCTTGCCCAGCTCTACATTCTGTCCGATAACGTTCCACGAGAGGATGTTGATTTCGGCGGCGAGGTAGGAGTTGCTGTCCTCGGGGTCTTCGGGGTCGATGGGGTCTTTGCCCGGGTCATCCGGATCTTCTTCACCGCCTTCGGTGTCGCCCGGTATGGGTGTGCCCAGGCCGGTGATGCCCGAGATGGCGATGTTGTACAAGTGGTTGCGCACTACGCCGAAGCGGCCGGGGTCGGTAGCTGTAGCGCCGTCGGTGTCGTGGGTGATGGGCACGTGGTAGTAGGTGCGGCCATTGTACCACAGCTGGGCGGTGAAGGCGTTAAGGGCTTTCTCTACAGCAGAGAGTTCCATGCTGGTGGTACCTTCGCTGTTCGATGCAAATTCGTAGTTATCGCCGTTGGCAAACTCGTCTTGCAGGTCGAGCACGGCCTCGTAGGCGGCTACGCCGTCTTCACCGTCTTCTGCCGGGCGGAGTTTGAGGTGGTCGGCAGATAGGGCTGTCCATTTGTCAATGTTGGTTGAGCCGCTGCCTCCCTCTTTAGACTTGATGTAGATGTCGCCCAACTGTGCCAGGAATGTGCTCATTAAAGCATCTACTGTATAGTATTGTCCGCCATAACGTGCGATGGTTGTAGGGTTATTGTTTACTGTCAGTTGTGCGAAGACAATCAGTTCGGTGGGGTTGTCGTCAATGTCGGTGATTTCTGTGCGCTCCTGGCAGTATTGGCTGTTGGGAATAGTAGTTTCTTGTGCCTTTGTGATGCTGTTGTAATCGGGATTAGTGGCCAAAGCCGAAGCACCGGTGTTTAATTGGGTAGTGTTTGCCCAATAGCTGCGGTGGTTGGTGGCGTCGTTCCAGCCGGTGAAGGGGGAGGTAGCATTCCAGTTTTTATCATCCAGTCGCTTGATAAGGTAGGATTTTGCATTCTGGTTGGCAATCGCCCAACCCTTAACATTAGCTATGACTTTATGAGTACTCGGGTCTTGGTAACCGTTGATATTAGTGGCGGCTACATCAGTATCATCGGTATAGCCCTGCAAGCTGTTATTATTACTCTTTTGCTTTACATCTACGCGGGCTACTACTCTTTCCACATATACTTTAACAGGATTGGTTTCGGCACCGGACTGATTTTCGGAAATGTAATCAGCTACGTCTATGGCATCGACTGTTGCCAGCGGGTTACCATCCATGTAAACAGAGTTGGACATGACAAACTTGCCTTCACTGGTCTTGTCTTTCAGGTAATCTTCAGCCTTATCTTTCAGAGAACTTAAGCTCAGGCTGGTGTTACCCAAGGCATCACCGGTGTTCAGTACCACCATCATCTTGGCAGGACGGTTGTCCAGGTCTACATTGTTCAGTACAAGAACGGTAGCTTTTTTGTCTACGTTCACGTCTGTACCGGCGTCATCGAAAGAAGGGACCGTAGGAGTAGAACTCGCATTCAGTGTGATAAAGTTGACGCTGCTTTCTGTGCCAATTCCGCTGACAGATACATCCTTTCCGTCGTTGTCGAAGAAGTAGAAGCGGATGTCGTCTACATCGCTTTCTGCAGCTGATCCATCTTCATAAGTGGCGCGCGTCATAGCATTGGGCGCCGCCAATCTTACAGCAATAAACGCTTGCTCGCCATTGCCTTGGGACAGGTTGTTGCCGTCGGGCGTTTCATCGTTGGCACATGCGGCGAACAGGGCACATGCCGAAAACATCACTAAAAAATTACTTAGTCTCATAGTTGTTTGTTTTATTGATTATGGAATTTGTTTGTTTCCTTTGTTTGCATGGCGTGTCCTCAGTCTTCCACGGCCAGTTCATCCAGTGCTTGCTTGGCTTGCGTCACTCCCTGCGCTTGTGCTTGCAAGAGCAAGGCTTTGGCCCGGTCTGTGTCTCCCTCCAGCAGGGCGCAGATGCCAAGGGCGTAGGTGGCTTGCGGCATGTCGCCGGCCTTCTGCAGGTAGCGGCGGGCGGTCTGCACATCGGCGCGGCGCAGGGCGGTGTTGGCGGCATTGAGGTTGGCCACGGGGTCGTCGGGGAAGAGGCGCACGGCCAGCTCGAACACTTCGTTGAACTCGTCGCTGCCCGGCTCGCACTGCTGCGCCACGAGGAACAACTCTTGCAGGCTGAGCTTCTGCGGGCGGGTGTGCATCAGGGCGCGAATCTCGTCTACATCGCTGAAGGCGCGCACCACGTAGTCTATGCGGTAGTCGCTGCGGCGCAGGCCGGGGTAGCAGTGGGCCAGCAGGTGGCGGTAGTCGTCGGGGTAGGTGGATTTCAGCTTCCACTCCTTGTTGTCAGGCTCGCGGTCGCCGTCTATCAGGGCGAGGATTTCCGCGCGGTGCTCCAGGCCGGAGGCTTCGACGTAGCGGCGCAGTCCGGCCCAGTCTTCGGGCTCGTAGGCCGTCTGTATGAATCCGTTGTCAAAGCGGTAGAGGCGCGACACATATTGTTTCAAGGCCTCGGTGCGCTGTGCGGCCAGGCGGGTGTTCAGTTCGTAGCTGCCTTCGGGCGAGGCGTAGCCCTTGATGCTGAGGGCGGTGATGGTGATGTCGCGGTCGGTGCGCACGGAGTCGATGGTGGCCAGTATCTTGTCCAGCTCGCGCCGGTTGTTGCGGTAGTCGGGACGGATATCCGTCTGGTTGACAGGGAAGTCGATGTAGGCGGTGCCGGTCAGCGCACGTGCTTTGACGGCCTCCACCTGGGGCTGCACGTAGGCAGCCAGGGGCATGTAGTCGGGCTTGCGGTCGCGGAAGGTGGCCAGCGGACTGTCTTGCCGGGCCAGCAGGGTGGCGCAGCAGCCATAGTCGGCGCGGCGCAGGGTCAGGGTGGCGCCGTCCATCCAGCGCCGGTAGGGCAGGATGACTTCATAATCCAGCCTGTCGGGGGTCTGCGAAGCCTTGTAGGACAGCTCCCGGGGGCCAGTAATCATGTTCCTCTTGGTGAGGCGGGCGTAGCGGTAGTAGCTTCTGCGGCTGTAGATGCCTACCGACTTCAGCTCTACGCTGTCCGTGGAGCCATGCAGCACGGGGGTGAAGAGCACGGCGCGGTCGCCTTTCACCTCCAGGCCGCCCAGGTCGAGGTTCATGGCCACGGTGAGGTACTTGCCGTTGCGCTCCAGGCGCAGGCTGTCCACGCCGATGCCTTCGGGGGCTTGGGCTACTCCTTGTGCCCGTGCGGGCAGTGCAAGGATGCAAAGGGCAAGCAGAATTATGCAGTAAGTCTTGTTCATAAGGTTGTGGTTTGTTCGTTCGTTTGTTGTTTCAGGCTTTGCCGGCCTTGCGGGGGCGTGGCCTTTGCTTATCCATAGTATATTTAGAAGACGTACACCAGGTTGACCGCCGCCTTGGTGGGGCCTACGTAGTGGTGGGTCTTGTCGCGTTCCATGCGGCGGCCGCAGCCCACGCACTCAAACTTGTCGAAGCGCGTATAGGCATAGCCGAGGCCCAGTTCAAGCTCCAGGTTCCAGTGCATGCCGAGGATGAAGGCATAGCCGTAGGCCACGCCCGCGCCGGCAAACCAGCCCTGGTAGCGGTAATCGCCGAGTTGCGAGAAGTCGGACCCCAAGAAGTTTATCCCGTTGTCCAGTCCGCCCACGTTGTATTTCCCCCCGTGGAGGTGCAGGCCCAGGAAGTGGCCGCTGAAGCGGTCGCACAGCCAATAGCGGGCTTCGGGTTGCAAAAACCAGTTTTTCCAGCGTTTGCCCCCGGAGAAGGTCCAGTTGTTGTAGTTGGCGGAGAAGTCGAGGCTCCAGCGCGGAGCCAGCCCCACCTCAATGCCTCCGTTGATGTTGAGCATGGCATCGTAGAGCAGGTTGGTCTTGACGGCCACCTGTTGGGCGCGGATAGCTGGGGAGAGCCCAACCCCCACGCAAAAGAGCAAGGCAGTGAACAATGCTTTCATCTTTGCATGTATTGACTATATCGTTTGTCTGTTGTGTTTGTTGATGTTTGTTTGTGCCTATTGGCACGTGGCGCGCTTGTGCCGGCTGCTGTGTTTGCAGTGTTTTGGCTGCAAAGGTAATATGCAATTTCAGAAATCGCAAATCAAAATGTTGCGAAAATATATATAATATCATTTTTTGATAAAATTGTATCGGCATAGTAGCGTCCCGAGCCCTACTTTGTCCGCTCTTTTTCCGGTCCATAGGGCCGAAGGCCGACCGAACGAGTACCGAATGGGGTACGACTCGGGTACGACTGGGGTCTGTCCGGGGGTTGTAAAAAAAGCGGCGGGCTTGTTTTGTATTGCTTGCGGTTTGTGCTATCTTTGCAAACGGAAGAACTGTAAGATATGCCGTTATGAGATACTTAGACCCCAAGGCCGACCTGACTTTTAAGAAAGTGTTTGGCGAGCATCCCGACCTGGTGATAAGCTTGCTCAATGCCCTGCTGCCCTTCGACAAGCCCGAAGAGGAGGTGGTGAGCGTGGAGTACC
This sequence comes from uncultured Bacteroides sp., assembly GCA_944320865.1. Classification (GTDB taxonomy): domain Bacteria; phylum Bacteroidota; class Bacteroidia; order Bacteroidales; family Bacteroidaceae; genus Bacteroides. The sequence continues at coordinate 7,994 of CALUJC010000017.1, read as the reverse complement.
TGCCTGCGGAGATGGTGCCGGAAAACCCGCTGCGCAAAAACAGCATCGTGGATGTGCGTTGCAAGGACGCCCGTGGCCGCCAGTTCATTGTAGAGATGCAGATGGTGTGGTCGCAGGAGTTCAAGATGCGGGTGCTGTTCAACGCCTCGAAGGCCTACGTGCGCCAGCTGGGCGAGGGGCAGGACTATGAGTTGCTGCAGCCCGTGTATTCGCTCAACCTGGTGAACGAGATATTCGAGCCGGACATGGAGCAGTATTACCATTACTACCGCCTGGTGCACAGCGAGCGCACCGACAAGGTGATAGACGGCCTGCACCTGATATTCATCGAGTTGCCCAAATTCAAGCCCCACAACTACAGCGAGAAGAAGATGCAGGTGCTGTGGCTGCGCTACCTGACAGAAATTACCGAGCGGACACGCCAGGCCCCCCAGGAGCTGCTGGACAATCCGGAGGTGAAAAAGGCCTTGACCGAGCTGGAAGAGTCGGCCTTCACGGATGCTGAGCTGTTGGGCTACGACAAGTTCTGGGACATCATCAGTGTGGAGCGTACCCTGATAGGCAGTGTGAAGCGCAGGTATGACGAAGGCTTGCGGAAAGGGCTGGCCGAGGGCATGGAGAAAGGCATAGCCGAGGGCATGGAGAAAGGCATAGCCGAGGGCATGCAGAAAGGTCTGGAAAAAGGCATGGAGAAAGGTCTAGAGAAAGGCCTGGAGAAAGGCCGTGCAGAAGAACGCCTGCAGATAGCCCGAAATATGAAGCAACTGGGGATGCCCATGGAAGCGATTGCAGGGGCTACCGGATTGACGGCGGAGGAGATAAATGCACTATGAGGATTCCTTATCATATAGATTGTAATAAATAAAAATGCGAAAGACAATGAAAAAGTATCTGATGGGCCTGCTGTTGCTTGTGGCGGCAGTGGCCTTTAACGCTTGCCAGGAGAAAAGCCGTGTGGACGAGTTGAAGGACCTGGTGGAGCAGGTGGCCGAAGAAGGCGGTACGTATACCGAGGAACAATGGGAGAAGGTGAACGACAAGTTCAGCAAGCTGCTGGACAAGCTGGAGGCGTATGACGACCTGACGCCGGAAGAACTGAACGAGATTGCCCGCCTGCAGGGGCAGTATGCCGCCGAGGCCTTCAAAAGGCACGGGCAGCAGTTCCAGCAGGAGATTGAAAAGGCCGGAAAAATGCTGGAAGGTTTTATGGACGGCATGGACGAAGGCTTGAGCGGGGAAGAAGACAGAAACAAGTAGTGTTATAGGGGGATAAGAATACCGGGAGACAAGGTGACCTTGCTGCCCCGTGACCTCGTCCACTTGTAACCTCGTAACTTTACCCAATAGTATTCTAACTTAAAAAGAAAAAGCAATGAAAAGACTGAAAGGAATGATTGGAGGGCTGTGCCTGATGTGCGCAGCCTTGGCAGGATGCAGCGCTCCGGCTGCACAGAAGGATGCCGCCACAAGTGAAGCAAGCACAGAAAAGGGGACGAACGCCGTGATTGAGAACATCTTGTCGCGCCGCAGCATACGCAAGTACCTGCCGCAGGCAGTGAACAGGGACACCATGCAAGTCATCTTGAACTGCGGCATCAATGCGCCCAACGGGCAGAACAAGCAGTCGTGGGAGGTGCGCGTGGTGGATAATCCGGACTTCATCAACGGGCTGACGGAAATCTACAAGAAGGAGAACCCGCAGGCTGCCAACGACCCGGGCTTCAAGAATATGTTCCGCAACGCGCCTACGGTGGTATTCGTGGCCAACGACGGGGCTTACGACTTCTCGCAAGTGGACTGCGGGCTGCTGGCCGGCAACATGATGCTGTCGGCATGGTCCATGGGCATTGGCTCGTGCTGCCTGGGCGGGCCGGCACGCTTTATGACCACCTCGCCTGCCGCTGCGGAGTACCTGAAGAAGCTGGACTTCCCCGAGGGCTACAAGTTGCTGCTCTGCATTGCCTTCGGCTATCCCGACGAGACGCCTGCCGCCAAGCCGCGCAATGCTGCCAAGGTGAGGTTCGTAGATTGACGCGTCGTAGCGCAAGCGCATAAAACAAGGGCGCGGATTGCGCGGAAAAGACACGGATGCAAAACCGTCCGTGAACTCCGCGCAATCCGCGCCTTTTCATTGCCGGCTGCTTCAAGCAGGCAGGCAGTAGTACACCACTTGCTTTTCGCTGACTTGCTCTATCTTGTTTTCCCGCATCAGCTGTGCAAGGGCCAGGCAGAGGTCGGTGCTCGCCAGGTTGCAGAGCTTCTGCAATTGGTTGAACGTGCAACGGGTGTAGTGCAGCAAGATGTTGTACACTTGCCGGCTGTTGGTTTTAATCAGGCTTAGGTTCATAATGTGTCCTCCTTTTAAGTACAAAGCAAAGGAACGCAAAACTTCTGGCATTGCAATGTCCCTTTATAACTTAAAAGTATTCTTTTGGTGAGTTTTTCTTAAAAGGAGGACTCCCGGCCCTATGCGTTCTTGTTGGCGCGCTTGCGTTCTATCTCGTCGAGGATGACTTTGCGCATGCGCATGGACTTGGGCGTTACTTCTACATATTCGTCGGCCTTGATGTACTCCAGGGCTTCTTCCAGCGAGAACTGCACGGGTGGGATGAGACGCGCCTTTTCATCGGAGCCGCTGGCACGCATGTTGGTCAGCTTCTTCGACTTGGTGACGTTCACCACGAGGTCGTTCTCGTGCGAGTGCTCGCCTACCACCTGCCCGGCATAGACTTCCTCCTGCGGGAAGATGAAGAAGCGTCCACGGTCCTGCAGCTTGTCTATGGCGTAGGCAAAGGCGGTGCCGCTCTCCATGGCAATCATGGAGCCGTTGGTGCGGCGTTCTATCTCGCCCTTGTAGGGCTGGTATTCCTTGAAGCGGTGAGCCATGATGGCTTCGCCTGCCGAGGCGGTGAGCACGTTGGTGCGCAGCCCGATGATGCCGCGCGAGGGCATGTCGAACTCCAGGTTCACACGGTCTCCGGCGGTTTCCATCTTTACCATTTCACCCTTGCGGCGGGTCACCATGTCTATTATTTTGCTGGCATATTCTTCGGGTACATTCACCGTAAGTTCTTCCACGGGTTCGCAGCGCACGCCGTCTATTTCTTTATAGATTACTTGCGGCTGTCCTACTTGCAGCTCGTAGCCCTCGCGGCGCATGGTCTCGATGAGCACGGAGAGGTGGAGCACGCCACGGCCGGAGACAATCCACTTGCCGTCTTCCTCGCTCTTGGTGACGCGCAGGGCCAGGTTCTTGTCCAGCTCTTTCATCAGGCGGTCGTGTATGTGGCGCGAGGTGACGTACTTGCCCTCGCGGCCAAAGAAGGGCGAGTCGTTGATGGTGAACAGCATGCTCATCGTGGGCTCGTCTATAGCGATGGGCGGCAGGGGTTCGGGGTTGTCGTAGTCGCAGATGGTGTCGCCTATCTCGAAGCCCTCGATGCCTATCAGCGCGCAGATGTCTCCGGAGGAGATTTCGGGCACGCGGACACGCCCCATGCCTTCAAAGGTATGCAGTTCTTTAATCTTGGTCTTGAGTATGGTGCCGTCACGCTTGGCCAGGGAGACGTTCATGCCCTCCTTCAGCGTGCCTCGGTGCACGCGGCCCACGGCGATGCGGCCCGTGTACGAGGAGTAGTCGAGCGAGGTGATGAGCATCTGCGGCGTGCCTTCCAGCTGCTGCGGGGCGGGGATGTGCTCCAGGATGCAGTCCAGCAGCGGGGTGATGCTGTCGGTGGGCTTCTGCCAGTCGGTGCTCATCCAGCCATTCTTGGCGGAGCCGTAAATGACGGGGAAGTCCAGCTGTTCCTCGGTGGCATTGAGGCTGAACATGAGGTCGAACACCATCTCGTAGACCTCCTCGGGGCGGCAGTTGGGCTTGTCCACCTTGTTGACCACCACGATGGGCTTCAGCCCTATTTCGAGGGCTTTCTGCAGCACGAAGCGTGTCTGCGGCATGGGGCCTTCGAAGGCGTCGACCAGCAGCAGGCAGCCGTCGGCCATGTTGAGCACGCGCTCCACTTCGCCGCCGAAGTCGCTGTGTCCCGGGGTGTCTATAATGTTGATTTTAGTCCCTTTATAGTTGATGGAAACGTTTTTGGAGAGGATAGTGATGCCGCGTTCACGCTCCAGGTCGTTGTTGTCCAGCATCAATTCACCTGTACTTTGGTTGCTGCGGAAAAGGTTTCCTGCCAGCAACATCTTGTCTACGAGCGTTGTTTTGCCATGGTCCACGTGGGCGATGATGGCAATGTTTCTAATGTTCTGCATACAAATACCTATTGTTTTCGGGGTGCAAAGATAGTGCATTTCTATGAAGAATGAAGAACGAAGAGTGAAGAATCGGCCTGTTTTAACGCGAAAAGCCCCGTCCGCCAGTCTTATAACCCCCGTTTGGCAGCCTTCCTATGCCAGCGCGGTAGGGTTTCAACGCCCGCTCGCTGGGGTTGAAACGCTGCCAAAGGGGCTTTCCGCGTGCCGCCGGCAAGTTTTTTTGGCCGGAAGTCATTGCCGTTTGGAAGATTCTCCTTACCTTTGCGCGCTGAAAAGCATTTTCATTTTCACTAATAACATTTTTAATTAAACATTTATGTATTTAGACGCTGCTAAAAAGCAAGAAATCTTCGGCAAGTACGGAAAGTCCAACACGGATACCGGCTCTGTGGAGTCCCAAGTAGCTCTGTTCTCCTACCGTATTGCCCGTCTGACTGAGCACATGAAGCTCAACAGAAAAGATTATAGCACTGAAAGAGCCTTGACCATGTTGGTAGGCAAGCGCCGCGCCCTGCTGGACTACCTGAAGGACCGCGACATCGAGCGCTACCGTAACCTGATTAAGGCATTGGGCTTGCGTAAGTAACCGTAGCTTACGGCAGAGACACAAAAAAGCGAGAGCGCGGGGCGCATCCTGTAGGGGATGCCTCCCGCGCTCTTCTTTTTGCGCCCGCGCGCCACGGGGCGACCCGGGCAGGGACTCAGATGCCCAGCAGCTCCCTGAGGCGGACTACCGATTCGGCTATCTGCGCGCGGCTCTCCAGCTGGCTCCCGTCCAGGCGGTAGCGCGCCCGGGTGTAGTATGGCAGGCGTCCGGCCAGTGCCTGGCTGATGAAGTCGCGCAGCTCCCCGTCGGTCTTGCCTTGCAGTATGGGCCGTTGCTGTGTGGCCCCCCGCAGGCGGCGGAAGAGCACGTCGGTGGGCACGTCCAGGAAGACGGTGGCGCCCTGCGCGTTCATGTAGTCCATGTTGTCGAAAAAGCAAGGGGTCCCCCCGCCGGTGGAGATGACGACATTCTCAAACTCGCCCGCCTCGTGCAGCATGTTGCGCTCCAAGGTGCGGAAGCCCTCTTCGCCCCGCTCGGCAAAGAGCTGGGGGATGGATTTGTGGAAACGTTCTTCGATGTACCAGTCGAGGTCGATGAAGGGCACGCCCAGCGCGCGCGCCAGCGCTTTGCCCAGGGTGGTTTTTCCTGCACCCATATAGCCGATGAGGAAGATGCGTGTCATAATTATGCAGATATTATAGGTATACTGTTTTTGTAGTGCTCATTGCTGTCCGGGGGGCAAAGGTAAGCAAATAGATTATGATTTATCCCCTTTTCTTGCCTATAATCCGCAAACTTTGCGTATCTTTGCCCCCGGAATAAAAATGTGGAAAGATTTGAGTAGCTTGCAACCACAGAAAAAAATGCTAAAACACATGCTTTTCTGAAACCCCTTCCGTCGCCCCGTGGCGCGGAAACCAGCTTCCCCCTCTTTCCCATTCTTTAATTATTAACTCTTAATTTTTAATTTAAAAATGGGATATCTGTTTACATCCGAATCGGTGTCTGAAGGACACCCCGACAAAGTGGCCGACCAAATATCGGACGCCGTGCTCGACAAACTGCTGGCTTACGACCCCCAGTCGAAGGTGGCCTGCGAGACGCTCGTCACCACCGGGCAAGTCATCCTGGCCGGCGAAGTGAAGACCAAGGCCTACGTGGACATGCCGCTCATTGCCCGCGAGGTCATCAAGAAGGTGGGCTACACCAAGGGCGAATACATGTTCGAAAGCAACTCGTGCGGCGTGCTGAGCGCCATACACGAGCAAAGCCCCGACATCAACCGCGGCGTGGAGCGCAGCGACCCCATGGAGCAGGGCGCCGGCGACCAGGGCATGATGTTCGGCTACGCCACCAACGAGACCGAGAACTACATGCCCCTGTCGCTCGACCTGGCCCACCGCATCTTGCAGGTGCTGGCCGACATCCGCCGCGAGGGCAAGGTAATGACCTACCTGCGGCCCGACTCCAAGAGCCAAGTCACCATAGAGTATGCCGACAACGGCGTGCCCGTGCGCATCGACACCATCGTGGTCTCCACGCAGCACGACGACTTCATCCGCCCGGCCGACGATACTCCGGAGGCCCAACTGAAGGCCGACGAGGAGATGCTGGCCGTCATCCGCCACGACGTCATCCACACGCTGATGCCGCGCGTCATCGCCTCCATACACCACGAGAAGGTGCTGGCCCTGTTCAACGACGACATCAAGTACCTGGTGAACCCCACGGGCAAGTTCGTCATCGGCGGCCCGCACGGAGACACGGGGCTGACGGGGCGCAAAATCATTGTCGACACTTACGGCGGCAAGGGTGCGCACGGTGGCGGCGCCTTCTCCGGCAAAGACCCCTCCAAGGTAGACCGCTCGGCAGCCTACGCCGCACGGCACATTGCCAAGAACCTGGTGGCTGCCGGCGTGGCCGATGAAATACTGGTGCAGGTGAGCTATGCCATCGGCGTGGCGCAGCCCGTCAGCATCTACGTCAACACCTACGGGCGCAGCCACGTGACCATGAGCGACGGCGAGATTGCCCGCAAGATAAGCCAGCTGTTCGACCTCCGTCCCCGCGCCATTGAGGAGCGGCTGAAGCTGCGCAACCCCATCTATCAGGAGACAGCCGCCTACGGCCACATGGGCCGCGAGCCGCAGACGGTGGTGAAGCACTTCCGCAGCCGCTACGAAGGCGACAAAGACATCGAGGTCGAGCTCTTCACCTGGGAGAAACTGGACTATGTGGACAAGGTAAAGGCAGCCTTCGGGCTGATGTAAAGCCATGCTGCTTAGTTAGAGAACGAAGTATTATGAAGTGAACCCTAAAAGCTTGAAAAAATGGCTTTTAGGGTTCATTAGTTTCATACGATACCAAATTAGAATTCTTACCCCGCATTCAAACGGAACGGTACCACGAAGATTCCAATGTCATGAAAATCCTTCGTAAATTACCTTATCAATGGTTCGGCGGATAGATTTGAGGGCGAAATTTAGTGTAACATCTGTAATTCATGTATCCGTTCTTCTACATTGATGGCTTTCTGCTTGGGCAGGAACGCACTCTCAGCAGGATACCCGATTGTTAGCAGGCAGGCAAACTCGTACCCTTCAGGGGCGTGGACAAGTTCTTTTATCTGCTTTGCCTCGTCCGCCACGGGAATATGGAACACGGCTCCCAAACCTTCGGCGGTAGCGGCAAGCAACATGTTCTCTACTGCGCACCATGCAGAGGCAAAATAATTGAGTGAACTTTGTTCTGTCGGTTTGAGTAGCGGACAAGTGAGCTGGCGAAAGAATGGGATAATCAGCAGTCCGCTTTCCATCAGCATCTTCTGTTGCTTGGGCAGCGCATCGGCAAACATCGCCATCTTGTCTTTGTCGCCCGATTCGTCCACCTCGGCAACCAGCTCCTTGAATGCAGCCACATTCTTTGCCAACGGAGCGATAATCTTGGCTATGTTTTCCCGTCCGCGCACCACGACAAACTCGAATTGACGCAAATGGTCGTTGGTCGGTGCTTTGAACGCCGCACCAATAACTCGTTTCAAAATCTCATCGCTCACTTCGCGGTCGGAAAAGTCGCGGTACGTGCGCCGCTTTTCCAATACTTACGTGAGTTCGGGATAATAAAGTTCTAAAAAAAATAGGTAATCACAAGTATTTTTCGTAACTTTATATCTGAC
>CALUJC010000016.1 GCA_944320865.1 uncultured Bacteroides sp. | reverse complement strand
TTTAAAGGAATAACCACACCACTGCTGGCAGAATGTCCCTTTGTTTTACTTTGTTCAAACTTCAATAACCGATTTGCGTAATCCACATTCCTATAGGTAAGGTCTTTTACATCACAGAAGCGCAGACCGCAATACAGACAAAAGATAAACGCTCGTCTGACTATAGGATTTTCGTTGTCATAATGACAAGCCATCAGCTTTTGTATTTCTTCGGGCGAAAGAACATCTTTCCGAAGCATCTGACTATCTACTTTGCAGGTAACATCTTTACAAGGGTCTTTCAGCATTACATCATGCTCTATTGCATAGCGAATGACTTTCTTGAAACGCTGGTATATGCTTTTAGCACCTTCGCCAACGCTTCGGGATTGCAGATAAGCTACAAACTGTTCCATCATTTCTTTGGTGATGAGTTCCGGTTTAATGCTATACTCATTCATGGGGTATTTCTCTTTCAAGAAGTCTTTGAAGCGGCTAAGCGCAATTTGTACCATACGAATATCTTTCTTGGTATAGCTATTGATATAGGCTTGAAAGTAGTCCAAGAAATTAACAGCCCTGTCTTTCTTTAAGCGGTAGTCCAACATGCTTTCTTTAAACTCCTGTTCACGCTCTGCACGTATGCGCATGGCGAGTTCCAAAGTTTCCTTGTTCTGTTGCCGTTCCGCAGGGGTACGGGGTTTGTCTATCAGATACAGGCTAAGGTTTTCTTTTCGCCTGTTATGCTTTACTGCAAACTTGGGTTTGCCTTGCATTTTCCCACTATCGTAATACACCTGATTACCGTTTTCATCCAATACGGGCTTTTCCTCTCTACCTAAATAATACTCTAAGTAAAGGCTTATTCTACCGTCCGAGAGCTTATTTTGCTCCAACTTGGGGTTCTCTTTCGTTTTATTTTCTAACTTTGCCATTGTTTAGAGGTTTTATCCCGATTTAGGTACCGTAACCGGGTGATTACACTAAATAATTGATTTTCTTTTGTTTTCCGATATTGCAAAGGTACAAAAGAAAATGGAATTTCAAAGTGTACTAAAAGTGTACTGAATAACAGAAAATGGGCAAAATATGGCAAAAATGGAGAAAATAAGAAAGATGCAAATAGCTGATAATAAGGAAAATAAATTCTTTTATTTTCCTATGATTTCTATGCCTTGTACCGGGTCTGGGTACAAATAAATCGGCCAAGCAATTGAATGGCAATGCTTGGCCGATTTTATTTTGTACTTATTGTTCCCGCATAGGCCTGATTTGGGGGCAGTGTAAAAACTGCTATCTTTCCTCTGTAGAGGGAATAAGCTCGAAGATGGCCTTTATCCGTTTCATGTCGAACTTGGTACGGCGGTCATAGTAGTAAATGCCGTTTTTTTCCTGCTCCACGTCGGTGAGTTGTGTATAGCAGAAGCCTGCCACGTGCTTGGACTCCTTGAGTGCTTTTACTTGTCCTTCGAGGCGGGCATAAAATTCTTCTTCGGTTTGTGGCAGTCCGCCGTAGCCCCATGAGTCTTTCCTGTCTTCAGGCGCCATCCAGCCTATGCCGCCGAATTCGTCAACCATGTAGGGCTGGCCTTCGTAGTTGGCAAGGAATTTTTTGTCCCGCGTGTTGCGGTAAGGCTCTTTGCCGTCAACGAATTGCAGTGCCTCAAACAGCTTTTTGCCATCCTGCTCGTAGTTGTGCACAGTCCATATATCGGTTATCACATGGTCGTCGCCACTGGCATCGTTTACCGGACGTGTAGGGTCGATGGCTTTGGTTACATGGTAGATGTCGCGTACGAAACGAGTGTATACGCCGTCGCGGCTGGCCCATGTCTCATTAAGTGGTGTCCAGGTAACAAGTGAAGGGTGGTTTCGGTCGCGCGCCACGATTTCGCTCCATTCGGAGAGGAAGTTGCGCGCGGCCAGTTCATCGTTTACGTCCATTACCCAGCTTGCGCTTTCGCCCCAGGTGAGGTATCCCAGTTTGTCGGCCCAATAGTAATAGCGTTCTTCAAAAACCTTCTGGTGCAGGCGTGCGCCGTTGAACCCGGCATTTTTTCCCAATATAATGTCGTTTCTCAGCGCCTCGTCGGAAGGAGCGGTCCAAATCCCGTCGGGATAGTAGCCTTGGTCGAGCACCAGCCTTTGGAAATAGGGCTTGTTGTTCAGGTAGAACTTGCCGTCGGCCACGTGTACCTTGCGCATGCCGGCGTAGGACTTTACTTCGTCAATCGCTTTCCCATCCCTATCCCTTACGGTGTATGAAAGGTCGTAGAGGAAGGGCGATTCGGGCGACCAAAGTTTCATGTTCTTGACGGGAAGTACTATTACGGCGTGGTTGGAGCAGGAAACATTTTTCTTGGCTATGGTCTTGCTGCCGTCTTTCAGCACTACCTCAAGGGTATAGTCGGATTCTTGATAGAATTCAGGCATTATGACCAGTTGCTTCTGGTCGATGTCCGGACGTACAACAGCAGTCTTCAATCCTTTGGCGTCCACGGCTTCCATCCATACGGTCTGCCAGATGCCTGTTACACGGGTGTATGAACATCCCGACGAGAAGTAACCGGGGCATTGCTTACCGCCTGTCTGTTTGCCCGAGCGCAGGTCGTCAGTTACCTGCACGACGAGGTTATGAGTCTTTCCGGCCTCGACGTAGCGCGTGATGTCGATGGAGAATGAAGATGAACCGCCGGTGTGGCGCTGCACCAGTTGCCCGTCGATGTAGACCTCGGCTTTGTAGTCGACGGCGCCGAAGTTCAGGAATATTTTCTTGCCGCTCCAGCCGGAAGGCACAGAAATTTTGCGCTGATACCATGCGCAGTTGATGAAATCCACGTGCTGGATGCCCGACAACTTGCTTTCGGGACAGAAAGGCACTGTGATTTGCTTACCGAGTTTTTCGGCTTTGGGCAGATTGCGGTCCTTGCCCGACAGCCCGAAATCGAAGTCGAAATTCCACGTCCCGTTCAGGTTTATCCATGCCGACCTTTCGAATTGCGGACGGGGATATTCGGGGCGGGGCATTCCGGCCGCCCATAACGATAAACCGCTCACAAGGAGGATTGCTGTAGCTAATAATTTTCTCATGTCTGTAATAATTTGAATTAGTGTATTCCTGATATGGCAAAGATAGCAAAAAAATGGAATATATGGCATCCGATATAATTCTGCCCCATCATTTGGAAAAACGCCGCCCCGCCTGTATCTTTGGGGGCACTAACGGCCCGCCTTGCCTTTGCGCGGGCATTATGAATAACGCTTATGTTACCCATCGGCAACCAGACATCGCAATCTCCGGGCGTGGCTTCGCCTGTTTCCTCTCCGCCGTTCGTGGCCTTCTTCATCGGCGGGGCGGGCGACAAGCGGCGCTATTGCGGCTACGGGCCTACGCAGCTGGTGCGGAGGGCGGCGCTGGTGCCCTTCTGCCGGCGCATGGAGGGGTATCCTTCGCTGGCTCCGCGCATCGAGTATCTGGGCTATGAGGAAATCTATGGAGAAGAGCGCGTCAATGCCAGGGCTTTGCCCTGCCTTTGCGATACAAAGACGCCGGTCTACATTGTCGGCCACAGCTTCGGCGGGTGGAACGCGGCCCACCTGTGCCGCCGCCTGGCGGATGGGGGCTGCAACGTCAGGATGCTCGTCACCCTCGACCCCGTGGGCGGAGGACTGGTGTCGCGCATCGGCCATGGCCTCTATGCCCGGCCCGAGGTGGCCCCGCATGCCGCGTTTTGGGTCAACGTGTCGTGCCGACCGCGGGGCGGAAATGTTTCCGATGTGGTGGCCTCGCTGGGCAGGCGCTGGTACCCGCAGGCGGGCCCCGACGTGTATTACGAAAGTCCCCGCTCGCATGCCGACGTGCAGGCTATGTTCACCGAAGCCGTGTGGCAGGGTCGCTCGGCCCTGGACCTGCTGGAGGCCGACATCAGGGGCTGCCTGCTGTAGCGGGCAAGGTGCTTGCGGAACTATCTTTACAAACCCTCCACAGGCCCCATTCGTACCCGAGTCGTACCCCATTCGGTACTCGTTCGGTCGGGCTTCGGCCCTATGGAGCGGAAAAAGAGCGGACAAAGTAGGGCTCGGCTTCCTGCCCATCCTGTCCGGAGCGTGCTGCACGAGGGGTGCAAAAACAAATCATACCCTTGAAAAAATCATTTTATTCACCCGCAGAACTAAAACAGTACCCTTTCATTTACAAAATTTTATGGTTATCTTATGCTCTCGTAGTACTTTTGTAACGGGTTTGAAAGGCCAGAGCAAGCCTTCCGAATCCATGAGCAACCAAGTATTAACCATTAAATAATGTACAATGAGAAAGCATTCTTGGAACAAGGGCATAAACCAGTATTTATGCCGGATTGCATGGGTACTGCTATTCATGGTGCCCGCAATGAGTAGCCTTTGGGCTAATCCTTCTCAAAGCAAAACAGTGACAGGTACCGTGACTTCGGCCACGGACGGATTCCCGCTGATCGGCGTGACCGTGCAGGTGAAAGAGACTGCCACGGGCGGCATCACCGACATCGACGGGCACTACTCTGTGCAGGCCGGGAAGGGCAATACCTTGGTGTTTTCCTACATTGGTTTCAAAAGTCAGGAAATCGTTGTGGGAGACGCTGCTGTGATTGACGTCGTGTTGGAAGAAGACAACGAAGTGCTCGACGAGGTAGTCGTTGTGGGATACGGCGTGCAGAAGAAGAAACTGGTGACGGGCGCCACCGTGCAGGTGAAGGGTGAAGAGCTGGCCAAGCTGAACACCAACAACCCCTTGCAGGCCATGCAGGGACAGACGCCGGGCGTAAACATCATCAGCGAGTCCGGACAACCGGGGTCGGACATGAAGGTCATCATCCGTGGCCAGGGCTCCAACTCCAACAACGGCCCGCTCTACGTGGTGGACGGCATTCCGGGCGTCGAAATCAAGAACATCAGCCCCAGCGACATTGCCAGCATCGACGTGCTGAAGGATGCCGCCTCGGCTGCCATCTATGGCGCGCAGGCTGCCAACGGCGTTGTCATCGTGACCACCCGCACCGGACAGGAGGGCAAGGCGCAGGTGACCTTCGACGCCTACTATGGCTGGCAGAGCGCTGCCCGCAAGATTGACATGCTCAACGCCGAGCAGTACATGGCGCTGATGGACGAGCAGAACTTGAACTCGGGCAACGGCGTGTACAACTGGTCGTCCTACGCCTCCATCTACGATGCCAACGGCAATGTGCACAACACCAACTGGATTGACGAAATGTTCAAGGACAATGCTGCCACGCAGAACTACACGCTGGGCATCACGGGCGGTTCGGCCACCAGCACCTATGCCGTTTCGCTGGGCTACTACAGCCAGGAAGGCATCGTGGGCGGCAAGCAGGCCTCCAACTACGAGCGCTACAACTTCCGCATCAACCTGGAGCAGAAACTCTATGGCGACTTCCTGAAGGTGGGCGAGAACGTATCCTTCGCCTACGTGAAGAACACCAATTTGGGTACGGGCAACATGTACAACAACGCCCTGCGTGGCGCTTACAGCACTTCGCCCTTGCAGCCCGTGTATTTGCAGCAGGACGGACGTGCCGACCTGAACAATGGCTACAGCTACTCCCTGGCCACGGACTGGTACCAGTATGACGGTAACCCTGTGGCTTCCATGTACCGCAACCGCGTGCTGAACGACAACCAGAACTGGGTGGCCAACGTATACGCTGAGCTGCAGCCCATAAAGAACCTGCGCATCCGCACGCAGCTGGGTTTCAACCAGAACGCCAATGCTTACCGCGATTATAAACCCGCCTATACCTCTACTACTTCCGACAGCAAGGGCGAGCCTACCATGAGCCAAAGCATGTACAAAGGCTGGACCTTGGTATGGACCAATACGGCTACCTACGACTGGAGCATCAAGGAGCACGACTTCAATGCCTTGATTGGTATGGAAGTAGAGCGCAACGGGGGTGACAACATGAACGGTAACAACACGCTGCTTGACATATACGACAACTGGCAACATGCTTACTTGGACAATGCCGTTAACCTGAATACGGGCGAACTTCGCGGTTATCCTGCCGAAGAATATCGCCGTATGTCCTACTTCGCACGTATCGGCTGGTCTTATAGAGACAAGTATATGGTGAATGCCACCCTGCGTGCCGACGGCTCTTCGCGTTTTGCGCCGGGCAACCGCTTCGGTTGGTTCCCCTCAGTATCCGCAGGTTGGACACTGTCCGAGGAAAGCTTTATGGAGAGTACCCGCAGTTGGCTGGACTTCTTGAAGCTGCGTGCCAGCTGGGGCCAGGTGGGCAACAACAACATCGGCAACAACCTTTACCGCGCCAGCGTGACGCTTTCGGGCGCAGGCTATAACTTCGGCACGGGCAAGGGCTCTGCCGTCAATGTGGTAGGCGCTTACCCCAATTCTTTAGGCAACGACGAACTGACGTGGGAAACTTCCGAGCAGACCAACATTGGTATTGATGCCCGCTTCCTCAACAGCCGCCTGGGCTTGAACTTTGACTGGTACTACAAAGTGACGCGCGACTGGCTGGTGCAGGCGCCGGTTATCGCCACGGCAGGCGTGGCACAGACGGGCTGGCCTTACATCAACGGCGGCGACGTGACCAACAAAGGTGTGGAAATCGGCCTGACTTGGAACGACCAGATTGGCGAAGACTTCATGTACAACGTTGGCGCTAACCTGTCTTACAACAAGAATGAGGTGGGCAGCATTCCTACCGAGGGCGGCATTCTGCATGGCTCTACCAACATCATGTTCAACAACCAGACGGAGTTCTACCGCTGCTCTAACGGCGAGCCGATGGGCTACTTCTGGGGCTACAAGACAGCCGGCATCTTCCAGAACCAGCAGGAGATAGACGAGTGGATAGCTGCCGGAAACGGCGTGCTGAACAGCGTGGCTCCCGGCGAGGCCAAGTTTGTGGATGTAGACCACAACGGCGTCATTGACGATGCCGACAAGGTGAACCTGGGCAACGGTATCCCCAAGTTCAACTTCGGCTTCAACCTGGGCTTCACGTACAAGAACTTCGACTTCTCCACCACGTGGACGGGTGCAGCAGGCTTCAAGGTGGCCAATGGCGGCTACCGCAACTGGGGTAACTCCTCGCAAGCCAACTATACCACTTACTTCCTGAACCGCTGGACGGGTGAAGGCACGTCGAACACCGTGCCCCGCCTGACGAATAATGACAGCAGCTGGACTAACTTCTCCGACCTGTACTTGCAGGATGGCGATTACCTCAGAATCTCCAACATCACCTTGGGTTATGACTTTGCCAAGCTCATCAGCTGCAAGTACATCAGCCAGGCACGCCTCTATGTGCAGGCCCAGAACCTCTTTACCTTCACCAACTACAACGGCATGGACCCGGAAGTAGGCTTCGGCCAGGACACGTGGATGTCGGGCATCGACACGGGCAGTTATCCGCATGCCCGCACATTCTTGGTAGGTGTAAATCTTAAATTCTAATTTTAACTGACAGGTATGAAAAAGAATAAATTACTATACAATTGCATGGCGTTGGGCGTGGCAGCATGGGTGTTGTCGGGCTGTGGCGACGCTTTCTTGGACACCAGCTCCAAGACAACCTTGAATTCCGGCTCTTTCTATCAGACCGAGGTGCAGGCACAATATGCCGTGGTGGGCTGCTACGACGGCTACCAGCGCACGGTATCCAACGGCAGCTGGCCCACGCTGTTCCAGGCTGTGGAAACCATGTCCGACGACTGCTTGGGCGGCGGTGGCGCCGATGACCGTGCCGACCGCCTGATGGACCGCTTCGACATGAACTACATGTCCAGCCAGATAGACTTGTTCAACGGGCTTTGGGGCGATTACTACCAGGGCATTTACCGCTGCAACCAGCTGATTAATGCGCTGGACAACATCACTTGGTCTTCCGAAACCGCCCGTCTGGTGGTGGAGAGCGAGGCAAAAGCTTTGCGCGGGTTGATGTACTTCGACCTGCTCCGCCTGTTTGAGAACGTGCCTTTGCTGCTGGAGGCCACCGATGAAATCGTGCCCCAGACGGCTCCCGACGAGGTCTACGCGCAGGTGGTGACCGACTTGAAGTTTGCTGCCGACAACATGCCTGCCGACCAGTATGCCGACAAGGCCACCAACCTGGGCCGCGTCACCAAGTATGCCGCCGGTGCCATGCTGGCGCGCGTGTACCTGTTCTACGACGGGGTTTACAACAACAACAGCCGTGGCACCATGCCCGGCGACCTGACCGCCGCGCAGGCCTTGCAGTATTGCGAAGACTTGATTGGCTCTACCAACTATATCCTGGAGCCTACCTTTGCCAACTTGTGGCCTGCCGCTTGTACGGAAGCCACTACGGTAGACCAAGGCCGTGTCAGCACGTATGTGGAGGCCAGCGAGGAGCATGTGTGGGTAGTGAAGTTCAACAACGACCAGAACTGGACGAATACCAACATCAACGGCAACCGCTTTATCGTGAACCTGGGCATGCGTAACACGACGGGATATGCACCCTATGGCAATGGTTGGGGCGCTTGCCCGATTACGCCGTATGCAGTAAGCCTGTTTGATGCCGAAGATACGCGCGGCGAAGCCACTATCATCGATTGCCAGGCCATCGGCGCATTCGATACACAGATTGCCACCGACTGCATGGACTACACCGGCTATGTCAACAAGAAGTATTGCCCGCTTATCTTTACGGACGGTACCTCCATGCCTGCCGCCGAGACCACGGTGGATGGCGGCAACATGCAGACCAACCAAGACCAGGACTGGGTGCTGATGCGCTATGCCGACGTGCTGCTGATGGCAGCCGAACTGGGCAGCTCCAATGCCATGCAGTATTTCAACTTGGTGCGTGAGCGTGCCTATGGCAATACCAGCCATAATATTGGCGGCACGCCTACCGTTCAGCAGATATGGGACGAGCGCCGTAAGGAGTTTATGGGCGAGGGCATCCGCCACTTCGACCTGATGCGCCAAGGCGTGGATGCTTATGTCACGGCCCAGCTGGGGCAAGCCACTTCCAACGGCACTGCCTCCGGTGCTCCTATCACGGTGTATAACAATGGTGTGGCAGAAACTATTGCCGACACTTACGTGGATGCCAACATCCGTTCAAAGAGGGGTTTCTGCCAGATTCCGAACACGCAGATTACCCTTTCCGGCAACGTGTATAACCAAAACGCAGGTTGGTAATGAATGTATAACGTCAAAAAATCTAAGAATATGAAATTGAACTATTATATTTATTCGTTGATAGCAGGCGTGCTGCTGATGTTCAGCGCTTGTACGCCCGATGAATACGAGATGGGCGGCAAGACCTTCACCCCGGAAGACCTGGCGGAAGGCGTGGCCTACACAGTGACACACGATGCCAACAACCCGAACATCGTCTACCTGAAGAGCCTGCTGGGTCCGGAGTTCACCCCGCTGTGGGAGCATCCGCAAGGCCGCAGCCAGGAGGCAGAAGTAACCTTGCAAATTGCCTTTGAGGGAACTTATGAAGTGACCTTCGGCGTAGAGACGCGTGGCGGCGTGGTTTATGGCGCACCTACTACCTTTACTATCGACAATTTCTGTGCGGACTTTGTGACGGATGAGTTGTGGACTATGTTGACCGGTGGCGTAGGTAGCTCCAAAACGTGGATTTATGATAACGGCTCGTATGGTTTGGCTTCGGGTGACCTCTCTTATGGCGATCCGGCAGCCAATCCGGGTTGGGGATGGAATAACTTCACTTCCAACTGGGATCCCGCAGCAGGCGAAGGCGCTTGCGGCACGGCTGACTGGGCCAGTTACATGACGTTTGACTTGAACGGCAATTCCAACTATTCTTACTACAATGCGGCAACGGGCACCACGCAGACCGGCCTGTTCAGCATGAATACAAGCGACCATACCATTACGTTTACCAATGCCGACCTGATGCACCCTGATAACTGGACTGAACGTAAAGGCGACTGGCGTAGGGATTTCCGTATCATCACTTTGACAGAAAACCAACTGCGTATCGGTTACCTGCGTATTCCCGGTGGCTGGGGCGGCGAGTGGCTCGAAGTGTTCAACTACGTGTCCAAAGAGTATGCCGACAATTATGAGGCTCCTGCTGTAGAGGTTTATCCTACCTTGCCTTCTGATTGGCGCGACTATGTGGAGCCTAAGACCAACCGGATTATCACCTACGTGCTGGATGAAAGGACTCCTTATGATTGGTGCAACCCCGACGGCACGCTGAAGAACGTGACCAGCACGCCTGCTGAAGGCATTAGCGGCTTGGAACTGACCCTGAACAGCCGTGAAAGCACTTACACGGTGTCCGCTCCCGGTTATGATGACATTGAAGGCTCTTATTCGTTGAGTAGCGACGGTATCTATACATTCAGCGCAGGCTTGCCGGAAGTGACCTTGTCTGCCGACGGGCGTGCCGTGTTCAAGCTGGGCGATGACAATGCTTTGCGCATCATGCAGATTGCTTTGGATGACTATTCCGGCGGCCTCAGTGACCTGTGGCTGGGTGGCGTGGAACAAGATGCTTTCGGACACCGCTACCAATACATGGGTTATCACTTCATTCCGAAGCCCGAAGGTGAGGCGGTAGAGCGATTTACGGCATCTTTGCATTATTTCAATAGCGGTTGGAGTTATACACCTGCAAGCGCAGATGTGTATATCACAGGTGATGGAACTTATACTTTCCTTATTGAAGGTGCGGACAGTGACCCCTATGGTGTATATTTGGATGTTCAAGGTATCTTAGGCGACTATCCTAATGTTGATATAGTGATTACGGATATTCAAGTGGATGGTAACAGCGTAGCGTTTGATGATTCGGTCATTGAACGTGGAGAAGGTGATGGCGATAATACAGCTCGTCGTTACATTGTGAATCCTTGGAATGATGCGACAGCCGGAGATGCAAGTCAGTATGCATTTACCTCAAGTATCGAGGTTACTATTCAGGTGACTATGGATACCGGCACGCCTTTTATTACACCGGCTGAGTGATATGTCTATGATTAACCACCATTTAAAAGTAAAAGACTATGAAACTAAAATATTTATCAGGACTTCTGCTATTGGCAACGGGCTTGTTTGTCGCTTCTTGCGATGATGAAGACGATTACACCATTGCCACCGGCAACATTATTACCGAAGTGACTACGGGCGACCCGAGTTCTGTTACGGCTGTTTCGGCTGTGCTGCAGGGTACGGTAAGAGACCTTTCCGGGTCGTCCTCCAGTTCATATAGCGTAGGCGTGTATTATGGCACGGCTGCCGACCCCACTACGACAGGGACGCGACAGCTGGGCAGCATTGATGAAAACGGCACGGTAACCACTACCTTGACCGGACTGACCACGGGCACCACGTATTATTATGCCACGTTTGTCACGCTGCAATCGCGCTTGACGACTTTCGGCGACGTGAAGTCGTTCGTGGCTACCGATGCCGCTGTAGTTACGATGGACGCTACCGACATTACGGCTACAAAGGCTACTATCAACGGCCAGTTTTCTGGAGTGGATGGCTTGACAGAAGAAACGTTGACTACCGGCGTGAAGCTGGCGCGCACAGCCGAGGGCGTGCAGACAGGTACAGCCTATCCTGTAGGCGTGGTAAGTGGTTTGCTTCCGGCTACTACATACCACTATGCCGCTTATGCAGTGGTAGGCGGGACTGAGGTGTATGGCGAAACCAAGACGTTGACCACGGCGGCGCAAGAGATGCCTTACGTAGACTTAGGGCTGGGCTTGAACGTGTTGTGGGCATCTTATAACTTGGGTGCGGAGGCTGAAACTGAAGCGGGCGCCTGGTTTGGCTACGGGGATGCCACGGGCATGTTGCTCAGCGATGATGCCGCCGATTATCCGAGTGCCGACGTGGCAGGCACGGAAAACGATGCTGCCTTCGTGCTTGACTTGGATGGCAACCGTACTACGGAAAGCCGTATGCCTACCGCAGCAGAAATTGAGGCATTGATTGCCAATACCACGCAGACTGAAGAAACTGTGGATGGCGTAAGCGGCATCCGCTTTACAGGCGCCAATGGCAACAGCATCTTCTTGCCGGTTACCGGCTATCGCGATGGCGCGGCGGCAGTAGCCGACGGCAATGGCTATTATTGGGGCGGAACAATGGATGCCACCAATGCCGACTATGCAGCCTCTTTGTCCTTCAATGGCCCGGAGGTCGTGGCCGGACATTCACAGCGTCAGTTGGGCTTTGCCATTCGCCCGGTGCGCAATGTGGATGTCATCCGCTGGGATAGCAACCGTTTGAATTGGGGCGACCTTGAAGGAAATGGCCGGATGCGTATTGAACTTTTCAATCAATATGGCGCTACAGCTTCTGCCCCGGCGGTAGACTTGAATATGCTGACTTTCCAAAAGAACATGGTTGTGACCTTTACGTTGTCCGGCATTACCGGTAACTTGAAGGAGGGCGCGTCAGGCTCTTACGTGGCCGGTCTGGAGTTTGCCGATGCCAGTTGGGATCCAAGTTACTGGTCGAGCCTCACAGAAGGGGAGTATGAAGACGTAATTACCGGCGACGGCACCTATACGGTATGGATGGAAGTTTCCGCATTGACGGAAGGGGCAGTGGTATTCTGCATTGATATCGCTAATTTGTGGAATGACATTGCCGATACCTCATTGGTCAGCGCAACCATCGACTCTATAGAACTTGATGTAGACGGCCTGTAATAATCCATTGCAGATAGCATCCTGACAGATTAATTAATTCCCGATAAGCCGACATCCCCGCGCAAGCAGAGGTGTCGGCTTTTCTGCTGTATAGGCCTTTGTTTTTTCCCGGTTAGGAAAAAAGTTTTTCTTAACCGGGAGAAATATATTTCCTAACCGGGAAAAATAACCCCAGGTTGGCGGGAGGCATATAGCCCGTAATCGTGCCCAGCGCCTGACAAATTTCTCCCCTCAATCGAAGCCGCGTGAAAATAAATTATTGTTTCTTTTTGATAAATTAAACGAAAGTCATACATTTGCCCTCAAATAATGTCTAAAAGTACTATTTCATGAAACGGATTGCTTATTTGAGAGTGCTGGTCATTGCCGCGGTGCTGGCGGTGGCCATGCCGATGTCGGCGCAATTCTTGCGCACAGGTTACTTTATGGAAGGCAGCAGCAGGATGCAGCTGAATCCTGCCAATTTGCCCAGCCGGGGCTACTTGGATGCGCCTGCGTTGGGCACGCTGAATGTAGGTGCCTACACCAACTCGCTGGGTTTGCAAGATTTGATTAATACTTTCGATTCCGATGGGGACTTTTATGACAACCCCGACTTCTACAACAAGCTGAAGGTGGCCAACGACCTGGGCATTTCCCTGTCGACGGACATCATCTCTTTCGGCTTCTACCGGGGCAAGAACTTCTGGAGCGCCAACGTGGGCGTACGCTTCGACCTGGAAGCAGGTATCCCCAGGAATATGTTCGATTACCTGCGCGACAGTCCCGACGGAGAGGATAGCGACCTTTCGAGCTGGAACAACCAAAACTACCAAATCAGCAACCTGCGCCTGGCCCTGAACTCCTTTGCCGAAGTAGGTGTGGGCTACGCACGCATCATCAACGACCGGCTGACAGTGGGCGGAAAGTTCAACGTGCTGCTGGGTATGGGAAACCTGGACATGAAAATCAACAACGTGCAAATCAGCACAACCGAGCTGTATGACCGCTACGGCAATGTCGACCCTAATGCCAGCGCCACCATCGACGTGGATGCCTCTTTGGAGGCCAACATGAAGGGCCTGGAGCTGACTACGGACGACTACAGCGGGGCCATCGACGGCGTGGAGATGAACGGCTTCGGTATCGGCGGCTATGGCGTGGGCATAGACCTGGGTGCCACGTACCGCCTGCTGGACAACCTGACCCTGTCCGCCGCCGTCACCGACCTGGGCTTCATCTCCTGGTCCAAGAGCTCCTCGTCGGTAGTGGAGGGCGACAATACGCAGACTTACGATGCCTCCAACATGGATCAGTTCATGGACCGTGTGGATGGTGGTGAGGTCATCGACTTCGACATGTTTGGCCTGCAGAAGGGCAACGTGCAGAAGAAGCGCTCCACGCGCCTGCCCACCACCCTGGCCGTAGGTGCCGAATATGCGTTCTGGAAAAACCGCTTCTCGGTGGGCGGCCTCTACACCTCCCGCTGGGGCATGAACCGCACGCTGAGCGAGGTGACCCTGTCGGCCAATTTCCGTCCGACGACGAAAATAGGCCTGTCTGCCAGCTACTCCATGCTGCAAAGCGCCGGCAAGACGTTTGGTGCCGCCATCAAGCTTGGCCCGCTGACGCTGGGTACCGACTACCTGTTCCTGGGCAAGAACACCCGCAGCGTGAACGTCTTCCTCGGCTTGTCGCGCACCATAGGCAAGAAGCGCCCGGAAGTGGATTGATGTCCCTTTCCGGAAGGATAGAAATACAACGAAGAAGGTGTGTCAGAGTGCAATATGACTATCACTCTGTCATTCTGAGCGTGAGCGAAGAATCCCCTGAAAGCATAAATAAATGGGAGATCCTTCACTACGTTCAGGATGACAAGGCTAAACGATAGTTGAAACTTATTTTGGCACATCCTCTTCGTTTTTTCCCGCCTGCCCTGTTTTTCTTTTGTTTTGACATTTCCGCAATATACCCCCTTCGTACCTCAGTCGTACCCCATTCGGTACTCGTTCGGTCGAGCTGCGGCCCTATGGAGCGGAAAAAGAACGGACAAAGCAGGAGGAGGGTAGCTTGTCAGTGTTTAGCGGTTAGCGCTGAGGGGGAAAGGAAAATTCTCGGCGTTTTGTTTTTTTAACGGTTCGCCATTAATTATGTAATGTGTTAAAAGTAAGCAACATAGCCGCTGAACGCTTTTTCATGCCTGTGCTGAATGCCGTCAGGCGCATTCTTTGGCTTGAAAAAATACGTTATATTTGTTATCTCATACCAATCGCGCAATGCGTTGGCCTTTAATGGAATAAAACAACTAAAACACACAATCAGCAATGAACAGGTTCAAGAAAATGTGGAGTGCAGCCTTGCTGCTGGGCGCACTGGCGGTGTCGTCGTGCGGGCTGCTGGACACGCCGGAGTATCCGGACGGCGATTTCACCATCGTCGGTACGTGGGAGTATCATGTGCCTGCCCTGGAGGGCTCGTCGCCCAACGAAGGCCAAGTGTACAATGCCGAAGGGCAGATTACCTTTACTACCGACAAGCGTTTCTGCTTCACCCTAAGCACCGACCGGGGCGAGGTGAAGGGCTATGGCACCTACCGGGTGGATGAGGACAGCGGTGTGTTTCTGACGTACAGCGGTTACGATGAGGCCAGCCAACCGGTGTTGGGCAACTGCGTTGGTTGCCTGGAAGACATCCACTCCATCGGTTGGGGTTGGGGCGAAGCCCTGACGGACGACCGGGTGGAAGACGACTACCTGAAGACGCATACTGACATAGAGGAGTACTTCCGCGTGGAGACCCAGCCTTATGAGGAGGTGCTGGCTCCTTACCCGGCTGCCGACGGCACGGCCTATTACTATGTGGAGCACAACGGGAAAGTCCTTTTTGCCTTGCCGGAGCCTTACGTTCCTGCAGAGTAAGGTAGTAGCCGGTAGTCTGTAGTCAGTAGTTGGTGGAAGGGATGCTTCAATTACCGGCTCTTGACTGCTGACTACTGACTGCTGACTACCAACTACTAACTACTAAATAATATTTGCTTATGAAAAAGATATATGCTTTGCTGCTGCCCTTGGCCATGTGCTGCCTGCTGGGAGCTTGTACGGAGGAAAAGACCGAGGTGATAGACGACCCCGAGGTGGCCGAAAGCCTGGTGGGCTTGTGGTATGGGGAGTCGGTGGACGGGGTGCGCCACCTGATGGACCTCCGGGCCAACCGGACGGGTGTGTACAGTGCGTATCACCTGATGTTTAACTCGCCTTCCACCACTCCTTTGCCGGAATGGACGGCAGGCGGCGGGCTGTTTGAGGCAGAAGGTTTCCTGGAGCCTTGCGGCTTGGGCTGGTTGCAGTTGCGGGATGGCACCTCGCTGGAGTATTATGACTTGCATCGTATTTACACCCCCTCTGCCGACCGGTGCAGTGTGGACATGACGAACCTGGCAGGCAGGACCTGGACAGGTTATTACGAGAAGAAAGTTATCACGCTGGAGTTTCGCGCGGACGGCACCATGATGCGCACCGACAGCCCCAATGCAGGTTGGGACTTTGAGACAACCACACAGACCAGCGAATGGAGTGTGACGGACAACGTGCTTCACTTCGGCAGTTTCCCCACGGCCTGGGGCGTCACCGTAGAGGAGAACCCCAGTCATGGCGACGTGATTTTCGTGGACTTCGGCGATGCGGCGTCTGTGTTTGTAGAGGAATGAAGGAAACGGACCGGGGAAAATGATAAATTATCGGGGCGAAGCCCCGGAATGAAGAACTAAGAATGAAGAATTAGGGAAGTAACTGAATTCTCCTCCTTTGGGGAGGAGGAGTACCCGAAGGGGGAGGTGGTAGGGAAATAAATAATCCTCTGAATAAGAGTAAGATTATCGCTACCACCCCGTCACTTCGTGCCACCCCTCCTCCCCGGAGGAGGGGAATCAGTTACCGCCTCCTTATTGCACGTATTAATCACTCATCACTAACCACTAATCGCTAAACTAAATCCCCATTATTATTCCCCTTCGTAGTCAAAGTACGTGAAGTCCGCGTAGGCCTTGGAGCTTGCAGAGGCGGACACGGCAAACATGCCCAGCATGACGCCCGTAAAGCCTCCGGCGGTTTCGGTGCTGAGGTAGCGGGTGTCGGCCTTGCCCAGCGGGGTAAAGTTTTTGCCGTCGGTAGAGTAGAAGAAGGAGTAGAGGTCTTTGTTGCCTGCAACGCGCAGTTGCACTTCCCGACTGCCTTTGGGCAAGACTGCTTCTTTCTCCACGTGGTCTATATTGTTCAGGTGGTAGCGCAGGCACACGGCTTGGCGGCCGTCGGCCAATTGCTTCACGGAGAGGTTGTAGAAGGAGGTTTCGAAGGCGTAGACGCTGAGGCCGGCTTCGTCGCCTGCCGAAGCTTTCTGCAGTTGCAAGGAGGTGGTGGCGGTGAAGTCGTGGTGCTCTTGCCGGCGCACTACGAAGGTGGGGCTTTCCATGCCCATGTATTCCAAGGGGGTGGGGACGGCCTGTAGGCGCAGTTTGCCGTTCTTGAAGGCATAGTTTTCCATCTTGGGGTTGCGCACGTACACCCATTCGTGGCCCAGCTTGCCGCTGTCGAAGGTGGTGCGTACCGGAGCCTTTGCCACCGGTTGTTGGGGCAGGGTGGGCACGTCCATCTGTAGGGCGATGGTGCCGTCGCCATTCACTACCGGCCAGGCGTTTTTGTCCCAGCGCACGGGGGCGAGGAAGGTTTCACGTCCCAGCAGGTGGTGCGAGTTGTTGTGGCGGAAGGCTAGGCACACCAGCCACCAGTTGCCCTCGGTATCCTGCACCAGGTCGGCATGGCCGGTGCCCTGGATGGGGTTGTTCTGGGCATTTTGGTTGATGTGGGTCAGGATGGGGTTGGCGGGGTTGCCCAGGTAGGGGCCGTAGATGTTGCGGCTGCGGCCTATGGTCACCTTGTGGCCGTATTCCGTGCCGCCTTCCGAGATGAGCAGGTAGTACCAGCCGTCTTTCTTGTAGATATGCGGCCCTTCGGGGTAGCGGCCTCCCGTGCCGGTCCAGATGCACTTCGACTCAGTGAGCTGTTCACCCGTCTTGGGATTGATTTCGCAGAGCGAGATGCCGTCGCTGGGGTTGCTCACCATGTAGCACTTGCCGTCTTCAAAATAGAGCGAGGGGTCTATGCCGCCTTGCTTCAGCCACACGGGTTCCGACCACGGGCCGCGCGGGTCGGTGGTGTACACCAGGAAGTTGCCCTTGTCCGAGCAGTTGGTGGTAATCATGTAGAACGTGCCTTCGTGGTAACGGATGGTGGGGGCGTAGATGCCTCCCCAGGTGCTGGCATCGTGTAGGGGCAGCTGTGACGGGCGTGTAAGGCAATGGCCTATCTGCTCCCAATGGATGAGGTCTTTGCTATGGAACAGGGGAACGCCCGGAAAGTACTGGAAGCTGCTGTTCACCAAGTAGTAGTCGTCGCCGGCGCGGCAGACGCTGGGGTCGGGATGGAAGCCGGGAATGACGGGGTTTTGATACCCTTGTGTGTTTTGTGCCAGGCAGGACATTCCGGCAAGCAGTCCGAGGCACATCATGAATTGTTTAAGCATAATTATTTTTATTATATTTGGTGAGAGTGCAAATGGGAATTTATATGCACTTTTTCTTTCGCTTGTCCGAAAGAAAAAGATGCCAAAAAGAAAGGACCCCGTCTGTGCCCGTCGGGCTACTCCGGATGGCCTCCTGCCTAAAGGGCAGAAACTCGCTTCGCTCAGACAGTCTGCCCTTTTTAACGGCATCCGGCCATCCTCCGCTTCACGCCCGCCGGTCAATGCCGGAGAGCCATGCGGCATCAAGCCGTGCTAATGTAGAGACGTGGCGTGCCGCGTCTTACAGACCAAAGGTCTGTCGCCCAACGCCGCATGGCCGCGCCTAAGCGGAGGGGCGTGAAGCGGAGAGTGCATCTTGGCGTAAAGAACGGCAGTTTGTCTGAGCGAAGCGAGTTGACTGCCGTTTAGCCAAGATGTGCTCGGAGTAGCCCCGGAGCTTCAGCGCTTGACTTTTTTCTTTTGGTATCTTTTCTTTTTGTGGCAAGACAAAAAGAAAAGTACACAGATAAATTATCATTTCTTTTTGCAATTATACTCCTTTCCCGCGAGCTGGGCAAGTGTCGGGCGTATAATGTCAGTAAATGGAAACTTTATGTCCTATGGTGTTGACAAATCATACCCTTCCGGTAGACAAAAAGAATCATCCGCTTGTTCCTTTTAGCTTACTTTTGTAGCACCAAGTATTAACCATTTAAAACAAAAGAGGAAAGACATCATGAAAAACGTTCTATGGAAACGGTTTTACGCCGTAATGGCTTTTGTGTCGTTGGTAGCCGCTGGGTCGCTGACGGCGTGTTCGGATAATGAAGATGGGTATGACAGTGGAGTGACCGGATTGACGGTCCCCCAAGAATTGCTGTCGGAAGGTATCACGGTGGCGCGTTCGGGCGGAACGACGACGTTTGCCGTGCAATCGCTGGATGCTGTGCAGGTCAGCAGCTCGGAAACGTGGTGCACGGTGCAGGCCAGTGCCCCCTCTGCGACCTTGAAAGCGGTGACGGTGACCGTGACCGTGCAAGAGAATACGGATGTCAACGACCGCACAGCCATCATTACGCTGGCGGCAGGCAGTTCGTCGCAACAGGTCAGTGTGAAGCAGACTGCGGCCGACGGGCTGCTGGTGGAAGCACCTGCACCGGTGGCAGCCGAAGGCGGCACCTTGAAGATAGCTTTGACTACCAATGGTGAGCCGGAGGTGACTTGCAGCGTCGATTGGATTGCACGGGTACAGACAAAAGCCAACATGGCCGAGCGTACTTATACTTTTACGGTGGACAAAAACGAATCTTACTCCGCCACCGACCGCATAGGGCGTATTACCTTTACGCTGGGCACGCTGACGGAGACCGTGGACGTGGTGCAGAAGCCCGGCCGCACGTATGACTGGGTGGGCATGAACAGCGATGCCGTGACGCTGGCCAAGCAGATGTATGCCGGCATCAACATAGGCAACACCATGGAAGTGCCGGGCGGCGAGACGGGCTGGGGCAATCCGCGCGTCAGCAAGGAATATATTGACGGGCTGAAGGCTGCCGGATTCAACGCCGTGCGCATCCCTTGCGCGTGGGATTCCCACATCATTAATCAAGAAACGAACGAGATAGACCCCGCCTGGCTGGACCGCGTGAGCGAAGTGGTGGGCTACTGCCGTGACAACGAGATGTATGCCATCGTCAACATACACTGGGACGGCGGTTGGCTAGAAGACCATATACTGGGAGGCATCAATGATGCCATCAACCAGGAACAGCACGACCTGTGGACGCAGATTGCCAATAAGCTGAATGTTTATGACGAATACCTGCTCTTTGCCGGGTGCAACGAGCCGGGCATGAATGAGACCTCAGCCGCCGGAGTGGTGGAACCGGAAGACATCCGCACGATTATGGCCTACGAGCAGACATTTGTAGATGCCGTGCGCGCCACGGGCGGAAACAACGCTACCCGTTGCCTGATAGTGCAGACGCCGAGCACGCGCATCAGTGATGCGGTGAGCGGTACGTTCGACGTGCCCCAAGACGAAGCCACCGGCCGTCTGTTGGTAGAGGCACACTTCTACGAGCCCTACAACTTCTGCCTGATGGAAGAAGATGCAAGTTGGGGCAATACCTTCTGGTACTGGGGCGCGCCGAACCATGTGGAGGGCTCGGAACACAATCCTACGTGGGGCGAAGAAGACCATGTGCTCTCGCAGTTCGAGCTGCTGAAGACGCATTTTGCAGACCGGGGCATCCCCTGCATCATAGGCGAATATAGCGCAATGGCCCGCACTGTCAGCGAGAACCAGGCCGCCCACGACGCCAGCCGTGCTTATTGGAACGAGGTGGTTACCCGCGAGGCCAAGAACCATGGCATTGTGCCCTTCCACTGGGAGACGGGCTCTGAGGTGGACCGCAACACGGGTGCCGTTACCGATCCGGGCGTCATTGGCGGCATTATGCAAGGCGCTGCCGAGGGCGTTTATCCGTTCTGATTGCCGCCAGTAAAGCGGCTGTGGTAGCGTTTCAACCCCAGCGCGGTAGTGTTCCAACGCTACCGGGCTAGCTTTCCAACGCTACCGGACGGACCTTTATTAGATTGGAAATTAGGGTTAAACAACATAGAGATAATGTGTTTTTGATAGGTTTAAAGGATAAAGATTGTAATACGGTTTTTTGTTAATAGGGTAGGGCGTGTCCGTGAGGATACGCCCTGCTTGCGTATTAAAAATAGGGGCGGTTCTTGCATTTTTCTCCGCTTTTTCTTTCATTTGCAATGAATTTGAACATCCTTTATTTCTGTATAACATGAAAATACATCCTTGGCTTCTCTTGTTGTTTCTCACGATAGGGCTTCCGGCGTTGGCTCAAGACTATATGTTCAAGCATTTGGAAGCGAAAGACGGGTTGTCCAACAACCAGGTTACCGCCATCCACCGGGACACGAAAGGGTTCATGTGGTTCGGCACGGCATCGGGGCTGAACCGGTATGATGGTTATGAGGTGAAAGTCTATCGCAACCAGAGCGGAAACCCGAACTCCCTGCCCGACAACTACGTGGCGGGCATACAGGAAGACCGCCACGGACAGCTGTGGATACGCACCGGCTCGGGCTACAGCATCTACTGCCCTGCGACGGACAGCTTCGACAACGACCTCGAGGGCAGGCTGTGGAAGGCGGGCATCTCGGGCACCTTGTCGCGCATCTTCATAGACAGCGAGATGACCTATTGGGCCTACGTGGCCGGGCAGGGGGTTTACCGCTACCGCGACGGGGAGCAGGAACCCGTCATCGCGCCCGTGCCTGCCGGCCGCCCCGGCGAGGCGGGCATTGAGAACATGACCGAGTGCGCGGACGGGATAGTGCTGGCCTACTGGAACGGCGTGCTGACCTGTGTGGACAAGCAGAACCTGAATGTGCGGTGGACAACGGACGGCATCGCCCGCGACGTGGGCGAGGAACAGCATAATGTTTACGACCTTTTTGCCGACCGCGAAGGGCGCATCTGGATTTACGGCGTGACGGGCATGTGGGTGTACTGCCCGGCCACCAACCAATGGCTGATGCGAGCGCCGCGCCAGGGCCACTTCGACGTGGTGCGGGCCGTGGCGCAGGACAAGTACGGGCGCATCTGGATAGGACACGACCAGAACGGCATCAGCATCGTGGAAGACGGCACGACTCGGCAAGTGCTGAAAAACGACCCGGACAACTCGCGCTCCTTGCCCAACAACACCGTGACCGCGCTCTACGAAGACGAAGCCGGCACCATGTGGGTGGGGCTATACAAGAAGGGCGTGTCTTACTACAACGAAAGCATCTTCAAGTTCGGCATGCACGATGTGGGCGACGTGAACTGCATAGAAGAGGGCAGCAACGGCGCGCTGTGGCTGGGCACGAACGGCGCGGGCCTGATGCGTTGGGACATGCGCACGGGCCGGCGGCAGACGTTTACGGCGGGGCAAGGCAGTCGTTCCGTCTCAGCCGACGTGATTGTGAGCCTGCTGCGCGACAGCAAGCACCGGCTGTGGATAGGTACCTACTGGGGAGGGCTGGACTGCTACGACGGCACCCGCTTCACCCACTACCGCCACGAGGCGGGCAAGCCCCATGCGCTGGCCAACGACAACGTGTGGTCGCTGGTGGAAGGCCGCGACGGCAACCTCTGGATAGGCACATTGGGCGGAGGCCTGCAATGCCTGAATCCGGAGACGGGCGTGTTCACCACCTATACCTCGGCCAACTCGGGCCTGCTGTCGGATCACGTGATGTCGATGTGTCTGGCTGCGGACAACCGGCTGCTGATAGGCACCTCCTACGGCATGTCCGTCATGGACATGACCACCCATAAGATAACAGATTTCACCATAGGCGCCACCGGCGAGAAGTGCTTTGCCGGTCTGAACATCATCCAGGTCTACGAAGACAGCCGCGGCTACCTGTGGGTCGCCACGCGCGAGGGGCTGAAGGTGTATGACTCCCGCCTGGGGCGTGCGTACGATGTGCCGCTGAATCCCGACTACTCCAAGCCGTTTGTGCTGGGCATTGTGGAAGATGCCGGGCAAGGCATCTGGGTGACGGTGGGCGGAGAGCTGGTCAATGTGGTCCTGACGGCGGATGCCGGGGACGGCGGCCTGGCTTTCCATTGCCGTTCGTACACGGACAAGGACGGCTTGCAGAGCAGCGACTTCAACCAGCGCTCCATGAAGCGTCTGGCCGGTGGGGAAATCCTGGTGGGCGGCATGTATGGCGTGAACAGCTTCCGCCCGGACGACATCAAGTACAACCTTGCCCTGCCTAAGGTCATGTTCTGCGGCCTGCGCCTGTTCAATGAAGAAGTCGGCGTGGGCAAGGAATACGGTGGGCGCGTTGTGCTCGGCAAGGCATTGAACCAAACAGAAGAACTGGTGCTCGACTATAAGCAGAATGTCTTCACCGTGTCGTTTGCGTCGGACAACTACGTGCTGCCCGAAAAGACCAGCTATGCCTACAAGCTGGAGGGCTTTGACGAAGACTGGCTGACTAGTTTGCCCGACATACGGCAGCTGACCTACACCAACCTGGCACCGGGCACCTACGTGCTGCGGATAAAGGCCGTAAACAGCGACGGCTATGCCGGCACCGAGGAGGCGCGGCTGAAGATTGTAATCAGGCCTCCCTTCTGGCAGACGCCCTGGGCCTATGCCTGCTATGCGGTGCTCATTGCGGGGGCACTGTTCTGCGGGCTCGTGGTGGTGAAACGGCGCGAGCGCAACAAGTGGCGCATCCGCCACATGGAGGAAGAGGCCAGGCGGACGGAAGAGCTGAACCAGATGAAGTTCCGCTTTTTCACCAACGTCAGCCACGAGCTGCGCACGCCGCTCACCCTGATTATCTCCCCGCTGGAGAGCATGATAAAGGAAACAAAGGACGGAAAGGCGGCCGACCGCCTGAAACTGATGCACCGCAACGCCCTGCGGTTGCTGTATCTGGTGAACCAGCTGCTCGATTTCCGCAAGAATGAAATGGCCGGCCTTCATCTGAACCTGTCGGAAGGAGACATCGTGCCATACATACATAACATTTGCAATTCCTTCCTGATGTTGTCCGACAAGAAGGATGTTCGCTTGACATTCTTTTCGGCCGTCGATTCATTGGAAATGTCGTTCGATGAAGACAAGGTAGGAAAGGTGGTCATGAACCTGCTGTCCAATGCCTTTAAGTTTACTCCCGCAGGCGGCAAGGTAGATGTGTCGTTGGAAGTGTTGGAAGGCTCTCCTGAAACATTGGAAATAAAAATAGCCGATACGGGCATAGGCATTAAGGATGAAGATAAGCAGCATGTTTTTGAACGCTTCTACCAGGCCGGACAAGAAGGTGGTGCCACTGCTTCCGGCGGAAGCGGTATAGGGTTGAGCCTTGTGCATGACTATGTGGCGTTGCACGGCGGAGCTGTGCAGGTATTTGACAATGCCGGCGGAGGTTCTGTATTTGTGGTAGACCTCCCGGTGAAGCATTCGGCGGTGAGTGTGGCTACTCCCTTGTCGGCAGAAGCGGCAGAAGAAGATGCTTTGGCCTTGGATGGGGCGCAATCGTCGTCGGAGAAGGCAGATGAAGGGGACGGGAAGAAGCCTGTAGTGCTGGTAGTGGATGATAGCGGTGACTTCTTGGCGTTTATGTCGGATAGCTTGAGTTTGTATTTTACAGTCAGGGTAGCCACGAACGGTGAGGAAGCGCTGAAGATGATTCCCGAAGTAAAACCGGATTTGATTGTCAGCGACTTGATGATGCCTGTGATGGATGGCAATGAATTGTGCCGCAGGGTTAAGGCGGACAAGAAAACGGCCGATATCCCCTTCGTGTTGCTTACTGCCAAGCAGTCGGTAGAGAACAAGGTGGAAGGATTGACCATCGGGGCGGATGACTATGTGACCAAACCTTTCAATATGGAAGTCCTGGTGTTGCGAATGCGCAAGCTCATAGACTTGAGCAGCCGTCACAGGTCACATGGTTACATCGACCCGGAACCCAGTGAGATTGTTATTACTTCGTTGGACGAAAAACTGATAGGCGATGCCATCAAGTATGTGGAAAAGAACATAGCCCGCAGCGATTTGTCGGTAGAAGAACTGAGCCATGAACTGGGTATGAGCCGTGCGCATCTGTATAAGAAACTGTTGCAGATTACCGGTAAGACGCCTATTGAATTTATCCGGGTTATCCGGCTGAAAAGGGCAGCCCAATTGTTGCGCGAAAGCCAGCAGAATGTGTCGGAAATTGCCTACCAACTGGGCTTCAACAATCCGAAATACTTCAGCAAGTATTTCAAGGATGAATTTGGCGTTTTGCCCTCTGTTTACCAGGAAAGAGAAGGCAAATGACAAACAATACCCTTTAGTGAAACATTTTATCCGGCATTAAATCAAAAAGCCCCTTTCGTATCAACATTGAAGGGGGATTTTTCCGGGAAAGATTTCTTAATTTTACACCGTTGAAACATTCTTAAAATTAAAGCAATATGAATCTGAAAAACACTTCAGCTTGTTTGTTCGTCGGATTGGCACTTGCGGCTTGTGCCGGAAGCGGCTATCAGAAAACCGACAAAGGTGTTGTGGTGACATTAAGCCAGCAGCAACCTACCGATGTGCGTAAAGTACGTGTGGAAGTGATGGGCGAAAAGCTCATCCATGTATCGGCTACGCCGGAAAAAGAGTTCTCGACCGAGAAAAGTCTGATTATTGTGCCCCAACAGTCACAGACACCCTTTACTGTGGCAGAGCAGGGAGATGATGTATTAGTGAAAACCTCGCAGGTGGGGGTGCTGGTGTCCAAGTCTACCGGACAGGTGCGCTTTACCGATGCGGCCGGAAAGCAGATTCTGGCAGAAGAGGCCGGCGGACGCACCTTTACCCCTCGCGAAGTGGAAGGCACGCAGGGCTACAGCGTGCGCCAGGTCTTTGAGTCGGCAGGCGACGACGAAGGCTATTACGGCTTGGGCCAGCACCAGGCCGACGAGTTCAACTACAAAGGCAAGAACGAGGAGCTCTTCCAATATAATACTAAGGTGTCTGTGCCTTTCATCGTGTCCAACAAGAATTACGGCGTGCTGTGGGACAGCTACTCCCTGTGCCGTTTTGGCGACGCGCGTCCTTACTCCCAGCTGGGCGACGTGTTCAAACTGTATGACAAGGATGGCAAGGAAGGCGCGCTGACCGGCACGTATGTCCCCTCTGCCAAGTCGGGCAAGGAGACGCTGGTGCGCCGCGAAGATTCCCTTTACTTCGAGCACCTGGTGCGCGGCGACATGGGCCGTGTGGTCAACCTGCCGAAAGACTTCCCCTTCATGGGTGCCCGCGTGACGTATGAGGGCGAGATTGAGCCTTCGCAGAGCGGCCTGTTCCACTTCATCCTCTACTATGCCGGCTATACCAAGGTGTATGTAGATGGCAAGCTGATTGTGCCCGAACGCTGGCGCACGGCCTGGAACCCCAACAGCTACAAGTTTGCCGTCAGCCTGGAGAGCGGCAAGCGCGTGCCTGTCAAGATAGAGTGGGAGCCCGATGGCGGTGTGTCCTATTGCGGCCTGCGTGTGCTGAGCCCTGTGTCGGATGAAGAGCGCGCCAAGATGTCGTGGTGGGGAGAGTTGCAGAATGAGATAGACTACTACTTTGTATATGGCGAGGACATGGACGACGTGATAAGCGGCTACCGCACCCTGACGGGCAAGTCGCAGGTGATGCCTAAGTGGGCCATGGGCTACTGGCAGAGCCGCGAGAAGTACAACACGCAGGAGGAAGTGCTCTCCACCCTAAAGGAGTTCCGCAAGCGCCAGATTCCTATCGACAACATCGTCATCGACTGGCTGCACTGGCCGCAGGATTCGTGGGGTTGCCATGAGTTCGACAAGGCACGTTTCCCCGACCCGAAGGGCATGGTGGACGAGATTCACCGGATGAACGGCCGCATCATGATATCCGTATGGCCCAAGTTCTACACCACCACGGAGCATTACAAAGAGTTTGCCGATAACGGCTGGATGTACATGCAGTCCGTGAAAGACAGCCTGAAAGACTGGGTAGGCCCCGGTTATACGTATGGCTTCTATGATGCCTACGACCCCGAAGCAAGGAAATTGTTCTGGAAGCAGATGCAAGACCACTATTATCCCCTGGGCATCGATGCCTGGTGGATGGATGCCAGCGAGCCGAACATACGCGACTGCACCGACCTGCAATACCGCAAAGACCTGTGCGGCCCCACGGCCCTTGGCCCCTCTGAGAAGTTCTTCAATGCTTATGCCCTGATGAATGCCGACGCCATCTACAACGGCCAGCGCGGCGTGGATGCCGACAAACGCGTGTTCCTCCTCACCCGTTCGGGCTTCGCAGGATTGCAACGCTATTCCACGGCTACTTGGAGCGGCGACATCGCTACCCGTTGGGAAGACATGAAGGCACAGATATCCGCCGGACTGAACTTTGCCGTGAGCGGCATTCCCTATTGGACGATGGACATCGGCGGCTTCTGCGTGGAGAACCGCTACGTGGCAGGCCAGCAGCTTTACAACAACACCGGCCGCGAGAATGCCGACTACAAGGAGTGGCGCGAGCTGAATGTGCGCTGGTACCAGTTTGGCGCATTCTGCCCCCTGTTCCGTGCACACGGGCAGTACCCCTTCCGCGAGATATGGAACATTGCCCCACAGGGACATCCGTGCTACAACTCCGTGGTGTACTACACCAAGTTGCGCTACAACCTCATGCCCTACATCTACTCCATGGCAGGCATGACGTACTTCCAGGACTACACCATCATGCGCCCGCTGGTGATGGACTTCACCGCCGACACGCGGGTGAACAACATCGGCGACCAGTACATGTTTGGCCCCGCGCTGATGGTGGCTCCTGTCTACGAATATGGTGCCCGCACGCACCAGATGTACTTCCCCGCCGGATGCGGATGGTATGACTTCTACACCGGCAAGTATGTGGCTGGCGGCCAGGAGCTGGAGGTGGGTGCTCCCTACGAGCGCATTCCGCTCTATGTGCGCGAGGGCGCCATCATCCCCTACGGCCCCGACATGCAGTGGAGCGACGAGAAGCCGGCTGAGGAGATTACCCTCTACGTCTATGCCGGGCAGGACGGTGCCTTCACCCTCTACGAAGACGAGGGCGTGAACTACAACTACGAGAAGGGCCAGTATGCCATGATACCCATGGCCTACAACGAGGCCGAAGGTACACTGACCCTGGGCGAACGCCAGGGCGAATTCCCCGGCATGCTGAAGGAGCGCACCTTCAACATCGTCAAAGTCACCAAAGACCAGCCCAAGGGCTTCGACCTCAAGGCCAAGGGCACGGTGGTGAAGTACGACGGCAAGGCGCAGACGGTGAAGTTATAATGCTTTACAAACAATGCCCCCTTTGGGGGACATGGTAAAGTATAGGGCAGAGAGTATCGATACTGTCTGCCCGACACTATCGACACTGTCCGGCCGACAGTATCGACACTCTCCGTCGGACACTGTCGATACTGTCCCGCCGCCACCTTCCAACCCCTCTACAAGGCCTTCTGGCGGGGGTAGGGGTTTTATCCCCGCCTCTTGCCGGAAGGTTTCTTTGTATATAGAAAACCATTTACAAATAATCAGAATAACCCCTTTGCAGTTATGACACTGAAACACATCTTAGCCGCGCCCGCCCTGGCCCTGCTGCTCGCGGTAGGCGCATGCAGCCCTTCCTCCGGCCCCTCCGGACAGGAGGACAATCGCCGTCAGGACTTCACCGCCGACTGGACCTTCCAGTTGGGCGATGTGGCCGACGCTGCCGCTCCCACCTACGACGACTCCTCGTGGCGTCGCCTCAACTTGCCCCACGACTGGGCCATCGAGGGCGACTTCTCCCGCGAGAACCCCTCGGGCACGGGCGGAGGCGCACTGCCCGGAGGCGTGGGCTGGTATCGCAAGACCTTCACCGCCGACAAGGCCGACGAGGGCCTGCGCTTCTACATAGACTTCGACGGCGTGTACATGAACAGCACCGTCTACATCAACGGCCACGAGCTGGGCACCCGTCCCTACGGATACATCTCCTTCAGCTACGACCTCACGCCCTACATCAAGTGGGGGGCTGAGAACGTCCTGGCCGTGCGGGTGGACAACGCCGAGCAGCCCAACTCGCGCTGGTACTCCGGCTGCGGCATTTATCGCAACGTGTGGCTGCGCAAGCTTCAGCCCGTACACGTGGCACAGTGGGGCACCCACATCACAGCCGACGAGGTGACCAAGAACCATGCCCGCCTCACCGTGCGCACCACGGTGGACAACACCCTCAGTCAGCCCGCCGCCCTGGAGCTCCGCACCGAGCTGGTCGATGCCGAGGGCAACGTCGTGGCCCAAGCCACAGCCTCTACCCTCCAGGCCGGTGCCAATGCCCAGGCAGAGGCCGTGCAAGAGCTTGCCCTCGACAATCCCACGCTGTGGTGTCTGGAGAATCCCTACCTGTACGACGTGCGCACCACGGTGCTGGCCGACGGGCAGGTGACCGATGTCTATCACACGCCCTTCGGCATCCGCACCTTCAAGTTTGATGCGCAGAAAGGCTTCTTCCTCAACGGGCAGCACGTCAAGATAAACGGCGTGTGCATGCACCACGACCTGGGTTGCCTGGGCGCGGCGGTCAACACCCGTGCCATCGAGCGCCAGCTGGAGATATTGAAGGAGATGGGCTGCAACGGCATTCGCTGCTCGCACAATCCGCCTGCCCCCGAGCTGCTCGACCTGTGCGACCGCATGGGCTTCATCGTCATGGATGAAACCTTCGACATGTGGCGCAAGAAGAAGACCGCCCACGACTATGCCCGCTACTTCAACGAGTGGCACGAACGCGACCTCACCGACCTCGTGGTGCGCGACCGCAACCACCCCTCCATCTTCATCTGGAGCATAGGCAACGAGGTGCTCGAGCAATGGAGCGACGCAAAGGCCGATACCCTCAGCCTGGAGGAGGCCAACCTGGTGCTGAACTTCGGCCACAGCAAGGAGATGCTGGCCAAGGAAGACGGCGAAATGTCCGTCAACTCCCTCCTCACCAAGAAACTGGCCGATATGGTGCGCGCCCTCGACCCCACGCGTCCCGTCACCGCCGGGTGCAATGAGCCCAACCCCAACAATCACCTCTTCCGCAGCGGCGCGTTGGACATCATTGGCTTCAACTACCACGACGACTGGTTCATGGGCGTGCCCCAGAACTTCCCCGGCAAGCCTTTCATTGTCACCGAAAGCGTGTCCGGCCTCATGACCCGTGGCTACTACCGCATGCCCAGCGACTCGATGTTCATCTGGCCCTCCCGGTGGGACATCCCCTTCTACGATGAATCTTTCTCCTGTTCCTCCTACGACAATTGCCACGTGCCCTGGGGCAATTACCACGAAGGCACCTGGAAGCTGGTGAAGCAGAATCCCTTCATCTCCGGGCAATACATCTGGACGGGCTTCGACTACATCGGCGAGCCTACTCCCTACGGCTGGCCGGCACGCAGCAGCTACTTTGGTATCGTAGACCTGGCCGGCTTCCCGAAAGACGTATATTATATGTATCAGAGCGAGTGGCGTCCGGACAAGACGGTGCTGCACCTCTTCCCCCACTGGAACTGGCAGGAAGGCCAGACCATCGACCTGTGGGCCTACTACAACAATGCCGACGAAGTGGAGCTGTACGTCAACGGCCACTCGCAGGGCGTGCGCACCAAGGCCGACGGTGAGTTTCATGTGACATGGCGCGTAGCCTTCGAGCCGGGCACGGTGAAAGCCGTATCCCGCAAGGGCGGCAAAGAGGTGGCCACGCAAGAGATACATACTGCCGGCGAGCCTGCCCAAATACGCCTCACTCCCGACCGCAGCACTCTGCAAGCCGACGGGCGCGACCTGAGCTTCGTGACGGTGGAAGTGCTGGATGAGGACGGCAACCTCTGTCCCTGGGTCGAAAACGACATCCGCTTCCAGGTAGAAGGCGCAGGCTTCATTGCCGGCGTGGACAACGGCAGCCCCATCTCCATGGAACGCTTCAAGGACAATCACCGCAAAGCCTTCTACGGCAAGTGCCTCGTGGTGGTGCAGAACAATGGCAAAAAAGGCAGCATCAAGCTCTCCGCCGCATCCGACGGGCTGAAGGAAGCAAGCATCGGGCTGAAGTCCAAATAACCTATATAATTAGTAATAACCAGAACTTATGAAACGTGTTCTGACCTTTCTACTCCTTTGTGCGGTGGCACGCGTGTGGGCATCGGCTCCGGCCGATACCTGCAACCACCGCCTTTACTACACGGCTCCCGCCTCCATCTGGGAGGAAACCTTGCCCTTGGGCAACGGGCGGCTGGGCATGATGCCCGACGGCGGTATCCGGCACGAACGCATCGTGCTCAACGACATCTCCCTGTGGAGTGGCTCCGAGTCCGATTACAGTAATCCCGATGCCTCACGCAGTCTGCCGGAAATACGCCAACTGCTGTTCGAGGGCAAGAACCTTGAGGCGCAGGAGCTGATGTACAGCAGCTTCGTCCCCAAGAAGCAGGAGACCGACGGGCGCTACGGCAGTTACCAGGTCTTAGGCTTCCTGGACATTCTCCAGTCCGTACAGGGAGAGGATGAGGCCGCTGTGCAGAACTACCTGCGCACATTGTCGCTGCGCGATGCCGTGGTCACCACCTCCTTCCGCAACGCGGGAGTAGACTACAAACGGGAATATTTCACTTCGCGTACCCACGACGTGATGCTGGTGCACCTCACCGCCTCGCGTGAAGGCGCACTGACATTCTCAGCACAACTCAGCCGCCCCGAGCGCGCCTTGGTCACCACTGACGGGCAGACCCTACTGATGGACGGGCAACTGGACAGCGGCAACCCTGCGCACGAAGGCATGCGCTTCCACACGGCGCTCCGGGTATTGCCGCTGGGCGGTAGCCTGAGCATATCTGAAGCCGGGGGCGTTGCCCTGACCGGTGCCAATGAGGCTTGGATAGTCGTGTCTGCCGCCACCTCTTTCGCAGCAGCGGGCACGGACTTTCCCGGAGAGCGGTATGTGGAGCATGCCGACAGCCTGCTGGATGTTGCCTGCATGCAGTTGCTGAAAGAGCAGCTCTCAGCGTATGACCCTCCGAGGGAATCCATGCGGCAAACCCACGTGGAGGCCCACCGTGCCTTGTACGACCGGGTGTCGCTCACGCTTCCCGCCTCGCCGGACGACGTCCTGCCCACCGACCAACGCCTGCTGCGCTTTGCCGATGCCCCCTTGCCAGGACTTGCCGCGCTGTACTACAACTACGGCCGCTACCTGCTCATCAGCAGCACCCGTCCCGGCAGCCTGCCGCCCAACCTGCAAGGGCTTTGGGCCAACGGCACACAGACGCCTTGGAACGGTGACTACCACACCAATATCAACATCCAGATGAACCATTGGCCGCTGGAACAGGCCGGCCTCTCCGAACTGTGTCAGCCCCTTGTCACCTTGGTCGAGCGTCTGGTCCCCTCGGGCAGGCAGTCGGCACGCTCCTTTTATGGCGATGAGGCCCAAGGCTGGGTGCTGCACATGATGACCAACGTGTGGAACTACACCGCCCCCGGTGAACACCCTTCGTGGGGCGCCACCAATACGGGCGGGGCTTGGCTGTGTGCCCACCTGTGGGAACACTTCCTCTATACGCGCGACATGGACTACCTGCGCCGCATCTATCCCGTGATGAAAGGCGCGGCTGAGTTTTTCCGTTCCACCACCGTCCGCGAGCCCAAGCACGGCTGGCTGGTGACGGCGCCCACCTCCTCGCCGGAGAATACCTTTTACCTGCCGGGCGACACGCTGACACCTGTCAGCATCTGCATGGGCCCCACGATGGACGTGCAACTGCTGCGCGAGCTCTATACCAACGTGGCGGCAGCCGCGCGGTTGCTGGATTGCGACGAAGCATTTGCCCTGGCTCTGGAGCGTGACATGGAGGATTTCCCGCCCATGCAGGTCAGCAAAGAAGGATACCTGCAGGAGTGGCTGGAAGACTACCGCGAAGTGGATGTGCACCACCGCCACGTGTCCCATCTCTATGGCCTGCATCCCGGCAACCAGATATCGCCCACCCGCACGCCGGAACTGGCTGAAGCCTGCCGCGTGACCTTGAACCGCCGGGGCGATGAGGCCACCGGATGGAGCCGCGCCTGGAAAGTGAACTTCTGGGCACGCCTGGGCGACGGCGACCGTGCCTGGAAGTTGTTCCGTAGCCTTTTGTACCCGGCCGTCGACCCCGTCAGCCGCCACCATGGCAGCGGCACCTTCCCCAACCTGTTCTGCTCGCACCCGCCATTCCAGATAGACGGCAACTTCGGCGGAGCGGCAGGCATCGGCGAAATGCTGTTGCAGAGCCATGAGGGCTTCATTCATTTGCTGCCCGCCTTACCCACCTCGTGGGCCGAAGGCTCATTCCAAGGCATGCGTGTAAGGGGAGGGGCGGCAGTCGACCTACAGTGGCGCGACGGCCATGCTGCGCAGGCGGTAGTGACGGCACTCGTTCCGGGCACGTTTGTGGTGAAAATGCCTGCCGGCGTAAGCCGGGCCACCTGCACTACGGACGGCGGCACCACCACCAGCACCGACCCCATGATAACCCTCAACCTGAAGCAAGGCGAACGTTGCACCCTCCTGTTCCGTTGAGGCAGGGGGCGTGCTTCGCCGGGCTTGTTGCCCGTTCGCCGGAAATGCCGTACCTTTGCGGCGTAGAAACCGTATGCCCATGAACCCTCTGTTACTCCGCTGCGTGCACCCGTTCGTCTGGTTGCTCCGTTTCCGCCACAGGCGTGGATACGGGGTGCACTCCCCCTTTGCCTTCGACTTCATTACGGACGTGGTGTACCAGCGGTTGCCTTACTACAAGTACCGTGAACTAATTCTGCTGGAACGGGCGCAAGTTCCCGCCCGTGGCAGGGATTGGGGCTATGAATCCCGCAAGGTGAAGCGCCTGCTGTTCCGCATCGTCAATTATTGCCGGCCGCAGCTTATTGTGGATGCCGGCCGCCTTTCCGCCTCCGCCCTCTACCTGAAGGCGGCATGCACGAGGGCGGAGTATACGCCTGCTGCCGACCTGTCCGTGCTGTTCCTGGAGCCCGGTGTTCCGGTGGACTTCTTGTACCTGCACGACTACCGCCGCCCGGAGTTTTTGGAAGAAGTGTTCCGCCTCTGTGCCGACCGCACCACGGGGCAGTCGGTCTTCGTGGTGGAAGGCATCGGTTACACGCGTGCCATGCGCAGCCTGTGGCGCCGCATGCAGCGCGACGAGCGGGTGGGCATCACCTTCGACCTGTACGACCTGGGCATCCTTTTCTTCGACCGCACCAAGAACAAGCAGCACTATGTGGTGAATTTCGGTCTGTAATGCCTGTCCTTCTCCAATGCATATTCATGCCGCCTAAGTCCGTCTTCATTCGGTATTTGTTCGCTTCTATACGACCGAACCAGTACCGAATGGGGTACGACTGAGGTACGACTAAGAAACGAAGCGGGTATATTGCATGGTTATACGCAAAGAGGGTGCGGATGCTGCATATCTATGCATTGCCCGCACAGGAGAGTAGGGGAGTGCTGTCCGGCTTTATGCCGTGATTTCTGCCGGTCGGGGTGCGTCATGGTTTAGGCGCTGGGTCGGTTTACCAGATGGTGACGCTGACCCGCTTGCCCAGTCCTTGGAAAATCTTAAAGAGGGTGGACAGCTGCACGTCGGCATGCCCATTCTCGATGCGGGAGATGTAGGACTTCTTTGTTCCGATTTTCTCAGCGAGTTGGGCTTGGGTCAGTCCGGCTTTTTTGCGTTCTTCTTTCAGTCGTTCAGCCAGGATGAAGGCTTCGGCATCGCGGTCGAACTGGTCGCGGGCGGGGGTGCCTTTGGGTCCATATTGGATTTCTAAGAGTTCGTCGTAGTCATCTCCACAGGCTAAGATTGCCATATTCTTTTTTTCTTTTTCTTCTTTGGTCATATCATTGATGTTTTTGGGTTTCAAAATATTCTTTCATGATTGCTGTTGCTCTTTTTATTTCTTTGGTTGGTGTCTTTTGTGTCTTTTTCTGGAAGCCGTTGAACAGAATTACCAATTGCCCTTTATCGTTGCAACAAAATATCCGGTAAATATTTCCTGCATGTTGCACTCTGATTTC
Source organism: uncultured Bacteroides sp. (assembly GCA_944320865.1). Lineage (GTDB taxonomy): Bacteria > Bacteroidota > Bacteroidia > Bacteroidales > Bacteroidaceae > Bacteroides. The sequence continues at coordinate 32,152 of CALUJC010000016.1, read as the reverse complement.
GTATAATCCCGAAACATTTTCTATCTGTTTCAAGTATGTTACAGGTACTCTTTCAGTTGTTTTTATAAGTTCTATTACGTAGTTTATTTTTCTTCGGACTTCATCATTTTGGGCAATATAGAACTCCTTAAAATAAGTCTTGAAGATTTTTATTTTTCTAATGTATTCCATGGCTGTTTGATATTCTTTCTGCAAAGGTAACGAAATAATTAACTTTTTCCAATGTTTTCATGTTAATATTCCTTTGGCCTGCGGGGAATGTAGGGGTCAGCAGCGTGGTGACGCACGATGTGCCGCCCATGACCATTGTAGGCGGCAACCCGGCACGGTTCATCAAGGAGATAGAGGTGAAGAAGTAACGCCGATGCGTTACTCCATCCTTCCATACTTCATCTCCTCCCCGTTCTTATCATATTGTTTGCGTTTTCCCGTGGGCGGTGCGGTGAGCGTGATGCGCACTACCGCCGTGCGGTGCAGACTGCGGCTGATGGCCTCGTCGAAGGCGTCCATGTGTTGGGGCAGGAAGCGTTGGCTGATGGCGCGCAGGGCTGCCACCTTCTCCTCCTCGTCCGTCACCACTTCTGCCCGACCGAAGGCAATGGCCGAGCGGTATTGCAGGGTGAACGAGCCGTCCTTTGGCCCTACGGTGGGCTTGCATTGGGTGACAGCCGACAGGCACACTTCCGGGTGGGCGGCTATGGCCTCCAGCTTGTCGCCCTCGGTGGCGCAGTGGAAGTACCAGGTGTCGTCGCTTGCCGAGGCCAGGGACAGGGGCACACCATAGGCAGTGCCGTCCGGTCGGGTGAAGCTTACGGTGATGTAGGGCGCTTTGCGCATCACCTCCAGTGCCCAGTCGGTGGGCATTTCTCTGCTTGCTTTTCTCATAATGCAGTGTTTTTTTGCGTGATGTGTTCTTTCTTCAAGGGACAAAGGTAGCTAAAAAGCTATTTTTCTTTTTATTTTTGCGGACAAAAAAGCATCTTATGAGATTTCGCGTTTCCCTTCTCCTTTTAGCCTTTATCTGCCTGCCCGGCAAGGCTGGCGAGCCGTTGCGGCGGCAGATACAAACCATTGCAGACAAAGCCACTGCGCAAGTCGGCGTGGCCGTCATAGTGGATGGCAAAGACACGCTGACGGTGAACAACAACGTCCGCTATCCGCTGATGAGCGTGATGAAATTCCACCAGGCCTTGGCTGTGGCTCACCACCTGGAAGAACGAGGCCTGCCCCTCTCCACCTCCCTGCGGATAGAGCGGCAAGACCTGCTTCCCGATACCTACAGCCCCTTGCGCGACCGCTATCCGCAGGGCGGCATATCCTTGACTGTCGGCGAACTGCTGGCTTATACCTTGCAGCTGAGCGACAACAATGCCTGCGACATCCTGTTCCGCTACATCGGTGGCGTGGAGGTGGCCGACAGGTTTATCCGCTCCCTGGGCCTCGGCGGCTTTGCCCTTTCCGCCACCGAGGCCGATATGCACCGCCACCCGGAGAAGTGCTACGACAACTGGAGCACACCCTTCTCCGTAGCCCTGCTCATGGACAAGCTGGCGGCGGATGCCTTACCCATTGACACAACCTACACGCACTTCATCCACCAGACGCTGCTCGACTGTCAGACCGGGCAAATGCGCCTTCCCGCTCCTTTGCAAGGCACCCCGGCCCGCATTGGCCACAAGACGGGCACCTCCGACCAAAACGTGCGAGGCGAATGGACGGGCATCAACGACGCCGGCTTTGTGCTGCTGCCCGATGGCAGGCGCTATGCCATCGCCGTGCTGGTGAAAGACTCCAAGCTCAGCCTTCGGGACACGGAGAAAGTCATTGCCGACATATCGGAGGTGGTGTACCGGTATTTGTCTGCCCGCTGACTGGGGCGGATACATGATTGTATGCATATTTCTATTCCCCTGTCTCTCTTCTTTTGAATAGATAAATATTTACATGAAAATTCTTGATTTCCCTCTTTTCTTTACAAAAATAAGACCGGAATAGAGCTGTATCTGTTTCAGAATCAAGATATTGTCGTATCCGGTATGCTGCATCTATATGCCTTCTCCCTACCTCCTCCTTACCTTCTCCTTACCAACTCCTTTGCAGAGCCTTCGTTATGGAAAGGAGATGGATAGTAGGAAATGCGTACAGGGTGTGGGTATGGATGGACGGTTCTGATGTGTGAAATAGGAAATATTGTTAAAAATATTCTGTAATCTGCATGGGCAGGCAATATAGGGTGCAGTCGTGGGGAATAAATTGCGTACATTTGCGGCATGAGAAGAATAGGAAATCACATTGCAACGTGGGCATGGTTTACGGTGCTGGCTTTTGTGCTTTACCTTTTGCGTGTATTTTCGTGGCATGTTTAACCCGCTATGGCGGATAATAAAATATTCAGTAATATCACGATGAAAAAGTTATTATCTCTTTTAATATTTGGGCTTGCCCTTCTTTGTTCTTGCAACGAACCACTTGGACTTTGGGAAACCATGAAATGGAAAACTAATGTGCCGCACATGAACAAAGAACATGTAATAGAAGTACCAAGTGTCGGAGGTACTTACGTTTTGAAATGTAAAAATTATGCCGGTTTTTGGATATCTTCTATAGACGGCATGGAATTAGGGGATGATGAAGACATGCATAATGTAGCAAGAGAATGGTATACCGTCATTATAGAAGGAAATGTCATGACGGTTACTATTGCTTCCAATGAATGTCCTGATGACCGTACTCTTGACATCGGCATCAGGTGTGGAAACGCTACTGACGGCTTTACTTTTGAGCAGAGCAAGGCGGAAGGACGTTGATAAGAAGCCAAAGGTCGGTGTGCTTAAACTGCAAATAAGTGCGGATTGTGCAGAAGAGCAGGAATGCCGGCCTTTTTCTTTTGGATATTCATGCACATCCTTTATCTTTGTGTCGTGAAGTATGACTTTAAAGAACATATCCGCGATGAAGAAAAGCATGATATATACTAAAACGGGCGATGAAGGGTGCACTTCCCTGGTGGGGGGCACCCGCGTACCCAAGACGGATATCCGCCTGGAGGCCTATGGCACGGTGGACGAGCTGAATGCCTGCTTGGGCTTGCTGGAAACTTACCTGGCCGACGGGCACGACTGCGCCCTTGTGAGGCAGGTGCAGAACGGGCTGTTTGCGGTGGGCTCGTACCTGGCCACCGACCAGTCGAAGACCAAATTGCATGAATCTTCCATCGTCACTCCCGCGCAAGTAGAGGCGTTGGAGCATGAGATAGACCGCCTGGACGAAAGCCTTCCGCCCCTCAAGGCGTTTGTGCTGCCGGGTGGGAGCCGAGGGGCGGCCGTGTGCCACGTATGCCGCACGGTGTGCCGCAGGGCCGAGCGCCGCATTCTGGCCTTGGCAGAGACGGTAGGCATAGCCCCTGAACTGTTGGCCTACGTCAACCGCTTGTCCGATTACCTGTTCGTCCTTTCCCGGAAAATGAACCATGAGGACAAAAAAAATGAAATATTTTGGGATAATAGTTGCAAGTGAAATTTTTTGTTATACTTTTGCCGCCAATTAGAGAGTAAACAACTGTATATTCACAATTTTAATACTTAGAAACTATGTATTGGACATTGGAATTGGCATCGAAGCTTGAAGATGCTCCTTGGCCGGCAACCAAGGATGAGTTGATAGATTATGCCATGCGCTCGGGCGCTCCGCTGGAAGTGATTGAAAATCTGCAGGAAATGGAAGATGAAGGCGAGATTTATGAAAGCATAGAAGACATCTGGCCCGATTATCCCAGCAAAGAGGACTTCTTTTTCAACGAAGACGAATATTGATGGGGCGGCACGGTAAAGTTGCTTTATAACAACTTGAAATAGGTGATAAAAAGGATGGCAGAGGCAAGCATGGCGTCTGCTATCCTTTTTTTATTACCTATTCCTGCGAAAGGTTGGTAAAAAATATCCGTTCCGTGCTTGGTTATTAACGAAAAAATTATATCTTCGCATCAGATAATAACCAATTAAATGTAATAGTATGAAGAAACTAATGTTTATACTGTTTACCCTGTTCATGCTGACGGGGTGTGGCACGGTGTCCGACCTTCCAGCCTATGGCAGCCTGGTCAACGGGGGGCTTCCCGGCTTTACTTTTAATGTGGAAACATGTACGGGTAATGCCGAAGCGCGTAGAGTGAATGTCACTATCCTTATTTCGCACCGTTTGGAAGCGCAGGAAATTACCTTGATGGGTGGCGACCAAACTTTTGCCACAAACCATTTGGGTACTCGTTTCCAGGTGAGCTATGCCGGCGGCCAGTCTTCATTGCTGGTGGCCACCGGTGTGCAGAAGAAAGTGAATTTGGAAGTGTGGGGCGTAACTCCCAATACCGATGCATTTACTTTGGTGAGTTGTCGCATCAAAGCTGTTGATAAGGACGATGATAGCAATGAAAAGATTACGGCATTGCAATTTCGCAACGTACCTATTGTGTGGCAATAGGGGCAAGATGACAATTTTATGAGATAATAAATATATATGGTAATACCCGATAATACCTCCCGGCCATTGCCCGCCTTGCTTGAGCGTCGTGTTCCCGGGGATTGCCGTGCAGAGGTGCGCGGCATATTGCAAGAAGTATATGGCTACGATGATTTTCGTGACCTTGAAATTTATGATAACCTGTTCGAGGGGAAAGATAAAATCTGCCTGTCGCAAGGTCGGCTGATAGAGCACGTCATCCGGGAGGCTGAGTCCGCCCATGCCGGTCGTGCAGAAGTTGGCAACATATTGCTCACGGCTCCTACCGGTTCGGGCAAATCGTTGCTTTTCCAGTTGCCCGCTATCTACTTGGGTAGGCAATATGGCATGCTGACCATTGTGATTTCTCCCCTGAAGGCACTGATTGTGGACCAAGTGGAAAGCTTGCAGGATGCTGGTTATACACGGGTAGACTATGCTTCGTCCGATTTGTCGCCCGAGCAGAAAGCCGAAGCCTACCGCCGGGTGCGCGAAGGTGAGGTCGACTTGTTTTACCTTTCTCCCGAATTGCTGCTTTCTTACGATATTCATCATTTTGTAGGCGATCGCCATATAGGGCTGGTTGTGGTAGACGAGGCACATACGGTGACTACCTGGGGCAAGGAGTTTCGGGTGGATTATTGGTTCTTGGGCCGCTACCTGAACAGTCTGAAGCGGGCTTTGGCCTACAATTTCCCCTTGTTTGCCTTGACGGCCACGGCTGTATGGAATCCGCAGGGCGATAACGATATGGTGTTTGAAACTATCCGTTCGCTCCAGATGGAGCCCTGCGTGCTGTATGTCGGTACAGTAAAGCGGCACAACATCGGTTTTGACATCAGGCAAATGCAGATAGAAGAAGGCGAAACCTATGACAAGGCAAAGCAACGTGTGGTTTCTGCCCGTATAGAAGACTTCCTCGGCGGACATAAAACGTTGCTGTATTATCCTTTTGCAGGCGGCATTGACATGAGACTGAAGGCATGGGTGAGTCCTGCCGACCGCCATTGGGTGGCTTCGTATTACGGGAAAAAAGACAAAGAGCAGAAGGCTGAAATAGTACGTTCATTCAAGGAGGGTGAAAAGCGCCTCATTGTGGCCACCAAGGCTTTCGGGATGGGAATAGACATCAGTGACATAGACCGTGTATACCATGTGGCACCCTCAAGTACGTTTGTAGACTATATACAGGAGATAGGGCGTGCTGCCCGCGATAACAATATATATGGTATCTCGGCCACCGATTTCCATGAACGTGATTTCTACTACATGAAACGCCTGCACCAGACGGGGAATATCAGTCAAGAGCAATTGGACTTGATTTTGAAGAAACTGGTAGAAGTCTATCGTATGAAGGGAGAGAAGCCGGAAATGCAGGTGTCGCTATCCGACTTTGAGTTTGTGGTCAAATTGCCCCGCTCCAAAAACAAGCTGGAGTATGAAGCCGAGTTGGGCCAGTTGATAAAGACAGCCTTGTTGTGGTTGGAAGATGACTTGGCACGCCGTTTTGGCAAGCCTTTAATTGATGTCAGCCCGCGAAATTTGCTTACAGACGGCTATGTGCAAGACAAAACCGGCGATGCCTTTGCCCGCGAATATGCAGCTTATCTGACTAAAGTAGAAGATGGTGTGTACAAAGCACGCCTCGAAGCCTTGTGGGAAGAACGGTTTCCTGAACTGGGATATAAAGAATTCAAGCAAAAGCTGAACAACGGGACGCTGCACGAAGGCTCGCGTGCCGTTCTTGTAGGCAGGCATGACGTGTTGCTTAAAGAAAATGCCTCAGATATACGTACGAAACTGGATGCACTGTTCAAAAGCCTCACGGTACTTATGAAGACGGCTTTGTTGAAAAACAAGGGGCATTTTGATGAAGAAGAATTGCGTGCTGTTTTCATCGAACATCACCTTGATGTACGGTCGGCAAAGCGTTTCATCGGTTCTTTATTGGAGTCGCGTACCGAGGAGGGGCGTAGTGTCAGTTACATCAGCAGTGCCAAGAAGAAGGAGAGTAACGAGCTGTCGTTTACCGTAACCCGTGGGTTCGACCTCCTGCTGTCGCGCTACCAGAAAATGTTTGCCCAACGTATCGTGGGCAATAAAGGCGACCGTCTATTATTTTATTGCACACCTTTTTCTGACTTGAATATGTTGCTCAACCTGCTTTCCATGCTTGATAGTTTGTCATTCAGTGTAGAAGGTGGTGGCAGCCCGTGTGTGGCGGTACGCTTCAACGCCCCCGAACAGCTGTGCAGCCTGGCCGCCTCCGACGCCTACCGCAACCTTATCTTGGATGCCAACGAGCGTATTTTTCAAGAGCAAATAGAACTGTTCACCCTGTTTTTCGGCATGGATAAGCTGGACGATGCACAGCGCTGGGACTTTGTGGAAGATTACTTCACCGGCATGAGCGTAGCCAACTTAAGAGCCAAATACCTTCCCCTTTCTGCCGTCTCCCTATAGGCGGGGCAGGTTAACGCTGTATTTTTTGGTAGGCCAGCCTCTCGTCTCCATTGGCCAGATAGATGATGCCGCAATAGCTGAAACCGTGTTTCTGCAAGATGTGTTGCAAGATGCGGTTGTCGCGATGGGTGTCTGCCCGTAAGTTCGGCATTTGGCGGTAGCACCACTCCAGGCAGGCGGCCGCTACCCCATGGCTGCCCACGGTGCTTGCCAGCCGGTGTATGGTGGCGTAAGGCCGGATATCGTCCAGCCATGCCCCTTGATAGATGCGTGCATAAGTAGGCTCTTTGCCTGGAATAAAGGCAAAGGTGCCTACCACTGCGCCCTGCCCGTCTTGGCAGACGTAGCAATTTCCCTCGTCAATGTCTTTTAGCACCGTGGCGGTTTCAGGGTATCCCTTGGTCCATTGCTTCAAGTTGCCGCTCTCCCGCATGATGCGTTTCCCTTGTTCAAAGATGTCCATTAACGTGTCCAAATCATCTGTTTGTGCTTTGCGGATAGTAATCATGTATTCTTGTCCTTTCAAATTTGGTCTATGGTTCTTGGCTGATGGCGGTGCAAAGATAATACTTTTCCCGGTTGAGATAATTCAATATTCCGGAGCAATATGTTTTGGGCATATTGATTATATTTGCGGCGAATTGTACAAACGTAAAATAACACACACAATGAAATTGAAAAGTTTATTTATCACCCTCGGCCTGTCTGCCATGTTGGCCGGATGCGGTGGCGCTGAGACAAGCGAAGGAGTAGCCGTCAGGGAAGAAGGCGGTGCATGGCATGTGTATATCGACGGGCGGCCCATGTATATTAATGGTGTGGGCGGCACCAATCGGCTGGACGTGGCTTCGGCCAACGGAGCCAATGCGTTCCGCACTTGGGGCGGAAGCGTGGAATCTATCCAAAAAGACTTGGAGCTGGCGCGTGCCAATCACATGTATGTGATGCAAGGGATAGGTTTGCCCAAAGACTCGGCGCAGTACCGCGATGAGGCTTTCCGCAAAGCCAAGCTGGAGGAAGTGCAACTGCTGGCGCAGACTTTCAAGAACGACACCAGCATTTTTGCTTGGGGCATTGGCAACGAAATAGAGTTGGACAACGCCGCCAATACCCCCACGGCCTGGCAGTTTGTCAACCTGTTGGCACAAGAAATCAAAAAGATAGACCCGCGTCATCTGGTGTCTACGGTCATATCCCACAATCCGGGAGCCTTGGAGATGGTAGCCAAGTATGCACCCGACCTGGACTTTGTGGGCATCAACAGCTACGGCGGCATACTGGACGTGAAGGATATCGTGGCCCGCTCCTCTTACAAAGGTCCGTATCTCATTACCGAGTGGGGGCCAACGGGCTGGTGGGAAACCAAAACAACCGAATGGAAGGCCCCGATAGAACAGACCAGTGAGGAAAAGCGTATCGTCTACGAAGAACGTTATACCAAAGCCATTGCCGCCGACCCTCGTTGCATGGGCTCATTCGTATTTCTTTGGGGTCAAAAGGAGGAACGCACCCCCACCTGGTTCTGCCTCTTCGTGGAGGATGATGTAGAAGGGTTGCCGTTGAAGGGAGAAAAGACTCCTATGGTAGAAGCAATGGAGCGAGTGTGGACCCGTCAAGAGCCCGCGCAGACCGCACCTGTGGTGCAGGGCATTGCCATCAACGGCATCCCCTTTGAGCCGCGCGTCAAGGCCGGGCAGGCGTTTGAGGGCGTAATCGACGCCACCGACCGCGAGGGCGACAAGCTGACCTACGTGTGGGAAGTCCTAAAGGAAGCTACCATTACTGCTACAGGCGGAGCCTATGAACCGCGCCCCGACCGCGTAGGGGAAGTCAAGACCACGGATGCCAACTGCGTATCCCTATCCATCGGCGAGCCGGGCTACTACCGCCTTTATGCCTATGTACTGGACGGCACCGGCTTTGTCTCCACGGCCAACATTCCCTTTGCCGTAGAGTGATTCCTTTTCAATCCTCTTTCGTATTCTCCGGGCAATGCTTTGTGAGGGGATGCGGAGGATGGCATTGCTGGAAAGCTCAATTCTTATGTTCGGATAAGGTTTTATTACATTTTTTGTAAGTATCCCGGTCGTACCTCCTTCGCTCCATAGCGACGGGCAAAGACCGAACCAGTACCGAATGGGGTACGACTGAGGTACGATGAAGATACGGAGGGTGATGTGGAAAAACACGCGAGGGAGCGGGACCTTGGGCTGTGTGCTGGATTTCCGTAATTCGGGTAGTATCTTCCGTAATCCGTTTACACGCCATCTGCCGGTTGTGCGTTACCTTTGCCCTTGCTTAGGCCGGAGTTTTCTTTGGCAAAAGCCGGGGCTTCCCTTTGCGAATTTCCGATGTTAGTAGTATCTTTGCAAAGCAATTAAAGCACAATAGATTATGAAGAGCATTGCGTTTGTGAAGTTGATGGGCGTCATGGCCTCGGGCTGTGTGCTGACTATGGGGTGGCGACGGATAGAGCGTTAAAACGATTAATCTTAGAGAAATATGCAACTGATTAAGGACAAAGAGTTTGGCGGTGAACGCCCGTTGTTTGCCTCGCATGATGTCCATTTGGACAACGTCATCATCCGTGAGGGTGAGTCGGCCATCAAGGAGTGCAGCAATATTGTGGCCACCAACTGTCGTTTCGAGGGGAACTATCCCTTTTGGCACGTCCATGGGTTTACCATCGATAATTGCTATTTTGCCGTGGGAGGGCGTTCGGCCCTGTGGTATAGCGACCATCTGCTGATGAAAGATACCGTTATCGATGCCCCCAAGATGTTTCGTGAGATGAATGACATAGACATAGAGAACGTGCAGATGAATGATGCCGACGAGGTGTTTTGGCGTTGCAATCGCATCCGGGTGAAGGGGCTGAGGCTACACGACGGCACTTACCCCTTTATGTTCAGCAGCGACATTTATGTGGACGGGCTGGAGAGCGACAGTAAGTATGTCTTCCAGTATGTGAAGAATGTGGAGATACACCATGCCAAGATTACTACTAAGGATGCTTTCTGGGAAGTGGAGAATGTCACCATCTATGACTCCGAGCTGAATGGTGAATATCTGGGCTGGCACTCTCGCAACCTGCGTCTGGTGAATTGTCACATCAGTGGGGAGCAGCCTTTGTGCTATGCCCGTGACCTGGTGCTGGAAAACTGTACGTTTGACCCTGCCTGCGACCGTGCTTTCGAGTATAGCACCCTCCAAGCGGACATACGGGGTGGTATTACCAACATCAAGAACCCCATGTCGGGGCGCATTGTGGCCGATGCCATCGGTTCCATCACCCTCGACGAGAACATCAAGGTGCCTGCCGACTGCGTCATTGAGGAACGCGGCAAGCGGTTGTAAAGAAGCTTCGTGCATTAATAAATATCGGTAAAGAGACAGGGCTTGCAATTATCACGTTGTCTGCTGCATGACTTATGAGGTTTGAGACTCCGCCTATTATCTTATCGGCGTGGGCATGGCGGAGTCCTCCTCATTTTTCTTGTAAACGTTATGCGTTTCGGTGTGGCGGGCGTGGTGTTGCTTGCCCTTTACCGTTTGTGCTTGCCGGACCTCAAGCATTTAGGTATTAGCCCTTGTGAAGTGGGTTTGATATGGGATGATAGTGGATTTTCCGCTGAAATTAGTATCTTTGCACAGCTTTAAAAGAAAATGTGTATGGAAAATTTAGAGAACAACGGGCAATTGCAAATAGAATTGAAAGAAGATGTTGCCCAAGGCATTTATGCCAATTTGGCTATTATAGCTCATTCCAGTTCTGAATTTATTGTCGATTTTGTCCGCGTGTTGCCGGGAATACCCAAGGCGGGCGTTAAGGCGCGGATTGTGCTTGCTCCGGAGCATGCCAAGCGCTTGCTGCGTGCTTTAGAAGACAATATAGACAAGTATGAGCGGGCATTTGGCCCTATCCGCATCCCCGAAGAACGTACATTTTCATCTTTGGCCAACATCAAGGGGGAAGCTTGATTGGCGGAAATAAGAACCGGAAACCTGGTGGCTTTTGTGACCACTTTGTAATGTTGTTTCCCACATGTGTATAGATGGGGAAACAAAAAAAGTATTGTAGTGCATTGATTATTCAAAACTTATTCGTAACTTTGCAGCCCGAAAAACTGTGTGGTTTAGAAATAATACAAATTAATATATAACTAAAAACAATTAAAATGCCTACAATTCAGCAATTAGTAAGAAAAGGACGCCAGGTGCTGGTCGACAAGAGCAAGTCGCCTGCCTTGGATGCATGTCCTCAAAGACGTGGCGTTTGCGTGAGGGTGTACACTACCACCCCGAAGAAACCGAATTCAGCTATGCGTAAGGTAGCTCGTGTGCGTTTGACCAATGGTAAAGAGGTGAACTCTTACATTCCGGGCGAAGGACACAACTTGCAGGAACACTCCATCGTGTTGGTTCGTGGCGGTCGTGTGAAGGACCTTCCGGGTGTGCGTTATCACATCGTACGCGGTACACTTGATACTGCAGGTGTTGCCGGTCGTACACAAAGACGTTCCAAATATGGCGCTAAGCGTCCGAAACCGGGTCAGGCTGCTCCCGCAAAGAAGAAATAAACCGTAGCCAACGTAAAGACTTAAAGTAATAAACAAACGTTTTAGTTTGCTTGGAAGATGCTAAAGGTTGAGTAAATTTCCCGGAGGGGAAGTTGAAGAAGACAGAAGTAAACAACCAAGGACGAAAACAAATCATTAAAGACAATGAGAAAAGCAAAACCTAAAAAACGCGTTATCCTGCCGGATCCCGTGTTCAATGATGTGAAAGTTTCCAAGTTCGTGAACCATCTGATGTATGATGGCAAGAAGAACACTTCTTATGAAATCTTTTATGCTGCATTGGAAACTGTAAAGAATAAGATGCAAAACGAGGAGAAAACTGCCCTCGAAATCTGGAAGAAGGCTTTGGATAATGTGACTCCGCAGGTGGAAGTGAAGTCTCGCCGTGTAGGTGGTGCTACTTTCCAGGTTCCTACAGAAATCCGTCCCGACCGTAAGGAGTCAATCTCCATGAAGAATTTGATTATCTTCGCCCGCAAACGTGGTGGCAAGTCGATGGCTGACAAGCTGGCGGCTGAAATCATGGATGCTTACAATGAGCAGGGCGGTGCTTTCAAACGTAAAGAAGATATGCACAGAATGGCTGAGGCAAACCGTGCATTCGCTCATTTCCGCTTCTGATTTTAGTATTAATGATAAAATAATAGGTGTTAGAAAATGGCAAAGCGCGATTTACATTTAACCCGTAACATTGGTATCATGGCCCACATCGATGCGGGTAAGACTACGACTTCTGAGCGTATCTTGTTCTACACGGGCTTGACTCACAAAATCGGAGAAGTGCACGATGGTGCAGCTACGATGGACTGGATGGCGCAAGAGCAGGAGCGTGGTATTACGATTACCTCTGCGGCTACGACTACTTATTGGAACTACGCGGGTAATAAATATAAAATTAACTTGATCGACACTCCGGGACACGTGGACTTTACTGCTGAAGTAGAGCGTTCACTGCGTGTATTGGACGGTGCGGTGGCTACTTATTGCGCTGTGGGTGGCGTTGAACCTCAGTCGGAGACTGTATGGCGCCAGGCTGACAAGTATAATGTGCCGCGCATCGGGTATGTGAACAAGATGGACCGTTCGGGTGCCGACTTCTTTGAAGTAATGCGCCAGATGAAGGACGTTTTGGGTGCCAATCCTTGTCCGGTGGTTATTCCTATCGGCGCTGAAGAGAACTTTAAGGGCGTTGTAGACCTGATTAAGATGAAGGCCATCCTGTGGCATGATGAAACCATGGGCGCTGACTATGACGTAGAAGAAATTCCTGCTAACTTGGTCGATGAGGCTGAAGAGTGGAGAGGCAAGATGCTGGAAACAGTGGCCAGCTACGACGATGCGCTGATGGAGAAATACTTTGAAGACCCCTCTACCATTACGGAAGAGGAAATCCTGCGCGGTTTGCGTGCCGCTACTTTGAAGATGGACATTGTGCCTATGTTGTGCGGTTCTTCTTTCAAGAACAAGGGCGTGCAGACGTTGCTTGATTATGTTTGCGCCTTCCTCCCTTCACCGCTGGATACTCCTAATATTGTGGGTACGAATCCTGAGACAGGTGTGGAAGAAGACCGTAAACCGGATGAGGATGAGAAGACTTCTGCTTTGGCATTCAAGATTGCCACCGACCCGTATGTAGGTCGTCTGACATTCTTCCGCGTTTATTCCGGTAAGGTTGAGGCAGGCTCTTATATTTACAACAGCCGTTCGGGCAAGAAGGAGCGCGTTTCCCGCTTGTTCCAGATGCACTCCAATAAGCAGAATCCTGTGGAAGTGATTTCTGCCGGTGATATTGGCGCAGGTGTTGGTTTCAAGGATATCCGTACTGGTGATACTTTGTGCGATGAGACTGCACCGATTGTATTGGAGTCTATGGACTTCCCCGAACCGGTTATCGGTATTGCAGTCGAGCCGAAGACGCAGAAGGATATGGACAAACTGTCTAACGGTTTGGCTAAATTGGCAGAGGAAGACCCGACGTTTACTGTTCGTACTGATGAGCAGACAGGCCAGACGGTAATCTCCGGTATGGGTGAGTTGCACTTGGATATCATTATCGACCGTTTGAAGCGTGAGTTCAAGGTTGAGTGTAACCAAGGTAAGCCTCAAGTAAACTACAAGGAGGCTATCACGAAGACTGTGAACTTGCGTGAGGTTTATAAGAAACAATCCGGTGGTCGTGGTAAGTTTGCTGATATCATCGTTAATGTAGGTCCTGTTGATGAGGATTTCAAGGAAGGTGGATTGCAGTTTATCAACGAGGTAACCGGTGGTAATATTCCTAAGGAATTCATTCCTTCTGTTCAGAAGGGCTTCCAGACTGCTATGAAGAATGGTGTGCTGGCAGGTTTCCCGATGGACAGCTTGAAGGTGACTTTGCTGGATGGCTCGTTCCACCCTGTAGACTCCGACCAGTTGTCATTTGAAATCTGCGCTATCCAGGCTTATAAGAACGCTTGCTCTAAGGCAGGTCCTGTGTTGATGGAGCCTATCATGAAGCTGGAGGTCGTGACTCCGGAAGAAAACATGGGTGATGTCATTGGTGACTTGAACAAACGTCGCGGACAGGTGGAAGGTATGGAATCGAGTCGTTCGGGTGCCCGTATCGTGAAGGCGATGGTGCCGCTGGCTGAAATGTTCGGTTATGTGACGGCTTTGCGTACTATTACTTCCGGCCGTGCCACATCTTCAATGACTTATGACCATCATGCTCAGGTTTCGACATCAATTGCCAAAGCTGTGCTTGATGAAGTAAAAGGTCATTCAGAATTGCTTTAATAGAAACTTTTGAAACCCGCAGGTTAGCGTATGACTCTTAACCTGCGGAGTTTCTCCGTTTAATAACAGGTTTAATAATTAAATAGAGATGAGTCAAAAAATCAGAATTAAATTGAAATCTTACGACCACAACTTGGTTGACAAATCGGCTGAGAAGATTGTAAGAACGGTGAAGACGACGGGCGCAATCGTTAGCGGTCCTATTCCTCTTCCTACGCATAAGCGTATCTTTACTGTAAACCGCTCGACTTTCGTAAACAAAAAGTCGCGCGAGCAATTCGAACTTTCTTCTTACAAGAGGTTGATTGACATTTATAGCTCTACTGCTAAAACTGTTGATGCTCTGATGAAATTGGAGTTGCCGAGTGGTGTGGAAGTAGAAATTAAAGTGTAAGTGTATTAAAAATTAAGTGAAATGCCAGGATTATTAGGAAAAAAAATCGGAATGACATCCGTTTTCAGTGCCGAGGGTAAAAATGTACCATGCACTGTTATCGAAGCAGGTCCTTGTGTTGTTACTCAAGTAAAGACGGTAGAAAAAGATGGTTATGCTGCTGTACAGCTGGGCTTCCAGGATATGAAAGAGAAGCATGCCACAAAGCCTTTGCTGGGACACTTCAAGAAGGCAGGAGTAACACCCAAGAAACACTTGGCTGAGTTCAAAGGATTTGATGCATTGAACCTTGGTGATACTGTTACCGTGGATATTTTCGACGGTGAAGTTTTTGTTGATGTAATCGGTACCTCGAAAGGTAGAGGTTTTCAAGGCGTTGTTAAAAGACATGGCTTTGGCGGTGTAGGTCAGACTACTCACGGTCAGCATAACCGCGCCCGTAAACCGGGTTCTATTGGCGCATGTTCTTATCCCGCAAAAGTATTCAAGGGAATGCGAATGGGCGGTCAAATGGGTGGTGACAGAGTGACTATCCAAAACCTGCGTGTGTTAAAGGTAATCGCAGAACATAATCTCCTTTTGGTAAAGGGGTCTGTTCCGGGTTGCAAAGGTTCAATCGTATTAATTGAGAAATAATGGAAGTTAGTGTATATAACATTAAAGGTGAAGACACCGGAAGAAAGGTTACGTTGAACGAATCTATCTTCGGAATTGAGCCTAACGATCACGCTATTTACTTGGATGTTAAGCAATTCATGGCTAATCAGCGCCAAGGTACGCATAAATCTAAAGAAAGAAGTGAGATAAGTGGCTCTACTCGTAAAATCGGTCGCCAAAAAGGTGGTGGCGGTGCGCGTCGTGGTGACATGAACTCGCCTGTATTGGTTGGCGGAGGCCGTGTATTTGGTCCCAAGCCTCGTGATTATTCTTTCAAATTGAATAAGAAAGTTAAGGCTTTGGCTCGTAAATCTGCGCTGTCTTATAAAGCTCAGGAGAATGCTATTGTGGTGATTGAAGATTTCACTTTTGAGGCTCCTAAGACCAAGAGCTTTATAGATATCACAAAAAATCTTAAAGTTTCTGATAAGAAGCTGCTTATGATTTTACCGGAATCGAATAAAAACGTATATTTGTCGGCTCGTAACTTGAAGGGCACGAATGTGCAGACTATCTCAGGGTTAAATACTTATAGAGTATTGGACGCTGGGGTTGTCGTGTTTACAGAAAATGCTCTTTCTGCCATCGACAATATCTTAAGTAAAAAGGAGGCTTAAATAATGGGAATTATTATTAAACCGATTGTCACTGAGAAAATGACGGCAATAACCGAGAAGTCGAATAATCGTTTCGGTTTTATTGTACGTCCTGACGCTAACAAGTTGGAGATTAAGAAAGAGGTAGAAGCCCTTTATAATGTTACCGTGGTTGACGTTAATACAATGCGTTATGCAGGAAAGTCTAAATCCCGGTATACGAGAGCAGGTCTTATCAACGGCCGTACCAATGCTTATAAGAAAGCTATCGTGACGTTGAAAGAGGGTGATACGATTGATTTTTACAGCAATATTTAAGGATAGAAATGGCAGTACGTAAATTTAAGCCCACAACACCGGGGCAAAGACATAAAATTATTGGTACTTTTGAAGAAATTACTGCGCGGGTACCAGAAAAGTCTCTTGTATTTGGAAAGAAATCTTCTGGTGGTCGTAACAACCAAGGTAAGATGACCATGCGTTACATTGGTGGTGGCCATAAGAAGGTAATTCGTATTATCGATTTCAAGAGAAATAAAGACGGTGTGCCTGCTGTTGTGAAAACTATAGAATACGATCCGAATCGTTCGGCTCGTATTGCATTGTTGTTTTACGCAGACGGTGAAAAAAGATATATTATTGCTCCCAATGGATTGCAAGTTGGCACGACTTTGATGTCAGGTGAGAATGCTGCTCCTGAAGTAGGAAATGCTCTTCCTTTGAAGAATATTCCGGTTGGTACTGTAATTCATAATATAGAATTGCGTCCGGGTCAGGGTGCTGCATTAGTCCGTTCGGCTGGTAACTTTGCTCAGTTGACTTCGCGAGAAGGTAAATACTGTGTGATTAAGTTGCCTTCAGGTGAACTTCGACAAATCCTCTGTACCTGCAAGGCCACTATTGGTAGTGTAGGTAATTCAGACCATGGATTGGAAAGCTCTGGTAAAGCAGGACGTACGCGTTGGTTAGGACGTCGTCCGCGTAACCGTGGTGTTGTTATGAACCCGGTAGATCACCCGATGGGTGGTGGCGAAGGACGTGCTTCCGGAGGCCATCCGAGATCTCGTAAGGGATTGTATGCTAAGGGTCTTAAGACTAGGGCTCCGAAGAAGCAATCGTCTAAGTATATTATTGAGAGAAGAAAGAAGTAACCTGATTAATTGAGAAAATTATGAGTCGTTCATTAAAAAAAGGTCCGTATATTAACGTAAAGCTTGAAAAAAAGATTCTTGCCATGAATGAAAGCGGCAAGAAAGTGGTTGTTAAGACTTGGGCCAGAGCTTCAATGATTTCGCCTGATTTTGTAGGGCATACCGTTGCAGTTCACAATGGAAATAAATTTATCCCTGTTTATGTTACCGAGAACATGGTAGGGCACAAGTTGGGCGAATTTGCTCCGACACGTACTTTCAGAGGCCATGCCGGTAATAAGAAAAAATAAGGACAGGTGTTTACTGAAATAAAAAAGTAATAAGATAAAATGGGAGCAAGAAAAAAAATATCGGCTGAAAAAAGAAAAGAGGCCCTTAAAACCATGTATTTTGCAAAATTGCGAAATGTTCCTACTTCTCCTCGCAAAATGCGTCTCGTGGCAGACATGATTCGTGGGATGGAAGTAAATAGAGCGCTTGGTGTTTTGAAGTTCTCTTCTAAAGAGGCTGCTGCGCGTGTTGAAAAGTTGCTGCGCTCTGCAATTGCTAACTGGGAACAGAAAAACGAACGTAAGGCTGAAAATGGCGAGCTGTATGTAACCAAGATTTTTGTAGATGGAGGCGCTACCTTGAAAAGAATGCGTCCGGCTCCGCAAGGAAGAGGTTACAGAATCCGTAAACGTTCGAATCATGTAACGTTGTTCGTTGGTTCTAAAAGTAATAACGAAGATCAAAATTAAGGTGTAAATGGGACAAAAAGTTAATCCAATAAGCAACCGTTTAGGAATTATCAGAGGATGGGATTCCAATTGGTATGGTGGAAAAAATTACGGTGATTCATTGCTGGAAGATAGCAAAATCCGTAAATATTTGAATGCCAGACTTGCAAAGGCTAGCGTATCGAGAATCGTTATCGAACGCACGCTTAAGCTTGTGACAATTACTGTTTGTACTGCGCGCCCGGGCATCATTATCGGTAAGGGTGGTCAAGAGGTTGATAAATTGAAAGAGGAGTTGAAGAAGATTACCGATAAGGATATTCAGATTAATATCTTCGAGGTTAAGAGACCTGAGTTGGATGCTGTTATTGTAGCTAATAATATTGCTCGTCAGGTTGAAGGTAAGATTGCTTACCGCCGTGCCATTAAGATGGCTATCGCCAATACGATGCGTATGGGGGCGGAAGGCATTAAAATTCAGATTTCAGGACGTTTGAATGGTGCTGAAATGGCACGTTCTGAAATGTATAAGGAAGGAAGAACTCCGTTGCATACTTTCCGTGCTGATATTGACTATTGTCATGCAGAAGCATTGACTAAGGTGGGCCTTCTCGGTATCAAGGTGTGGATTTGTCGAGGTGAAGTTTATGGGAAGAGAGATTTGGCTCCGAACTTTACTCAAAAGGAAAGTGGCCGTGGCAATAGCAATGGCGGTAGGAACTTCAAAAGAAAGAAAAATAATCGTTAACAAGTTTATTTGTAAGAACTATGTTACAACCGAAAAAAACTAAATTCAGAAGACAACAGAAAGGCCGCCAAAAAGGTAATGCCCAAAGAGGGAACCAGTTGGCTTTCGGTTCTTTTGGTATCAAGGCTTTGGAAACCAAATGGATTACCGGCCGTCAGATTGAAGCTGCCCGTGTCGCAGTGACAAGATATATGCAACGTCAAGGACAAATTTGGATTCGTATTTTCCCTGATAAACCTATTACAAGAAAGCCGGCTGATGTACGTATGGGTAAAGGTAAAGGTAGTCCAGAGGGCTTTGTAGCTCCTGTTACTCCGGGTAGAATAATTATTGAAGCTGAAGGAGTATCTTATGAAGTCGCAAAGGAAGCTTTACGTTTGGCTGCACAGAAGCTCCCTATTACTACAAAATTTGTGGTAAGACGCGATTACGATATTCAAAACCAAAATGCGTAAGAAGTATGAAGATAGCAGAAATTAGAGAATTGACTACTGCCGATTTGGCAGAAAGAGTTGAGGCAGAAATAGCGAACTACAATCAGATGATCTTGAATCATTCTATTTCTCCGTTGGAAAATCCTGCTCAGATCAAACAATTACGCAAGACTATTGCGCGTATGAAAACTGAGTTACGCCAAAGAGAACTTAACAATAAATGATGGGTTTGATGGAAGCAAGAAATTTAAGAAAAGAAAGAATGGGTGTTGTGGTGAGCAACAAAATGGATAAGACCATTACTGTGGCAGCCAAATTTAAGGAAAAACACCCTATTTATGGCAAGTTCGTTAGCAAAACGAAGAAGTACCATGTGCATGATGAGAAGAATGAGTGCAATGTTGGCGATACGGTACGCATTATGGAAACTCGTCCTTTGAGCAAGACTAAGAGATGGAGATTAGTTGAAATTGTTGAAAGAGTTAAATAATTATGATACAAGCAGAATCCAGACTTACGGTATGCGATAACAGCGGGGCTAAGGAAGCTCTGTGTATCCGTGTTTTGGGCGGTACAGGTCGTCGCTATGCTTCTGTAGGAGACGTGATTGTCGTTTCTGTAAAGAGCGTGATCCCTTCAAGTGATATTAAAAAAGGTGCAGTGTCTAAAGCTTTGATCGTACGTACGAAGAAAGAAATTCGTCGTCCGGATGGTTCTTATATACGTTTTGATGACAATGCGTGTGTGTTGCTGAACAATGCAGGCGAAATTAGAGGTAGCCGTATTTTCGGTCCGGTAGCTCGTGAACTTCGTGCCACCAATATGAAAGTTGTGTCACTCGCTCCTGAAGTACTTTAATATTGTAAAAGATTTTAGTAATGAGTAAATTACATATTAAGAAAGGCGATACAGTATACGTGAATGCCGGTGAGGATAAAGGTAAAACCGGCCGCGTATTGAAAGTTCTTGTGAAGAAGAACCGTGCTATCGTAGAGGGCATCAATATGGTGTCGAAGGCTACGAAGCCCAGTGCGAAAAATCCTCAGGGTGGCATTGTGAAACAGGAGGCTTCCATTCACATCTCAAACCTGAATCCGGTAGATTCGAAAACAGGTAAAGGAACCCGTATTGGTAGAAGATTAAGTGCAGAAGGCACTTTAGTGCGTTATTCTAAAAAATCAGGAGAGGAGATTAAGTAATGAGTAATACTGCTAGTCTTAAGAAAGAATATGCAGAGCGTATTGCGCCTGCATTGAAGTCACAGTTCCAGTATTCTTCTTCTATGCAGATACCCGTGCTTAAGAAGATTGTGCTTAACCAAGGTTTGGGCATGGCAGTGGCTGACAAGAAAATTATTGAAGTTGCAATCAACGAGATGACTGCTATTACTGGCCAGAAGGCTGTAGCAACCATTTCGCGCAAGGATATTGCAAACTTTAAGCTGCGTAAGAAAATGCCGATTGGTGTGAGAGTGACTTTACGTCGTGAAAGGATGTATGAGTTCTTGGAGAAATTGGTGCGTGTAGCTTTGCCTCGTATTCGTGACTTCAAAGGTATTGAAGGTAAATTTGATGGTCGCGGTAACTATACCCTTGGTATTCAGGAACAAATAATTTTCCCTGAAATTAATATCGATAGTATAACCAGAATCTTAGGAATGAATATTACCTTTGTAACCTCAGCACGTACTGATGAAGAAGGATATGCTTTGTTGAAAGAATTTGGTTTACCGTTTAAGAACGCAAAAAAAGATTGATAAATTATGGCAAAGGAGTCAATGAAGGCACGTGAAGTAAGACGTGCTAAGTTAGTAGCCAAGTATGCCGAGAAGAGAGCTGCACTGAAGAAGATCGTAAAAACAGGTGACCCTGTTGAAGCTTACGAGGCTGCTCAGAAGTTGCAGGCTATTCCTAAAAATGCCAATCCGATCCGTTTGCACAATCGTTGCAAGTTGACGGGCCGTCCGAAGGGATATATCCGTCAGTTCGGTATCTCCAGAATCCAGTTCCGTGAGATGGCATCTAATGGACTTATTCCTGGTGTAAAGAAGGCCAGCTGGTAAAAAGAGAGTAATTTTTAAATATTGTCAGGGTAGGCCTGATTAATTTAATTTATTTTTATATGACTGATCCAATAGCAGATTATTTGACGAGGTTGCGGAACGCTATTCAAGCTAAGCACAGAGTTGTGGAAGTTCCGGCTTCAAACTTGAAAAAAGAAATCACCAAGATTCTTTTTGAGAAGGGCTACATTCTTAATTATAAGTTTGTAGAAGATGGTCCCCAAGGTACAATTAAGGTTGCCTTGAAATATGATCCGGTAAATAAGGTGAATGCCATTAAGAAGTTGGAGAGAATTTCATCTCCTGGCATGCGTAAATATACCGGTTATAAGGATATGCCACGTGTAATTAACGGATTAGGTATTGCTATATTATCTACTTCCAAAGGTGTAATGACCAATAAAGAGGCTGCTGAATTGAAGATAGGTGGTGAGGTTTTGTGTTATGTATATTAAGAGGAGGAATTAGCAATGTCAAGAATAGGAAAATTACCCATTACTATCCCTGCCGGAGTGACGGTGACGTTAAATAACGATGTAGTTACTGTAAAGGGACCGAAAGGTGAAATGAGCCAGTATGTAAATCCTGCTATCAATGTTGCCATTGAGGACGGACATGTCGTGATGTCTGAAAATGAAAATGCCATGTTGGATGACGTTAAGCAAAGACATGCTTTTCACGGCCTGTATCGTGCATTGGTTAATAATATGATTATTGGTGTATCTGAAGGATATAAGAAGGAGTTGGAATTGGTTGGTGTAGGTTATCGTGCTTCCAATCAAGGCAATATCATAGAATTAGCTTTGGGTTATACTCACAGCATTTTTATTCAACTTCCGCCTGAGATTAAGGTTGAAACCAAGTCTGAAAGAAATAAGAATCCTCTTATTATCTTGGAATCTTGCGATAAGCAGTTGCTAGGCCAAGTTTGTTCTAAGATACGTTCTTTCCGTAAACCCGAGCCGTATAAAGGTAAAGGTGTTAAATTTGTTGGCGAAGAAATTCGTAGAAAGTCTGGTAAATCAGCCGGCGCTAAATAATCATTTAAATTGATAGTAATATGACAACAAAAATAGAAAGACGAGTTAAAATTAAATATAGAATACGCAACAGAATCTCGGGGACTCCTGAACGTCCGCGTATGAGCGTATTTAGAAGCAATAAGCAGATTTATGTGCAGCTTATTGATGATTTGTCGGGTAAAACGCTGGCTGCAGCTTCTTCTTTGGGGATGACTGAAAAAATGACGAAGAAAGAGCAAGCTGCCAAAGTAGGCGAATTGATTGCTAAAAGAGCTCAAGAAGCAGGTATAACTACTGTTGTTTTCGACCGTAATGGTTACTTGTATCATGGGAGAGTAAAAGAGGTGGCTGATGCTGCCCGTAATGGTGGACTTAAATTTTAATCATTATGGCTGGAATTAATAATAGAGTTAAAGTTACAAGCGATATAGAGCTCAAAGATAGATTGGTGGCTATTAACCGTGTAACTAAAGTTACCAAAGGTGGTAGAACTTTCAGTTTTTCTGCTATCGTAGTAGTTGGTAACGAAGAAGGTATCATTGGTTGGGGCTTAGGCAAAGCTGGTGAAGTGACAGCTGCTATTGCTAAAGGCGTTGAAGCTGCAAAGAAAAACTTGACGCGTGTTCCGGTTTTAAAGGGGACTGTTCCTCATGAACAATCTGCTAAATTCGGTGGCGCTGAGGTATTTATCAAACCTGCATCTCACGGAACCGGTGTGGTTGCTGGTGGTGCAATGCGTGCTGTACTTGAGAGTGTCGGTATTACCGACGTATTGGCAAAGTCCAAAGGCTCTTCTAATCCGCATAACTTGGTAAAGGCGACTATTTTGGCTCTTAGTGAAATGCGTGATGCCCGCATGGTGGCTCAAAATAGAGGTGTTAGTATTGAAAAAGTATTTAGAGGGTAAGGAGGAATATTATGGCGACTATAAAGATTAAACAAACTAAAAGCAGAATAGGTGCACCGGCAAATCAAAAGAGGACACTTGATGCACTTGGCCTACGAAAGTTGAATCATGTGGTTGAACGCGAATGTACTCCTTCAATTCTTGGAATGGTGGAAAAGGTGAAACATTTGGTTACCATTGTTAAGTAATTATTTGTTGAATATTAAACGATTACAATATGAACTTGAGTAATTTGAAACCTGCTGTAGGATCTACTAAGACACGGAAGAGAATAGGTCGTGGACCCGGTTCCGGTTTGGGTGGTACCTCTACTAGAGGACATAAAGGAGCTAAACAAAGATCTGGATATTCTAAAAAGATAGGTTTTGAAGGTGGCCAAATGCCTTTGCAACGTCGTGTACCGAAGTTTGGCTTTAAAAATATCAACCGTGTAGAGTATAAAGCAATTAACTTGGATACAATCCAGAAGTTGGCTGAAGCTAAAAATCTGCAAGCAGTGGGAGTTAATGACTTGATAGCTGCAGGTTTCGTTTCTGCAAATCAGCTGGTAAAAGTGTTAGGTAATGGGGCTTTGACTGCTAAGTTAGAGGTTTCAGCGCATGCGTTCTCAAAAACAGCTGCTGCTGCAATCGAAGCTGCTGGTGGACAAGTTGTAAAACTCTAATTCAATGAGAAAAGCTATTGAAACATTAAAGAATATATGGAAAATTGAGGATCTGAGACAGCGGATCCTCATTACCATATTGTTTGTTGCCATTTATCGTTTTGGTTCGTATGTTGTTTTGCCGGGTATTAATCCGAACATGTTGAGCCAATTGCACCAACAAACCAGTGAGGGCCTTTTAGCCTTATTAAACATGTTTTCTGGTGGAGCATTTTCCAATGCTTCTATCTTTGCATTGGGTATCATGCCGTATATTTCTGCTTCTATTGTTATCCAATTATTAGGTATAGCAGTACCTTATTTCCAGAAATTGCAGCGTGAGGGTGAAAGCGGTAGAAGGAAAATGAATCAGTATACTCGTATTTTGACTATTTTCATTCTGCTCGTGCAAGCTCCGTCCTATTTGATAAACCTTAAGATGCAGGCCGGTCCTTCCTTAAATGCTTCATTAGATTGGACTCTGTTTATGGCTACTTCTACTGTTATTTTAGCAGCAGGTAGTATGTTTATTTTATGGCTTGGTGAGCGAATTACTGATAAAGGAATAGGTAATGGTATCTCGTTGATTATTATGGTTGGTATTATTGCACGTTTGCCTCAATCTTTGTTTCAGGAGTTGATTTCGCGTATGACCGACAAGACAGGTGGTTTAATCATGTTCTTAATTGAAATAGTGATTTTATTGTTGGTTATTGCGGCTGCAATTATGCTGGTTCAAGGAACGAGAAAGATTCCCGTGCAGTATGCGAAGAAAATTGTGGGCAATAAGCAATATGGCGGCGCTCGTCAGTACATACCGTTGAAAGTGAATGCCGCTAATGTAATGCCTATCATTTTCGCCCAGGCTATAATGTTTATTCCTATTACTTTTATTGGTTTGTCTGGTGCCAATAATATGAGTGGTTTCATGCAGGCATTCATGGATCATACGAGTTTTTGGTATAATTTGGTTTTTGCAATTCTTATCATTGTATTTACCTACTTTTATACTGCAATTACAATCAATCCCA
This sequence comes from uncultured Bacteroides sp., assembly GCA_944320865.1. Classification (GTDB taxonomy): domain Bacteria; phylum Bacteroidota; class Bacteroidia; order Bacteroidales; family Bacteroidaceae; genus Bacteroides. The sequence continues at coordinate 7,476 of CALUJC010000016.1, read as the reverse complement.
CTCAGATGGCTGAGGATATGAAACGGAATAATGGTTTTATTCCGGGAATCAAGCCTGGCAAAAAAACAGCAGAGTATATAGATGATATTATGTCACGTATCACTTTGCCTGGTTCTTTCTTCTTGGCTTTGGTTGCAATTATGCCTGCTTTTGCTGGAATATTTGGAGTGCAAGCAGAATTCGCTCAATTTTTTGGCGGGACATCGCTGTTGATTTTGGTAGGTGTAGTGCTTGATACTCTTCAGCAGATTGAGAGTCATTTGTTGATGAGGCATTATGATGGCTTGTTGAAGTCCGGACGCATTAAAGGACGTAATGCGAACGTGGCTGCATATTAATCTTTTTTTGAAGAATGATTTTTCTTAAAACAAAAGATGAAATAGAATTGCTCCGTCAAAGCAATTTGCTCGTTGGTCGGACATTGGCTGAAGTCGCTAAATTGGTTAAGCCGGGTGTGACGACCAAGGAATTAGATAAGGTGGCCGAGGAATACATTAGAGATAATGGTGCTATTCCGACTTTTAAAGGATTTCCAAATCCAAACGGTGCTCCTTTCCCCGCTTCGATTTGCACGTCGGTAAATGAACAAGTCGTTCATGGAATACCGGGTGATGTAGTGCTAAAAGATGGTGATATTGTTTCTGTTGATTGCGGTACATATATGAACGGGTTTTGTGGAGATTCGGCTTACACTTTTTGTGTGGGTGAAGTTGCTGAAGATGTCCGTAATTTGTTGAAAGTTACAAAGGAAGCGCTTTATATCGGCATACGGAATGCTGTACATGGCAAAAGGTTAGGCGATATAGGCTATGCTATTCAGGAACATTGCGAATCCAATTCGTATGGTGTCGTGCGTGAATTCGTAGGACATGGTATAGGAAAGGAGATGCATGAAGACCCTCAAGTGCCCAATTATGGTAAGCGGGGTTATGGAACGATGTTAAAAGAGGGAATGTGTATTGCCATTGAACCAATGATTACGTTGGGAAACCGTGCGATAATTATGGAACGCGACGGATGGACGGTGCGGACGAAAGACCGCAAGTGTGCAGCTCATTTTGAGCATACTGTTGCGATTGGTTCGGGTGATGCTGATATCTTATCGACGTTTGAGTTCATTGAAGAAGTTTTAGGAGATAATGCAATTTAGAAAAGTTTAATATGGCGAAGCAATCTGCAATAGAACAAGATGGTGTGATTGTCGAAGCATTGTCAAATGCAATGTTTCGAGTTGAATTGGAAAACGGACATGAGATTACTGCGCATATCTCTGGCAAGATGCGAATGCATTATATTAAGATTTTGCCGGGTGATAAGGTGAAGGTCGAAATGTCGCCTTACGATTTATCGAAAGGGAGAATTGTCTTTAGATATAAATAAATTGAGATATGAAAGTAAAAGCATCTTTAAAGAAACGTACGCCGGAATGTAAAATCGTTAGACGTAATGGCCGTTTGTATGTGATTAACAAGAAAAATCCTAAGTATAAACAACGTCAAGGATAATTTATTATTTTTGCAAGAAAAATAATTTAGTATATGGCTATAAGAATAGTTGGTGTCGATTTGCCTCAAAATAAGAGAGGCGAAATTGCGTTGACCTATATTTATGGGATAGGTCGCAGTAGTTCAGCTAAGATATTGGATAAGGCTGGCATAGACAAGGATCTGAAGGTTAAGGACTGGACGGACGATCAGGCTGCCAAGATTCGTGAGATCATTGGCGCAGAGTACAAGGTGGAAGGTGATCTTCGCTCTGAGGTACAGTTGAACATTAAACGATTGATGGATATTGGTTGTTATCGTGGTGTCCGTCATCGTATTGGGCTTCCTGTGAGAGGACAAAGTACAAAGAATAATGCTCGTACTCGTAAGGGTAAGAAGAAAACCGTTGCTAACAAGAAAAAAGCTACTAAATAATAATTGTTGATATGGCAAAAAAAACAGTTGCAGCAAAGAAAAGAAATGTAAAGGTGGATGCCAATGGACAGTTGCATGTACATTCATCTTTCAACAACATTATTGTTTCTCTGGCAAATAGTGAGGGTCAAATCATCTCTTGGTCTTCTGCCGGAAAAATGGGATTTAGAGGTTCTAAAAAGAACACTCCGTATGCAGCACAAATGGCTGCCCAGGATTGCGCAAAAGTCGCTTACGATCTTGGCTTAAGAAAGGTAAAGGCATATGTGAAGGGACCGGGTAACGGACGTGAGTCTGCTATTAGGACTATTCATGGTGCTGGAATTGAAGTGACTGAGATTATTGATGTTACACCGCTGCCTCACAACGGTTGCCGTCCTCCTAAAAGACGTAGAGTATAAGTTTTACCTTTAATAAAAATGAAACTTGATTTTGTTATTGGATTGTATTTCTTCTCTGCAATCGCGGCTGCAACAAATTGAGTTCATCAATAAACAATTAAATATTTAAAGAAATGGCTAGATATACTGGACCAAAATCAAGAATAGCCCGTAAATTCGGTGAAGGAATCTTTGGAGCAGATAAAGTGTTATCAAAGAAAAATTATCCTCCCGGCCAGCATGGAAACTCTAGAAAGAGAAAAACTTCTGAGTATGGTGTTCAACTTCGCGAGAAGCAAAAAGCTAAATATACTTATGGAGTTTTGGAGAAACAATTCCGTAACCTGTTTGAGAAGGCTGCTGCGCTCAAGGGTATTACAGGTGAAATCCTCCTTCAACTGTTAGAGGCTCGTTTGGATAATGTCGTTTATCGTATGGGCATTGCTCCTACGCGTGCTGCTGCTCGCCAGTTGGTAAGTCATAGGCACATAACGGTAGATGGAAAGGTAGTTAATATTCCTTCCTATAGCGTGAAACCTGGTCAGATTATTGGCGTTCGTGAGCGTTCGAAATCTTTGGAAGTTATTGCTAATTCATTGGCTGGTTTCAACCATAGCAAGTATCCTTGGTTGGAATGGGATGATAACACAAAGGCTGGCAAGATGTTGCATGTGCCCGAAAGAGCAGACATCCCTGAAAATATTAAGGAACATTTGATCGTTGAATTGTACTCTAAATAAATAATTAATTTCATGGCGATATTAGCATTTCAAAAACCTGATAAAGTATTAATGTTGGAAGCGGATTCTAAATTCGGTAAGTTCGAATTTCGTCCGTTAGAGCCTGGTTTCGGCATTACCGTGGGTAATGCACTGCGCCGCATCCTGCTTTCTTCATTGGAGGGTTTTGCTATCACCACTATCAAAATAGAAGGTGTTGAGCACGAATTTTCCAGTGTGCCCGGAGTACGGGAGGATGTTACTAACATTATCTTGAATCTGAAGCAAGTTCGGTTCAAGCAAGTTGTGGAAGAATTCGAGAGTGAGAAAGTTAGTATCACGGTAGAGAATTCAAGTGAATTTAGAGCAGGTGACATAGGTAAGTATCTGACTGGATTTGAAGTGTTAAATCCTGAATTAGTTATTTGTCATTTGGATCCCAAATCAACTATGCAGATTGATATTACAATCAATAAGGGACGCGGTTATGTACCTGCTGACGAAAACCGCGAATATTGCACCGATGTGAATGTAATACCTATCGACTCCATTTACACTCCGATACGTAATGTGAAGTATCAGATTGAGCCGTACCGCGTAGAACAAAAGACGGACTACGACAAGCTGGTGCTTGAGATTACTACCGACGGTTCCATTCACCCGAAAGAAGCTTTGAAAGAGGCTGCGAAGATACTGATTTATCACTTCATGCTCTTCTCTGACGAGAAGATTACGTTGGAATCCAACGATGCGGACAACAACGAGGAGTTTGATGAAGAAGTATTGCACATGCGCCAGCTGTTGAAAACCAAACTCGTCGATATGGATTTGTCCGTTCGTGCCCTCAACTGCTTGAAGGCTGCGGATGTGGAAACCCTGGGCGACTTGGTGCAGTTCAACAAGACCGACCTTTTGAAGTTCAGAAACTTCGGAAAGAAATCGCTTACCGAGCTTGATGATTTGCTGGAAAGTCTGAATCTGTCGTTTGGAACCGATATTTCTAAATATAAATTAGATAAAGAATAAAAGATGAGACACAATAAGAAATTCAACCATTTGGGTCGTACTGCCTCTCATAGAAAATCCATGTTGGCTAATATGGCATGTTCTTTGATCAAGCACAAAAGAATCACTACGACCGTTGCAAAGGCCAAGGCTTTGAAGAAGTATGTTGAGCCTTTGATTACCAAGTCTAAGAACGATACGACCAATTCCCGTCGTGTAGTTTTCAGCTATCTGCAAGACAAGTATGCCATCACGGAGTTGTTTAAAGAAATCTCCGTTAAAGTGGCCGACCGTCCGGGTGGGTATACCCGCATCATCAAGACGGGACACCGCTTGGGCGACAACGCCGAAATGTGCTTTATCGAGCTGGTAGACTACAACGAGAATATGGCAAAAGATAAGGCAGCCAAGAAGACTCGTACTCGCCGTTCACGGAAGAGCGCAAGCACGACCGAAGCTGCTCCTGCTGCTGAAGCTGCTACTGAGGCTAAGGCTGAAGAAACTAATGCAGAGTAATATTTTAGGGTTTTATCTGTTGAAAGGGGATGCGTCGGGCATCCCCTTTTTTCGTATCATTGCTGTTTGATATCTTTTGTGGGACTCTTGCCGAAATATTCTTTATAGCATTTGGCAAAGTAAGATGGCGAAGAGAATCCCATTTCGTAAGCTATCTCCGACACGCTTTTTTCAGTGGCTGCCAGCAGGGTTGCGGCGCGTTTCAGCCGGGTTATGCGCAGCAGTTCGTTGGGCGCGTAGTTGGTCAGGGCCTTGCACTTGCGGTAGAGTTGCACCCGGCTTAAACCTATTTGTGCGCCCAATGCCTCTACGCTGAAGTCCGGGTCGGAGAGATTTTTTTCTATTTGTTCGTGTAGTTTCTCCAGGAAAGTCTTGTCGATTTGCCCGATGGGGGCTTGCTTCCATTCGGGGTTGCCGGCAAAGAGGTCTTGCAGCCGGTGGCGGTTGTCGATGAGGTTGCGTATGCGGGCTGTCAGCAGGTTGGCACTAAACGGCTTGGCCAAGTAAGAGTCTGCGCCGCACTCATATCCTTGTATCTTTTGTTCTTCCTGGCTGTAGGCCGTGAGCATGATGACGGGGATGTGCGATGTCTGTAGCTCCGATTTCAGCCTGCGGCAGCATTCCATACCGTCCATCATCGGCATCATTACGTCGCAGATAATGACGTCGGGCATCTGCCTCATGGCCAGCCGCAGGCCTTCTTGGCCGTTGGACGCTTCCAGTATGTTGTATTCTTTTTCCAAAGACAGGCGGACATAAGTGCGTATGTCGGGGTTGTCGTCAATGATGAGGAGGGTCTCTTCATGCCCGGCTGCAGAGGCTGCCGTAGGTGCCGTTGGTGGGCTTATAACCCCAGCAGCGTGGGCTTCTAAGGCCAGGGAGGGAGGGTTGGAAAGCCCGGTTGCCCGCTCTGTATAGCCCGGTTGCGCCATGGGGATGCTTACGGTGAAGGTGCTTCCTTTGCTTGCTTCGCTTTGCACGGCAATGTGCCCGTGGTGTATTTCTACAAAGGCCTTCACCAGTGCCAGCCCTATGCCTGAGCCTCCGTGGCGCATATCGGCCTGGTAGAAACTGTCGAAGATGTGCGCTTGGTCTTCCTCCGCAATGCCTATGCCGGTGTCGCTCACCTGCACAACGGCGTTGCCGTCTTTGCATGTCAGGCTGATGCGGACAGTGCCGTTTTCGGGCGTGTACTTGAAAGCGTTGGACAGCAGATTGTAGACAATGCGCTCCAGCTTCCCGGCATCGGCCGTGATGGTGCAGGCCGGGTCGTCGGGCACTTGGATTTCCAGGTGGATGTGCTTGCGGTAGGTCAGCGGGCGGAAGGCTTCAGCCCATTGGCGCAAGGCTTCGGGCAAGTTGAAGCTGGTGGGGCAGAAGCTCAGTTTGCCTTCTTCAAACTTACGGAAATCGAGCAGCTGGTTCACGAGGTTCAGCAAGATGGCCGTGTTGCGCTGCACCATTTGCAGCAGGGTGCGTTGCTCTCCGCTGAGGGAGGAACTTTGTAGCAGCTGGTTCACGGGGTCTGCAATGAGGGTAAGCGGGGTGCGGAAGTCGTGGGAGACGTTGGTGAAGAACATCAGCTTGGCCTGGGTGGCCTTCTGCAACTGTTCGGACAAGGCAATCAGCTGGTCGCGCTGTTGCTCCAGTTGCTCTTTCTGCGTTTCCAGTGCTTGTTTTTGCTGCTCAAGGGTGGCATTCATCCGTTTCTTGGTCCAGAATGCCCGCACCACGAAGAACAGCAGAACCATGGCCAGCGCCAAGATGATGGCACACGTCACCAACAGCATGCGTTGCAGCGAGTAGCGCATCAGCGAGGAGTCGAGCCGGCTGTTCAAGGTTTCAATCTTATGGTCGAGGGTACCGATGTGCGTGGTCTGCATCTGCATGATGCGTGCATTGGCTTTGTTGACGAGGGCGGTGGAGAGCATGTTTTCGTGCTCGTAGGGCTTGCCTTGCAGAATGTCCATGGCCACCTGCACCACCTTGTCGCCTCCCGTTGGGTAGATAAAGGTGGCATCGAGCTGCCCCCGGGCCACCATGTCCACGCCGCGTCCCTCGCCGGGCAGGGCATCTACGCCAATCAGCAGCATGCCCTTCTCCCGCCCCTGGTGCGAGGCTGCGCGATAGGCTCCTGCCGCCATGCGGTCGTTGTGGGCAAACACGAGGTCGATGTGCGGATAAATGTGCAGCAGGCTGTCGAACACGGTTTCCGCCCTGTTCTCCAGCCAGCCGGCATCGGCTTGGGCCACGACTTGAATATCCGGATACCCTTGCAGCACGTCCATCATGCCATTGTGGCGTTCGATGGCCGGCGTGGAAGCCGACAGTCCCGTGATTTCTACCATCTTCCCCTTGCCTTGCAGTCGGTGGGCAATGTACTCGCCGGCCTGCCGGCCAATGTCGTAGTTGTCGGCTCCCACGTAGGCGGTGCATTGCTGCGAGCGGGTGCGGCGGTCTACCAGTATCACCGGAATGCCCTTGCTGCGGGCGCGGTCTATGGCGGGGGTAATGTTGTCTACCACGTTGGGCGACACCACCAGCACGTCCACGTCACGGGCGGTCAGCGCGTCGATGTCGCGTATCTGCTGGCGGCTGTCGTCGTTGGCGGTGCGTACTTCCACACTGACGTTGGGGTAGAACTGGGCTTCGCGGCATATCTCCATGTTCAGCTGCGTGCGCCAGTCGTCGTCGCTGCATTGCGAAACGCCTATCACATAGGCGGGGTGCCGGTCGCCGCATCCTGCCAGGTGCAGCAGGACGAGCAGTAAGAGAAGGTTGAAGATGTGGTGTTTCATGGGAAATGATGAATATTGTTGGCACAAAGATACTTATCTTACCGGAAAAAGAAAGGGAGGGATAAATGATAATTTATCTGTGTACTTTTCTTTTTGCCTTGCCGCAAAAAGAAAAGATACCAAAAGAAAAAAGTCAAGC
>CALUJC010000015.1 GCA_944320865.1 uncultured Bacteroides sp. | reverse complement strand
AAGGCTGCCCTTGTCAAGAATGATATATTGGATAATAAGGCTGGTGAAATCTCGTTCCAGGACCCGATTTATGCCTACTGGCTAAAGACAGAGTACTTCGCAAAATAATAGAATTATAATATTAGAATTTATTTACAGAGACAATAGGCAATGGAAAAGAAAAAGAAAGTCAAGCTCCTCCTCGCCATCCTGGCAGTCATTGTGCTTGTCGCGCTGGCAGGCGCAGGCACGGCGTATTACCTCTTGCTGGCCCCACAGTTCCATCCGGAGAAAACGCAATACGTCTACATCGACCGCGATGACACTGCCGACTCGGTGTACTACAAAGTACAGCAAGCCGGACACCCGGGCCACCTGGCGGGCTTCCGCTGGATGGCACGCTACCGGCACTACGACCAATGCCTGCACACGGGGCGTTATGCCATACACCCGGGCGAAAGCGTGTACCAGGTATTCAGCCGCCTGTACCGGGGGTATCAGGAGCCCATGAACCTGACCATAGGAAGCGTGCGTACCTTGGACCGCCTAGCCCGCAGCGTGGGCGAACAGCTGATGATAGACTCCGCCGAAATTGCTGCCCCGCTGAGCGACACGGCTTTCGTGCACCGACTGGGCTACACACCAGCCACGCTGCCTGCGCTGTTCATCCCCAACACTTACCAAGTGTATTGGAACATGTCGGTGGAAGAATTCTTCAGACGGATGCAGCGAGAACACGATGCCTTCTGGAACGAGAAGCGGCTGGCACAAGCCGATGCCCTGCACATGACACCGGAAGAAGTGGCGACCCTGGCCTCCATTGTGGAAGAGGAGACCAACAACAACGCCGAGAAGCCCATGGTGGCAGGCCTTTACATCAATCGACTGCATGCCAATATGCCGCTGCAAGCCGACCCCACCATTAAGTTCGCCCTGCAGAATGCCGGTATCCGCCGCATCACCAATGCCGACCTGGACATTGATTCGCCCTACAACACCTATCTTCACACAGGGCTTCCGCCAGGCCCCATACGCATACCCTCCACCGTGGGGCTGGATGCGGTATTGAACTATACCAAGCACAACTACCTCTATATGTGCGCCAAAGAAGACTTCTCGGGCACACACAACTTTGCCGCCAACTACCGCGACCACTTGCGCAACGCAAGGAAATACTGGAATGCACTGAACCGGCGGAAGATTTACAGGTAGGGGAAAACGACTGCATGATTATTTTTTCGCGGCAAACATAGCATAATGTCAAACGAAAGCCTTATATTTGCGCTTTGTGACAATATGATAATCATTCAAAATAAATCTGACATGGAAAAGCAACTCTTACTGGGCGATGAAGCCATCGCCCAAGCAGCATTGGATGCTGGATTGTCGGGGGTGTACGCATACCCCGGTACTCCCTCTACAGAAATAACGGAATATATCCAACAAGCCACAGCGGGCAGCAACATCCACAGCCGCTGGTGTGCCAACGAGAAGACTGCCATGGAAGCGGCTCTCGGAATGTCTTTTGCCGGCAAACGGGCATTGGTCTGCATGAAGCATGTAGGCATGAATGTAGCCGCCGACTGCTTTATCAACTCGGGGGTAACGGGGGTAAAAGGCGGACTTATCGTCGTGGCAGCCGATGACCCCGGCATGCACTCCTCGCAGAATGAACAGGACAGCCGCTTCTACGGCGACTTTGCCCTTGTGCCCATGTACGAGCCCAGCAACCAGCAAGAGGCTTACGACATGGCTTATGCGGGATTTGCCTTCTCGGAACAAATGGGCGAGCCTGTGCTGATGCGCATGGTGACCCGGCTGGCACACTCACGTTCGGGGGTAGAACGCAAAGCCGCACAGCCACAAAACGGCCTCTCGTTCAGTGATGACCCGAAACGGTTCATATTGCTACCAGGCATTGCACGCAAACGCTACAAAGCCCTGCTGGAACAACAAGGCGCTTTTGTCAAGGCATCGGAAGAATCGCCTTACAACCGCTTTATCGACGGCCCTAACAAAAAGATGGGCATCGTGGCCTGTGGCATAGCCTTCAACTACCTGATGGAAAGTTATCCGGACGGTTGCGAATATCCGGTGCTGAAGATAGGGCAATATCCGCTTCCCCACAAGCAACTGCAGCAACTGGCAGACGCCTGCGACGAAATCCTGGTGCTGGAAGATGGACAGCCGTTTGTAGAGAAGCAATTGAAAGGCTGCCTGGGGCGTGGCCTCCGGGTAAAAGGACGCTTGGATGGAACCATTCCAGCATCCGGAGAATTGAACCCCGACATCGTGGCCCATGCCATAGGCAAAGAAAACAAAGCCATATTCTCAATCCCCTCGCTGGTAGAAATGAGGCCGCCTGCCTTGTGTGAAGGTTGCGGGCACCGCGACATGTATGCCACGCTGACCCAAGTGCTGAAAGAAGAATATCCCGAACACAAAGTATTCGGCGACATCGGCTGCTACACGCTGGGGGCTAATGCGCCGTTCTATGCCATCAACTCGTGTGTGGACATGGGCGCCTCCATCACCATGGCTAAGGGTGCCGCCGACGCAGGCGTACATCCGGCGGTAGCCGTCATCGGCGACTCCACTTTTACCCACTCCGGCATGACCGGGCTGCTGGATTGCGTCAACGAGAACACCCCTGTCACCATCGTTATCTCAGACAACGAGACGACAGCCATGACCGGCGGACAAGACTCTGCCGGAACGGGCCGATTGGAGTCCATCTGCATAGGCATAGGCGTGAAGCCGGAGCACGTTCGCGTTGTAGTCCCCTTGAAGAAAAATTATGAGGAGATGAAACAGGTGATCCGCGAAGAGATAAACTACCAGGGAGTTTCCGTCATCATCCCACGCAGAGAATGCATTCAAACTTTAGCACGCAAAAAAAGAACCAAGTAACAGACTATCATGAAAAAAGACATTATACTTTCCGGCGTGGGAGGACAAGGTATCCTTTCCATTGCCACCGTCATAGGCCGGGCTGCCTTAAAAAACGGATTGTACATGAAGCAAGCCGAAGTGCACGGTATGAGCCAAAGGGGAGGCGATGTGCAGTCGAACCTCCGCATCAGTGACCAGCCTATTGCATCCGACCTCATCCCGACAGGAAAATGCGACCTCATCATTTCATTAGAGCCAATGGAAGCTTTGCGCTACCTGCCCTACCTGAATGCCAACGGATGGCTGGTGACCAACGAAGTGCCTTTAATCAACATCCCTGTTTATCCGGCAGAAGAAGAACTAAAAGCTCAAATCAATCAACTGCCTCACAAAATCATGCTGGATGTGAACAAAGTAGCCAAAGAAGCGGGTTCTGTCCGTGTGGCCAATATTGTTCTACTGGGGGCTACCATTCCCTTCCTCGGCATAAGCTATGAATCAATGCAAGATAGCATACGGGAGATATTCCAACGCAAAGGCGAGGCTATTGTGGAAATGAATTTAAAGGCATTGGCATTGGGTAAAGAAATTGCAGAAACACTTATCTAAACACATAGACAGCAATGAACGATAAATATTGGGAAGAAGACATTGAGACCATGCCCCGCGAACAGCTGCGCGAGCTACAGCTTCAGCGTCTGAAGAAAACCATTGCCATCGCAGCACATTCACCTTATTACGGAAAAGTTTTCCGGGAACACGGCATTACACCGGACTGCATCCAGTCTGTTGATGACATTCGTAAAATACCTTTTACCACCAAGGCCGACATGCGTGCTAATTATCCCTTCGGGCTGGTGGCAGGCAACATGCTGGAAGACGGTGTGCGTATCCACTCATCGAGCGGCACCACCGGTACCCCTACGGTTATTGTACACTCGCAACACGACTTGGACTCTTGGGCAAACCTGGTGGCACGCTGCTTATACATGGTAGGCGTGCGTAAGACAGATGTCTTTCAAAACAGTTCAGGCTACGGCATGTTTACCGGCGGGTTAGGCTTTCAATATGGTGCTGAAAGACTGGGAGCTTTGACCGTTCCTGCAGCTGCCGGCAATAGTAAACGACAAATCAAGTTTATCAACGATTTCCATACAACAGCCCTACATGCAATTCCCAGCTATGCCATCCGACTGGCAGAAGTAATGCTGGAGGAAGGCATAGCCCCCAAACAAACATCACTAAAGACTCTGGTCATTGGCGCTGAACCACATACCGATGAACAACGTAAAAAAATAGAAAGGCTATTGGGGGTCAAAGCTTATAACAGTTTTGGAATGACAGAAATGAATGGGCCGGGGGTAGCATTCGAGTGCCAAGAGCAGAACGGCATGCACTTCTGGGAAGACTGCTACTTGGTAGAAATCATTGACCCCGAAACGGGCGATCCTGTACCGGAAGGTGAAATCGGAGAATTGGTTCTAACCACACTCGACAGAGAAATGATGCCGCTCATCCGCTACCGCACGCGCGACCTTACACGCATATTGCCCGGCGAATGCCCTTGCGGACGTACGCACTTGCGCATAGACCGCATCAAGGGACGTAGCGATGACATGTTCATCATCAAGGGAGTCAATATCTTCCCCATGCAAGTTGAGAAGATTCTGATGCAATACCCACAACTGGGTAGCAACTACCTAATTACCTTGGATACCATCAATAATCAAGACGAAATGGTCATCGAAGTAGAACTCAACGACCTTTCTACCGACAATTATATTGAATTGGAACAAGTTCGAAAAGAGATTACTCGCCAATTGAAAGATGAGATATTAGTAACTCCAAAACTTAAATTGGTTAAAAAGGGTTCTTTACCCCAAAGTGAAGGAAAAGCTATCAGGGTAAAAGATTTGCGGAATAACAAATAAATACCTGAGAAAGCTATAAGAATAGCTACTAAAATTAGTCTAAAAAAGGAACGGTATCTTATTGATTACCGTTCCTTTTTTATAAGGAAGCCGCACCGATGATGTGATGAAACTCCGACAGACATGATTTGAGTGCTCGTCCTCTTTGTAATCCACCGACTCAAAGGTTACCCCGAAGGGCGTGGCCCGCCATTGAGAAGCGAAACTTGTCTCGGTATTTCATTTTAATTGATGAGTTTCCCGATCCAATCAATGCGGCTGTTTTTTCTCAAGACAAAGATATGAAGTTCTCGTGAATAAAACAAGAAAAAAAGCATTTTATCTATCATATAGACAGTAATATTTTCATTCACCCGTGAAACAAAAGAGAGCTTCTTCCTTCATTGAAGGAAGAAGCTCTCTTTTTAACTAGAAAATAGCTTTTCTTTATGCAGCCTTAACTTTAGCAACAATAGCCTTGAATGCTTCCGGATGGTTCATTGCCAAATCGGCAAGAACTTTACGATTGATTTCAATACCCGTCTTATGCAGCGCACCCATCAGTTTCGAATAAGACATACCTTCCAAACGGGCGGCAGCATTGATACGCTGAATCCACAATGCACGGAAATTTCTCTTCTTATTCTTACGGTCGCGATATGCATAAGTCAAACCCTTCTCCCAAGTATTCTTGGCTACGGTCCATACATTCTTTCTTGCACCGAAGTAACCTCTGGTCAACTTCAGGATTTTCTTTCTTTTTGCTCTAGAAGCAACATGATTTACTGATCTTGGCATAGTTTTACTTGTTTTTGAATGTCAGCGCCCTTACTTCACGTAACGGACTTAAAGCTAATGCATTCGGTTAATAACTTAATACTTTTGGCACACTTTTAACGCATGGCTAAGAGCTCTTTCACTTGAGCTTGGTTGGTTTTGTCTACGAGTGTAGAATAGCACAAATTTCTTTTTTGCTTCTTAGTCTTCTTAGTCAGAATGTGACTATGAAAAGCATGCTTTCTTTTGATTTTACCCGTTCCGGTAAGAGTGAATCTTTTTTTGGCACCGGAGTTAGTCTTGATCTTTGGCATTTTACTTATTGTTTAATTATTAAATTATATGGCAACGCACTATACCTATGGCGTTACACATTTTTATTCCTCAATCTTATTCCTCTGTTTCGGAAGATGTTGTTGCAGCAGGTTCACTTTCCACATTCTTGGGAGCCACATTCTTTTTGGAAGCCACTCCCTTCTTCGGAGAAAGTTGAATCGTCATCCGCTTGCCTTCCAATACCGGCATCTGGTCTACCTTGGCATAATCCTCCAAATCGTTGGCAAAGCGCAACAGCAAAACTTCGCCTTGTTCTTTGAACAAAATGGAGCGCCCTTTAAAGAACACATAAGCCCTTACCTTATCGCCATCTTCCAAAAAGCCTTTGGCATGCTTCAACTTGAAGTTATAGTCATGGTCATCCGTTTGGGGGCCAAATCGTATTTCCTTCACGTTCACTTTTACCTGCTTGGCTTTCTGCTCCTTCTGGCGTTTTTTCAGCTGATAAAGGAATTTAGAGTAATCTATAATGCGGCAAACAGGAGGCTGTGCATTGGGAGAAATTTCCACGAGGTCTGCCTCATGCTCCTCAGCAAGTCTCAACGCCTGAGCTATCGGATAGACCTTCGACTCTACTTCATCGCCCACTATACGGACTTCTTTGGCACGGATTTGTTCATTAATCCGATGTTGCCCTTTTAAGTTGTCATTCTTCATTCAATAACTTTACTTCCGGTTTGTTTTTCAAAATATTACTTCTAAATTTATCCTTATATCCATGCATGCAAAAGAGATTCCAGCATGACATGCCGAGAACCTGCCTTTGCAATCGGGCGCAAAATTACCATTTATTTATCATATTCTGAACTTCTTCGCTTATTTTTTTAGCGAAATCTTCATATTTCATAGAGCCTTGGTCGCCCTCACCCTGCTTGCGGACGGAGATTTCTTTATTTTCCGCCTCTTTTTCACCTACGACCAACAAGTAAGGAATATGTTTCATCTCGTTGTCGCGAATTTTGCGGCCTATTTTCTCATTGCGTTCATCTACTATGGCACGAATATCGTATCTCTTCAGATATTGTTGAACTTCATGCGCATAGTCATTGAACTTCTCACTGATGGGGAGAATGACCGCCTGGTCGGGGGTCAGCCACAAGGGGAAGCGGCCTGCCGTATGCTCTATAAGCACAGCCACAAAGCGCTCCATGGAGCCGAAGGGGGCACGGTGAATCATCACAGGGCGATGTTTTTGGTTATCGGCACCCGTATACTCTAGTTGAAAACGTTCAGGCAGGTTATAATCCACTTGGATAGTTCCCAACTGCCAGCGGCGACCTATGGCATCCTTCACCATAAAGTCCAATTTAGGCCCATAGAAAGCAGCTTCTCCATATTCCACTTTTGCTTTCAAGCCCTTTTCTGCACAAGCTTCTACGATAGCCTGTTCAGCCTTTTCCCAATTTTCATCGCTACCTATGTATTTCTCGCGGTTTACCTTGTCACGCAAAGAAATTTGCGCTTCAAAGTTTTCAAACTCCATCGAGCGGAATACAATAGATATGATATCCATCACGCGCAGGAATTCGTCTTTTACCTGATCCGGGCGGCAGAATATGTGGGCATCATCTTGTGTAAAGCTGCGTACGCGCGTTAACCCGTGCAGCTCGCCACTCTGCTCATAACGGCATACCGTGCCGAACTCTGCAATACGCAAAGGCAAGTCTTTGTACGAACGGGGAGTGTTTTTGTAAATCATGCAATGATGAGGACAGTTCATCGGCTTCAAGAAGTATTCCTCACCTTCTTCGGGTGTATGTATCGGCTGGAAAGAGTCTTTGCCATACTTAGCGTAATGCCCCGAAGTGATGTAAAGCAGCTTATTGCCTATGGGCGGACAAATAACCTCCTGGTAATCGTAACGCGCCTGGATGCGACGCAGGAAGTCTTGCAGGCGCAATCTCAATGCAGCACCTTTCGGTAGCCACATCGGCAAGCCCTTGCCTACAGTGTCGGAGAACATAAACAGCTCCATTTCCTTGCCTATCTTGCGATGGTCACGCTTTTTTGCCTCTTCCAAGAGGGTAAGGTATTCATCCAGCATCTTCTTCTTGGGGAAGGTAATGCCATAAATGCGCGTCATCATCTTGCGGTCTTCCTGGCCGCGCCAATAAGCACCGGCCACAGAGGTCAGCTTGATAGCCTTGATAGGCGCCGTGTTCACCAAATGCGGACCACGGCACAAATCGGTAAATGCGCCTTGCGTATAGGTAGTGATATGTCCATCTTCCAACTCAGAAATCAATTCGCACTTATAAGTCTCGCCGCGTTCGCCAAACATTTTCAAAGCGTCCGTTTTGGAGATATCTTTCCGTACCACAGACTCCTTCTTGGCCACCAGCTCTACCATTTTCTGCTCAATCATCGGCAGGTCGGATTCCTTAATGGTTGCCTCTCCCGGATCTACATCGTAATAAAAGCCATTTTCAATGGCCGGACCGATGCCGAACTGAATGCCTGGATAAAGTTCTTGCAATGCTTCGGCCAGCAAGTGTGCACTTGTATGCCAAAAAGTATGCTTTCCTTCCTCATCGTCCCACTTGTAGAGGACAAAATCGGCGTCCTGCATAATAGGACGTCCCAAATCATAAGTTTCCCCATTCACACCACAAGACAGCACTTCTTGTGCCAATCGTGAACTGATACTCTCTGCAATCTGCAGTCCTGTTACTCCTTCGTTATATTCACGAACAGAGCCGTCTGGAAATGTTATCTTTATCATAATGTTTTTGAGTTGTTTCTACTTTCAGCACGCAAAAATAGCTAAATCTTTTCTGAATGCCATTATTTTGCCAAAAAATGTTATTCAGGCACGTCCGTAAACCTTTTGATTACATTATAGGCCGAGACAACGCCCAACTCTCCTGCCTTACTCAAATCTGAAATACCTTGTTTGTTATTTCCAAGGAAAATCTGGGTCAATCCACGATTGAAATACGCTTCAGCCAAATTAGGGTCCAGCTCAATTGCCTTATCATAATCTGCCAAAGCGGCACGATAATCTTTCAAAACTGAGAATACATTACCACGATTATAATAGGCATATACAAAGTCGGGGGCCAACTGGATGACTCGATCCAAATCGCCTTTCACCGTTTCGTAATCTATTGCCGTAATCTCCGCCTCACGCTTGGCATCGGTAGCCGAAGATGAAGTACCTCCGTCCATCGCAGCCTCCGCCTTCCGGTATTCCAACTGTTTATAGCGCACTAATGCTCTCATGAAATATGCCGGGAAGAACGTATCATCCAGCAATATGCACTGCGTAAAGTCGTCTATCGAGCTGGTAAGGTCCTGCACCAGATAAAAATCCAGCCCACGCATGAAACGCTTCTTCGCATCACGGCTATCATCCACGATATCAGCTGTATGGGCATCTACCAATGCGAAATGATAATGCACTTGTTCTTCAGTCAACGGAGCTTCCTTATTGGTAAGGCGCAAAGGTTTTGGAAATACCTTTTGCCTGTTCAAGTCATCAATATACTTGTAATAGTGCACTTGATGATTCACCTCACTTTCTTTTTCATAATAAGTCAAGGCATACATCGGCTCCAATTTAATCACCACATTTCTGTCTTGGACGCGTCCACGGTAATCGCTCTTGTAACGCTGATCCATTTCCGAATCGTCGGCTATAACTATCTTGCGATAATTTTCCATGTTTTTATCCGACTTCTTACGTGTTTTTCCGCCGCTACCTGCATTTTCATCCCCCTCCGTATTGTCTGCCACATCCTGCTGTTTACCTGAGGAGACCCCATTACGCCGGTCAATCTGCATCTGCATAATCTTAAATTCATCCTGCTCTGCCCCCTTGAGGTCTCCTATTTTCCTACGCGCTTCCGCACGCTGGTAATAGCCGGTAGCAAAGTTAGGATATTCGCTAATTACCTTAGAGTAATCGCTGATAGCACCTTGGTAATCTCCGGTTTGGGCACGCAATACACCACGATTAAAAACTGCCATCATATTGTCGGGCTCAATTTGCAACACAAAATCAAAATCTTCAATGGCCCGGTTATCATCCCCCACCTGTGCCCGCAAAATACCGCGATTATAATGTCCCAAAAAGTTATTAGGGTCTATTGAAAGAGCCAAATCATAATCGCTCATAGCACCGCGCAAGTTATTTTGATGGAAACGCGCCAATGCCCGATTGATGTAATTTCCTGCATTCCGGACACTTAGTCGGATAGCCTGATCCAAATCGTCCTCGGCTTCTTTGTATTTCTCTTGCTGTATGCGCACAACGGCTCTGGCTCCCCAACCATCGGCATCGTAACGATCCAGCTCAATAGCCTTGTCAAAGTCCTTCAAAGCCTGTATCGTATCGTTTTGTTCCAACGACACTTCACCTCTAATCAAGTAAGCACGCGTGTACCTTGGAGCAATAGTTAATAATTTACCCAAATCATCTTTTGCAGCCTCATAATCTTTCTTTTGAATATGACATAAAGACAAGTTGTGCCATAACACCACATTTTCCGGATCATATTTAAGGGCTTTTCTATAATCATCTATCGCTTCATCAAACTTATTCAAGCGGATACGTGCCAATCCTCTTATCTGATAAGCCCCCACCACAAACGGATTACGCTCAATTGCTTCATCACAATCGTCTTCCGCACCTTGATAATCATCCAGATTTATCTTGGCCAAGGCTCTGAAAAAGTAGGGTTCAAACAGATAAGGTTTTGCATTGATTACCTGATTAAAATATTGAATAGAAAGCACATAATCCTCAAAATACAACGCATTGCGGGCAATGGTCATCATCCGCTCCGTATTGATTTGTGCATACAACACTGTAGGCAGCATCAACAAAGCTATCAGTATTTTTTTTATCATTTTGCGTCCAAGTAATGCTTGTAATTCAAGCAAAAATAATGCTTTCCACTTATATGGCACGACACGCGGCTCTGTTTTTGGAATCTTTTATAGACCATTGACATGGTTTCAAAAAAACAGCCGACCTGCATGCCGCCGGTCATTTCTTCACCACCTTCACTTTATAATCACAGTGCACTTTTCCTTTGAGCAAAGCATTTAGTTTGCCTTTTATCATCTGCTTACGTAAAGTAGACAAATGGTCGATAAACATCTTACCTTCCAAGTGGTCAAATTCATGCTGCATCACCCGTGCCAAATAGCCTTCCACCACTTCGTCATGCTCAACCAAGTCTTCATCCAGATATTTCACATGAATTTTATTGCCGCGCTTCACTGGTTCATGAATGCCGGGCAGGCTGAGACAGCCTTCATCCATCGACACTTCATCACCACCCACTTCCAATATATGTGCATTGATATATGCCTTACGAAAACCTTTATATTCCGGCAAGTCTTCCGACAATACATCCAGATTTATTACGACCACACGGATAGGCAAGCCTATCTGCGGAGCGGCCAATCCTACCCCATCAGCATGATCCATGGTTTCAAACATATTGGCTATCAACTCTTTCAAGTTAGGGTAATCGGGGGCAATATCTTCGGCCACCTTTCTCAATACGGGTTGTCCGTAAACATAAATAGGCAAAATCATATCAAAAGTTCAAAGTTGGAAAAATATTCAATTATAACAAAATTCACA
The DNA here is from genome assembly GCA_944320865.1 of uncultured Bacteroides sp. Lineage (GTDB taxonomy): Bacteria > Bacteroidota > Bacteroidia > Bacteroidales > Bacteroidaceae > Bacteroides. The sequence continues at coordinate 55,787 of CALUJC010000015.1, read as the reverse complement.
CTCCGCTCAGAAAGCGTCTGCTCTCCAAATAGTCCCGCAGAATAATAGTAGCACTAATCTCGTCAACCAGCGCTTTATCCCTACGGTCTTTCTTTTTCAATCCTCCCTCCAGCATGGCATGATGTGCCAAAACTGAAGTAAACCTCTCATCTACATATTCTATAGGCATCTCCGGCAATTTCTTTTTCAGAGAACGCACAAAGGGCTCTATATATTTCATGCTTTCCGATGCTTCGTTATTCATCTGCTTAGGCAAGCCCACAAGAATCCGCTCCACCTGTTCATGAGCAACATAATCCAGAATATAGGTCAACAGCTGGTGAGTAGGCACTGTAGTCAGCCCATTGGCAATCAGTTGCAGAGGGTCGCTCACAGCAATGCCCGTCCGCTTCCTACCATAATCTATAGCAAGTATCCTACCCATAATTCTATTGTCACATCTATCAGCAATCACGCTTATTATAGCCCTGCAAAGATAAACACAATTTCTTAAACATGCCATATTAATTTGCACAAAGGCATGCAAACGAAACGGCTCATTGCCAACATAAACGATAAGAGGGCGTTTGGCAATGCCAAACGCCCTCTTATCACTGTATGTACCTAAATTCTATTATTCAAGAATAACTACACGGTTCAGCAAGTTCTTGCCAAACATGTTTTCGGTGCCACCGAAGCCAACCAATTCAAGCTGGTCCTTGTCAACACCTTCAGCAATCAAGGCATCGTAAACAACCTGAGCACGTTTTTCAGACAACTTCTGGTTCCAAGAAGCGCTACCGGTAGCCTTATCGGCATAACCTGCTACGCGATACTTCTTATCCGGATTAGCCTTCAGAATCTTAGCAGCCAACTGGATGTTAACCTTGCCATAATCATCCAAACGAGCGCTACCAATCTTGAAGAAGATTGCACGAGGACCGGCAACTTCTACTTCCTTAACCACCTCACGAACTTCGGGTTTCACATTTGCCAAAGCATTCTTAGCATTAGCTAAATCTGCCTGAGCCTGTGCCAATTCATTCCGATATTTGTTGATTTCGTCATTGATGGCATCCATTTCAACCTTCGATACATAAGGAACAAACTTCTTGCCACCGAAAGTATAAGTAATACCGGCACCTACATAAATACCGCCTACAGTGTGAGCTGTAGAAAGGTGTCCCAAATAAGAAGCGGCGATTTCACCACGGGCTTCAATGTCAATGTCTACATAGTCGCTGACATTGAATTTACCTTGCAAACCAACTGAACCGTTTACATAAGCATGTCCCTTAGCTTCATTGGCTTCAACTCTCGACCAAGAGCTGTTGTCGGCTGCATAATTTATCGTACCATTGGCAGTCTTGGCAATCGTGATGCCCGGGCCCGCAAATACTGACAGGTTGAACAGACGATCAGGATTGTATCCCCAGATGGCATTCGACAAGTTGTACATAGCGTCCAAACGGATTTGGCCTACATTCTTGTGATAGCTGGCTTCAACACCAACAGGATTACCTGCAGCATCGAATGTACCATAAGAATGCTGTGTGTCGAAGTTGGCTCTCCACAAACCACCTTGGGCACGGACTCCCCAAACTGGAGTAAACCACTTACCCAAAGACAGTGTGATATGAGGAGCAGGGCTACCAAATTTGCCTTCGCTCTTACCCGAATTTACCATAGAAATACCGCCCGTAACGCTCACGAAGATATTATCGGAAGCCTTCTCATTGACGTATTTCTCTTTTGTCTGGCCATTGACAGCAGTAGCTGCGCTTGCCAGCATCAAAGACAATATTACTAATTTACTTTTCATTGTTTTTTGTTTTTAATATTTCAACTCTTTTTATTTGCTCCGACCACTTTACTTACTTCAAATAGATTTTGTAAGTAAGCCCGCCGGTAAAGTACTTCATCTTTTGCAATTCTACCTGCGCATGCAAATGGTTGAAAAGCAAATAGGTGGCACCAAATGCAAAATCTTTCGCATCATACTCTGCAATTAACCTCAATTGCGGATGAAAAGAAGGATTCCAACTTATACCTCCTGCCGGGCCATTCAGCGGATAGTCGTAACGATGATTGAGCAACCATGAGACATGCAGCCCAATCTTCTCTTTCCCGATGGCAATGTGTTTCGTTGCTGCCACATAAAAGCGGCAAAAGAATCCATTGCCCTCACCCGAGGAAGATATCTCCCCGCCTCCCGACTCTGTGTACGGGTCTGAAGTCCCTATTACCACAGCCGGCATGTGTTTCCAAAACTGCCCTTCTTTCAGTAAACGAAGCCGGACAGAGAAGTATCTGTCTTGATTCGAAAACCCGCTATAGCCATATTGTCCCAAGCCCAAAGATTCTGCCGTAACCAGCGTGCAGGTATAAGCCACCTCCAGCCACGGGAATATGGTTACATTCAAGAAGTAATTGGCCGTATGGTAGTACCAATGAGGAGGAGTGATCTCCTTGTTCAAAAAGTTACCACCAATCATCACCGTTTTGTCCTGCTGCATTTCTGCCGAAGGAGCATTGAGCAAGCCGGTGGTACCATACGTCAATTGAGCAGAAAGCAAGAGAGGGAAGCATAAAGCCAAAGCAAGTAAAAGAATCCTCCTCCACATTATTCCAACCTTCTCTTAACTTTCTTCAATTGCAAATTTGTCAAATAACGCTCTTACTCTCCAATATTACATTTCGGGAGTCAAGATACCACCACCGGCATTCATGTTACCGTCTTCACCGTGACCGTGGCCATGGCTGTGAGTAAAGTTGTGGTTCAGTTGAGGTTCACAGCCAAATTGATAGCTATAAACGCCCTTCACTGTAACAGTAACAGTTTCGTCAGCTGTCTCAAAGCTATAAACGATTGTATCAACAGTGTAAGTCCACGTTACAGATTTCACACAATTCCACGGAGCCAAACTAATGGTACGAGTTTCTTTCACGTACTTCAAGTTTCCATATTCACCGACATTCTCACCTAAGAATTGCTCAATATATTCAGTCAATTCAGGAGAAGCAGATATTTCACCTTGAATAGCATAACCTTTAACGACATCAAAAGTCCTTGTAAATTCTGCCTCAACATCGTCAGCAGTCAAATCCAAGCCCGGGTATTCAGCAGGTGTCATAACCTTAGCTACTTGATCAGAAGTCTTTGACACAAGAGTTACTTTCACATCCAACTCAGAAGGATTCTTCACCATAGCCACATCAACTACAGCAGTATAAGTTTCACCCTTACCTACAGTCGGGATATTGATGGTGCGTGTTACGTCTTGATAACCTGCCATCGTCACCGTCACAGTTTTATTGTCACCGGCAGTTGTTTTGATAGAATAGTTACCACCTACGGCTGTAGCAGTTTTGCCATCCACACTAACGGTAGCAGCCAAAGCTTCACCCGTTTCAAGGTCAGTCACAGTACCGGCTACATAGTAAACCGGATCCGGAGCCACATACGGTTTGTTTACATCACCGTTTTCTGAATCATAGCAGCCAGTAAACATTGTACCTACTGCCAACACAGCTAATGCCAACTTGGCATTGAGCGAGAAAAATTTGCTTTTCATCATCTCTAATAAAATTAATAATTTAACAATTCCGACTTTATAAAATATGGATTAAAACTATTCTCTTGCGCAATGGTATTTCCTAACGTCGCGCTATAGGATTTACCATAATATTGCTCGTTTCCGGCATTATATGCCATCCCGAATGAACGGGAAGGCAACACACGCGGGATATAGCCTTTCCTCTTATATTTATAAGGAGGCAGGTTTATCTGAAAACGGAAGCCACCATTATATCCCTTATTGCCGGCATACTGCACTTTCATGCCATAAAAGCCGATAGACACATAACGGAAGTTTCGCGTCATCTCAAAACGGACTCCTTTTTCACCCAACAAATACTGTTCCAACTTCAACTTGAGCTGCGTATTATATTTAGGCCAATAGAAGCCGCCTCCCAACGTCCACGTCAATCTTTTCAAAGGGCTCACCTTCCAACGCCAGTTCACGAAGCGGGAACGTCCCGTATACCCGATACGTCCTTCCACCGAGAACCGTTCGTCTTTAAAATAGTGTATCGCGCTCAAATCTCCTCCCCAACGACGGTTTGTAAACGAGCCCACGGCTGCTGTCAAAAAGACATTTCCCGGCAACCTTACTTGCTGGGTCAGTCCTATGTAGCCTTGCCGCACTTGAGCATACGACTGTCCAAAATCGTTATAAATCGGGATTATCACCTGTGCATTAATCTTTCCGCCTTTCCAAAGAGACACCTCGATGGTAGGGTCCAAATTGAAGAGCACCGTGTAGATCTGAGTTATAACCAGGTTTTGCATCGACAACTCGGGATACACCACAATATCAACCTTGAACAAAGAACTATTCTTCTTCTCCGCCTTACGTGCCAGCTTCCAGGAATCATCCAAATCGTAGCTGACGTCCCAATCGCGTCTGTCCGCACTCACCACGCTATCTCCTTCCGCCGGACGGTAAGTAAGAGAAATCTGAGGTACATTATTATCGAGAACAATGATGCGGCACTGCTTTTCGTGGGGCAATCCTATCTTTTGAATCACATCCACGGCCTTGCCAATGCCGATGCCTTGCAACCGATAGGCAGAATTCTGCAACACGTATACACGCTCATCGTCGTCTTCTGCCCATCCGACATTTTCAAATCCCATCTCTACTAATGCATCAACCGCCTCTTCACCCGTTTGCGTCTGCGCCATCATTCCCATGGGCAACAAGCAAAACAAAAAGAGCATCAACCATGTCATTCTTGTCTTCACAATCGGGCATTCACTCATGTCGGACTTTTTTTACACCTCATTCTTTTACGTACTCTACACCTTTTTCAGTATAAAATACGATGCAAAAATAGACACTTTTTTAATAATGCCAAAAAAATAGTCAGAAAAAAACGAAAGAATTACGCGGCTAATATACAAACGCTACATTATCCACCCAAAAAGAATTGCCGGGCGAACCTATGTAGGCACCTCCGTGACTGGAGGTAAACTGCAGCTGAAGGTGTGTAGGACTATCTGTGGCAGAGCCCCAGCCTATCTCTTGAATAGGCACACTCTCGCCCTTGCTATTGACTGCATAACGTTCTTGCACTTGGAGACGCATCATGTCGGGATTATAATCCGGATGTTTGGTAATGTCACCATACAAAAGGGTGAACGTTGCACCATTCTGCCATTCACTGACCGTTCGGTCAAAACGTACTACCATCGTGGCAATGCGCTTTGCGTAGATATTCCCGTCTGCATCTTCCCAACGTTTTTGTAAAAACAGATTAACTTCCGGATAATCCTTGCCTTCTATATCTTTAATGCGGCTAAAGCCTGTAGCACGGATGCGGTTAGGGCGCTCGGACATTTTGATCTTGTAGTCAAAACGGATAGCCTTAGGTTTTTGAGTAAAAGGAATGCCCGTGTCCAACTTCCGCATGGGGTTCTTTGTACCCGTGATGGGTTCGTGCATCTCGCCCAAGAAGACTGAGCCTGCCGCCAACACCGTAATGTTGATAAAGCCCAATGCCTTCACACTCTCCATACGAGTATCCAAGCGGGCACAGTAACCATTACCACGTTTTTCCGGGAAAACAGACGTATTGGTCTTTGTAATGCCGGCCACACGCGCCATGATATTGGAAGAAGCCCATGGCGAACCGCCCATGTTCTTATACGCATCGTTGCTTGCAAGCGTCATTGTAGGGCCTATAGCATAGACATGTTTCGTCTCCCCACCGATGATGGCGGATTCCTTGATTTGACGGTCTATCCATTGGTCCATATCCCCGAATGGAATAAGTTCTACACGTTCTTGAGCCTGCATCAGCCCACCACTACACAGCATGGCAACAACCATGCACGCTATAATCTTCATCTTGCTATCCATCTCTATTTGCCATTATTTTTTCCCAGTTAGGAAATAAATCTTCCCCAAGCAGGAGACATTTATTACCTAACTGGGGGAAAATTCTCAGATTTCATACCCCCACTGCTCCAGCGCAAAGCCCCAATTCTCCTGCACAAGGCGCACGGTGCGGTCATCGTATTTGTACTTGTTCTTCTTGTAGCCCTTCTTGCCGCCCACGTATTTCTCGATATCCTTGCGCGACTCGGGGAAGCCGGGCAGGGAGAGGGCTTGGTAGATGTGCTCGGTCATGCCCATGGCGTCGGCCTCGAAGTCCTCGAACTTCACTTCGATGAGGTTGCCGGCGGGGATGCACGCCTTGTCCGCCTCGTACTTGTGGTAGAGCTTGGCGTAGATGGAGAGGATGTTCTGCTCCAGTTCTTCCGGCGTGATGTCCTCCAGCTTCAGGGGCTGGATGGTGTTGGTGAAGAAGCTGCGCGTGCTCTCGAACACGGTGTAGGGGTTGCGCATCAGGTAGATGAACTTGGCGCCCGGGAACATCTTGACCAACTCGCGGACGCGGCCCGTGTGGGGCGGGTTCTTGCTGAGGAACTGCGTGCCGTGCGTATTCCAAAGGGAAATCTTGATGAGCTTCACGAAAGTCTCTTCAAACGCCTTCAACTCCTGCGGCGTGATGTCGTTGAATAGCAGATATTTCTCCGCATACTCCTGCTGGTACTTGGGGAAGAACCAGAAGTTGTAATACGTGTAGGGCATCATGTTGGCCAGGGCGAACTCCTCTTCCTGGGGCAGGTCTACGGCCAGTTCCATGTTGTCCGTGGGACGCTTGTCGGGCATCAGCCAGCTCATGTTCTTCTTGAAGAAGGGCTGGCCCCACATCATGAGGTGCGGGAAAACGGTCTGATACGTGGTGTTATAGCCGAAGTGCTTGTCGCACGAGAAGACGTTATGCACGAAGGTCGTCCCGCTCCGCCAATGGCCGAGGATGAACACGGGGTCGTGCTCCAACGGCTTGTCGGCCAGCAGTTTCCGGTATCTGTTATCTTGCAGGGAAACCAATGTGGAGAGCAGGCGGCACACTGCCTTGGTCAGGCGGTACTTGCCACGGTAGGACGGGTCGATGACGCGCCCCGCGCTCACCGCCTTGAAGGTTTTCCAATCTGCGCCCACCAGGGTGTTGATGGGAAGTTTATTGAATTCTAATAAGCCCATAAAACTATCATTTTAATCTGCACCTGTGCCGATGTCCTGACCCGCCTGTCCGCCTTGGCTGGACGAAGGCCGTGCCTTGACTGGACGGAGGCGTTGCCTTGACTGGACGGAGGCATTGCCTTGGCTGGACGGAGGCAAAGGGTGCTATGTTACTACTTATTTACTTTAATGGCAATGCCCTGCCGGTCGAGTTCCCTGACCACCTTGTCCACCGCCTCGTACTGCTCGGGGGCGATGCCCAACTTCGGGAGGTCGAGCGTGGGAATGTCCTCGTCCACGAGCATGTCCTTGTCCTCGATGCGGTCGATAATCATGCCCACGGCGCTGGTGTTGTTCGTAATGGGGTCGATGAGGATGAACGAGCCGGTGGCCTTGTTCTTCCGGTAGGGGTCGAAGAAGAGCTCCTTGGCGGTGGTTATCACCACGCGGGCTATCTGGTTAAGCTGCATGGGCAGGGTATCCCTTGTCAATTGTCCATTGTCAATTGAAAGATGCTCCATGGTGTTGACGTCCACCTTGTACTTGATGTCCGTGACGTGCGAGCGGCTCAGGTTGGTGGTCTGCTTGATGAAGAACGACTTGTTCATGTCCATCGGCTCCTCGTCCATCCAGACGAGCATCGCCTCGAAGTTGCGGCCTTCGTAAGGCAGGTTATCCGGGTGAACCAGCATTTCCCCGCGCGACACGTCTATCTCGTCCTCCAGCGTCAATGTGACGGACTGGGGCGGGAAGGCGTAATCCAGTTCCCCGTCGTAGGTGACGATGCTCTTCACGCGCGACTTCTTGCGCGAAGGCAGGGCCATCACTTCATCCCCCTTGTGTACCACGCCCGATGCCACCTTGGCACTGAAGCCACGGAAGTTGAGGTTGGGGCGCAGGACGTATTGCACGGGGTAGCGGAAATCTTGCAGGTTGTGGTCGTTGCCGATGTGCACCGTCTCCAGGAAGTCCAGCAGGGCGGGGCCGGTGTACCACGGCGTGCGGGCGGATTTCTCCACCACGTTATCTCCGTCGAGGGCGGAGAGCGGGATGCATGTCACGTCGGGCACGCCCAGCGGCTCGATGAACTTCCTATATTCACCCACAATCTCATTGAAGCGCGCCTCGGAGAAGTCCACCAAATCCATCTTGTTTACGGCCAGCACCACGTGCTTGATGCCCAGCAGGGAGACGAGGAACGTGTGCCTACGGGTCTGCGTGATGACGCCCAATCTTGCATCTACGAGGATGATGGCCAAGTTGGCCGTGGAGCCTCCCGTAATCATGTTGCGCGTGTATTGCTCATGTCCCGGCGTGTCGGCGATGATGAACTTGCGCTTGTTGGTCGAGAAATAGCGGTAGGCCACGTCGATGGTGATGCCCTGTTCGCGCTCGGCCTTCAAGCCGTCCAGCAGGAGGGCATAGTCGATGTGGTCGCCCGCATTGCCCACACGCTTGCTATCACGCTCCAAGGCGTCCAGCTGATCTTCGTAAATCTTCTTGCTATCGAACAACAGGCGGCCGATAAGGGTCGACTTGCCATCGTCCACCGAACCTGCGGTGAGGAAGCGTAATAAATCCTTCTTCTCATCCCTACGGAGGAACTCCTCAATTGACAATTGACAATTGACAATTGACAATTCTTTGTTATCTAAGTTTTCCATTGTTTTCTTTTGTCTTTTTTATAATCGATATTAAGAGTCTCAACAACTCTTTACAATCCTTTATTATAGAATCATATTCGACTTCCGTCAAATAATCTGCTTCATGCAGCAGCATCAGCCAATACTCTGTTTCATTGGCCTCCTTCAGAGCTATGCTTAGTTTATTGATAAAGTCTGCTGTCGATTGCGCATGTTCACTTTCGCGCACCAATGCTCCAATGGCCGTACCACTTCTCAACACCTGCTTGGAAAGGACATATTCTTTCCTTTCCTCACACAATATCTTATAAAGTCGCACTACCCGTATAGCAAAAGCAAACGACTTATCTTTCACAAAGTTCTCGCCCCTCATCGTAATTGTCAATTATCAATTGTTAATTGTCAATTATTAGAAGTAGCCTTCGCGTTTCTTCTGCTCCATGCTGGCCTCCTGGTCGAAGTCGATGACACGGGTCGTGCGCTCGCTCTTGGTGGTGGTCATCATCTCCTCCACAATCTTCTCGATGGTGTCGGCCTCGCTCTCGATGGCGCCGGTCAAGGGCCAGCATCCCAAGGTGCGGAAGCGTATCTTCTTCATCTGAATCTTGTCTCGGTATTGCTCGGGCAGGCGGTCGTCATCGGGCATAATCAAGTTGCCGTCTATCTCTACGACCGGACGCTCCTTGGCGAAGTAGAGGGGGACGATGGGGATGTTCTCCAGGCGGATGTATTGCCAGATGTCCAGCTCCGTCCAGTTGCTCAGGGGAAAGACGCGGATGCTCTCGCCCTTATGCACCCGGGCATTGTAGATGTCCCACAACTCGGGGCGTTGGTTCTTGGGGTCCCATTGGTGGAAACGGTCGCGGAAGGAGAAGATGCGCTCCTTGGCACGGGACTTCTCCTCATCGCGGCGCGCCCCGCCAAAGGCCGCGTCAAACTTATACTTGTCCAGCGCGTGCAGCAGGGCCTGGGTCTTCATCAGGTCGGTATGCACCTTGCTTCCGTGGGTGAAGGGTCCCACGCCTGCCTTGAACGCCTCCATGTTGCTCTCCACAATCAGGTTCCATCCGTACTTCTTGGCATACTCGTCGCGGAATTGTATCATCTCCTTGAACTTCCACTTGGAGTCGATGTGCATCAGGGGGAAAGGCACTTTGCCGGGATAGAAAGCTTTCTCGGCCAGGCGCACCATGACCGACGAGTCCTTGCCGATGCTGTAGAGCATGACGGGATTCTCAAACTCCGCGGCCACCTCGCGGATGATGTGTATGGACTCGGCTTCGAGTTCCTTCAGGTGGCTCAGTTTATATTCTTCCATTTGTTATCTGTTTATTTCTTCTCAATCTTGGGTAAAATCAACTCCAACAACTTGCCTACCGACTCTTCCACGCTGAGCACGGACGTGTCCAGCGTCAAGGCCGGATGAGCGGGCGCTTCGAAAGGGGCGGATATGCCGGTGAAGTTCCTTATCTCGCCCCGGCGCGCCTTGGCGTACAGGCCCTTCACATCCCTGCGCTCGCACTCCTCGATGGGCGTGCTGACATAGACTTCCACAAAGTCGTCCTTCCCGATGATGCGGGCGGCCATCTCGCGGATGTCGTTATTGGGGCTGATGAATGCCGCCAATGTCACGATGCCCGTGTCCACGAACAATTTGGACACTTCCGCGATGCGGCGTATGTTCTCCACGCGGTCGGCTTCCGTGAAACCTAAGTTGTTGTTGATGCCGCTCCGGATGTTGTCCCCGTCCAGGATGCGGCACAGGATGCCCCGCTTGTGCAACTCTCGCTCCAAGGCGATGGCGATGGTGCTCTTGCCCGAGCCGCTCAGCCCGGTAAACCAAATCATGACCCCATGCTGGCCAAGCAATTCTTCTTTGTCGGCACGGGTCAGCATCTTGTCGAATATCGGATAGATGTGTTCTGCCATATTATTATATACTATATTATATATGTATAAGATTAAGCCGCCGGGACAAATGGCCAAATCAAAGGAATCAGCCCGACAGACACTATCATTACAATCAAATCCAAAGGCAAACCTATGCGCACAAAGTCCATAAACTTGTAATTTCCGGAACCTTGTACAATCAGATTGGTTTGATAACCGATAGGAGTAGCGAAACCTGCCGATGCCGCAATACAAATGGCCATAAAGAAGGGCATCGGATCAACCCCAAACTCGGCAGCCGTCTCCAATGCCAAAGGAAAAGCTAACGCAGCCGCAGCATTGTTTGTCACCAGTTCTGTAATAATGAGTGTTACGACATACAACAAGGCAAGCGCTCCCCATGCGCCCAACGAGCCGGAAACACTCTTAATAAAACCGGCTATCAAAGCAGCCAGGCCAGATTCCTCCATGGCAGCACTAATGGCAAAGGCACAGGCAATGGTAATCAAAATATCCCAACTGATGTATTTGGTATACTTCTTAGGCGGAAACATTTTAAGCCATGCCATAACTACAGCCGTTACCGAAGCAAAAAAGAACATATCAAACTTCACACCGGGGAAACGCTCCTGCATAAATGGAAGTTCACCTATCGTAGCACCCACAATCATAATGATAAGCAAGGCAAGAGCAGTCCATTTTTTCCATTCCGGCACCCGGCGGGTCGGTATTTCCTGGCCGTTGGTCATCATTAGGAAGACCGACGAATCACCCCAGGTACGGGTAAAGGCATCATCTGCCAAAAGCACCAGCGTATCACCTTCCTGCAACGTTACCTCACCCAAATTTCCCGTGATAACCTGGCCTCCTTGACGAATTTCCTTTATCTCGGCACCATAACGACGCTTGAAATCGAAGTTTTTCAGTTTGCGTTTCAGTCCCGGAAAGCGGGAACCAAGCACTACTTCCACAACATGTCCCCCTTTTTCTTCCACAGCATCGGCTTCCTCATCCTCAAAACTGTCAGGCCGTTCTTCGGGAAGCAACTTCTTCGATGCCAAGACAATATAGGCTAATCCTATAACCGTAATAGGAATGCCTATATAGGCCAAGTCGAACATCTTCAAGCCCGGCAGCCCACGGTCTATCATCATGCCGTGCACTACCAGGTTGGTAGAAGTCCCTATCAGCGTGCAAAGCCCTCCTAATATCGTGGCATAAGACAATGGTATCAAAAACTTTGTGGCAGGAAGCCCCACCTTCTTCGCCCAATTTTTCAAAATCGGAGCAAAAATAACCACTACGGGAGTATTATTCAAAAAGGCTGAAAAGGAACTGATGACCGGCAATACACGAAGCTGTGCACGTGAGACACTCGACTCTTTGTCGGGCAACAATTTCTTCAAGATAGAAGATAAAGCCCCGCTCTGGCGTATGCCTTCACTCACCAGGAAAAGCAATGCGACAGTTATCATACCACGGTTACTGAAACCGGCCACCATCTGCTTCGGAGTAATAATGCCCGCCACCATGAACAATACCACCAAAGACAACAACACAATACCGGGACGCATCTTGTCCAAAATAAGGGCTACCAGCATCCCTATCAGCCCCAGCAGTACAAAAATTATTTCAAAGCTCATGTTTCCTTCTGTTTAAATGTCCATTTCCTGCGCGAGCAAATTGGCTTCACGTCCCGTCACGACAAACCAAGGATTATGCAAATCCTCCTTATTATACACCAGTGGCGACGAAAAGTCTGTGTGCCACACTTCACATCCTGCCGCCCGGGCAATGGCATGGCCGGCAGCAGTGTCCCACTCCATGGTCGGGGCAAAACGGGGATAGATATCTGCCTTCCCCTCTGCTACCAAACAGATTTTGAGGGAACTGCCTTTCGACACGAGTTCCACATTGGCATGCACCTGCCTTAATATGTTGATAAAAGCCTCCGTTTCAGGCGTCAGATGGGAGCGGGAAGCCACTACCACAAAGGCATCGCGCCCCTCCTTCATGGGCAGCCGTTGAGCCTGGGCCACCAGTTCGTCCCACGTCCACGGGCTTTCCTCACGCAAGGAAATGGAAGCAGCCTTATAAGCCCCTTCGCTTTCTGAAGCAAAATACAATTCGCGCTTCACCGGTATATAAATCACGCCCATGACAGGAACGCCCTGATGCACCAAGGCAATGTTTACCGTAAATTCCCCGTTCCGCTTGATGAACTCTTTGGTGCCATCCAGCGGGTCGACAATCCACAACGTTTCCCACTGCCTGCGCTCGACATAGGGCAAATGCTTCCCCTCCTCGCTAAGCACGGGGTACGGGGTATCGGCCAAACAGGTGCAAATGGCTTCGTGAGCTTTGCGGTCGGCTATCGTCAGCGGGGAATGGTCGGCTTTCTGCTCCACCTGGAAGTCGGAAGCAGGGTCGTCGTAAATGGAAAGTATCACCCTGCCGGCCCGCAATGCCGCTTCAACGGCAATCTGAATATATTGATGTTCCATGCTGTTCGTCATATACCACTATTAATTACCGGGTGCAAAAATAAAAACTTTTCTCCCCTCACGGGTTTTCCATTTGGCACAAAAAGTTGTCTACGCCACACTTGCCACATCCTTTGCAAAACAAAGAGAAAGCCTCCGCGCTCTCTTGTCCCGGCCTTTCAAGCGCGGATGGCGTAAACAAAAAAGGAGATTTACTTGATGCGGTAAAGCAGCCATGCTTTTTGGAAATCGGCATTCTGCGGATAGCGTGCCTTAAAAGCATCGCGTGCCTGCTCTGCCGAAGCACGGTCGTCAAACGAGCTTACAATCACCCGGAAGGTGTTGACTGCATCGTTTCTCACCACCAGAGCCTGATAACCATCTGCTTCCAACTGAGCCTTTACACCATCAGCATTAGCCTTTACGCCAAAGCTTCCGCAAACCACGCTATAGTTTTTCAAACCACTTTCTGCGCCGGTTACCACCGTCACCCTTTCCTCACGCACAGGTGCCGACACGCTTTCCACCACACGGGCGGTTTCCACCGGGGCCGCTACCACGGGGGTGGTATTACTTACCGGCACAGCTTCCTCGGCAGGAGCAGTAGTCTGCGCTTCCGCCAATTCTTTCTGTTTTGCTTTTTCATATGCTTTTTTATAAGCACTTTCACTCGATTTGCACGAAGAGAATGACAAGGCTACGCACAAGCCCAATCCTAATACAGCTAACTTTTTCATTTCAATGTTCTCTTTTTTCATTAATTACTTAGATTTTTCCATTTCATTTTTTTACTCCGCCAAGTATTTCATACATACATGAAATTTTAGCCTTTGTCGGTTTCATGCGGCAAAATAATAGAAATTTTACCACCTAACAAAACAATCCAAGAGAAAAACAACCATATCTACCTCAAATAAATACATAAAGAGGATAATGTATAATACAGATTCACTTCTTCCCCGAAGGTTGCCATCCAAATATAGTCTCCGCCTGCGGAACCGACAGCCAATTTGTCGTGACGTTCCGCCTCAATCTTTATTAAGAGCCTGTTTAACTTTTCCTCTTTAAGATTTTAATTCAGCCCTTTTTGAGCCACTTTCCGGTCTCTTTGCCTGTTGTTATTCGTCACGTAGCCCGCTACGCTCCTGCCACCCGCAGCATGACAAGCTTTCTTACCCATCTTGTACGTATTTTCTACGTTCCATCTTCGTTCCATAGGGCCAAGCCACGAGCGAAGCAATACCGAACATGGTACGAATGGGGTACGGAGAAAGGACGAAGAAGGTAAATATGCGATACAAATCTATATCATATCCGCTTAGTATACAGAATATTTCGACATCGCATATTTTGCATAAATAGCAGAATTACAAATCTTTGCATGTAAAAAATCACGATTTGGATTGTATGGATAAACGAATTCACGGGACACAGAATTTCCATTGCCGGATTTTTTTTGGAAAATAATGCTCGAATTGTTTGCTATTCCAAAAGAAACCCTTATCTTTGCAACAGAATTAAATATGTAATGATTACAACTTTTAATTCCAAGATGAGCAAAGACGTAGTAAATACATTGGTTGAACATAACATCCGCCCTTCGGTGCAAAGGATTTCCATTATGAACTACTTAATGGAACACCGTACGCACCCAACGGTTGACGAGATTTATACAGCATTGGCGCCCTCTATCCCCACATTGTCAAAAACAACGGTATACAATACTTTGAAGCTATTGACAGAACATGGAGCCGTACTGACACTGACTATTGATGAAAAAAATACTTGCTACGATGCTTATACCGAACCTCATGCTCACTTTTTGTGCAAACGATGTGGAAAGGTATATGACATGATGCATGACAGTATGATATTGGACAGGCACGATGCAACCATAGAGGGCTACGAAGTGCAGGAAATACATTATTACTATAAAGGAATATGCAAAGAATGTAAAGAAAGCGATAGATAACACGATTAACTAACTCATTAAAAAACAGAAACGACAATGAAGAAATTTAGATGTACTGTCTGCGGTTACGTATACGAGGGAGACGCAGCTCCTGAAAAGTGCCCTTTGTGCAAGGCTCCGGCAAGCAAGTTTGTAGAAGTAATTGAAGAAGAAGGCGGTGCCCTGACTTTTGCCGATGAACACGTAATCGGCGTAGCCAAAGGTTGCGACGAAGAAATGATTAAGGACTTGAACAACCACTTCATGGGCGAATGCACCGAAGTAGGCATGTACCTCGCCATGAGCCGCCAGGCCGACCGCGAAGGCTATCCGGAAGTAGCCGAAGCCTTCAAGCGCTACGCTTGGGAAGAAGCTGAGCACGCTGCCAAGTTTGCAGAGTTGCTGGGCGACTGCGTATGGGATACCAAGACCAATCTGGAGAAGCGCATGAACGCAGAAAGCGGTGCTTGCGAAGACAAGAAACGCATTGCTACACGCGCCAAGGCTTTGAACCTGGATGCCATCCACGACACTGTTCACGAAATGGCTAAGGACGAAGCACGCCACGGCAAAGGCTTTGAAGGCCTGTACAACCGCTACTTCAAGAAGTAATCAGACGATTAGTCTGACATAAACATGCACTCCGGCAAGCTCTACACATGACTTGCCGGAGTGTTTTTTATGTGGCCTGCAGGCCCAAAGCGTCGCGCCGGCGCTTTTTCCACAACTGCCACGAGTTGATGATGTTTTGCCACAGCACATACGAACCCGGGCCTACCGACGCCAAGGGATTAAGATAGGTGTAGGCCATCCAGATGGCAAGCACTGTGTTCTTCTGTCCCAAAGCCTGACCGCCACTGATGCGTTCGCCATAATGACCGCCCACACGTTTACCCAGATAGAACTGCACACAACACGTCACCAGCCCTCCCAGCGCTATCAGCCACTCCACATAGGCGGGTGCCGTGCTATTGGCCAACGAGCGGATGGTTTGCCCCGACACTATGGCAAGCGCCACACCCCACAGGTAGAATGCCGCACCATGAAAGTCCAGCAGCCAGCGGTGCACACGGGGCATAAAAACACGCAAGAACCACGCCAGGAAGAAAGGACACAGCAGCAAAGGGAACACTTTCCCCAAAATCTTCAGGAATGCCGCAATGAAAGGGACATCGGCATGAGGCTCCACCCATGGGAACACCAAGGGCACGGCAGCAGCCGCCAACAGGTTGGAAAGCAGCGTGTAGGTGGTGAGGCTCGAAGCACTGCCGCCCAACTTGCCCGTAATGACCGCAGCAGCCGTGGCCGTGGGACAGATGAGGCACACCATAGCCCCCTCGAACACTTCGCGATAGACTTCATTCATGGGGCAGCACACCAGCACTGCCGCCAGCAACAAGCAAGTGGCGACCTGAAACAGCAGCAGCCAGCCGTGCCAACTTTTGGGCTTCAGCTCACACACTTCCACCTTACAAAAAGTAAGTAACAATTGGGCAAAAATGAGCAAAGGAGTCAACACATCGACCAATGCATTAACCAAAGGTTTAGCCGGAGCAAGAAAAGAAAGTTTAGCAAACAAAAAATAAACCGCCGCCCCCGTACACATTGCTACAGGCAACGTCCAGTCTTTTAAAAAACGTATCAACATAAAACAGAATATTCCGATTTTCGGGGCGCAAAGGTAGTGCCAATTTTAATAAATAGGATGCTTAAACAGAAAAAAACTGTTCTAAATGAGCGGGAAAGGAAAGAAAACCAGCCAAGAGAGACCGGTTTTCCCGGGAAATCCACTACATTTGCATCCAAATTGTGTATGACACGGCATAAACGTTACATATTATATATTTGGCTTTGTCTGGGATTGCTAGCCACTCCCTTTGGCATTGACCGCGCCTTTGCAAAAGATTTTGTGGTCGTCATCGATGCAGGTCACGGAGGGCACGACCCGGGTGCCATAGGGCGGATATCCAAAGAGAAAAACATCAACCTGAAAGTGGCCTTGAAACTGGGCAAGCAGATACGCCAAAACTGCCCGGACGTAAAGGTGGTGTACACGCGCGACCGCGACGTGTTCATTCCCTTGAACCGCAGGGCTGAAATAGCCAACAACGCCAAAGCAGACTTATTCATCTCCATACACACCAACTCCGTAGCTAAGGGAGCCTCGGTAAAAGGTGCCTCAACGTGGACACTGGGTCTCGCCAAATCGGAAGCCAATCTAGAAGTGGCTAAACGGGAGAACTCCGTCATCCTCTACGAAGACGACTATAAGACAAGGTATGCAGGCTTCAATCCGAACTCTGCAGAATCGTACATCATCTTTGAATTCATGCAAGACAAATACATGGAGGAAAGCGTGCACCTGGCATCGCTGGTTCAAAAACAATTCAAAAACACATGTAAACGCGTAGACCGTGGGGTGCACCAAGCAGGCTTCCTGGTGCTGAAGGCCAGTGCCATGCCCAGCATACTGGTGGAACTGGGCTTCATATCGAATCGTGAAGAAGAGCGCTACCTCAACTCGGAAGAAGGTTCTGCCACATTGGCCAACGGCATCTACCGTGCCTTCCTGTCCTACAAGCGAGAGCAGGAGTTGAAACGGAACGGAAGTAGCCATACTACCCTACCCGAGGCGGCACCGGCCTCACAACAAAGGCCGACTGCCGTCCCCAAAGGCACGACAGCCGAAAGGATGGAAAGCGGCGTGATATTCAAAGTGCAGATATTGACATCGCCACGCCCCTTGGCCCAGAATGACAAACGACTGAAAGGGGTAAAGGCTGAGTACTACCGCGAAGACGGCCTATATAAATATGTATGCGGTGCCTCGGCCAACTACGACCAAGTACTGCGCACCAAGCAAGGCCTGAGCAAAAAGTTTAAAGACGCTTTCATCGTAGCATTTAAAAACGGAAAGAAAACAGACGCCAAGGCTGCCATCAAAGCATTCAATAACGAAAAAGCACAATAATCAATAAGAATACCGGAGATAATCAATAAGAATAGAAACCATAATCAAATAAGAATCGTCATGAAATACTTTACAAAGGAAGTCAAAATAGGCATAGCAGGCATTATCGCGCTTTGCATACTGGTATATGGCATCAATTACTTGAAAGGAATACACTTGTTCAAGCCGTCCAACTACTTCTATGTAAAATTTGAGAACATAAACGGGCTTACAAAATCGAGCCCTGTATTTGCCGATGGCTTCAGAGTAGGCATCGTACGCAATCTGTATTACGACTATGCAAACCCTGGCAATGTAGTGGCCGAGATAGACGTAGAGCCAGGCCTGCGCATCCCCAAAGGCAGTTCGGCCGAACTGGCCACAGAAATGTTGGGCGGCGTAAAGATGAATTTGTTGCTTGCCAACAATCCACGCGAACGATACCAAACGGGGGATACTATCCCGGGAAATTTAAACAACGGCATTATGGAAAACGTAACCAACCTAATGCCTCAAATCGAACGGATGCTGCCAAAGCTGGACTCCATATTGGCCTCGCTGAACTCCGTTTTGGCCGACCCGGCCATCCCGGCCACTCTGCACAATGTGCAAGACCTCACTGCAAGCATGGCAGGCACCAGCCGACAGCTGGAGAAAATGATGAACAACGACATCCCGCAGTTGACTGAAAAACTGAATGTAATAGGAGACAACTTTGCCTCTATTTCAGGCGATTTGAAAGAGATAGACTACGTAGCCGCCATGCAAAAAGTGGACTCTACGCTGGCAAATGTAAAAATGATTACAGACAAACTAAACCGGAAAGACAACACCATCGGGCTTCTGTTTAACGACCCAACATTGTATAACAACCTAAGCGCCACTACGGCCAACGCGGCAAGCCTGCTGGAAGACCTGAAATCGCACCCCAAACGCTACGTGCATTTTTCCCTTTTCGGCAAGAAAGACAAGTAACCAAATGCGATTATATAGAAATTGTCTAAATAGCGACCACCCTGTCAGCTAAGGGGGAAATGACGAATAAATCCCCTTATTAGAAGGATAAGAGGGGATTATACTTACTTTAGCCTGCCATGGGATTCTGGTGTTTAACAGAACATAAGTTGCTATTTTACAGAAACTTATTAAGCATCGGCAGCCCTTAAAAAAGGCTGCCGATGTGCATTATAGTAAGTGGTTGAAAGTAAAGCCGTTATTCTTCCGCGCAAAAAAGCAAGAAAAAAGGGATTTGTTTTTCTCGAATATGATTAGCAAATTTGCATTCGTAGAAGTTATGCTTAATCAATAAATGTAGTGATAGCCGTTATGAGTGAACATAATCATGTCGGTCTATGGAATCATTGTCTTACGATTATCAAGGACAACATCCCTGATCGTGCGTACAAGACATGGTTCTTGCCTATCCGACCAATAAAATATGCGGACAATACGCTGGTGCTCCAAGTTCCCAGTCAGTTCTTCTATGAATATCTGGAAGAGCATTATGTGGACTTGCTGCGCCGTGTCATATACAAAGTGTGCGGTGAAGGAACCCAATTGATATATGATATCCTGGTGGTAAAAAGCCCGGAAGCTAACGTGTCTCTACCGGCAGCTCATACCACGACGTTACCCGTAACCAATGTACAAACCAAAAATATTCCTCAGGCTCCCATTCCTGCGGACATTGACCCGCATCTGAACCGAGAATACAATTTTGACACATTTATTGAAGGAGAAAGCAACAAGCTATCGCGCAGTGTGGCCGAAGCTGTAGCACTCAACCCGGCGAAAACGATATTCAATCCGCTATTCTTCTATGGAGCATCGGGTGTGGGCAAGACTCATTTGGTGAATGCTATCGGCACAAAGATCAAGGAACTTTACCCTGAAAAGCTGGTACTATATGTATCAGCTCATCTCTTTCAGGTGCAATATACTGATTCTGTGCGCAACAATACATTCAACGACTTCATATCTTTCTACCAAAAAATAGATGTTTTGATTATTGATGATATCCAGGAATTTGCTGGTGCCACTAAAACGCAAAACACTTTCTTTCACATATTCAACCACTTGCATCAAAACGGAAAGCAACTGATACTTACTGCCGACCGCTCGCCCATGTTATTGCAAGGGATGGAAGAACGACTCATCACACGCTTCAAATGGGGAATGGTAGCCGAACTGGAAAAACCTACTGTAGAATTACGTAGAAACATCCTGCTCAATAAAATCCGTCGCGACGGATTACAATTTCCTCCTGAGGTGGTGAATTACATTGCAGAGAATGTAAGTGAAAGTGTACGCGATTTAGAAGGTATCATCATTTCCATTATGGCACATGCCACCATATATAATAAAGATGTAGACTTGGAATTGGCTCAACGCATTGTGCGCAAGGTGACACAGAACGAAGCCAAAACAATTACGATGGATGATATCATCAACACGGTATGCAAGTATTTCGGGTTAGAGACTTCGGCAATCTACTCCAAGTCGCGGAAACGCGAAGTGGCGCAAGCCAGGCAAATTGCCATGTACTTGGCCAAAAGCCATACTGACCTTTCCATGGCTAAAATAGGAAAACTCATCGGCAACAAGCACCATTCTACCGTGCTTTATGCCTGCAAAACAATTGAGGAGTTGAAAGAAGTAGACAAGACCTTCCGCGCCGAAATGGAAGAAATTCAAGCCGACTTAAGAAAGGGATAAATAGACATGTGAAAGGAGCACTACGCGGATACATTGACAACCGCATGGTGCCCCTCACTATTTAAAAGCCTTGCGCTTTCATAGCTTTCCACAAAGTTTCAGACATGGCTTCATTGTCTTTGCGGGTATAACGGACGTCTGTGAATACTTGTGCCAAAGTTTCTTTGTTGTTCTCAAGAATAAATTGCTTGTTTTCGGGCAACGATTCTTTATAAGCATATAAGCGATCTATGTCTTCGGCGGAATAGTCATGGTAAGTTTCCTCGTGAATAATGGCTTCAATAGGCAAGCGATCTACTTGATTGGGACATTCATCGGGCCAGCCCACAGTAATTGTAGCGATAGGAAATACCAATTGGGGCAGCTCTAATGCATCTATAATCATTTGGGGATTATAGGTGGTAGTGCCCAGATAGCAGATACCTAATCCTTTTTCCTCGGCAGCCACACAAAAAGTCTGCGCCACCAGCAACGCATCAATAGCTCCGGTTACAAACCACTCAAAATTATTATATCCGGGGCTTGCCTTACGGCATTCGCACCACCGGCTGAAGCGGTGCAGGTCAATGCAAAAGGTCAGCACCACCGGGGCGTTTTCTACCATAGGCTGATGGAAATGTGCCGGCGCCAGTTTTGCCTTACGGACAGCATCGCGCGTAACAACCACACTGTAGGCTTGCATGTTCCCAACAGTAGAAGCCCTGAAGGCCGTTTCAAGCAAATCATTCAACAGTTCTACAGAAATATCTTTTTGCTGATACTTTCTGATTGTTCTTCTTTGTTTCAAACTTTCCATTTTACGTTTATTTTTGGCAAATATAAGAAAAGAATCACATATATCATCTCATCCTCTTGAAAAAAGGACTCCATTCTATCAGCAATAATATAAAATAAGAAACTAAAGATAATCAAGATTTCTCTTTTTGGAAAACTTTTTGCAGAATAGAAAATATTACTATGTTATAAATCAATATATTGCTTAGCATAATTGGAAAACATTAAGCTTTCTCGAGAAAAACTTTCCTTTTTATTTTGCCAAACAGAAAAACATTCATAGCTTTGCAAACACATTTGTTGACTCAAGCATAGCTTCTACACTTTAATGCTTAGTGAACAAAAAACATCTAATCTACAATCATCGTGGAAAAGAAGACTTACTCTTATGACGAAGCCTACGAAGAATCCTTACGGTATTTTCAAGGCGATGAATTGGCTGCCAGAGTTTGGGTAAACAAATACGCAGTCAAAGATTCTTTCGGAAACATCTACGAGAAGTCCCCGGAAGACATGCATTGGAGAATAGCCAATGAAGTAGCCCGCATCGAAGCGCGTTATCCCAACCCTTTGAGTGCGGAAGAACTGTTTGGACTGTTCGACCACTTCAAGTACATTGTACCCCAAGGCAGCCCGATGACTGGCATCGGCAACAACTATCAGGTAGCTTCCCTATCCAACTGTTTTGTGATTGGCATAGATGGTTCAGCAGATTCTTATGGGGCAATCTTCAAAATTGACGAGGAACAGGTGCAACTCATGAAACGCCGTGGAGGTGTGGGTCACGATTTATCACACATCCGCCCCAAAGGTTCACCGGTGAAGAACTCAGCTCTTACGTCCACAGGATTGGTGCCATTCATGGAACGTTATTCCAACTCTACCCGCGAAGTGGCGCAAGACGGACGGCGTGGTGCACTGATGCTGAGCGTATCCATCAAGCACCCGGACTCGGAAGCATTTATCGATGCCAAAATGACGGAGGGTAAAGTGACGGGGGCTAACGTATCGGTAAAACTGGATGATGCCTTCATGCAAGCAGCCATTGACGGGAAACCCTATACGCAACAGTATCCCATCGACGTGGCAAATCCCATTGTGCAGAAAGACATCGACGCCTCGGCATTGTGGAAAAAGATTGTACACAATGCATGGAAGTCGGCAGAACCGGGCGTGCTGTTCTGGGATACCATCATCCGGGAGTCCGTACCCGACTGCTATGCCGACTTGGGCTACCGCACCGTGTCCACCAACCCTTGCGGGGAAATTCCCTTGTGCCCCTACGACTCGTGCCGCCTGCTGGCCATCAACCTTTATTCCTATGTAATAAACCCGTTCAAGGAGGATGCATATTTCGATTTTGACTTGTTCAAGAAACACGTGGTCCTGGCACAACGCATCATGGACGACATCATCGACTTGGAACTGGAAAAAATAGAACGCATATTGGAAAAGGTGGATTCCGACCCTGAAAGCGAGGACGTAAAACACACCGAACGCGAGTTGTGGGAGAAAATCTATAAAAAGAGCGGACAAGGACGCCGCACCGGTGTAGGCATCACTGCTGAGGGAGACATGCTGGCCGCGCTTGGACTGCGCTATGGCACCGAGGAAGCCACCACTTTCTCCGAAGAAGTACACCGCACCATCGCGTTGCAGGCATACCGCTCGTCCGTCACCATGGCCAAGGAGCGCGGGGCATTCGAAATCTACGACACGGGGCGTGAGAAGAACAACCCCTTCATCAACCGGCTGCGTGAGGCCGACCCCGAACTGTACGAGGAGATGGCCAGATACGGCCGCCGCAACATTGCCTGCCTTACCATCGCCCCGACGGGCACCACCAGCCTAATGACGCAGACCACCTCGGGCATCGAGCCCGTGTTCCTGCCCGTGTACAAACGCCGCCGCAAGGTGAACCCCAACGACACCAACGTACACATCGATTACGTGGACGAGGTGGGCGACGCCTTTGAGGAATACACCGTGTTCCACCCCAAGTTTGTCACCTGGATGGAGGCCAAGGGCTACAACCCGGCCAAACGCTACACGCAAGACGAAATAGACGAGCTGGTGAAGCAATCGCCCTACTACAAGGCCACCTCGAACGACGTGGACTGGCTAATGAAGGTAAAAATGCAGGGGCGCATACAGCGCTGGGTGGACCACTCCATCAGCGTCACCATCAACCTGCCCGCCGATGTGGACGAGGCCCTGGTGAACCGCCTCTACATCGAAGCCTGGCAATCGGGCTGCAAGGGTTGCACCGTGTACCGCGACGGTTCGCGCTCGGGCGTGCTCATTTCCACCAAGAACGACAAGAAAGACGAGGAGTTGCCTCCTTGCAAGCCACCCACGGTGGTGGAAACCCGCCCCAAGGTGCTCGAGGCCGACGTGGTGCGCTTCCAGAACAACAAGGAAAAATGGGTGGCTTTCGTAGGACTGATGGACGGACATCCATACGAGATTTTTACCGGAGTACTGGACGACGACGAAGGCATCGTGTTGCCCAAGAGCGTCACTACCGGCCACATCATCAAGAACTACGACGATGACGGCCGCAAGCACTACGACTTTCAGTTTGAGAACAAACGCGGATACAAGGTCACCATCGAGGGACTGTCCGAAAAATTCAACAAGGAATACTGGAACTATGCCAAGCTCATCTCCGGCGTGCTGCGCTACCGCATGCCTATCGAGCAAGTGATAAAGCTCGTCAGCTCCCTACAGCTGGACAGCGAAAGCATCAACACCTGGAAGAACGGCGTGGAGCGCGCCTTGAAGAAGTACGTGCTGGACGGCACTGAGGCCAAGGGCAAAAAGTGCCCCAACTGCGGCAACGAAACGCTGGTCTATCAGGAAGGCTGCCTCATCTGCAAGACTTGCGGCGCATCGCGCTGCGGCTGACCTGAAGCACACGCCAAGGCGCACCGAAAAATCCGCGCGGGTAGTCAGCATTACCCGCGCGGGTAATTTTTGCTACCCGCGCGGATTTTTCCAACTACCCCGGCGGATTCTTTCAGACTGCCCGGGCAGATTCCCAGAAATACATCTTGACTAATGATAACAGACAGCTATATTTTTCTTGAAGACCTCCGTCTCTTCGCCCGGCACGGAGTGGCAGAGCAAGAACGCGAGGTAGGCAACGAGTATCGCGTGGACGTGCGCCTGCGTACAGACATCGGCCGCGCCGCACGGACAGATGACGTAACGGATACGGTGAATTACGCCGAAGTTTTCAACCTTATCCGCCGCGAAATGGACACTCCCTCCGGCCTGCTGGAGCACGTGGCAAGGCGGATGGTCGATGCCATACTATCCCATTTCCAGACAGTTACCGAGGTGCGGCTAACGCTGCGCAAGCGTAATCCCCCTATGGGAGCAGACTGCCTATGGGCTGGCGTCGAGTTGACAGTTCAGCGCGAAGGCAGCGTGGAGAAGAATTTCCGGCCACGCACGTAGTACTGCCACAGCAGGCTGAAACGGCGCCGTTCGGGAATATCGTTGAGCCGCACGGCACGCAGGTTCTCCTCCCGCGCGGCACGGTATAAAGGGCGCATGCGGCGATACTCGCGCCGGGCACGAACCACGGCACGGAAGTCCCCCACCCGACCCTGCACCAGGAAGGCAGCGGCGGCCAGCCAGTCGAGCACCCGGCGGACACGGAGGACTGAGCGCAGCTCCTTATCGGGCAAGTTTTTATATAACATCAGCAAATTGTTTCGGAAGTTCAGGAAGGTCTTCCTTGGGCTGCCCTTGGAGAGCGTTGCACCGCCCACGTGGTACACCACGCTTCGGGGTACGCACATCAGCCCGCGCCCCCTGGAACGGAGGCGCCAGCAAAGGTCGATTTCCTCCATGTGGGCGAAGAAGCGGCCGTCCAGTCCCCCGGCCTCGCGATAATCCGCCAAACGGATGAACATGGCCGCCCCCGTAGTCCAAAACACAGGAATAGGTGCGTCATACTGCCCCTGGTCACGCTCCACCACATCCATCACCCGGCCGCGGCAGTAGGGATAGCCGTAGCGGTCAATGAATCCTCCACAGGCACCGGCATATTCAAAGTAATCTTTCCGTCTATATCCCAGCACTTTAGGCTGACAGGCCGCCACTTCGGGATGGGCATCCATATAGTCTGCCATCGGACGGAGCCAATCCGGAGTCGGCTCGACATCCGAGTTGAGCAGTACCACATACTCGGCTTCCAGCGACGCGAGGGCGCGGTTGTAGCCTTCGGCAAAGCCAAAATTTTGTTCCAACAGCAGAAGTTGCACTTGGGGGAACTCAGTACGCACTGCCTCAGCCGAACCGTCGGTCGAACCGTTGTCGGCCACAACCACGCGCACCCCGTGGCCTGCCGAGTAACGGAGCACGGAGGGCAGAAAGTGGCGTAGCATGTCGCACCCATTCCAATTCAATATTACGACGGCAATCTTATCCATATCCTTCACCGTTCACCGTTCATTTCTCCCAACAGAGCCGTGCCGTCAGCATTGAAATCGCCCAGCCGGACGGCCACCACACGGTTGTCCAGCGCATCGTTGCGTGGCACCTCCACACGGATATAGTTAGGTGTAAAGCCATGCATGGGCAGGCCGGGCTTGGAGCGCTCCAGCAGCACCGGCATGGTCAGCCCTCGGTGGCGGGCGTAGAAGTCATGCGTTTTCCGGTCGGAAAGTGCCAGAAGGCGTTGACTTCGACGGTGTTTCTCCTGAGGCGGTACCACGAGGTCAATCTTCAAAGCCTGTGTTCCAGGCCGTTCAGAGTAACTGAATACATGCAGCTGAGTGACATCGAGACTGTCGAGGAAGCGGTAGGTTTGTTCAAAATAATCATCTGTTTCGCCACGCGTCCCCACGATGACGTCCACACCGATAAAGGCATTGGGCATCAGTGCCCGTATCCGTTCAATCTTCCGGGAAAAGAGGGCAGTATCATAGCGTCTGCGCATCAGCCTGAGCACTTCGTCACAACCGGCCTGCAACGGAATGTGGAAATGGGGCATGAACCTACGCGAACCCGCCACAAATTCAATGACTTCGTCACTGAGCAGGTCGGGCTCGATGGATGAAATGCGGTAACGCTCAACACCCTCCACCTGGTCCAAGGCCTGCACCAAGTCGATGAAAGTCTCACCAGTACTGTGTCCAAAGTCGCCAATATTCACACCTGTCAATACAATTTCCTTGCCTCCTTCAGCAACGGCCTGGCGCACCTGCTCCACCAAGGAGGCGATACTACCGTTGCGGCTGCGCCCTCTAGCAAACGGAATAGTGCAATATGAGCAGAAATAGTTGCATCCATCCTGTACTTTCAGAAAAAAACGAGTTCTATCACCCCGTGAACAGGACGGTGCAAACGTGCGGATGTCCTTCAGCGGCGAGGTAAAGACCAGCCCTGCCCCATCATGTTTCTGCAAATCATCCAAGTACTTCAGCACATCTTTCTTCTGCTCGGCACCAAGCACCACGTCCACCCCATCAATGGCAGCCACCGTGTCAGGCTTCAGTTGCGCATAACAACCTGTCACAATCACGTAAGCACCCGGATGCTGCTTCACCAAGCGATGAATGGCCTGCCGGCACTTCTTATCAGCAACTTCCGTCACCGAGCAGGTATTTATCACGCAAATATCAGCCTTCTCTCCCCGGCGAACAGTCCGTATACCTGCCTCTTGGAAAATACGGCCAATAGTAGATGTCTCAGAAAAGTTCAATTTACAGCCCAAAGTATAGTAGGCAGCAGTTTTATTTTGAAACAGATTTGTATCAATCATAAGCAGCCAGAATATCGTTGCGGGCAAAGGTACGCATTTTCTCAAAAAAAATGGTGCAAACAGAACAACGTATACAAAAATAGTCTACCTTTGCCCAGGTTTTTAAAAACCGACTATTATTTAAGTTTAAAAGCAAAGGAAAATGAAAAAGTTAGTTTTGATGGCCGCTGCAATTGTGGCCGTATCTTTCGCCTCTTGTGGCAACAAGGCTGCACAAAATGCAACCGAAGCTGCCAATGCAGATGCTACTGAAGTTGTTGCAGAACAGGCTGCTGAAGCCGAAGTTGCTACACCTGCCGCACAAGCCGACAGCGTGAAGACCGACAGCACACAAGTAGCTGAATAAAAAGAGCGCGAAGGCGCAAGTCTTTGCAGAAGTATTGAAAGTCTGGCATGCGCAAGCATGAGCAGACTTTTTTTATGTGTATGCGCCATACTCCAAAAACAAGAAAGGAGGCAATTCCCTAAGGAATGCCTCCTTTCTCCATCTTATGTCATCTTATCATTAAGCCTCTTCAGCTACAACTTCAAACGGAATTTCTACAGAAACTTCCTTGTGCAGCTTCACTACTGCCGTGTAGTTGCCAACTTCCTTAACGGTGTCTTTCACTACAATCAGCTTGCGGTCGATGTTATGCCCCAACTTGGCAAGCTCATCGGCAATCTGGATATTACCAACCGACCCGAAGATTGTGCCCGTAGAGCTAACCTTCGTAGCTATCTTCAGCGTAACGCCTTCCAGCTTGGCTGCCAGCTCTTCAGCATCCTTTTTAATTTTCTCAAGTTTATGAGCACGTTGCTTCAACTCCTCTGCCAACATTTTTTTTGCAGACGGCGAAGCAATAACAGCCTTTCCTGTCGGGATGAGGTAGTTACGGCCATAGCCAGACTTCACTGTCACAATATCATTTTTGTAACCCAGGTTGATTACGTCTTCTTTCAATATTATTTCCATACTATCTCCTCCTTATTATTTCATCAAGTCAGTAACATAAGGCAGCAAAGCCAAGTGACGTGCTCTTTTCACTGCTTGAGCCACACGACGTTGATACTTCAACGAAGTACCGGTAATACGACGGGGAAGTATTTTCCCTTGCTCATTCAAGAACTTTTTCAAGAATTCGGGATCTTTATAATCAATATACTTAATACCGCTTTTCTTGAAACGGCAATATTTTTTCTTCTTCACGTCTACGGTAGGCGGAGTTAAGTATCTGATTTCTGATTGAACTTGTTGTGCCATGATTTAATCCTCCTTTTTAGTTGCTCTCAAATTTCTTCTCTTAACAGCGTATTCAGCAGCATACTTGTCCTGCTTAAAGGTCAAGAAGCGGATTACGCGTTCATCACGACGGAAGTTTACTTCCAATTTCTCAATCACAGTAGGTTCTGCATTGAACTCAATCAGCTGGTAAAAACCAGTAGACTTCTTCTGGATAGGATAAGCCAGTTTCTTCAGTCCCCAGTTTTCCTCATTTACAATCTCGGCGCCCTCAGCCGTCAAGATTCCTTTGAATTTCTCTACCGCTTCCTTCATCTGAACATCAGACAAAACGGGAGTTAAAATGAAAACGGTTTCGTATTGGTTCATACGTTTAAACAATAATTAATTTGTAATGCTTTATTTTTTGCGGCGCAAAGATAGGCATTTTATTTTGAACTACAAACATTTGCCATTTTTTTATTCCTTATTATAGGATTTATGGCAAGTTGGGGGTATCTTTGCAAAGTTGCTTAAACAATAATTTCATGATAGAACAATTCAATTTCGATATTCAACTCATATTTGCCATCCTTAACGGAAAAGTGTCAGCGGCCATCAACCGCAAGTTATCGCGCAATTTCCGTAAAATTGGCTTGGAAATCACACCCGAACAATGGACCGTTCTTATCTTTTTATGGAAAAAAGATGGAGTAACGCAACAAGAACTGTGCAATGCCACTTTCAAAGACAAGCCAAGCATGACACGGCTCATTGACAATATGGAACGCCAGCACCTGGTATTTCGCCTTTCTGATAAAAAAGACCGCCGCATCAACCTAATCCACCTTACCCAAGAAGGGAAAAGATTAGAAGAGCAAGCCCATATCGTCACCCAGCAAACTTTACAGGAAGCCCTGCAAGGTATCACAGCAGAAGAATTGACCATCGGGCAAGATGTATTACGCAAAATCTTCTTCAATACGAAAGATTAAGAGCCTGTTTAAATTTTCCTCTTTTAAGTTTTTATCAGCCCCTTTTTGAGCCTCTTTCCGGTCTCTTTTCCTGTTGTTATTCGTCACGTAGCCCGCTACGCTCCTCATGACAACAGAAAAATATCCTCGAAAACAGCCCTCAAAATGAGGCTGAGCAAAATTTAAACAGGCTCTAAAAAAGTCTTCTTCCAAGAGCCCCAAATTCAGCCAAAGACAAAGTTATTGATGTTTTTTTCTGTTTTATCCAATAAATTACACGGAATAATAGATTTTTTGCACAAATAATTTCGTCTGTTAAAGAATTATGCTTTTCTTTGTGACAAGTTTTTCAGAATGATATAATAACTATTAAAATACACACGCAATGAAAGGTTTATTAAAAAATCTGGGACTGATATTGATCCTGGTGGGAGCAGCCATATTGATTGCTTGCTCATTCACTGAAAACGTTAACAACAATACAATCTTGGGCACCTGCATGGTACTGATTATCATCGGTTGGGTGTCTTACATTGTTATTAACAAACGAATTACCGATTAATATCTTAAAAGAGTTATAAAAAAGGCGATGCAAAGTTTGCATCGCCTTTTTTATAACTCCACGAAATACATTCTATTAATCTTCAGGATCCGGTGTAATCAATTTATACCCCTTGCCATGGATATTGATGATTTCAATCGAATCATCCTCCTTCAAGTGCTTGCGAAGTTTCGTAATATATACATCCATGCTGCGCGCATTGAAGTAATTGTCATCTATCCAAATGGTTTTCAGCGCAAAGTCACGTTGAAGTATCTCGTTGGCATGTGCACAAAGCAAGCCTAAAAGCTCAGACTCTTTAGTCGTCAGCTTCGTCTGCTTTTCAGGAGTTGAAAGTATTTGTTTCTGCGTGTCAAAAGTAAACTTGCCAATCTTATAGATATTACTTTCCTTGTTCTTCTTGCCACGCACACGCCTCAATATGGCCTCAATTCTAAACACCAGCTCCTCCATGCTGAATGGCTTGGTAATGTAGTCATCAGCACCAATTTTAAAGCCCTCCAGAATATCATCCTTCAACGTTTTTGCCGTAAGGAAGATAATAGGTATTTCAGAATTTGCGGCACGCACTTCCTGTGCCAAGGTAAAGCCGTCTTTTTTCGGCATCATAACGTCGAATACGCACAAGTCATACTTGTTCTTCAAGAAAGCCTTGTAGCCGGCCTCCCCATCGGGATACAATTCCGCAGCATAACCCTTTGCCTGCAAATATTCCCTTAACAACATGCCCAGGTTCTCATCGTCCTCGCACAATAAAATTCTAAGTTTTTCTTCCATATCAGTCATTTTTTAATAGTGGTAATGCTATAATAAATTTAGTTCCCACATTCAGCTCGCTCTCTGCCCGTATAGTTCCCTTATGGTCAGATATGATTTTCTTCACATAAGCCAGTCCCAAGCCGAATCCTTTTACGTCATGCAGATTACCCGTATGCACGCGATAGAACTTTTCGAATATCTTCTTCAAGTTTTCCTTCTTTATGCCAATTCCATTATCTTGAATGGAAATCATCAGTTTCCCGGCCTCATTCCAAGTTTTCACCGTCAGTACAAGGTCTGTGTCAGCACGCTTGTACTTTACGGCATTATCCATCAGATTGAATATCACATTCGTAATATGCATTTCATCGGCAAGAATCATGGATTGTTCCGCATCCAGTTCCGTTTCTATCTTACCATTATAACGCTCCACCTTCAAAGCAAAGGTATTGACCACCCCCGTTATCAATTCGTTGGCATCCAGTTTTTTCATCTTCAATGTAGCCTTCTGTCGGTCAAACATTGACATCTGCAATACCTTTTCCACCTGAAAGCGCAAACGCTTTGTCTCATCGTTAATAACTCCCGATATATGCTGAAACATGACCGGAGACTTGCCTACTGCTGGATCATTCAACATCTGCGCAGCCAATGATATGGTCGATATAGGCGTCTTAAACTCATGAGTCATGTTGTTGATAAAGTCATTCTTCATTTCCGTCAGCTTCTTCTGTCGGAATATTATATATATGGTAAAAATAAACGTTATCAGCAATACTACTGTAAATATCAACGCCGGTATCATGAAACTCACCGAACTGAATATATAATCGCGCCGCCCCGGGAAGTGTACCTTCATCACACTCATCCGCGCCGGTGGGTCATTCAAGAATAAAGGCTGCGAATAAGAGTTCTCACTTCCCTCATCACTATAGTCCGAACAGCGGTACACCTCCCTGCCATCACTATCTATAACCTTATAATGGTATTGCAAGTCCACCCCATTATCTATCAGCCCCGAACTTATATACGTATCCAGTTTCTTGAAATTAATACGTTCCGCTATCGGTTTATCTTTTGCTTTGTAGACCATTTGCCAAATCACCTCATCCACAAGCGCACGTTGATAAAGGTAACGGTTCTTTATCATGTCCGCAATAGAACGCGATGTCTGTGGAATAGTCTTGACTCCATGCTTGCGCGAAATCATGGCACGAGGCAGCTCCGAAGGCTGGTTGCTGAACGTTTTCAGTTCAATGGACGAACTGACTGTTCCATCGGGCGTAGTCATTCTGAACCGGCGGGTTTGTACTACACCATTATTCTGCGACTGTTCCCACGCCTTCCGTTCCGTTTCCGTAATGTCTTCACGCAACCAACGTTCCACCTCCTCCGACTCCACATCTTTTGAGGCTGCCATCAATGCCCGCTTCACCGACTCGTCGAATTGTTCATTACGCATCTTCACAAAGTCGTCTATATACCTAATTTGCAGGTACAACAGGCTCAAGAAGGAGAATCCCATCACAATGCCCAATATCCATATAGTTGACTTTTTCATAGCGGCAAAATTAACAACTCCTAATTAACAATCCTAACACATTAACCTGCTTTAACCGGCGATTTTAGTAAATTAACTAAAAAGGCACATTCCATTGCCTCACGCCGTACAAGGCATAGCAAAACAACAGGCAGCGAAGCGCCCAAAAGCCCCTCACTGCCCGTTCATCTTATCGCTGCAGAATGCTTACTCTTCTGTCTGCTTAGCTTCAAACTCCTTAATCAACTTCTCCTGTACATCACTCGGAACCAACTCATAGCTGGCAAACTTCATGATGAACGATGCCCGTCCGCCGGTCAGCGAACTGAGCGCGGTAGAATAAGATGACATTTCCTTCAAAGGCACCTTGGCAACCAGCTTCTCGTAACCGGCTTCACTGCTCATGCCCATAATCATGGCACGACGGCCTTGCAAATCACTCATCACGTCACCCATCTTGTCCGAAGGCACAAACACTTCAACGTCATAAATGGGTTCCAGAATCTTAGGACCGGCATTCTTAAATGCCTCGCTGAAAGCATTACGCCCGGCCAGCATAAAGGATATTTCATTGGAGTCTACCGGGTGCATCTTACCATCATACACTATGACACGCACGTCGCGGGCATACGAACCCGTCAACGGGCCTTGCTCCATGCGCGACATCACACCCTTCAGTATGGCAGGCATAAAACGGGCATCAATAGCACCACCTACTACGCAGTTCACAAATACCAGCTTTCCGCCCCATTCCAACGGAATTTCTTCCATGCCTTTCACATTCATCTTGAATTCCTGACCGTTGAACTTGTAAGTATCGGGCGCAGGCATACCCTCGTAGTAAGGTTCAACAATGAGGTGTACTTCGCCAAACTGTCCGGCACCTCCCGACTGTTTTTTGTGGCGATAGTCGGCACGAGCTGCCTTGGTAATAGTTTCACGATAAGGTATACGCGGCTCTTCATATATAACTTGAAGCTTTTCATTATTCTCCAACCGCCACTTCAACGTACGCAAGTGGAACTCGCCCTGACCATGCACAATGGTCTGGCGCAACTCCTTCGACTGCTCTACCACCCATGTGGGGTCTTCCTCCTTCATGCGGTTCAATATCGCCATCATTTTTTCCGTATCAGCCTCATTCACCGGACGAATGGCACGCGAATACTTGGAGTTGGGATACTTGATGAAGTTAAAGCGGTTTTCTGCGCCCTTTCCGTTCAAGGTATTGCCCGTGTGCACATCCTTCAGTTTCACGGTGCAGCCTATATCACCTGCCACCATTTCTTCCACCTTGATACGGTTGGCACCGGCACAAGCATAAATCTGCGCAATGCGCTCTTTCGAACCACGGTCAGCATTTGTAAAGTCATCACCCTCGTGCACCTTGCCACTCATCACCTTGAAGTACTGCACATCACCGATGTGTGGCTCTACTGCTGTCTTAAAGAAATATAATGAGGTTGGTCCTTCGGAGTCCGGCTTAACCACTTCACCACGTGTGTTGTGTACCGGTGGCATCTCGTCCACAAAAGGCACGACATTGCCCAAAAATTCCATTAAACGGCGCACACCCATATCCTTGCCTGCACATACGCAGAACACAGGGAACATGCCACGGCATGCCAATCCCTTACGGATACCTTCGCGCATTTCATCCTCGGTTAGCGAGTCAGCCTCAAAGAACTTCTCCATCAATGCCTCGTCATGCTCGGCGGCAGCTTCCACCAGTGCCTTATGTAAGGCAGTGGCTTTCTCCATTTCCTCGGCAGGTATAGGCTCTATCGTAGGCGCGCCACCCTCGGGTCCCCACGAATATTTCTTCATCAAAAGTACATCTATCAACGAATTGAAGTTAGGCCCCGTAGCCAGCGGATATTGCACAGGCACCACTTTCGAGCCGTAGATTTCCCGCAACTGCTCCACCAGCATGTCGTAGTCACATTTCTCATTATCCAACTGGTTCACCAAGAAAATAACAGGTTTGCCCAGCTTTTCAGTGTAGCGGAAATGATTTTGCGTACCTACCTCCACGCCATACTGGCCATTGAGCAACAAGATGGCCGTATCGGTCACGTTCAACGCCGTAATGGCAGCTCCCACAAAGTCGTCGCTGCCCGGGCAGTCTATAATGTTCAACTTCTTCCCGTTCCACTCCACATGGAAAACGGTGGAAAACACAGAATAGCCATATTCTTGCTCCACCGGGAAGTAATCGCTGACTGTGTTCTTGGCAGTAATTCTGCCACGACGTTTTATAATCCCACTCTCATAGAGCAGCGCCTCCGTGAGAGTGGTTTTTCCCGAGCCATCATTGCCAAGCAAAGCAATGTTTTTGATTTCATTCGTCTGATATACTTTCATGATATGTCAGTATTTAAGAGTGAATAATTCCGGCACCTTGAGTGCCGCTTAACTTTAATGGGGCGCAAATTAGCCATTTCAGGCAAGAAAAGCAACAAAACGGACAGTGTTACTAAACTATGTTTTTCAGCAGATACTTCACAATCTCTATTTCACCCTTGTTTGCCATGCTATATAGCACACCGTCGTCGGGAGAGACACAGATACGCGTAGAAGGCCAATCCAACACCAACTTGTCAACCGGATGTCCCTCCCACGTCAGGCGATACACCGCTGTCCCCTCATATGCTCTCACATCTGCCTCACGGGCAGTTTTCCCCGAATAAAGCAAGTAAACATATTTATCTGTAGCATACGCATCAATGAACGAGTTAATATTGTCAGCACTCATAGGAGCCGAAGAATACTGCTCTGTCACCTCCGTTTTGTATTCCGGATAACCGCCTATCCATTCATAATTCTTCTTTATTTCACTTCCGTCTACGGAGAAAAGCATCAAGATAGGTGCATGACCAACAGCAAACACAAAACGATTCAAAGACGGATTGACGCACAGTGAGCCTTGATAAGCCATGCCACGCAGGCGGTTGGGAATATCCTGCTCACGGCTATCCCGATAAGGGTATTCAAAGAAGTATTTTCGCCCTGCGGCATCGCCCGTAAGGCTCAGCATGTTATGTTCATAAAAGCCCTTCCCTACATAATTATTATAAGCAGTAGGATACACCTCTACACTAAGAAGCGTGTCACGCCAGCACACCGGAAACTCCGCCACTCCCCGTTTCACCTGCCTAAGATTGATGGCACGCAGTTGTTTTCTCGGATAGTCGTATATACCTATTACAGAGTCAGCCGGCATCAGGCAGCAACCCGTAGGCTGAACAAATTCATTATCCCCTTGCCCTCTTTGTCCAAAACGATAGACCCGGTTATGGTCGTTTAAATCAATTAAAACAAAAAGGCTGTCGGCCAAATAATCGTAGACAAACAACGATGAATCTGCATACTTAAACATGAACGGGCGTCCCAATATCAGCTCTTGCTCCATCAAAGAAGTGGAAGCCAAGCTATAGCGATGCTCAAAAGAGGCATCCCATTTTTCAAAGTCCATCCTTGCCCCGCTACAGGCACAAAAGGCCAACAGCAAGCAGGCACCAAAGGCGCTCCACAACCCGTCACTTCTCATAAGCAAGTGGCTATCTCCTTCATACCTTTCCTTCCCTTGGCCGGCACCTCGTCCGTCAGCGGATAGCCTATCGGGATAAGAGCTACCGGCCGGCGGCCTTCCGGAAGCTGCAGCACCTGCGCGCATTGCTCCACGCCGAAATTGCAGACCCAGCAGCTACCCAACCCTTGGGCGGCGGCAGCCAGGCAAATGTGCTCCACGGCAATCGCCACGTCGATGTCGGCATGATTCTTCCCATCGGCAGAGCGCACCCACGCCTGCCCGTCGTCGGCACACGCCACGATGCACAACGGAGCCTGCGCAAACCACTCGCGGACATAGCAAGCGTCTAAAGCCCGTTTCACTTCAGCCCCCTGCACCACGTAGAAGTGCCAAGGCTGTTTGTTTACCGCCGAAGGCGCCAGGCGGGCACACTCCAGCACATACTCCAACTTTTCCTTCTCCACCTCCCGTGCCGAATATTGGCGCACGGAATGACGCAGCTTCACTAATTCTAAAAAATCCATTGTATACCTCCTCTTATGTGACAGGCAAATATAACTTTATTCAGTGAAGAATAAAAATTTAAGGCAAGCAAAAACACAAACATACCACGACTGCAAAAAGAAATATTTACAAAATAAATCTATCTCAAAGGCCATCATCCACCTATTTCCTCCCGGACATGTCCGTATTTTCTACGGTCCACCTCCGACCCAATACGCCCATGGATTATCGGACTTGAGTCGGACTTGTATCGGAGGAGAGTCGGAGGAAGTATGACGCTGAGGCGAGTTTGGTATATCAACATATTGATTCATAGTGTAATACAGGTGATTAAAGAATAACTTTTTGTAACGAAATGAGAAGAACTGCATTTTCCCATGTAAACATTTATGAATTTTGGCACGAAGAATGCAAGAGTTTCTAATATGTTTACATTTCCATACTTGTATAGTTTGCCTTCAGAAAAGGGAGGGGGCGGAAAGTACCGGCAAACTTTCGTTCTGTCACGCTGAACAATAAAGGTAGCTATGAGTTTTTCGTTTACCAAGAACTTACAATGAAAGGATCGTGCAAACATGGAGGGACTGCCATAAAACAAGATGGAAGCCGACGGTAATAATAATATAAAAAACGCCGGCAGGAGAAAAAGGCGTTTAGAAGATTTCATATTATTTTCAACAGAAATCCGATACTTTTTCGTACCTTTACACCTTGTTGGCGGAGAAGTGCCAAGAATGCCTTCACCGCCTCCTGCTACCGAAAAAGAAAAAACAACATATATAATGACGCACAAATGGAATTATCGTCCCATTACACCCGAACAAGCCGAGGCGAGCCGACAACTGGCAAAGGAATTGGGCATCAGTCCTATCCTGGGCAGGTTGCTGGTACAACGGGGCATTACGGACACGGCTGCCGCCCGGAAGTTTTTCCGTCCGCAATTGCCCGACTTGCACAATCCCTTCCTCATGAAGGACATGGACAAGGCCGTGGAGCGCTTGAACAAGGCGATGGGAAGGAAGGAAAGAATTTTAGTTTATGGAGATTATGACGTAGACGGCACCACGGCAGTGGCGCTGGTCTACAAGTTTATCCAACAGTTTTACTCCAACATCGACTATTACATTCCCGACCGCTATAACGAGGGATACGGAGTGTCGATGAAAGGAGTGGATTATGCAGCCCAGACGGATGTCAAGCTGGTCATTGTATTGGATTGCGGCATCAAAGCCGTGGAGGAGATAGCCTATGCGCAAGAGAAAGGCATCGACTTCATTATCTGCGACCACCATGTGCCCGACGAGGTGCTGCCGCCGGCCGTGGCCATATTGAATGCCAAGCGGGCAGACAATACTTATCCCTACGAACACCTGTCGGGGTGTGGCGTGGGGTTCAAGTTCATGCAGGCGTTTGCCATGAGCAACGGCATAGAGTTTCACCACCTCATCCCCCTGCTCGACCTGGTGGCCGTGAGCATCGCCTCGGACATTGTGCCCATCATGGGCGAAAACCGTATCCTGGCCTACCATGGGTTGAAACAATTGAACAGCAACCCCAGCGTGGGGCTGAAAGCCATAATCGACGTGTGCGGTCTGGCGGACAAGGAAATCACTGTGGGCGACATCGTGTTCAAAATTGGCCCGCGCATCAATGCCTCGGGGCGCATACAGAACGGCAAGGAGGCCGTGGACTTGCTGACAGAAAAGGAGTTTCCCGCAGCCATAGAAAAAGCCGGACAAATAAACCAGTATAACGAGACGCGCAAAGACCTGGACAAAACCATGACGGAGGAGGCCAACCGCATTGTCTCGGCATTGGATAACTTTGACGACCGCCGCTCCATCGTCATCTACAACGAGGCTTGGCACAAGGGGGTGATAGGCATCGTGGCCTCCCGGCTGACGGAAATATACTACCGCCCCGCCGTAGTGCTGACGCGCACCAACGACCTGGCCACGGGCTCGGCGCGCTCGGTGTCGGGCTTCGACGTGTACAAGGCCATAGAGTATTGCCGCGACTTGCTGGAGAATTTCGGAGGACACACCTATGCCGCCGGCCTCTCGATGAAGGTGGAGAACGTGCCTGCCTTTACCCGCCGCTTCGAGGAGTTTGTGTCGCAGCACATCTTGCCCGAGCAGACCAGCGCCGTGATCGACATCGACGCGGAGATAGACTTCAAGGACATCACACATAAGTTCTTCACCGACCTGAAGAAGTTCAATCCCTTTGGGCCGGAGAATGCCAAACCGGTGTTTTGCACGCACCGGGTGTACGACTACGGCACCAGCAAGGTAGTGGGGCGCGACCAGGAACACATCAAGCTGGAGCTGGTGGACAACAAGTCGAACAATGTGATGAACGGCATAGCCTTCGGGCAAAGCTCGCACGTGCGCTACATCAAGACCAAGCGGTCGTTCGACATCTGCTACACCATCGAGGAGAATACCCACAAGCACGGAGAAGTGCAACTGCAGATTGAGGACATCAAACCCAACTGATGGATGCAGGAAGCCGATTACTTAGCCATACTGAAGCAGTATTGGGGATACGACAGCTTCCGGGGCATACAGGAAGACATCATCCGCAGCATTGGTGAAGGGCACGACACACTGGGGCTGATGCCCACGGGCGGCGGAAAGTCCATCACCTTCCAAGTGCCCGCCTTGGCAATGGATGGCTTGTGCCTGGTGGTCACCCCCCTGATAGCGCTGATGAAAGACCAGGTGCAACACCTGCGGCAACGGGGCATCAAGGCACTGGCCATCTATGCCGGCATGAACCGCGAGGAGATAGTGACCACGCTGGAAAACTGCATATTCGGCAACTACAAGTTCCTCTACATCTCGCCCGAGCGGCTGGACACCGAACTGTTCCGCACCAAGCTGCGCCGCATGAAGGTAAGCATGATTACGGTGGACGAAAGCCACTGCATCTCGCAATGGGGCTACGACTTCCGCCCGGCCTACCTGAAGATAGCCGAGATACGAGACCTCTTGCCGGGCGTGCCCGTGCTGGCGCTGACCGCCACCGCTACGCCCGAGGTGGTGAAGGACATCCAGACGCAGCTGCACTTCAGCAAGGGGAATGTGTTCCGCATGAGCTTTGAGCGACAGAACCTGGCCTACGTGGTGCGGCGCACCGAGAACAAGGCCGACGAACTGCTGCACATTCTGAACCGTCAGCCGGGCAGCGCCATTGTGTATGTGCGCAACCGCCGGCGCACCAAGGAGATTGCCTCCCTGCTGCAGGAGGCAGGCATTCAGGCAGACTTCTACCATGCCGGGCTGGACGACGCCACGCGCGACATCCGCCAGCAGCGCTGGCAGCGGGGCGAAAGCCGCGTCATCGTGGCCACAAATGCTTTCGGCATGGGCATCGACAAGCCCGATGTGCGCCTTGTCATCCACATGGACCTGCCGGACTCCATCGAAGCCTATTTCCAGGAGGCCGGACGGGCCGGGCGCGACGGCGAGAAAGCGTATGCCGTCATCCTCTACGCCAAGTCGGACCGCACTACCCTGCTGAAGCGCATCCCCGACAATTTTCCGCAAAAAGACTATATAAAAGATGTATATGAGCATCTGCAATACTACTACCAGATGGCCATGGGCGACGGGCAGGGCTGCGTGAAGGAGTTCGACATAGAAGATTTCTGCCGCAAGTTCAAGTACTTCCCCGTGCCCGTGGACAGCGCACTGCGGATATTGACCCGGGCAGGCTACCTGGAGTACACCGACGAGCAAGACAATGCCTCGCGCCTGCTGTTCACCCTGCGGCGCGATGAGCTATACAAGCTCAAGGAGATGGGAGATGAAATGGACCTGCTGATACAGACCGTGCTCCGCTCGTACACAGGGCTGTTTACCGACTACACGTTTATCGACGAAGAGTCGCTGGCTACACGCACGGGGCTGACGCGGAACAGGGTATACGAGCTGCTCCTGCACTTATCGCGCCTGCACATTGCCAGCTACATTCCGCGCAAGAAGACGCCTTACATCATCTACACCCGCGGACGGGTAGACACCAAGCAACTGCACATCTCCCCGCAAGCCTATGAAGAGCGCAAGACACGCTACGAGAAGCGCATCAACGCCATGCTGGACTATGCGGACAACGACACCATTTGCCGCAGCCGCCTGCTGCTGCACTACTTCGGCGAGAAGAACGAGCACAACTGCGGGGTGTGCGACACCTGCCTGCGGCACCGCACCCGGCACGCCAAAGAAGGGCCTACAGACCGGGAACTGGAAACCGGCATCATCCGGCTGCTGCAAGAGCAGGCCATGACCCCGGCCATGGTGGCCGGACGGCTGGCAGAGGATAAAGACCGCGTAGCAAAGGCCCTGCGCCAACTTTTAGAGAAAGAACGCATCTTTACAGAGAACGGGATGTTGCTACTCAAAAAATAATCACTACTTTTGCCCCCATAACAGTAATGCAATACAGATATGGGATTCTTTAAATCATTCTTCTCAGGCAAGCCGGAAAACCCCGAAGCCGAAAAGCAGAAAACCGCGAAAAAGAACTTTGAGATATTCAAATACGACGGCATGCGCGCCCAACGCATGGGGCGTGCCGACTACGCCATCAAGTGCTTCACCGAGGCACTGGCCATTGAGGAGGACTTCGAGACCATGGGATACCTGGCACAGGTGTACATGCAGGCCGGTCAGACCGAAGAAGCCCGCCCGCTGCTGGAACGCATGACCAAGCTCGAGCCTACCCACGTGGCGACCTACCTGGCCCTGGCCAACGTGTGCTACATGCAGGAAGACTATCCCGCCATGGCCGAAGCAGCCCAAAAGGCCATCGCCATTGAAGAAGGCAACGCCATGGCCCACTACCTGCTGGGCAAGGCGGAAGGCGGACAGCACGACGACCTGATGTGTATTGCCCACCTCACCAAAGCCATCGCCCTGAAAGACGACTTCACCGAAGCCCGTCTGCTGCGCGCCGAGGCATTGGTCAAAATGGCACAATATAAGGAGGCGGCAGAAGACATTGACGCCATACTGGCCTCCAACCCCGAAGACGAGAGCGCCCTGCTGCTGCGCGGCAAGCTGAAAGAAGCCACCGGCAAGGCAGAGGAAGCCGAAGCCGACTATCGCCTGGTCACCGACCTGAACCCCTTCAACGAGCAGGCCTTCCTGTGCCTGGGCCGCCTGTACATTGCCCAAGACAAGCCGACGGAAGCCATCAGCCTGTTTGACGAAGCCATTGAGCTGAACCCCAACTTCGCCGAAGCTTACCAGGAACGCGGACGCGCCAAACTGATGGCAGGCGACAAGGACGGCTCGGTGGAAGACGTGAAGAAAAGCATGGAGCTCGCCCCCCAAGAACTGAAGAACCTGAACGGGCAATACGGCAACCAGCCGCTGACCCGGCAGACGGACGTGCTGGGGCTGTAAACCTCGATAAAAGTATGACTGTACTGAAAGGCATTCTTCTATGGTTCACCTTGGTGGTTTGTCCGTTTGTCGGCATCCAACCGGCAGACGGCAAATTCTGCATTAAAGCAAATGACAGTCTGTTAAATGCATTGGACAGTTTGATAATGCTTGATGACTATTTCGTCAGCATTAAGGAGAAACGCATAGAACAATTTAAAAAACAACGTGTCTCCACATCAGACTGGAAGGAACTGTATTCCATTAACCAACAGCTCTATCAAGAATACCGCACATACAACGCTGACTCCGCCATCGTTTTTGCCAGTCTCAATCAAGCCATTGCCCTTCAGTTGCGCGATGCAGACAAACTGGCCGAAGCCCAAATTGAACTATCTTTTGCCTATACCGCTAACGGACTACTGGCTGAAGCACTAAAAGCAATCAGTAATATCTGTCCGGAAAAACTAACACGCCGATTGCGTTCCAAATACTTCGGGCAGATGAGTACACTCTACTCTCGCTTAAGAGACTATTCGAGTGACAACCCCCAATTATTCAACCACTATAATACCTTACAGAAAAACTAT
Organism: uncultured Bacteroides sp.; assembly: GCA_944320865.1. Taxonomy (GTDB): domain Bacteria; phylum Bacteroidota; class Bacteroidia; order Bacteroidales; family Bacteroidaceae; genus Bacteroides. Next base: position 13,480 of record CALUJC010000015.1, on the reverse strand, counting down.
CAAGACTCTATCTTCCACACAGCCACTCCCGATGAAACCCGATACTGGAATTGCAGAGTGTGGCGTTTTCTTGGCACACCCCAAATTGAACAAGTGAAGCAAGTGCTGGAAAGTCACAAAAAACTGTACACCCCCAATAGCCGCAAGTATGCTATCACGACCTTCAATCTGGCAGCTATCTATCGAGAGGAAGGTAACGAGATGAAATATTTGGAAAATCTTATTTTATCGGCCATGGCTGATATCCGCAGCGTCAACGGAGATGCCGGTTCCCTGCAATCAGTAGCAGAATACTTATTCCAATACGGGGATATTGACCGTGCCTATACCTACATCACCTACTGTTCGCAGAAGGCTATGGCATTTCACAACCGAGTGAGAGTCATCAAACTATCTGAACTACAAAGCCACATTCATAGCGCCTACGTAGAACAAGAAAGAGTTCTACAACGACAATTGCGTTATATGTTGATAGCAGTAACCATTCTTTTACTCATTCTATGCTACCTGTTATTCATTAACCGAAACCAAAACAATAAATTAAAACGAGTTAATTCCCAATTGGATGAAGCGAACCAGACCCAGCAATCCAGTATGCGAGCACTTAAACAGGCTTACCAAGAGGTAGAACTGACCAACTCGCAACTTATGATGCTAAATACCGAATTAGCGAAAGTCAACGCCCAACTAAAAGAAGCTAATCGCATCAAGGAGGACTATATAGGATATGTGTTTACACTATGTTCTCTCTACATCAATAAAATAGAAGAATTTCGTAAGAATATGAGCCGTAAATTAAAGGTCGGGCAGATAGAAGACGTGAACAAGTTAGTCAATTCAAATGCAATGACCAATAATGCCCAAAAAGCTTTCTATGCCAGCTTCGATGCCGTATTCTTAAACCTTTTTCCCACTTTTGTAACTGACTTCAACGCCCTGTTACGCCCAGAAGAACAAATAATTGTCAAACCTGGTGAACTTAACACGGAACTACGTATACAAGCTCTCATACGTTTAGGCATTACCGACAGTAATAAAATAGCCCAACTTCTACAGTGCTCTTTGCAGACCATTTACAACAACCGTTCGCGCACTTGCAACAAAACGAAAATGACTAAAGACGAATTTCTGCAAGCTGTCAGAACGTTAGGACAAAAGGATTAAAGAAAGTCCTTCTTCTATAATAACACCAATATCGCAATTTCCGTACTACAACAATCATTACAAGGTTACTACCAAAGGAATACGTAATGATGCTATCATGTAAATTTTGCTTTCCTCTATAAAAGGACTCAAGTATTTTATTTCTTTTATATATCCTCGAATATACCTTTCTATCCATGGGCTAATTTCTTTCTATTTCCTTCCCTTAAAGCAATAATTCACTTACCTTTACTTAGCATCCCATTTACCGACACGGGAATTAATAGATATATAATTCAGTTATTATCAGCATATTTAATTCTACTTGCACTTACCTATCTACTTACCTATGCAAACAAGAACTAAAGGTAAGCAATAATTTTGCTGACGAAATAATTAACCTAATAAATCAACCTCAAAAAACAATCATCATGAAAAGTTGTAAGACACTTACCTTTGTATGTCTGGCTTTCTTACTATTGATTTCCGGCAACTTATTTGCTCAAGAGGCAATCAATGTTAATGGAACCGTCACAGATGAAGCCGGCTTACCAGTAATCGGTGCCAACATTCAGCTCATGGGCAGTAATGGTACCGGCACTATCACCGACATCGACGGGCATTTCGGCCTAAACAACGTGCCATTCAATGCTTCCTTGGAAATCAGCTACATCGGTTACGTGACCACTACGGTAAAAGTAACGGGAAGTACCCTGAACATTGTATTGAAAGAAGATACTGAACTGCTGGACGAAGTAGTTGTGGTAGGGTATGGCGTACAACGCAAATCAGATCTGACAGGTGCTGTGGCTTCAGTTGATACTGAAGCTCTGAATAGCCGTCCACAGACCAACCTTATCCAATCGCTGCAAGGCACAGTACCCGGTCTGAATATTTCAGTAACGGGCACCGATGCCGAAGGCTCTTCTTCAAACACGCGTATTCGTGGCGAACGCTCCATTACCGCCAACAACAAGCCCCTCATCATTTTGGATGGCATTCCTTTCGATGGACCATGGTCTGAAATCAATCCCAACGACGTAGCATCTATCGAAGTGTTGAAAGACGCATCCTCTGCAGCAATTTATGGCGCACGCGGCTCCAATGGCGTCATTCTTATCACTTCAAAAAGAGGAGAGAAAGGCAAAGTGAGCATTGCCTACGACATGTACGTCACGATAGATACCCCTATCAACTTTCCAAACCTGATGAATGGTGAAGAGTTTTGGAAGTACAAGACCGAAGCCCTTGAAGCAGCCAATACAACCCCTCCTACCGAAGACAATCCTGAACCTTGGCTCGGGTCACTTACTCCCACCGAACTGCGCATGCACGAAAGTGGTAGAAGTACTGACTGGCTGGATTTGGTGACTCAAAACGGTGTCAAGCAGCAACACAACATCTCCCTGCGGGGCGGCTCGGAGAAAACGCGTTATTTTGCTTCTTTTAATTACACCAATGTGAAGGGCGTAGCAGTAGGCAACCAGTTTAAACGCTACAACATACGCCTGAACCTTGATCAAGACATTACCTCGTGGTTAAAATTTTCCACCAGTACACAATTGGGTCGCTACGACAGAAGTGGAAGCAATGCGGATATCTATCGTGCTTATAAAATGAATCCACTTGCTGAACCTTATGACGAAGAAGGCAACATACGCCCTGCTGCCTGGGAAGACTCCAGTGAAGCCTTTGCAGTCAATCCATTGAGCGATCTCAACAACAAGGTCAATGACATTCGTGCCAAAGTCATCACCAACAATGTACTGGAAGTGCAATTGCCTTTTGTACCAGGATTAAGTTACAAACTGAACACAGGTTATACCTATGAGAACAGCAGTTGGAAAAAATACCAAGGCATGGATACCTACTATGGTGCACGTTCCAATGGCATTCTGAACACAGATGACTGGCACTCGGAGGAATGGATTCTTGAAAACATCATTTCTTATGTACGTGACTTCGGAAAGCATCACCTTTTCATCACCGGCCTATACTCCGCCCAAAGCTATATGAAAGAAGGCAACACAATGGAAGGGAAAAACTTTCCAAACGACGTGATGTACTACTATCAAATGAATAAAGCCGGTACTGCATCGGGGAGCTCCAGCTACGTGAAGCAAAATCACATTTCTCAGATGCTGCGTGTGAACTATTCCTACGACAGTCGCTACCTGTTTACAGCTACAGCACGCCGGGACGGATATTCAGCCTTCGGCGACAAATCTAAATTCGGTATATTCCCTTCTATGGCCTTAGGATGGAATGTCTCCAATGAAGATTTTTTCAACAGCAGCTCTCTTTCCAAAGTTCTTACAAACTTAAAGTACAGACTGTCTTGGGGTAAGAACGGTAACGAAGCAGTAAGTGCTTATACTACCTTGCCAGAACTTTCTACGTTCAACTATTTAAACGATGACCACACGCCCGCCTTAGGTTTCTATCCTTCCAAACTAGCATCACCGGGCTTAGGTTGGGAGACAACACGCTCCATCAATACAGGCATTGATTTCCAGTTATGGAACGGACGACTGCAAGGTTCGTTTGATATGTATTGGTCACGCACCACAGACTTGTTGCTCAGCCGCTCTATTCCGACTATTAACGGAACAGGCAGTATCACCGAAAATATAGGTGAGACTAAAAACCGAGGCGTTGAACTGCAAATCACCTCTAACAACATCACGACTAAAGATTTCAATTGGTCTACGACCTTCAATCTTTCCCATTACCGATCTGAAATTGTGAACGTAGGCCTTTACGATGAAAATGGGAAGCCGATGGATGACGTGGCATCACGCTGGTTCATTGGCCAACCTATCAGCGTAAACTACGACTACCGAATCATTGGAGTATGGCAGCTTACCGACCCATCGAAACCTAACAGTCCACAAGACCCCAACTATCAGTATTCTATTCCCGGTTATGTAAAATACCACGACAAAGACGGAATAAATGGAATCACTACAGACGACCGAGAAATCATCGGTTCTGCTATTCCCAAAGTTAATATGAACTTAACGAATACTTTCAGTTACAAGAATTTCTCGCTAAGTATCTTCTTAACTTCACAGCTTGGGCAAACAGCAAACAATCAATTATTGAGCGTCAGCACAAGTTCTTATCGTCAAAACAGACTAATGGTGGATTTTTGGACACCAGAAAATCCAACGAACAAATATCCCAAAAACTCACTTGACACATCCGTTAATCCCTTGGATGCCGGTTTCTATGAAAAGACGGATTTTCTGCGAATCCAGGACATCACATTGCGATACACTTTCCCACAACGATGGCTGAAAAAAGTGACACTAGATCGCCTCGAAGTGTACATGAACATTAAGAATTTAGCTACGTGGACCAGTTGGACAGGCATAGATCCTGAATACATAAGTAATCAATTGGCTACTCCTCCAACGCGTTCATTCACCTTTGGATTGAAAGTTCAACTCTAAACCACAAACATAATACATCAAAGTTATGAACAAAATTAAATATATACTGCTTTCTCTGCTTATCATGGCAAGCATAAGCGGATGCAATGAATCTCAATTCCTTGAAGAAGATCCCCATGCTTCACTTTATCCCGAAAATCTGTTGGAAAGTTATACAGGATTCAAATCCATGAACACAGCGCTCTATGGCATGATGCGTAATGAATATCGACGTGCAGATGCATTGGGCGGAGGACTTCCCTTGGTGCTCCACGCTGCTTGGGGAAGCGGTGTAGACAATTCGTGGAGCAACAACTCTCACTCTGAATTCAAGTTCCTGTATTATCCTTCGCAGATAAACCAAACAGACTTGCAAATCTTCCGAAACATATTCGAGTGGTGCTATCGAATCATCAATACAGCCAACATGGTCATTTCACGAGCCGAAGGTAGCGGTATCGACTGGGAAGGTACAGGAACAGAAGCCGAAGAGCATAAAAACGAAATCATCGCTACAGCACGCTTCTTCCGCGCTTGGGCATACCGGCATCTGACTTATTCATTCGGAGCAGTTCCCTTGTCTACAGAAGAAATTACCGGATTGAATTATCGCAATGACTGGGAAAGAAATTCCGTGGAAGAAATCCGTGGCGTGATGGAAGAAGACCTGACATTCGCCATAAACAATCTACCGATGCGAACAGAAAACAACAGCAAAATATCCGGTGCCATGGCACGCCATTATCTGGGAGAACTTTACCTGGCCATGGCTCAACCTGAAAAAGCCATCGAAGTATTGAAGCCTTTGGTAGAAAGTACTGAATACCGACTGATGACAGAGCGCTTTGGAGACAATGCTTCCAATCCCGGCTGTCCGTTCATAGACGTATTCCGTACCCCCATGTACGCTGATGGAAACATGGAAGTACTTTATGCTTTCGTGAACACCGAGACCGAGAACAGTGCATGGGGAACAGCCGAAGTCTACATAAAGAGTACCTACAAGAATTATTACTCAAACGATGGCATCATTAACAAGAGCAATATGGAAGACCCTGACTATACCAGCGGTGCAGCCACATGGCCTCAAGCATTTTGGATAAACAATGGCGGCAAAGGTGCTGGCCGCTGTGTCCCCTCGCGAGGCGCATTACGTCTCTATAATTATAAGGGACAAGGTACCAACGATGACCGCATCTCTGATTATGCTATGGTATGGACAATCAATGAACGAGATGCCGACGGTGTGCTTCGAGAATTCCGTTATAATGGAGAAGCGGTGATAGACACCATTGTGACTAACGAAATGCTGGACGATACCAAAACTACCATTAAAAAATACAACTGGCCAACCACTCGTAAATGGGACTATGTACCGCCACTGATTGCTAATGGGGACAAGGACGGATGCTATCAAGACATCGTTTACCTTCGCCTGGCCGATACTTACTTGCTGTACGCGGAAGCCTTATACAAGACAGGACAATATACCGATGCCATCAAATGGATTAATGCCATCCGTAATCGTTCGAATGCAGTAAGTATTACGGAAACAGACCTTATTAATGGAGGATTGGATCTGATTTTGGATGAAAGGAGCCGTGAACTATTGTCGGAAGAAGAAAGACGCCACACACTTATACGCGTAAGTCAAGAAAACGGAGGTGATGAACGTGATGTAAATAACTACTTCAAGCGCCGTACCCGTCAGTTGAACGAAATCACGGGACGGGATGCGCGTGGCATGAACGATTACAACACGCCAGTATTATTCCCCATCCCGCAAGAGTTTATTGACTCAAACACCGGGCGTCAATTGGAAAACAACCCAGGTTATCTATAATAATTATGTCCGGTTTTGCCTTTATCTTATGTTTGGCGTTCATAACAGTGACAGCCTTCGGATTATACCATCGGTTAAATCCGCAAGGCGTCCTGTTATGCGCCGGCATCGGAATGCTTATCTGTGCATTTGCCCTCGGATTCCCACTTCCTACGCTTGGGAATCCGACCGGCAATGTAGCATTCGACTTAGTGAAAAACATCGAAGAAACCTTCTCCAGTAACTTCCTACGTGCCGGGCTGATGATTATGACCATCGGCGGATATGTGGCATTCATGAACTTCATCAAAGCAACAGATACCTTGGTTTATCTATCTACCAAACCTTTACGTATCTTCCGCCGTTATCCATATGCAGCCGCTCTGCTTTCTATACCTATAGGACAGATGCTATTCATCACCACTCCATCCGCCACTGGATTAGGACTACTTTTAGTAGCTTCGGTTTACCCTATTCTGACAGGATTGGGGGTAAGTAGACTGACTGCCTTATCGGTCATAGCCGCAGCAACTATCTTTGACCAAGGTCCGGGTTCTGCCAATACGGCATTAGCAGCCCAATTGATAGAGAAAAGCAACGTAGAGTATTTCATTGTACATCAACTGCCTTTGGTTCTGCCGACCTTATTGGTTGTCATGCTATTATTCTATCTCAGCAACCGTTATTTCGACAAAAAAGAACAGGCTGAAAGGGGAAAAGGGAAAAACATGATACTTCCCGAGCCACCAAGCAAACCCGACATTCCTTTATTTTTTGCTGTTTTCCCCATTCTACCCTTGGCATTACTGATCATATTTTCACCTTACGTATCGCTCATTCATCCCCCAGTAGCTTTGAATACCACTACAGCGATGCTCTTTTCCTTACTAATATCACTAATCGCCTTTATAATACACAAGCGTAGTTTACGCCAGGCATTTAGCGCCACAAGCAGTTTCTGGCAAGGTATGGGAAAATCTTTTGCTAATGTGGTAACACTGATTGTAGCCTCCGAAATTTTCTCAAAAGGGCTTATTGCCTTAGGATTTGTGGATTCGTTGGTAGGTTATTCTTCCCATATCGGATTACCCGGTATGGCCATTGCAGCAGTCTTTGCACTCATTGTCTTCAGTGCAGCCATACTTATGGGAAGTGGTAATGCAGCTTTTTTCTCTTTCGGTCCCCTGCTACCTACCATAGCATTGCAATTAGGACTTCCCGCCTATGTATTAGTACTACCTTTGCAACTGGCAGCCAGCATGGGGCGGGCAGCTTCACCTATTGCAGGAGTTATTGTTGCCATAGCCGGTGTAGCAGAGGTATCTCCCATTGAACTGGCCAAAAGGAATGCCCCTCCCCTAATAGGTAGCATTCTTTTCTTAATCGGATATCATTTTATTACACAATGACAAACACAAATAGTTATGCAATGAAATCATCACTCAAACTTATAAAGAACGCAGACATCTATGCACCAGAACACTTAGGAATAAACGATATACTGGTGGGAGGAGAAAAGATAATGCTTATAGATAAATCCATCCGCATAGACGGACTATGTATAGAAACTATCGATGTGGAAGGAAACATCGTAACACCCGGCTTTATAGACCAACACGTACACATCATTGGCGGAGGAGGGCAACAGGGATATGCTTCGCTAGTGCCCGAAGTAACCGTAAGCGAATTGATAGCCTGCGGGACTACGACCGTAGTAGGCCTTTTGGGTACCGACGGCTTTGTAAAACAACTGGGGACTTTATACGCTAAAACAAAAGCTTTGGACATGGAAGGACTAACAGCCTACATGCTAACCAGCTATTATGGTTTGCCCGAACGGACATTAACAGGAAGCGTAGCTGAAGATTTGATTTTCATCGACAAAGTAATTGGATGTAAACTCGCATTAAGTGACGACCGTTGCTCGTTTCCACAAGAACTGGAAATTTTACGCCTCATCAACCAAGTACGGCTCGGTGGATTCACTTCAGGCAAAGGAGGTATCTTGCACATACACTTGGGCAACCTGCCTGAAGGTATAGAAAAATTGTTAAACATTGCCCACGAATACCCCACTTTGGTTTCTTACCTTTCACCCACCCATATGATACGAACTGAAGCCTTGTTTGAACAAGGTCTCGAATTTGCCCGCTTAGGAGGGAGGTTAGATTTCTCAACCGGAGGTACCCGCTTCACTCTTCCTCGACTTGCCGTCATGCAAGCCTTGGAAAAAGGCGTGCACATCGAGCAATTGACTTTCTCCAGTGATGGACATGGAGGAGTGAAACGAACAGACCCTGTTACCCACGTTGTTACCTATCGGCCTGCTCCACTTGATTTAAACTGGCAAGAAACACGTTTGCTGGTAAAAGAGTGCGATCTGCCTTTGGAGAAAGCTATCTGCTTGATAACAGCCAACCCTGCACAGAATTTGCACTTACAGACCAAAGGACGCCTTGCTCCAGGCTACGATGCAGACTTATGCGTGCTCGATAAAGACATTCTGCAATTGACAGATGTCATGGCAAAGGGAGAAATCATGATGAAACAACAAACTATTTTACATAAAGGAAGATACGAAGCATGAAAACAATCATCTTACTACTATTATCCACATCACTGTTTTTTTGCAAAGCGAATGCACAAACACAGGGTACAAGCTCTTTGCCGACCGGCGAAGGCATGTTTGTTTATAACCAATATAAACCATTTGACGACAAACCTATTGATGTGCACTACTATATACCTACCCATGGAGATATTACAAAAATGCCTATCGTTTTCGTGTTTCAAGGAGCCGACCGCAACTACACCTATTTATTAGAAGCATGGGCAAAAGAGGCACAAACCAAACAATTCATGGTATTCATTCCTCAATTTGACAAAGATATGTATCCGTTGAACGACTATCAAGAAGTCGGAGTAATGAATATAAAAGCTGGCACTTTCAAAAAACGTGAGGAATTGACCCCTGTACTTATAGACAAAATATATGAATACATAGCCAAGATAACCAAGCATGAACTTGGCTGCTACAACATATATGGTCACTCAGCGGGAGGCCAGTTCGTGCAACGCTTCATGTTGGTACACAACAGTCCTTATATACGGAGGGCTATCATCGGAAGTCCAGGCTGGTACACCTTTCCCGATACGACAAAAGCTTATCCCTATGGTGTAAAAGACATCCCTTATATCGACCAAGAACAATTGAAACAATATCTGCAAAAAGATATTGTGCTACAATTGGCTACGGGTGATACCGTTCGAGAATCATACCTACGTAAGACTCCCGAAGCCGAAGCTCAAGGACGTAACCGATACGAACGAGGAAATACCTTCTACAACTATATACAAAAGCTTGCTACAAGCCACCAATGGCGATGCCGATGGCGTAAAATAATAGTAAAAGGTGTAGGGCATCAATCCATCGAAATGGGTATGGCAGCCATTCCTCTGTTATTGCAACCCTCTCCTAAAGATTACCAAACACCTGCTTTAGTAACGAATAAAGATGGTTTCGCCTCGTTGCAAACAATAGAAGATTATTTATCACGCTTAGCCAAGCAACACAGCGAACAGGTATATCTTTCATCAATAGGAAAAACACCTGAAGGGTTAGACATCCCTATCCTGTATTTTGGAAACGGGAGTGATTCCACAAAAATCAAACTTTGGATACAAGGAGGCTTGCATGGCAATGAACCAGCAGGGGTGGAAGCAATCTGCATGTTGGCTGCCCATCTATTGCACGATTCTACAGCAAACGCCTTGCTCCAGCAAACAAATATTGCTTTGGTGCCTGTGGCCAATCCTTATGGCTACCAAAAGCAAAGCCGTTACTCCGGCAGTGGATTGGATTTGAATCGAGACCAAACTAAATTAACAGATCCAGTAACCTCCTTGCTGAAACGCGCCTATTTGCATTGGAATCCTGATATAGCTCTTGACATCCACGAATTTCGTCCTAATCGTCAAGAATTTGCTCATCTTGATGAAGGATTGTCCGCCGAAGTTGACTATGATGTACTATTCCTGCCTAGCGGACATCCCAACATAGTTAGTACCTTGCGCCAGCTGACACAACATCTGTTTTTGGCACAAGCCAAGGATGCGCTCCAACAACAAGGCTATACATCAAGTTGTTATTTCACGCCTCGCTTGGTAAACGATACACTCTATGCGGTAAAAGCAGCCAAAAGTCCGCAATCCAGTTCCACATGGCAAGGACTGAACAATGCCGTGTCGCTATTCATCGAAATCAAAGGCATAGGAATGGGACGAAATCTATTTGACAAACGCGTAGAATGTGGTTTCATCGTCGCCTACGATGCTATCCGCACTGCCTGCATCCATCGGGAAGATTTAAAAAAATGCATTGCCTTAGCCAATCAAGAGACTTTGGAAGGCAAACGAGACATCACCGTCACATTTCAACCGACCATACACGATTGCCCCATCCGCTTCATAGGACAACACACAGGACGACGTTTCACTAAAACACTTCCTGCCTTAGACGCCCTACTTCCGGTGCCAACACTGACCCGCCGACGTCCTGATGCTTATCTTTTTCACGCCTCTTGTCGAAAGGCTGTCAACAAGCTAAAAGCACTCGGCATAGAAGTCCAGACATTGAAGGAGCCTTTGAAATGCCAAGTGGAGAGCTATCAAGTGGAAAGCTGCAATCGAGCTGCCGAAGAATGGGAACAGATACATCCCATACAAGTCGACACAAAAATTATCCACGAAACCAAGACTTTCCCGCCTGGCAGCTACCTGGTACCTGTCCGTCAGAAAGGTGGAAATCTGCTGGTTACCCTCTTAGAGCCTGAATCGGACAATGGCTTCGTAGCCTTCAACGTAATTCCCGCCGAACAAGGCAAAGTATTACCTTACTGTCGTCTTATCAACAAGTAGCATTTATAAAGCACCAAAAAGCCGCCCTATCCCTCACGGACCAGGCGGCTGCTATTACCAGTTTTGAAATTTATGAAGAGAGATTAAGGCTTAGGTTCTCATTCTCATTTCCTATTCCAATCCCCCGCCCAAGGCATGATAAAGCCCTATCACGCCTTGGGCTTCATCGTATTTGTCCTGCACCGCCGTCAGTTGCGCCGACAGCAGCGACTGCCGGGCGGTGAGCACCTGCAGATAGTTCACGTCGGCGGAGTTGTCCATCAGCAGTTGCGTGTCCATTACGGTAGTCTGCAGTTGGGTGACTTGTTCACGGTCGAGGCGGAGGCGTTCGCGTGCCGTCTGGCACTGCGTCAGGGCGTTGTTCACCTCGTTGCCTGCGTCGAGCAGCGACTGCCGGAAGCGGAGCAGGGCTTCTTCCTGTTGCGCCTTGGCAATCTTCAGGTTGGCCACATTCTGCCCCCGGTTGAAGAGGGGCTGCACCAACGAGCCGACGGCAGATAGTAGCCACGAGCCGGGGTTAGTGACCACCGCCCCGCCACTGTTGGTCCACCCCGCCGAACCACCGAGGGTGATGGAGGGATAGAACGCCGAGCGGGCGGAGTTGGTGGTGTAGAAAGCCTGCATCAGTTGCGCTTCCGCCTGGCGGACATCGGGACGACGGGCGACAAGATCGAGCGGCACGCCCACACTGAGCGACTGCGGGAAACGTTGGTCGCCCATCACGCCGCGTTCGATGTGCCGGGGCGTCTGTCCGAGGAAGGCGCAAAGGGCGTTCTCCTGCTCGATGGCCTGTTGTTGCAGGCTGAGCAATGACGATTGCGCCGCCAAGTGAGAGGCTCGCGCCTGCGCCACCGTCGCCCGGTCGGCCTGTCCCGCCAAGAGCAAGGCTTCGAGGCTGCGGACGTATTCCCACCAGCTCTCCACCGTCTGCTCAGTGAGGCGAATTTGCTCATCCAGCATCAGCAATGTGTAGTAGCTGTCCGCCACGGTGGCCACGACCTGCGTCTGCATTAGTTGCCGATAAGCATCGCTCTCCATCAGGGCGGCACGGGCACGGCGTTTGGCATTGGTCAACCTGCCGGAAAGGTCAATCTCCCACGAGGCCGACGCGCCGACATTATAGGTCTTCTGCGCCTTGCCCCCGTCCGTGCTGCTCAGGGCGCCTTCGGGAGCGAAGTCCACGGAAGGCAGATAAGCCAGCTTGCTTTGGCGGAGGGTGGCCTGCGCCTCCTCCACTTGCAGACGGGCCACTTGCAAGTCGGCATTAGCTGCCAATCCTTGCCGTATCAGTACTTGCAGGCAAGGATCAGTAAAGAGTTCCTCCCAACGGAGGGAAGCCAGGGAGCGTGCCGTGTCCGGCCGGTTCTCCGGGCGGTAAAGGCTGTCGAGGCCGTTCAAAGCCTGCGCGGGACGCTCGTATCGGGTATAGACGCCGCACGAAGCAAGCATTGCGCCCCAAGCGAAAATCACTATATATCTTACTCGTTTCATAATCTTTTATTGTAAATCTTTATCTTAATCAAGGGTTTTTAAGCCCCAACAAACGATGTCGTATGCAGAACCCCCTCTACAGCCATCTGTAGGGCCGTTTTCTCGTGGGGGACAAACGAGGTGCTCGTGGGGGACAAACGAGGCCCTCGTCGGGGACAAACGAGACCCTCGTGGGGGACAAACGAGAATCCCGTGGGGGACACAAGAGCAATCCGCGTGTCCATATCCTTGTTTTTGTAACACATTTTCAGCTTACAATAGTCTATATCTTGACCTATTCGCCGTGCGTCCTTCGAGGCATCACCCGCTCCTCTATCGCCTGAAAGACGATGAACAGCGTGGGCACCACGAAGAGCAGGGCGAGGGTGCCGACCACCATACCACCCACGACGCCCGTGCCCAAGGAGACATTGCCGTTGGCGCCCGCCCCGGAGGCAAAGACCAGGGGCAACATGCCGATGACCATCGTGAGCACCGTCATGAGCACGGGACGCAGACGGACGGCGGCGGCGGACACGGCAGCCTGGGCCAGCGTCATGCCTTGGCGGCGGCGCGTCGCTGCGTACTCGGTGATGAGGATGGCCGTCTTGGCCAGCAGGCCGATGAGCATGATAAGACCCGTCTGCATGTAGATATTGTTCTCCAGCCCGCACGCTTTCGACAGGGCGAAGCT
>CALUJC010000014.1 GCA_944320865.1 uncultured Bacteroides sp. | reverse complement strand
CTGCTGATGGCTTCTTACCGCAGGTACCGCTGCGCGGCACACAGCGGTTAAGCATAGTTGGACAGTTTCACTGTCCTTGTAGCCTCGTTAACTTGTTCCCTCGCCAACTAAAGCGCGCTTGCGCGCGCTAAATTCCCATTTATCGTATAAGTTAAATATGATTAGTTCCTTAATACAAAAAACAACCATACAATTAAGGTAGCATGGAAGATTATAGCATTCTAAACAAATTTGACAATGACAAGCTATTGGACGTAGTGAAGAACTATAAGCGCTATGGTTATGATGATGAGCTTCGTGAGTATGCCATCAATCTTTTGGGCGAGAGAGGCTGGAGCAGAGAGGAATTGCAACAATTTGGCTATCTGACGAACCATGATTATGACGAGGCCGAAAGACAGTATGAGGCGTTCAAGAGAAATTCATTGATAGCCTTTTGCGCGCTTGTGTTCAGCGTGGGTATTTTGGTTGTTGTTTATATCATCTTTCTATTCAGGGCCTATCGGAATGTTATAAAGTTCTATAGAGCATTAGGGCGCAGTGGGGATGCGGACGATACCCTCAATGCGCTTGACTTGCTGACTTATTTTCATCTGAAAGAAAAGATGAAAGAGGAGTTGAAAGGAGTAAGATGAGTTTCTCAATCTGTCACTACTTGGCAAGCTGGAATTGTTAGAATAAAAAGAAAACCGTACTTTTGCACCGCATTTTCAATAGGCTAAGTTGATATGAATTTAGTAATCGACATAGGCAACACGGTGGCCAAGCTGGCGGCTTTTGACGGAGACGAGCTGAAAGAAGTGGTTCTCGATTCAAACCGGACATTGGAGCGGTTGCCGGAGTTTTGCAGGAAGTATCCGTTTGAAAGGGCCATTGCGGTGACGGTGATAGACCTGGAGGAGGCGGTGGCAAAGTCTCTCAAAGGCTTGCCCTTTCCATTGCTTTGGCTGGACAGGGATACGCCGCTCCCGGTGGAGAACTTGTATGAGACGCCCCAGACGCTGGGATACGACCGTATGGCGGCTGTGGTGGCGGCCAATGCCCGTTTCCCGGGTAGGGACTTGCTGGTGATTGATGCCGGGACGTGCATCACGTATGAGTTTGTAGACGCCCGGGGACGTTATCATGGAGGCAACATTTCGCCGGGCATGCAGATGCGCTTCAAGGCGTTGCACCACCTTACTGCACACCTGCCGCTTGTGCAGGCCGAGGGGCGCTTGCTGCCGTTGGGCAAGGATACTGAGACTGCCATCCGTGCCGGGGTACTGAAAGGCATGGGGTATGAAATTGAAGGGTACATCAGGGAAATGAAACATAAATATCCTGAACTTTTGGTTTTTTTAACGGGCGGCGATGATTTTTCTTTTGATACAAACTTAAAAAGTATCATCTTTGCAGACAGATTTTTAGTTTTAAAAGGATTAAACAGAATTTTAGGCTATAATAATGACAAGATATAGACAAGCACTTCTGGCGCTTTTGCTTACTTTACTATCCGGAGCGACGGTGGCTCAAAACAATACAAATTCGCCTTATACAAGGTATGGGTACGGGCAATTGGCCGACCAAGGTTCGGGTAACAGCAAGGCTATGGGAGGGGTAGCCTATGGATTGCGTGACAAGTATCAGGTGAACTTCGCCAATCCGGCGGCTTATACAGCGGTAGATTCTTTGACATTTATTTTCGATGGAGGCATCTCTATGCAGAATACGAACTTCAGCAACGGGACGTTGAAGCAGAATGCCAAGAACTCCAGCTTTGACTACATCACCATGCAGTTCCGTGCCAGCAGGTGGGCGGCCGTCAGCATCGGCATGTTGCCGTATGCAAATGTGGGTTATAATATGAGCCAGTCGTATGTCAATTCTGACAATTCGGCGGCTTCTTACGTCACTACATACAGCGGAGAAGGGGGCTTGCATCAACTTTATATTGGTGCAGGTTTTAAAATATTTAAAAATCTTTCTGTTGGTGCAAATATTTCGTATCTTTGGGGAGGCATAACGCGGACCATGGAGGAGAGTTTTCCGGCGAGCACGTCAAATTATCCGTTTATTATCCAGTCTCAGGTGGACATACACAGCTATAAACTGGATTTTGGTTTGCAATATACACAGCCATTGGGCAAGAAACATAGTGTAACGCTTGGCGCGGTATATTCGCCGGGGCATAACTTGAAGAACACGGCTTACGAGTTGCGTCAAAACGGAAATTCCGGTGAATCGGGGACTACGGTGACACGAACGGATATCGTGGCTGACTATGGGATACCGACCACTGTGGGAGCGGGGCTTGCCTATGTTTATGACGACCGCCTGACGGTAGGTGTGGACGGTATGTTGCAGAATTGGGACAAGGTGGTGTATGAGGATGAAAAAGCTTTCTGCAAGCGGGCACGAATAGGTGTGGGGGCTGAATATATCCCCAATCCGATGGGAAGAAGCTATTTGGCTTACGTGAAATATCGGATAGGGGCTTATTATTCGAAGCCTTATTATATGATAAAAGGACAGCGGGCCGCTGATGAATATGGCATAACGGCGGGATTCGGGTTGCCAATTCCACGAACCCGCTCTATGGTGAGCATATCGGCACAGTATGTCAAGACCAAGGGCACTGCGGCGGCTTTTTTGGATGAAAATACTTTGCGCCTGTGCATAGGCATCACGTTCAATGAACGTTGGTTCTTTAAGCGTAAAGTTGATTGATTGGATACGAATAGACACTATATAACAACTAATAATAGAAAGTAAAATGAAAATTAAGACGCTTGTGGCTGTAGTGCTTCTTTCGAGTGGAGTAACCAGCGCTTTCGCACAGACAGAAGACTGTAATTCGAACAGTAGTATTTCACACGAAGCTGTGAACGCCAAAAACTACAAGGATGCTTATGAGCCCTGTATGGCGGTGTTGAGAGATTGTCCGACATTGCGTTATTACACTTTCTTGGATGCCATTGAAATTCACCAAAACCTGTTGAAGGGCATCAAAGACCGCAATTCGGCTGAGTACCAGAAACTCTTTGACGGGTTGATGGAAGTTCATGACTTGAGAATGAAGTACATTCCCGAGTTTCTTGCAAAAGGAACCAAGTTGAGTTTGACGGTAAACGGCGCTCTTGGTGCTAAAGCCATCGATTATATGGTATATGCTCCTAAAATGGATGTGAAGCAAGCTTATGCATGGTTAAAGGAATCGGTTGATGCTGACAAGGCAAATTCACAGGGAGCCATCCTTCACTATTTCTTGCAGATGTCCATGGAAATTGTGAAGGCCGACAAGAATCATGTGGATCAGTTCTTCCAGGATTATATTGACGCTTCCAACTATATTGACGAGGCAATTGCTGCCCAGAAAAGTGAAAAGAGAAAAAAGAATCTGGAGTCAATCAAGGAGAACTTGGTGGCTATGTTCGTCAGCAGCGGTGTAGCCGATTGCGAATCTTTGCAGTCGATTTACGGCCCGCAAGTAGAGGCGCACAAAACCGATTCTGCTTTCTTGAAGAAGGCTGTCAATATCTTGAGCATGATGAAATGTACGGACAGTGATGCCTACTTCAAGGCTTCTGAATACATGTATGCCATTGAGCCGACGGCTGATGCTGCAATTGGTGTAGGTGGTATGTACTTTAAGAAAGGCGAGTATGACACGGCTGTGAAATTGTTCAACGAAGGATTGGATAAGGAAACAGATAATAACAGAAAGTGTGAAATGGCTACAGCCATAGCTTCCGCTTTCTTGCATGAAAAGAAATATTCGCAAGTTAAGAGCTATTGCCAAAAGGCTATCAGCTACAACGGCAATAACGGTAATCCTTATTTGTTGTTGGCTACGGCTTATGCTTCCAGTCCTAATTGGAGCGAAGAGAATGCGCTGAATAAGTGTACTTACTTCTTGGTTTTGGACAAGCTGCGCAGAGCTAAGTCTGTAGATCCTTCTGTTGCCGAACAGGCCGATGAACTGATTGCTACTTACTCAAAGCACACTCCTTCTGCTGAAGACTTGTTCATGCTGGGTTATCAGGCCGGCGACCGTATTGATATAGGCGGTTGGATTGGTGAATCTACGACCATCAGATAAGCAATATGCAACTACAACAGACAAACGTTGTATTCTGTAAATATATGAGCATAACCGTTGCCTTGGCGGCGGTTATGCTTCTTTTGTTTTCATCCTGTTCTGGAAAGAAAAAGGAATTGGGTGCGGCCATTACCGAGCGTGATTCGCTACCGGTGATGGATACACGTGGAGTGGAGTCTTTGGTTTCCGATTCGGGGGTTATCAGTTATCGGTTGAGCGCGGAAGAGTGGTTGGTGTATGATAAGAAGACTCCATCGTATTGGTCGTTTGAAAAAGGGGTCTATGTGGAAAAATTTGATTCATTGTTTCAAGTGGAAGCCAGCATTAAGGCCGATACGGCTTATTATTATGACAAACAAAAATTGTGGAAATTGATTCACAATGTCCATATACAGAATCAAAAGGGGGAGAATTTTGATACAGAATTGTTGTATTGGGACCAGAATAAAAAGAGGGTTTATTCGGATAAGGCTGTGAGGGTGGAGCAGGTTGACCGTATTATTTATGCCGAAGGGTTTGAATCGAATGAGCAAATGACAAAATATACTTTTTTTAAGGTGAATAATACCATTTTTTATGTGGATGAGGAGAGCACGGCAACTGTCCCAGCGGACAGCTTGCAAAACGATTCCGTCCAATAAAGCTATGAAATTATGGAATCAGACATTATCGGCTTGGTAGTAGCGCTATTGTTGTACTCTTTTTTTGCGGGTGGGGTGTCTGCTTTTGTATCGGTGGACAAGTTGCGCTTTGAAGTGGAACGGAAATCCGGTTTGGCATTGGATATCATGTCCCATTTTTTACGTAATCCCGGAGATTTTATTTCCGCCATGTTGGTAGGCAAGAATTTGGCATTGGTGGTATATGTGGTGTTGATGGTGGATTTGATTGGAAAATATTGGTTGGTAAACGGCCTTTTGTTAATTTGGGCTCAGATAGTCGTTTCGGTTGTTGTCATTCAGCTTGTGGGCGAGGGGATGTCCAGGTTGTTGTTTAAGATAAATCCGGATTATACATTACGTGTTTTGGCGATTCCTTTATTTGTGTGTTATGCCTTGTTGTGTCCTGTATCTAAATTGATATCCGGGGTATCGGCTATTGCCCTGAGGTTATTTGGCGTACCAATCAGCAAAGATGCTTCTGATAAAGCCTTTGAAAAAATCACTTTGAATCATTTCATCCAATCGAGCCTTGATAATAAGGACGGTGAAAATGGTGAAATAGATACGGAAATGCAAATCTTCCAAAATGCGCTTGATTTCTCTAATATAAAAATTCGTGATTGCATGGTACATCGCACTGAAATAGTTTCGGTGGATACAAGTACCTCATTGGAGGAACTGAAAAATTTGTTTGTTGAATCCGGCATTTCAAAAATCATTGTTTATGATGGCGATATAGACCATGTGGTGGGTTACATCCATTCTTCAGAAATGTTCAGGAACCCGCACGATTGGAGAAAAAACGTAAAAGAAGTGCCTATTGTACCGGAAACTATGGGAGCGCATAAACTGATGAAATTATTTATGCAGCAGAAAAAAACTATCGCGGTGGTGGTGGATGAGTTTGGTGGAACTACCGGCATAGTTTCGTTGGAGGATTTGGTGGAAGAAATCTTTGGAGAGATAGAGGATGAGCATGACAACAGCCCTTATATTTGCAAAAAGGTGGATGAACATGAATATTTACTCTCTGCCCGTTTGGAGATAGACAAGGTTAATGAGGCTTTTGATTTGGCATTGCCGGAATCGGATGATTATATGACGATAGGAGGGTTGATATTAAACCATTATCAAAGCTTCCCTAAATTGCATGAGGAGGTTACGATTGGCAAATTTTTATTCAAAATAGTCAAGGTGACGGCTACGAAAATAGAATTGGTGCGCTTGAAAGTACTTGAATAATTGCCTTTACGAATATTTTTTTGGAGAATAGATAGATGGGTAAATGCATTTTTTGTATCTTCGTGCGCTAAAATGAATATGTACAAGAAATAAATATAAATAATTAATAAAATCATATTTACAAAGAAATGGCAACATTACAAAAAATTCGGTCAAAAGGACCTTTATTGGTGATTGCTGTGGGTTTGGCTTTGTTTGCCTTTATTGCGGGTGACGCATGGCAAGTAATCCAGCCACACCAATCGCAAGATGTAGGTGAAATTAATGGTGAATCGCTTTCTGCCCAAGATTACCAGGCACTGCTGGAAGAATATACAGAAGTTGTTAAATTCACCAGTGGCTTGAGTGCGCTAAGCGATGCGCAATCAGATCAATTGAAAGATGAAGTATGGCAGACATACGTTAACAATAAGCTGATTGAAAATGAGGCTGAAAAATTGGGACTTACCGTTCCTAATGAAGAAATTCAGGCTATTATAGATGCCGGTACGCATCCGTTGTTGCAACAGACCCCGTTTCGCAACCCGAGTACCGGTGCTTTTGACAAAGATGTATTGAAACAATTCCTGGTGGAATACTCTAAGATGAATGTTGCACAATTGCCTTCGCAATATGCAGAATATTACCAAAATATGTACAATTTTTGGCGATTCATCGAGAAAACTTTGATACAGAGTCGTTTGCAAGAAAAGTACATGGCTTTGATTTCTAATTCACTTCTTTCCAATCCTGTAGAGGCACAAGAAGCTTTTGATGGCAAGAACAGTCAAAGTGATTTGTTGCTTGCTGCTGTGCCTTATACGGCAGTTTCCGATTCGTTGGTGTCGGTTTCTGAGTCTGACTTGCGTGCCGCTTATGATAAGAAGAAGGAACAATATCGTCAGTATGTAGAGACTCGTAACATCAAATATATTGATGTGCAGGTAACTGCAAGCCAAGCAGACCGAGATGCGCTTCAAAAGGAAATGGAGGAGTATACGGCTCAATTAACCAATACTTCAACTGACTATGCTACGTTTGTACGTTCTACAGGTTCGTCAGTACCTTATGTGGATTTGTATTATACTACGCGTACCTTACCTTCAGATGTTGTGGCTCGTCTGGATTCTGTAGCAGTAGGTGATGTTTTTGGACCTTATTATTATGCAACTGATAATACCTTGAATTCATTCAAGAAATTGGGTAAGGCTTCTATGGCCGATTCCATTGAATTCCGTCAGATTCAAGTTGTAGCTGCTGATGCTGCCAAGACGAAGGCTTTGGCCGATAGTATATACGGTGCCATTAAGGGGGGCGCTGATTTTGCAGAATTGGCTAAGAAATATGGCCAGACAGGTGAACCTACATGGATATCGTCTGCTAATTATGAAGGTGCTCAGATTGATGGTGATAACTTGAAATATATAGGCGCCATTACTACCCTTGCAAAAGGCGAATTGGCAAACCTGGCTTTGACTCAGGCTAATGTCATCATGCAGGTTACTGATAAGAAGGCTGTAAAAGAAAAATATAAAGTAGCTATTGTAAAACGTACTGTTGACTTTAGCAAGGAAACTTACAGCAAGGCATACAATGATTTCAGCTCCTTTATTGCTACCAACAATACATTGGAGAAGATGGTGGCCAATGCAGAAGATGCAGGTTATCGGTTGCTGGATAGAAACGATTTGTCGAGCGCAGAACATGGTATTGGTGGCATTCGTGACACAAAAGATGCCTTGAGGTGGGTATTTGAAGCTAAACCTGGTGAAGTTTCTGGCTTGTATGAATGTGGGGAAAGTGACCACATGCTGGTTGTTGGCTTGGAAAGTATTGTGCCCGAAGGTTACCGTCCTTTAGCTTTGGTACAAGACCAGTTGAGATATGAAGTGCTCCGTGACAAGAAAGCTGAGAAAATCATGGCAGACATGAAAACTTCGGGGGCAGCTTCATTTGACCAATACAAAAGTTTGGAAAATGCCGTTCAAGATTCCGTGAAAATGGTTACTTTCGGAGCTCCTGCCTATGTATCGGCTTTGCGTAGCAGTGAACCTTTGGTCAGTGCATATGCTTCAGTAGGTGAGGTGAATAAATTGAGTGCTCCGATTAAGGGCAACGGTGGCGTATTTGTCCTCCAGACTTATGCTAAAGAAAATTTGGAGGGTACTTACGACCAAAAAACGGAAGAAGAAGCTTTGGTGGGTTTGTATACCCGCATGGCAAGTCAGTTCTTGAATGATTTGTATCTGAAAGCTGATGTGAAAGATACGCGTTATTTGTTCTTCTAAAAAGAGCGGAGTAGGTTTTTCTCCTTTTTTGAATAATTAAAAGCCACCCGGGTTTTAGGTCTGGGTGGCTTTTTGGCTGTAAATCGTAAACAAATGGATATGTTGAAACGGTCGCTTTTAGGCCTGACATTGGAGGAATTGCAGGCCGTAGTGAAAAGTGTGGGAATGCCGGGTTTTGCTGCAAAACAGATAGCCTCATGGCTGTATGATAAGAAGGTTGCCTCGATAGACGAAATGACAAATCTTTCATTGAAACACCGAGAGGCGTTGAAAGACATTTATGAGGTAGGTGCAGAGAGGCCGGTAGATGCAATGCGCTCGGTAGACGGTACGGTGAAGTACCTGTACAGGGCTGGTGAAAGACATTTTGTTGAAGCTGTTTATATCCCTGAAGAGGATCGTGCAACCCTTTGTGTGTCTTCTCAAGTAGGTTGTAAAATGAATTGTAAGTTCTGCATGACCGGTAAGCAAGGATTTACGGCCAACTTGACTGCTGGACAAATAATCAATCAGATTAATTCTTTGCCTGAGCGGGATAAACTGACCAATATTGTAATGATGGGGATGGGTGAGCCTTTGGATAATTTAGATGAAGTGTTAAAGGCTTTGCATATTATGACATCGCCTTACGGATATGGTTGGAGTCCTAAGCGGATTACACTCTCTACTGTTGGCCTGCGGAAAGGGTTGCAGCGTTATATTGAAGAGTGCGATTGCCATTTAGCTGTCAGCCTCCATGCCCCTTTACCTATGTTACGTCGGGAACTGATGCCTGCTGAAAAGGCTTTTTCCATTACGGAAATAGTGGAACTTTTGCGGGCATATGATTTCAGCAAACAGCGTCGGCTGTCTTTTGAATACATTGTTTTTAAAGGGGTGAATGATTCATTGGTCCATGCAAAAGAGTTGTTGAAACTATTGCGTGGACTGGATTGCCGTATTAACTTGATTCGTTTTCATGCGATTCCCAATGTGGAACTGGAGGGGGCTGATATGGAAACAATGACGGCCTTCCGGGATTATCTGACCACGCACGGATTGTTTACTACGATACGTGCTTCACGTGGGGAAGATATTTTTGCTGCTTGTGGTATGTTGTCTACTGCCAAACAGGAACAGAAAAAATAAATTAATATAAATTATTCGTTGAGGTGTGAAGGATATAAGCCATTCTTTGTAGTTTTGTAAGAATTTAACTCGTATCGATATGAAGAATTACTTATTTTATCTCGGCATGGCATTTCTGCTGGTATTCTTTTCCGGATGTGGCGGAAAAGGGAAAAAGGGCATTTTTACTCCTGCTTCCAGCGGACAGGCTTATGAACTGTTAGTGGTGATAGACCAAGGCATGTGGGAGCGTCCTGCCGGCAGGGCTTTGTTCAATGTACTTGATTCGGATGTACCGGGACTGCCCCAGCCTGAGCGTTCTTTTCGTATTATGTATACCGACCCATCCAATTACGATGCTACGCTGAAATTGATTCGCAATATAATTATTGTAGAAGTGAACGCAGACCGCTATACGCAGCCGAAATTTAAGTATGCCAAAGATGTGTATGCTGCACCCCAGATGATTTTGACAATTCAGGCACCAGATGAAGCTTCGTTTGCCGAGTTCGTGAAAGAAAATACGCAGGTCATTATTGAGTTTTTTACCCATGCTGAGATGAACCGCCAAATGGCATTACTGGAAGAAAGCCACAGTGATTATATATCCACAAAAGTGAAAAGCATGTTTGACTGCGATGTTTGGGTGCCTAGTGAACTGACAGCATCCAAGCAAGGGGAGAATTTCTTTTGGGCAGGCATGAATGCGGCTGTCGCAGACCAAAATTTTGTGATATATTCCTATCCATACCGCGACAAAGATACTTTTACGAAGGAGTATTTTGTGCACAAGCGTGATTCTGTGATGAAAATCAATATTCCCGGTGCCAGGGAGGGTATGTACATGATGACGGATTCGTTGTTGACGGATGTGCGCTCCATTGTAGTGCAAGGTGAATATGCTTTTGAAGCGCGTGGCTTATGGCGGGTGAAGGGAGACTTAATGGGTGGTCCGTTTGTATCCCATTCGCGTGTGGATCGGGCCAATCAAAGGGTTATTGTCGTAGAGATTTTTGTTTATGCACCGGAAAAATTGAAGCGTAATTTGGTTCGCCAAATGGAAGCTTCGCTATATACATTGAAATTGCCGAGTAGCAAACTGGACGATGTTGAGATACCAGTGGGAGCTACGCGGAAGGACACGATTAATCAGGAAGAATAAAGATGGAAAATACAAGAATAAAGATAGGAATCACACAAGGCGACATCAATGGAGTAGGATATGAAGTTATATTAAAAACATTCTCCGAACCGATGATGTTGGAACTGTGCACACCGGTGATTTATGGCTCGCCTAAAGTAGCTGCCTATCATCGCAAGGCGTTGGAACTGTCCACTAACTTCAGTATAATCAATTCGGCGGCTGATGCGGCGGACAACCGTTTGAACATTGTAAACTGCATAGATGAAGAAGTCAAAGTGGAATTTTCAAAGCCTGATGCAGAGGCAGGAAAAGCTGCTTTGAATGCGTTGGAAAAAGCAATAGAAGAATACAGGGAGGGGCTGATAGATGTGATGGTAACAGCTCCTATTAATAAACACACCATTCAGTCGGAAGAATTTGCTTTCCCCGGCCATACAGAGTATATCGAACAAAAGTTGGGAGAAGGACGGAAGGCTTTAATGATTTTGTTGAAAAATGATTTTAGGGTAGCCTTGGTTACAGGGCATATCCCAGTCAGCCAAATTGCCTCTACGCTCACTAAGGAACTGATAGAAGAAAAGTTAGCTATATTTAACCAGTCGTTGAAGTTGGATTTTGGAATCAGTGCTCCCCGCATTGCCGTGCTGGCGTTGAATCCCCATGCCGGTGACGGTGGATTGCTCGGTACCGAGGAACAGGAGGTTATTATCCCGGCTCTTCAAGAAATGTCGGCGAAAGGGATATTGTGCTATGGTCCGTATCCGGCAGATGGTTTTATGGGTTCCGGTAACTTTGCTGCATTTGATGGCGTGCTGGCAATGTATCACGACCAAGGGCTTGCTCCTTTCAAGGCATTGGCTATGGATGAAGGTGTGAATTATACGGCCGGACTTCCTGTCGTGCGGACTTCACCTGCTCACGGAACAGCTTATGATATAGCGGGGAAAGGCATTGCTTCGGAAGATTCTTTCCGTCAGGCGGTATATGTAGCCATTGATGTATTCCGTAACCGGGTGCGTGACAAGGAACTTCATGCCAGACCTCTGAAGAAACAGTATTATGATAAGCGGGATGACAGTGATAAGCTAAAGCTTGATACTACTGAGGAAGATTTGTAACATGACAAAGGCGGAGATTCAACAAATAAAATTGCGCTTCGGCATCATAGGAAACAATGAAGCCTTGATGCGGGGAATAGATATTGCTATTCAGGTAGCACCGACCGACCTTTCGGTGTTGATCACCGGTGAGAGTGGCGTAGGTAAGGAAAGTTTTCCGCAAATTATTCATCAGTATAGCCGCCGTAAACATGGACAGTATATTGCTGTCAACTGTGGCGCTATTCCTGAAGGGACGATAGACTCTGAGTTGTTCGGGCATGAGAAAGGTGCATTTACAGGTGCCATAGGCGAACGGAAAGGCTATTTTGGCGAGGCTAATGGCGGAACTATCTTTTTAGATGAGGTTGGCGAATTGCCTTTATCTACCCAGGCTCGCTTGCTTCGTGTGCTTGAAAGTGGTGAATTTATTAAAGTCGGCTCTTCCAAAGTGGAGAAAACTGATGTGCGCATTGTGGCTGCCACTAATGTAAATCTGACTCAAGCCATTGCTGATGGGCGATTCCGAGAAGACTTGTATTACCGATTGAACACGGTACCTATTCAAGTGCCTCCTTTGCGTGAACGGGGAGATGATGTGATTTTGCTGTTTCGCAAGTTTGCCTCAGATTTTGCCGAGAAGTATCGTATGCCGGCCATTCAGTTGACTGATGATGCCAAACAGGTATTGTTGGCCTATTCTTGGCCAGGAAATGTGCGGCAACTTAAGAATATTACGGAACAGATATCTATTATAGAGACCAATCGTGATATCAATGCCGGTATATTGAAAGGATATTTGCCTGCCGAGCATAATGCCCGTAGCCTGCCTGTACTGTTGGGGGTAAAAGAAGGGAAAAACTTTGGTAGTGAACGTGAGATTCTTTATCAAGTGCTTTTTGATATGCGCCAAGACGTGACTGAACTGAAGAAACTGGTGCATGAGATAATGGAAGAGAGAGGTAAAGTGAATAACGGTGCTCCTGTGCCCGCCGATGTTTACTATACTTCGCAACCACAGGTGGTGACTGCACAACCGTTGAATATATCCACCATTATTCCCACTCCTGTAAAGGAAGTGCATAAACCGGGTGATGATGATATTCAAGATACGGAAGAATACGTGGAAGAATCTCTTTCTTTGGACGAAGTGGAAAAGGAAATGATACGCAAGGCACTTGAGAAACACCACGGCAAACGTAAGGCTGCAGCACAGGATTTGAACATTTCGGAGCGTACTTTATATCGAAAAATTAAGGAATATGGCTTGGATTAAAAAAATAGCAGGCATAATTGTCTTAGGGGCATTGGCTCTTACAGTATATTCGTGTCGCATCAGTTTGGGGTTGGCACCTATAACCTCCATAGATTATAGTAAAGTGAAAACCATTACCATTAGGGATTTCCAAAATGTGGCTGACTATGTGTATGCGCCTTTGGCTATTGAATTCAACCAAAAGTTGAAAGATATGTTCATCCAGCAAACACAGTTGCAATTGGTGGAATCGGGCGGAGACCTTGAACTCGGAGGGGAAATAACGGGTTATAATCAGTTTAATGAGTCGGTGGATGCCAGTGGATATTCATCGAAGGTGAAACTGACACTGACCGTATCGGTGACATACGTCAATAATGTAGACCATAAGGATGATTTCGAAAACCAGCAGTTTACGGCATTTCAAACGTATGATTCCTCTCAATTGCTGACCGATGTGCAGGATGGTTTGATAACCGTCATGGTGAAGGATATTACGGAACAGATATTCAATTCAACAGTAGCCAACTGGTAATTGTGCTGTATGACACCCGAAACTTTGCTATCATGGATGCGGCAACCTGAAGCGTTGGATCGCGGCACGCTGGAAGAACTGCGTATGTTATTGGCACGTTACCCTTACTTCCAGACTGCCAGGTTGTTGTATCTGAAGAACCTCTATGTGTTGCGCGACGCGTCGTTTGCCGACGAATTACGGCAAGCCGTGCTGTTTGTGGCCGATCGCCGTATGTTGTTCCAGCTGATAGAAGGTTGCTTGTATGACCGCCGTGCGGCAGGGAAGGCAAGGCTGGCAGCTGCTGCCGAGAAAGAAGAACCGAGTGTAGACCGCACGCTGGCACTGATAGATGCCTTCCTGGCCGACATGCCCGAGGAGCAATCCAAGCAGATGGAGCTGGACTATACGATGGACTACATGGCCTATCTGATGCAGGAAAGTGCCGATGATGGCGGCGCAGGTGGTCCGGGTGAAGAAACTTTGGATGTACCCAGACTGCGAGGGCAGGAGTTGATCGACGGCTTCATCCGTGGTGATAGTCCTACGAGGCAAGATGGCGGAAGTCGGCAAGAACTCTCACCTGAAGCGGTGGCTTCCGGCGGTGAACTGGATGATAGTTATTTCACCGAGACTTTGGCAAAAATCTACATCCGCCAGCATCGTTATGAGAAGGCGCTTGAAATTATTAAAAAATTAAGTTTGAAATATCCAAAAAAAAGTGCTTACTTTGCAGACCAAATCAGAGATGTAGAACAAATGATTATTAACGCTAAATCCAAATAACCAAAGATGTATTATTTATTGATTATCCTAATGCTGATAGCCGCCGTGCTGATGTGTTTTATTGTGTTGATTCAAAACTCTAAAGGAGGTGGCTTGGCATCAAGTTTTGCTTCGTCCAACCAAATCATGGGCGTGCGCAAGACAACCGATTTCCTTGAGAAGGCAACCTGGACACTTGCTGCATTTATGGTAGTAGTAAGCATTGCTTCGGCCTATGTGCTGCCCACGGCCACGCAGAGCGGCGACATCATCATGGAGCAAGCACAGCAAGAACAGGCTACCAATCCGTACAATATGCCCATTGGCACTACTGCCCCTCAGGCTGATGCCCCGGCAGCAACGACAACTGCTCCTGCCGATTCGGCACAATAATGGTGGTGAAAATTCAGGCGGAAATGATTGTCTGACAGAAAATAAAGAAAGGTTGGCATCCTGCGGGATGCTGACCTTTTTTTATTGCCTGTACGCCACAGTGGCGAAAACACAGCTGTCCTTGCAGAAAAAGATAACTATGTTTTTCTGCAGGAAGACTGCCTTTGTGCCGAAAAGCAATTCTATAGGCACAAAATATTGCTTAAACGAGTGACATAAAACAAAAGAATAGATATGACAGGACAATTGAAACCTTTGTTAAACGACTCCAAGGCTAGGCGTTGGGGAGCGTTGTTTGTGGTAGCCTTTACGATGATGGCTGCCTATTATGTGAATGATGTGGTGGCTCCGCTCAAGTCGATGCTCGAGGCCGACCTGGCGTGGACGAGTGCCGACTTCGGCTTCTACACTGGCGGATACAGCTTCTTGAACGTGTTCTTGCTGATGCTCATCTGGGGTGGGCTCATTCTGGATCGCTTCGGCATCCGATTCACCGGGCGGCTGGCCACTATATTGATGGTGGGTGGAACAGCACTGGAGTATTACGCTATGACCGGGCTGGCGGGTGAGGGCGCGCAGCTGTTTGGCCAAACCTCGTTCTTTGGCTACAAGACGGGCGTGTTTGTGGCCTTTGCGGGCTACTCCATCTTTGGCGTGGGAGCCGAAGTGGCAGGCATCACCGTCACCAAGATTATTGCCAAGTGGTTCCGTGGCAAGGAGATGGCTACGGCCATGGGTGTGCAGGTGGCCTTGGCGCGCATTGGTTCGCAGGCAGCTTATTCGGTGGCTATCCCGCTGGCTCGTTCGTTCGAGTTGACTACCCCCGTCTTGTTGGGTTTGGTGTTGCTGTTGGGCGGGCTGGTGGCTTTCTTTGCCTTTGCCATAATGGATAAGAAGCTCGACCGCCAGTTGGAAGAGCGGGCACAGGCTTCGGGTGACTCCGACCCTTCGGAGAAATTCTCTTTCCGTGACGTGAAGAACATTCTTGGCAATCCGGGCTTTTGGCTTATCGCACTGCTTTGCGTGCTGTTCTATTCGTGCGTGTTCCCCTTCCAGAAGTTCGCATCCGAGTTTATGATACTGAAATATGGCATTGATGAGAATATTGCCGGAACCTTCGCCGGGCTTCCTGCGTTGGGTGCTTTGTTCCTTACGCCTATTTTCGGCGGTTACATAGACAAGCGCGGTCGTGCGGCCAGCATCATGCTGTTAGGCTCGGCTATGCTGATAGGGGTGCATTTCATTTACGCCATTCCAAGCATCAGTTATTGGCTGGTTGCCATTGTGCTGATGATTATCCTGGGTATTGCTTTCTCCTTGGTGCCCTCCGCCATGTGGCCTTCGGTGGCCAAGATATTCCCTGTCAGCCAGCTGGGTACAGCTTATGCGTTGATATTTTTCATCCAGAACATCGGTTTGTGGGGAATCCCTACGCTCATTGGCTGGGTTCTTGACCGTTTTTGTATTACAGGCCAGAATGCTGATGGTTCTAACATCTACGACTACACGCTGCCCATGTGCATCTTTACGGGTATTGCCTGCCTCTCCATGCTGGTGGCTTGGATGCTGAAACGCGCCAACCGTAAGTATGGTTACGGGCTGGAAGATGCCAATATCAAATAGTGCTTGCTATGGGTGTGCAGAAAAACACGGATAAAGTGAATCTGCTCGACACGGTTCCTGTGCCATGCAGCCATGTTCTGACGGAGTGGGAGGGTGAGTGTGCTGTGCTTGTCCTCCCCCGTTTCAAGCAAAAATGGATGCAACGCTGGCTGCTTCCCAAGAGTGTGTCATCCTACATTCGCGTGGAGCTTGAGGAGCATGGCACCGCCGTCTGGCAACTTATAGATGGCAAGCGTACAGTCGGTGAGATAATAACCCTGCTTTCTCCGCACTTCAATGGCGAAGAAAACTATGCTTCGCGCGTGACGACTTACCTGATGCGGATGCAGCGCGACGGGATTATCCGGCTGGTCGCTTCAACTGTTTTTTGCAAAGTTGGATAAGAAGTTCTGCATCTTTCGTGGCGGGATGTTCTTCTCCTAAGGTCTGTAGGAATATACCGAGTGCTTTTTTGCCATATTTCAATGCCTTTATGAATAATTTTTTGAGCTGAAATCCCTTAAAATCAAAAAAGAGGGAAAATTTGCTTGTAAAACCTAAGTATGACTCTATTTCGCTGAGTTTTTTAATTCCTGCTTTCTTGTCTTTTCCCCACTTGTAGTAAGCACAACCGATGTTGTAATATCTTCTAGCTACATTGGCATGTTTCTTTCCAAATATAGATTTGTCTATTTGTAGGCTCATCTGGTAATATTCTATGGCATTCTCATAAAAGCGGCAATCCCCTACACCTTGCCCTTCGGCTTTACATTGGTACACATACCCGATGTTGTTGTAATTTATTGCTATTTGTGGATGTTTTTCTTGATAAAATAATAGATAGATATCACAACTTTTTTTCAAATATTCTAAAGCTTTGTCATATTCTTTTTGGTTATTATAGATGGTGCCTATGTTATTGTAGCTGTTGGCAATAAGCGGATTTTCTTCCCCGAAAAGAGCCTTATAGATGCCCAGAGCCTGTTTGAAGTATTTTAAAGCTAAGTCGTACTGCTCGGTAGCCTTATAGATTACGCCCAAATTGCCGTAACAATTAGCCACTTGTTGGCGATCTTCACCTATAGTTTTTTTGCTGATTGTTAATGCTTGATTGAAGGCTTCCTGAGCTAAGTCATATTTTTCAAGAAGGGCGTAACAACATCCGATGGCATTGTAATAGCCTCCAGTGCCTTGATGTTCTTTTCCAAATAATTGTTTTTCCAAATCAAGGCAACCTTTGTATATTTCTATTGCTGATTCATATTTACCTTGATTCTCATCGATTTTTCCGAGAGCATATCTGCAAATAATAATCTTAGTTAGGTAATTGTCATGAATCTCTTGTGTAATATTTTTGTTGTTTATAGCAGCTTTATATATGGAGAGTTCTTTATTCAAAAGATCATAAGCTAACGAAAGGTCGACAATAGAACGCGAGAACAAATCTCCAAGACATGCATAGCATTCAGCTCGCTCTATCTTATCTCCTTGAACGCCAAAATAGGCTCTCGGAGAGAATTGAAGACCTTGGGCTAACAGGTTGTTCCAATAATCTATAAGTTCGTATTCATTTTTTTGATAGAGAAAAATGGTCGCTTTGAAATTAAGTAGTAATTTGTACAGTTTTTCGTATTGTTGGAGGAGGTTGTATTGATAGGATAATTCATTATAGGTGCGCTCCGTATATTGCTTGTTTTCAAAGAACTGAATGATTTCTTGTTTAGCATTATCCCATTCTTTAATGTAACGTTCTACTACAGCATCTTTGATATAAGTATGCGAAAATATTAGAAAGCCATTTTGGGAAGTAATATAGCTTCGCAGTGCACAATAAAACTGCGACCAATGGTATGGCGTAATCCCGGCAATATCCATTATCTCCTGCTCGGAAAGTCCGTTGCGGGAGAAGGCTATCAGGGAAAGCAGATGGCGGACTTGCGGCTCGGTAAAATCTTCTTCAAAGCGTTGCAGCACGCGCTGGAAAAAGTCTTCAATAGAGTCGGATTTAAGATAATAGTCTATACGCTTGTCCAGTTGTTCATAGCTGCCGAAGCCGATAAGTTCATCCAGCAATGTACGCAAGACCAGTGTGTTCTTGTTTTGCGGATTGTGTATGATGCGGTCTACTTGCTCTTGGGTAAGTTTCTTGCCATAACGTCTCAAGTATAAATTGACCAATTCCCTCTGCTGTGCCTTGTGCAGGGGTTGCAAGGTGAAGATGGGGTATTTCCGGTTGGTGAATACCGCCATGGTCTTGTCGTCGGGAAGGGTAGAAAACAGGTATTTGATGTTCCTTGTGGCTTGTGGTAACCAAAGCAATTGTTTGGCGTTGTCTTCGTCTGCCAGCTGGTTGATGCCGTCAAGCACGAGGAGTAACGGCTCTTTTCCGGCAATCATGCCGTAAAGGGATTGAAGTGCTTCTTCCGGTTTCTTCTTATCCATGCCCCAATTATCGTCTTGGGGCAAGTGGTATGAATCACGTATTTCCTCGCTAATCCGTTGGACAATATGCTGGTAGTTTCCTTCCGCCTCACCGTTTCCAACGAAATGGTAAATCACCTTCAATCCATCCTTCCGGATTAGGGGAGCCAGCCAATTGGCTATCAATGCACTTTTCCCCATGCCGCTTTCTCCCGTGACCACAAGGTTATGTGCGTTATCGTCTTTCAGAAAATTGTCCAATACAGCCAATGCCTCCTCTTGCGGGATATAAGCCTCACATCGGTTGTGCAGAAAGGCAAGTTGCGCCAGTCGCTCCTTTTCCAGATTGGTGAGCGGGCAATTCGGGAAACGCTCATCAAGAAGCTGTGTAAATGCAGCTTCTACCTCACTGCCCAGCTCTTCTACAGTGCGGTACTCACTTACAGGATAGCGTCTGTTGTTTCTGACTTCATTTTTCAGGCGTTTCAGTTTTTCTGCATTCTCCCCTTCCGCTTGTCCGTCATTGCGGATGTAGAAGAAAGCATCTATCTTTTCAGGATTGCGCAACGCACCGTATTGAATTTCCATTTCGGTTACGCTCAATCCTTCTGAAATGTCTGTTTCAACCCAATTGTATCTTTCTTGCAAGGCTGTGTTTTTCTGCAACTCTTCTTTCGGGGGACACCATCCGTAGCGGTTGCCCAGCAGACCTATGAAGAACGGTCGTGATTGTTCAATCTCTTGAAGGCAGATTTCGATGACCTTGCCCGTGCGTGATTCTTCTTCAGATATGCCCCAGCGCAAATCAAGTGGGATAAGGGTAACATCCCGCTTGGCTGCTTCTGCGGCAAGTTTGGGGAAGATTTTAGTAATCAGGTAATCGCGCTCTTCTTTCATGTCTTCGAATGTAGAAGAGATGAAGATGCGGATAGTGCGGCTTTCATAGGTGATATTCATGGCATGTGGCAGTTCTTCTTATTCTTTGGCTTCCCGTTCTATTTTCAGCAGGCCTCCTGTAGTGGTGTCAAACTGTACTTTGGTCACCGTGTTCTTGTTGAACAACACTGGGGCCAGGTATTCAATGCCGCCGAACTGGGTGATTGGCAATTCATCGTCGAACAGCGTTTCGTTGCCTTGCACCAAGGTGACTTGGGCGCGGCCGGGCACATTGTAGGCAACACCTTCCAGTTCCTTCTTGTTTTTGCCCCCTTCTTCTGCCGCCGGCCGGGGCACGGTGCCCAGGTCGGTAATGCTCAGGTAGAACGGTTCGCCTGCCAAGTCGTCTTTATCCACCACGCCCAGCTTGCGCGAGAAGCGGAAGGCTACCTCGTCCTTCATTTCCCGGGGGGTAATCCGGATGGTTATGGTCTGCGGGTCTTCCGTCACTTTGCCGGAGAACATTTCGGTCATGGCGCGTTCTTGCAAGTTCAGGTTGTCCAGCATCAATTTGAGTTGCTCGCCGTCCTGCGGAGTATTGTCAGCCTCTCCGCGCAGCAAGGCATTCTTGCTCTCGCGGATGTTGTATATTTCCTTGGCCACCAGCTCGGCCATCTTGGCGGTGGAACCGGCCATCAGTATTTCTTCGGTCAAGAATCTGCGCGGGTCTACCGTGCGTTCCCGTTCATCGTCCGTCCGGGCTGGCGCGCCTTTCCGGGGGCGGTCGCCGCTGAAGGGCAGGTTTATGGAGCGCACAATGCCGTCTTCCGTCAACTCCATCAAGGGGGCAGTGGTTTTGTCTTTCAGTTTGACGAAATACACTTTGTCTTTGTCGGGCACCCCTGCCGGGCGGAGCCGCACGTTGTCCAGCGTCCAGTATTCGCCGGCCTCGCCCGAAACGTCGCTTAGCCTCAGGTAGCGGTCGGCATAGCGGCAGAACTCGCCCGGCGTATAGGTGTGCCGCGTGGCGTTGATAACGATTTCCAGTTCCGTCCGGGGCAACATGTAGGTCACTCCGTAGTCTTTTCCGTGCATCACGCCTACAGTTACTTCGGTTTGTGCGGCCATGGTGTTAGCTATCAGCAAGGCTGAGGCCAGTGCGATGTATATCTTCTTCATGCGATGTTGGTTTTTATCCGGTTGTATCATCAAACAAAGTTAGTCAAGTTATCCGTGTGTCCCGCTTCTGTTATGATTTATTAACGGAACTGGGCGGTCGTTAAGGCACAAACTGTATGCACACCGGTTTGTCCACCCGGATGTCCAGGTGGGTATCCGTCAGCAGGCCGTTCTCGGCATTGCGCTCATACACCTGAATCACGTTGCTGTCCCGGCAGGCTGCTAGCAGGTATTTGCCGTTGGGCGTGATGTTGAAGTTGCGCGGATGGATGCCTGTCGGCTGGTAGCCTGCGGGTGTCAGTGTGCCGTCCGCCTGCACGGCGAAAATGGCAATGCCGTCTTCCTTCAGTCGGTTGCTGGCGTAGAGAAACCGGCCGTCGGGGCTCAAGTGTATGTCGGCGCTGCCCCTTGCCGCAGCCTTGTCGGCCACGATGCTTTGTTGCTGCTCCAGCTTGCCATCGGCGGTGTAGCGGAATACGGTGATTTTGCCGGACAACTCGCTGATGAGGTAGGCATGCCGGCCGTCGGCTCTGAACGTCAAGTGCCGTGGCCCCGAGTCGGCCTCGATGCCGAAGGCCGCGTCGGCGGGCTGTAGGCTCCTCCCGTCGGCGCTGACCGGGAAGCGCAGCAGGCGGTCGGCACTGAAGTCGGTGGCAAATGCGTACTTCCCGTCGGGCGAAAACTGCGAGCAATGCACGTGGGGCACGGGTTGCCGCTCTGCATCCGGGCCACCCGTCCCTCCCCGGAAGTTGGCGGCCAGCGTGTCCAGGCTGCCATCCGCCTTGAGGGTGAAGACGGAGAGGCTTCCGCCGCTATAATTGGCTGCCAGCACCAGCTTTCCGTTGGTCGACACGTGGCACGGGTCTTCCCCTTGCGTAGGCAGGGTGTTGGCCAGAGTTAGGCGCCCGCTTTGTTTGTCAAAGTCCAGGGCGCTGAGTGCCGCCGTGCTGTCGTTCATCTCGCTCACGGCGTATACGTGCTTCCCGTCGGCCGAAGTGATTAGGAAAGAAGGGTTTGGCAAGGCCAGCGAGTCGAGTGCCGCGGCCTGTCCCGTCTGCTGGTTGAAGCGGAAGGTGTAGATGCCATGGCTCGTGCCGTTGGTATAGGTGCCCACCAGCATGGTCAGTTCATTTTGTTGGCTGTCAGCCGATTGGTGGGACGTGCAAGCCGCCAGGCCCAATCCCACCAGGCAAAAAAGTATGGGGTGTTTCATTGTGTGTGGTTTTATATGTCCGGTTGTACGATAAGTTGTCAAGAAAATAACGCTTCAAATATAGTGCTAAAATTGCTGATATGCAAGGAGTGCGGCACGCATGTTTCTCGCATCTTTACATTCTGCTGTATAAAGTTTTACATCGAGAAATCGGCCGATTTGCCATTATGATAAGAAACTGGCATCGTTTGTACACAGATAATCAAAGCGGTATGCTGTCTGTTGGTTTATGAATTTTACCTCCTCCGTTCCCTCTTCGTACCTCAGTCGTACCCCATTCGGTATTGCTTCGCTCCGCCATGCCCGCTATGGAGCGAAGGAGGAGCGTAGGAAATACATACAAGGCAGGTAAGAAAACTTGTCTTTTCCCCTTTCGCCTGGCTATATTGCTAATAATTGCAAAGAAATGGGGCTTTGTGGCAAAATTATGCGTATCTTTGCACACCATTATGCTTGGCATGATGCTGTACCAACTGGGGTTGACTGGATTTGACAGCGGGCAGAAATGGTATGTAAGCATGCAGTGGGTCGGTAATTACCACTTGAATCTCAGTTATCAAAAGATTATCTGGCAACGAAAACTATGCTCTCGCTGCTTAATCGAAGTACAGTAGATTAACTTTATTTCCGCCACAGTGGCGGAAACGAGATGTCGCTCAAAAGCTCTTGTTCCGAAGCGTTTGGCAAAGCGGCACAGCAAAATCGGGAATAGCACGAGTCTTTCCCCGTGGCTCTTGCGAAGTTTTAGGGGATAAGGTGCAGGTTGGTGGCTCTGGTCTTGCCGGCACTCGAAAACCCAAGGCAGAGATAAGCATGTAGAAAGCGTATGGTTTCCTCGTTTGGACGAGGGTTCGATTCCCTCCAGCTCCACCCATAGGCGAAGAAAAGAAAATCCGTTGAAGAAATTCAGCGGATTTTTTTGTTGGCATTCTTTGCGGTTTTATAAAAAATCCATAAATTGGCACGCACAATCCAAATTAATACAATTTGTCAATACTGTGAAATAAAAAATGAGGGCTATGGACATGGGTGTCGATAAAATAAATGCAAGGAATTGGGAACTCCTGATGTATGCCGTGGAAGAAAAACGGGTGGTTCCCATCATTGGCGACAATCTTATCCGGATTGCCATGCCGGATGGCGAGTGCGTCAATGTGAGGGAATATGTGCTGAAAAAACTGTCCGAGCATTTTGAAAGCGACACTGTGTGCAAGGACTACTCGCAGGTGGAAGACTTGATTCGCGAATACAACCGGCGGCAGCGCAATGCCGGGGATGTGACGGATATTTATTATGAGATATACGACATCTTGAATAAGGCTACGGTGGTGGTGCCCGATTTTGTGAAGCGCTTGTTTCACCTGTGCCGATTTCCCTTGGTGCTGACTACGTCATTTGTGCGGGGAATAGATGGCCTGCTGGGGATACCGGCGGATAAAATAAAAGTATATAATAAGAAGGCTTCGGCCGACATTAAGCTGGCGGAGCTTGACGGGGACGATACGATGCTGTATTACCTGTTTGGCCATCTGAGCATGGCCAAGCGTTCGTTCAAGGTGACGGAAGATGACTTGCTCGACTACCTGCATTGCTGGCATAATAGTGACACGCGCCCCACAAAACTGGGTGAGTACCTGTCTGATAAATTCCTGCTGGTGCTGGGATGCGATTACCCCAATTGGCTTTTCCGCTTCTTTTGGCATTCCATCAAGAATTTCACTATAGTGCCGTCCTCGGCCGATATGCAGGGCGTAGTGACCGTGTCGGCGGAAAGGGCGGACTCGGACGGCGACCTGATGAACTTCCTTTCGAGAGTGCAGACATCGGTGTACAGGAAGGCGGAAGATTTCATCAATGAATTCAACGAACGCTATGAAGCGCGCCATTCTTTGGAGGAGGCATCGTCATTCTTTGGAGGAGACACCGTCTCTGCAAAAGAAAAAGATGAAGCTTACGATATCTTCATTTCGTATGCCTCCGAAGATTATGAACTGGCTGGGCAGGTGGCACAGAAATTTAAGTCGCTGGGTGCTTCGGTGTGGTTCGACAAGGTGGAACTGAATCTCGGCGAGAAGTACGAAATGAGTATTGCGCAGAAAATACAAGAGTGCAAGCGCTTTGTGCCCATTCTTTCGCAGGCTACCTTGAAAGAGGGACGCCGCTACTTCAAAAAGGAGTGGAAGCAAGCCATTGAAGAGGCTGAATACCGCTTGAATGAACCTTATATATCACCTATTGTGATAGACGGTATTGATCCTTTTTCGGAAAGGGGTATCCCGGTGGAGTTTACTAAGGAAGCGCATATCATCTACTTCCGTGATGAGAATTTTGAGACACAGGTAAAGAAAATCATACGTTCATTCCGTTAACCAGCTATGCTACAGATACAGAATAACCCTTGGCTCGGATTGGCATCTTACCAGGTGCAAGATGCTGACTTGTTTTTCGGCAGGGAGAAGGAAATGTCCGTCTTGTGCGACATCATCAAGCAAAACTATAGTACGGTAATCTATGGCAAGTCGGGCATGGGCAAGACTTCGCTGATTAATGCGGGCTTGATTCCCCAGCTCATGGCCGATGGCTTCTTGCCCGTATCCATCAAATTGGAACACAATGGCAAGCGGAGTTATGCCGACCAGATTATAGGGGCGGTAGTAGCCAAGCTGGATGAACAAGGCTGCGAAATGGAGAGTGTGCAACAATTAGATGCCATTTTGCCGGACGAGTGCAAATTATGGGCATTTTTCCACACTAACATATTCTGGAGCAAGGACAACCATAGAGTGGTGCCGGTGGTGTTTATCGACCAGTTTGAAGAAATCTTTACCATCTGCGAGGATAAGGCGGTGGTGCAAGACTTTTTTACATTACTCAACGACCTTTTTCAGGTGTTGCCTCCCGACGAGGCTCTAAGGCAGATAGAGGAAAAAGGCATTCGCATTGATTTCAATGAATCGACCAACTTCAGGTTGATTCTTTCCTTGAGGGAAGACTTTCTCGCGCGGTTGGAAGACTATTCGTATAACATCCCTGTCTTGAGGAAGAACCGGGTGGGGGTGTCTCCCTTGAACGGGCTTCAGGGGTTGGATGTGATATTGAAGCCCATCTCCGGTATAATGAACCGGGAGGCCGCATTGAAGATTTTGGAAAAGGTGTCCAAATGCACTCATATCGAAGATGAGGAGGAAGCGTTGGCCAACCTTTCCATAGAAACGTGCATACTTTCTTTATTCTGCTCCCAGCTCTATAAAAAGGCCGTGGAACTGAAAAAGGATATGATAACCTCAGAGCTGATAGAGCAATTCGGAGATAATATCATCAACGATTATTACCACGAATGCATGCGGAAGATTTCCAAGGACTCGGTGGCTTTTCTTGAGGACAGATTGCTGACCAGTAGCGGGTTCCGCAATTCTTTGGCGTATGAGGATGTGGTGCCCCGGTATGTCTTGAAAGAGGAAATAGAACACCTGGAGAAATGCCGCCTTATCCGTATAGAGATTTTAAACAAGACCGAGCGTATAGAGTTTACGCACGATGTGCTTTGCGGGGTGGCCTTGGAGCACAAGACGCAGCGCCGATTGAGCAAGGAGCGCCGGGGAAAGGTGTCGACGGTGCTTGGGTGCGTGGTGGAGATGGCGATGATGCTGTATTTCTTGTTCGTCCTGTTTTTTGGCGTATCCGAAAAGCCATTAGGATTCTTTTTACTGTTTGGTGAAGGTTTCTGGTCTTACATATTAGGGGCTGCTACTCTGTTGGGTATTTCTATGTTGATGCGGATGGTCGTTTATGCCACTAACCGCAGGTCTACATTATATTCAGTACTCTCGTTTGTCTTGGCAAATGTAGGTGGGGTTTTATTTGTGTTTGCATTGTTTGAGAAACATATATATTACGATAAGTCTTTATTGATTCCTTGGTGGTTGTTTTTCATGCTGTATACTTTGGTTGTTTTTGTCCTTTCACTTACCAAGCCTCGCAGAAGTTCGTTTGGCAGGTTGTTGTTATCTGCATTTTTAGTGAAAGACGTTGATAAGACGACTTGGGTGGCGTTGAAGGTCTTTGTCGTATTGTGTTATCTGCTATTTGTGCTGGTTTCCGGTATTTATATGCGCAGGTCGTTGACGGTTGCTATGATGGTGGGCTTAGTGCCGGTCTTGTTGTTGGCAATATCTATTTGGAAGAAAGAGTTGCTTACAAACAAGAGGGTTTGGGTGGCAGGTCTTGTTGTTGTGGCTTTTTTGCTTTGTTTGTATTTCACGCAGTATACTCATTTCCGCCTTTATACTTATTTGTCGGCAGGTTTGTTGCTGATGGCAACCTATTGGGGGATGGGGTATATAGCGGCTTTTAAACATAAGGTGCTGAGGGTGGCATGGTCAGTGCTTGTTTGGGCTGTTTGCTTTGTGGGGATGCCTGTTGCCATTGCGGGGTATAATTTGTGGAACTTAGGGAACTATGTGTTTGTAGAAGATGGCTCTATAGCTTCTATAAGACATAAGTTATGGAATAAATACATCATTTTGGAAACGGCGGATGGCAAACAAGGTGCTTTCGACCGGGAATTGCATACATTGATTCCAGCCCAGTATGAATATGTATATACTGGTGCCGAGTGCGAACGCAAATATTCGTATGCGGGCACATGGGTAGCTTCTGATATCCGCTTTGTGGTGAAAGGGCATGGCTTGGCACTTACTTCCGAATATTTGCAGTATGAAAATCATTTTACGAAACAGTTGCTTCGTTTTTATTCTGCATTGGCTCAGACCGATGTGCGTGAGGTGATAAGAGAATCTTTGAAGGATTTGCCACAAAAGTCGGATATTGATTATTCGGATTCAACCGCTACTTTTTCATCGTTGGCAGAGAATGGCGCAATACGGTTGGAAGAACTGTATGAAAGCGGTGAACTGGCTGATATGCTT
The DNA here is from genome assembly GCA_944320865.1 of uncultured Bacteroides sp. Taxonomy (GTDB): domain Bacteria; phylum Bacteroidota; class Bacteroidia; order Bacteroidales; family Bacteroidaceae; genus Bacteroides. The sequence continues at coordinate 41,876 of CALUJC010000014.1, read as the reverse complement.
GATCCGGATATCTATTGTGCGATGGCTAGGTATTATCATGACAAAGATGCTGTCGATTTAGAAGCCTTGATGCTTTCCAAGGCTTTGCATTGTTCTATTGCAATAGATTCGACTGCACGGTTCTTGAGCAAAGGACGGTGGGCTTCGTACAAGAAGGAAGCTTTGTCTACGCTGGCCAGCTCAGCCATCTATGTGGAAACTGGGCATTTGTATAGCCGATATGTAGAGAGATATGATTCCTGCTTCTTGGCAGATAAGCCATACCAGCAATTTGTCAAGACTTTTGTCGTCGATGTCGATGCGCAGACATTCTTGTCCGCCGTAGTTGATAGTGGATTGTATGATGCCGATGTCAACAATGTTGTAAGCACGAGGAGGGAATTGACAAGTCTGCGCAATCCCTATTTCAATAAATATGTCAAACGTGTATATGAACGGATGGGCAATTGGGTCAGTACATCTTTTGCCCTGTTGTTTATGGGTGAATATGAAGCCGCCAAAGAGGCTGCATTAGAAGGTATGAAGGACAGCTCTAACCGGGTATTGGCTGCCACAAACCTGCTTTCGGCTCATTTATTCCTGGGAGAATATGAAGATGCTTACAGGGTGCTGGATACTTATCGGGATACCGTATTATTCAACGGGGCATTCAAGTTTTATCGTGACTGGGTGTTGCAAGACTTCAAAGACTTTGAACGTGAAGGTATTGTTCGTGATATTCCCCGGAAAGAATATCTCCGTTTCAAGAGGCAGTTGGACCCCACGGGTGACAGGAATTACGGGACGCTGGCCAAATGCCGGGATTACGATGTCTATTGGGCGGCAAAAAGCCCCGAGACGACGTTGTGGTTTTGGTGGTTCCCCTTTGGCTTGGACGCAGAGGGTACGGTGTTCCTGATGGATAAACATGGTGAAAGGCTTACGCCGGATTTCGATGATGTTTATGTTGCCAACTGGGAATATAATTATGTTACCGATGAATGGAATTTTGACCCGATAGTCATTTACAGCACAGGGGGCAAACGGGGTTATTATGATATGTCTGCGCTCAACTATCTTACGGAGGCTGTTTACGACCATGCGTGGATATTCTCTGAAGGGCTGGCGGCGGTAGCCAAAGATGGCTTGGTAGGATTTATCAATGAAGCCGGAGAGACGGTTATTCCGTTCCGGTACGACTATGTGCCAGGTTACGATTATGTGTTCAAGGATGGCTTTGCCCGTATATATAGCCGTGAGGGAAAAGCCGGCTTAATAGATAGGCAAGGGCAAATAGTAGTGCCGGTAGAGTATGACAATATCGGTGATTGGCAAAAGGAGGGGTACCGTATTGTGCGGATTGGTAGTGAAGAGTATGTTATGGATAGGGCGGGGAAAATCATGTAATCTACTTTTCATAGGTGCTTGAATCAATCTTTTTAGGGGTTGATTTGTGTTGTGTATCTGTTTTCTGTTCTGCCTTTTGCTGTCATTTTTTATTTTTGCATTATTAACCAATTTCTAAAACCAATGAAGTTTATGGACAAGAAAATGTTATGTTTGTTTCTGACGTTAGGTGGCTTGTCGGCATGCAGTCAGCCGGAGCAGGGAGATGTCAGGTTGAATCAGGTGGGATATTACCCCCATCAAGAGAAGGTAGCCGTGCTGGATGGCGGCAAAGTAGAGAGCTTTACCATAACAGATGCCGTCACTGGAGCTGAAGTATTGTCAGGGAAAGCTTCTTATACGGCTTTTAATGCTTGGTCTCCGAAGGAAAGGACGGTGCTCGATTTCAGTGCGCTGGAGACTCCGGGCAAGTATGTGCTGAAGGCGGGCAATGCAACGGCTACCTTTGAGGTGAAAGAGGGGGCACTGTCCCCGTTGGCGGATGCGGCTTTGAAGTCTTTTTATTATCAACGCACCGGCATGCCCATCGAGGCACAGTATGCGGGGAAGTGGAACCGTCCGGCCGGGCATCCCGACACAAATGTCATGATACATCCCAATGCAGAAGGCCCCGTGCGCAAGGCGGGCGATATTATTTCTTCTCCCAAAGGCTGGTATGACGCCGGCGATTATAATAAATACATCGTCAATTCCGGCTATTCCATTGGGCTGATGCAGGCCATCTACCGCCTTTTCCCGGACTATTTTGCAAAGCAGAATGTAAACATCCCTGAGAGCGGGAACCAGACACCGGATTTCCTGGACGAAATGTACTACAACCTGAGCTGGATGCTGACCATGCAAGACCCGGCGGACGGCGGTGTTTACCACAAGTTGACGACTCCTTCGTTTGAAGGTTTTATCAAGCCTACGGAGTGCAAGCAGCAGCGCTATGTGGTGAGGAAGTCAGTCACAGCGGCATTGGATTTTGCCGCCTCTATGACACAGGCATCTCAGTTGTTTGCTCCTTACGAGAAAGATTATCCCGGCTTTGCTAAGCAGGCACTGGCGGCTGCACGGCGAGCTTACGACTGGGCAGTAGCTCATCCCGATGCCCTCTATAAGCAGGAGGAACTGAATAAAGAGTTCGACCCCGGTGTAAGTACAGGTACGTATGGCGACCGCAGTGCCCAAGATGAGTTCTTCTGGGCAGCCTCTGAACTCTACTATGCCACGGGCGACAAGAAGTATCGCGACAAGGCCGTGGAGTGTGCGCCCTCTGCTTACGAGGCTCCTTCGTGGGGAAGCACTTCGCCTTTGGGCTTCTTCGTATGGCTGTTGCCTTCGCGGGAGTTGGACGATGCCGACCAGGCTTTTGCCGACAAGCTGAAAGCCATGCTGCTGGCCTATGCCGACCAGTCGCTGAAGGGGGCCGATACGTCAGCCTTCCATGCGCCCTATGGGGATGAGGAGAGCGACTTCTTCTGGGGCTGCCTCTCTGAGCAAGGTGCCAACCAGGCCACTTCGCTGGTGTATGCCTATATGATATCGGGCAATAAGGACTATCTGGTTAATGCTTACCGCAACATGGACTACATCTTGGGCCGTAATGCTACAGGCTATTGCTATGTGACGGGTTTTGGCAGCAAGAGTCCCATGCACCCACATCATCGCCTCTCGGCTGCCGACGACATTGTAGAGCCGCTTCCCGGCTTCCTGGTAGGTGGTCCCAATCCCAAGCAGCAAGACAGTGCAGTTTATCCCTCTTTATTGCCGGATGAAGCTTATGCCGATGATGTAACTTCGTATGCCTCCAATGAGATTGCTATCAACTGGAGTGCGGGGCTTGTAGCCATATCTTCGGCATTGGATGCTTTGGCCGGGAAGTTGTAACGGCTTGCCGGCTCGATAGGCGGGCATGGTATGAGGAAAAAGAAGAGGCGCGGATGTCGTTCCGCGCCTCTTTCTTTGCTATGATAAGGTTGCAGTGGATTGTTATTCCACGATGTCCATTTCGTCGATGAGGTGGCTGCAGCCGCCCAGCTTGTCGAGGATGAAGAGCATGTAGCGGATGTCGAGGGCAATGCAACGTTGCAGGTCGTTGTCGAAGTTGATGTCGCCGCTCAGCGACTCCCAGTTGCCGTCGAAGGCGCAGCCGATGAGGCGGCCTTCACCGTCGATGACGGGGCTGCCGGAGTTTCCGCCCGTGATGTCGTTGGTGGTCAGGAAGCAGACGGGCATGGTGCCGTCGGCCATGGCATAGCGGCCGAAGTCTTTCTTTTGGATGAGTTCTTTCAGCTTGGCGGGTACCACGAACTCGGGATTCTCGGGGTCTTCCTTCTCCAAGATGCCGTCGGTGGTGGTGTAGTAGTTGTAGTGCACGCCGTCTTTGGGGTTGTACGACTTCACGTTGCCATAAGTGAGGCGGATGGTGAAGTTGGCATCGGGATACGACGGGGTGGGGAGCTTCATTTCATTCAGCCCGCGAATGTAGGCCTTGTGCAGCAGGGCGAGTTCCTCGGTGTTCTGGCTCAGCTCTTTGGCCACTTCTTGCAGCTTGTCTATCTTGGTGCGGCTGTACAAGGTGGCCAGGTCGCGGTCGATGGCCTTTACGCTGGGCTTCTTCAGGAACTTGTCCAGGTTGGCGCGACTGGCGAAGATGGAGTTGTCGAACATGTCGTCCACAAAGGCATCCGTATCGCCCTTGTACTTGTCTTGGATGGTCTGGTAGAAGGCGGGCAGTTCGGCCGGTGTCAGTGCCTTGGCCAGGGCGGGCAGCATGGCTTTGGCTACGGCGCGGTCTACTTCTTTGTCATAATCCTTGTTGTAGATGTCGTTGAACACGGCTTCCAGTTGCTCTTTCGAGGCTTGGAGCAGGGAGTCGTCTTTGTTCTCGATGGCCTCCTTCAGCTTGTCCATTACGGCAGGGGGGCAGCCGAACTCGATGGTGCGGTTCAGGCCTTCGGAGATGTACATGTAGCGGCGCATGGCAGGGGTCATCTTCTCTACCAGGGCATCGATTTTGCCAATCACACCCTCATACTCGGCTTTGCCTTGGGCGAAGGCTGTGAATCGTTTCTCCTGTTCGGCCTTGGTGCCAAGGACGTTGTTGTCGATAATGGCCTTGTTCATGCCGATGGAGTTCTTCCAGTAGTTGCTGCTGCCGGCAAACTTGTCGGCATACTGGATGCGGATTTTGTCACTCTGGGCCATGTACTTCTTCAGCACGTCCAGGTAGACGGTGCGCATGTCTATCATGGCTTGGTTGGAGGCGGTCATCGTCTGCTTCACTTCGCTCTGGGTGAGGTAGCGTTCGGTGGAGCCGGGGAAGCCCATAATCATGGCATAGTCGCCCTCGTCCAGCCCTTTGATGGAGATGGAGAAGTATTTGGGCGTCTTCAGGGGCACATTGTCGGCGCTGTATTCGGCGGGCTCGCCGTTCTTGTCGGCATAGATGCGGAACATGGAGAAGTCGCCCGTGTGGCGCGGCCACATCCAGTTGTCCGTTTCGCCGCCGAACTTGCCCACGCTCGACGGGGGTGCGGCTACCATGCGCACGTCGCTGTACACTTTATAATAAATAAGGTAATACTTGTTTCCGGCGTAGAAGGGCAGGGCCAGCGGCTGGATGCCGGGTTTGCCTTTCAAGTCGCTTTTCTCCCATTCTTCTTGGGCAAGCTTGCGCAGGAAGGGGGTGGTCATGGCTTCGTATTCGTCCACCTCGCCGGCCTTGACTTTGGCGTTCACCAGGTCGGTGATGTCCACGATGCGGTGCACGAAGCGGAACTTCAGTCCCGGCGTGGGCAACTCTTCAGCACGGCTTTTGGCCCAGAAGCCGTCCGTCAGGTAGTCGTGCTCCACGCTGCTGTGCTGTTGTATGGACGAGTATCCGCAGTGGTGGTTGGTGAGGATGAGGCCTTCGGGCGAGATGATTTCGCCCGTGCATCCGCCGCCGAAGATGCCCACCGCATCCTTCAGCGAGGGGCCGTTGGGGTTGTACAGCGAGTCGGCATCGAGCTTGAGGCCTTGTTTTTTCATCATTTCAATGGAGTTTTGCTGCTTCAGCAGTTGCAGCAGCCACATGCCTTCGTCGGCTTTAGCCGAGCCGCAGGCCAGCAGGGCGGCAAAGGCTGCCGCCAGGTACTTCTTTACGTTCATAAGTCGTTGTTTCTAAATTACAGTGTTTATTTATTTGTTAATAATCAGCGTCATAGTGGTTCCAGCCTGTTCCATCGGGCTGGAACCTTCGTTCCCAAGGCTTGGAACGCCCGTATCCTGGCCTTGGAACGCTTGTATCCTGGCCTTGGAACGCTCGTATCCTAACCTTGGAACGCTCATCTTCCTTGCGTGGAACCGCCTTAAAGCCCGCGCAAAGATTGTGCAAAAATACGTAAACCACCTGAAAATACCTTTCTTCCTTCCTCGTTTATAAGGAATATTAATACCTTTGCCGCGTGTAATTCATAAATCGTTTTCCTTATGGTGAAGGTAAATGCGGGCTGTGTCCTATCTTTGCTTATTGTATTACTGGCTTTGACTTCGTGCAGCCGCAAGTATAAGGTGGAAGGGACTTCTTCTATAACCGGCCTGGATGGAAAAATGTTGTTGCTGAAGGTTTTCCAAGATGGGGATTGGGTGACGGTGGACTCGGCCGAGGTGGTTCACGGCCTTTTCTCAATGGCGGGGCGTGCCGACACGACAAGAATGGTGACCTTGTATATGGACGGTGAGCCCTTGATGCCTTTGGTGTTGGAAGACGGTAAGGTGAAGGTGACTATATCAAACTCCCAGCTGGTGGCCAACGGCACTCCGCTGAACAATCGGCTTTATGAGTTCATCGACCACCGGAATGCCTTGGAAGTGCAATACAAGGAGCTGATCAGCAAGCAGTCGCGCATGGTGTTGGACGGCGCCAACGTGGACGAGGTGCGCGAACGCTTGTCAAAAGAGGGCGAGGCATTGACCGGGGAGTTGAACGGCTACATCAAGCAATTCATTTCCGACAACTTTGAGAATGTGTTGGGACCCAGCGTCTTCATGATGATGTGCTGTACGTTGCCTTACCCCGTCATGACCCCGGAAATAGAAGAAATAATGCGGACAGCTCCCGTTTCGTTCAAGGAAAACCCCTTGGTGCAGGACTACCTTGCCAAAGCAAAAGAAAATATGCAGCTTATTGAAGAATATCACTGCCTGCAGCAGAATGCAGGCCAGGCCACGGCGCAGCGCTGATGGTTTCCTCTTCCTCCCCTTTTTCTCTTACATCCTTTTATATCTGTCGGGCAAGGCGCTCTCTACGGCCGCATAGGCTTCGGCCATGGTGGCTTGCACGTTTTCCGGCCCTTTCCCCTTGGGAGGGATGGGGGTGTGGATGGTCAGCGTCAGCCGGTGGCGGTGAATCCACTTGCCCTTGGGGGGCAGGATGTCGTAAGAACCGTCGATGGTGACGGGCACCACGGACAGCTGCAGGTCGTCGGCCAGCTGGAAGGCCCCTTTCTTGAAGGTGCCCAAGTGTCCGGTCAGCGTGCGTGTGCCTTCGGGAAACACTACCAGCGAAACGCCATTTGTCAGCGAGCGTTCGGCCTGGCGGATGGTGCCCAGCATCTTCTTGGGGTTGGTGCGGTCCACGAAGATGTGCCCTGCGCTTTCGCACGCTTTTCCTACGAAAGGAATCTTGCGGAGACTCTTTTTCATCAGCCACTTGAAGTTGCGCCCCAGGAAGCCGTATATCAAGAAAATGTCGAATGCTCCTTGGTGGTTGGGTACAAACACATACGACGTGTGCTTGTGCAGCTTCTCCCTGCCGCGCACCTTGACGGGCAGCAGGAAGAGGTAGCAGGTGAGTTGCGACCAGATTTTCCCCGGGTAATAGCCCCACACGTGCGCCCCGCCAATCAGCGAGCCTATGATGGTGGTGAGCGCGGTGAGCAGCGTCAGTACTAAGAAGATGGGCAGTGCGATGCACACTTGGTAGATGGCGTAGATTACTTTCATATGCAGAACAAATAATGTTTTTTCTTGGGGGACAAAGGTAATACAAAAAATGATATTTCCTATTGCGGGCGTGCAAACAGTACTGTTGCGAGTGTGCAAACAGTACTGTTGCGAGTGTGCAAACAGTACTGTTGCGGGTGTGCAAACAGTGCTGTTGCGAGTGTACAAACAGTACTGTTGCATGTGTGCCCTCACTCTTTCCGCAGGGTGAGCACCGTCACCTCGGGCCACGCCCCCAGGCGGAAGGGCAGGCCTACGTATCCGATGCCAATGTTGACGTAGAGGGCGCGGTCTCCCTCATAATACATCCCCTGCCACTCGGGATACTTGAGCGGGGCCAGCGAGCGGCCGAATACAATGGCCTGCATGGCATGCGTGTGCCCGGCAAGCATCAGAGGAATGTGGGTGGTGGGAAGCACCTCGCGCCTCCAGTGGGTGGGGTTGTGGCTGAGGAGTATCTGGAACATGCCTTCTGTACCTTGTATGGCACGTGGAAGGTCGGCATATTGCGGAAAAGGCGGTTCGCCATCGTTCTCCACGCCGATGAGGGCAATGCTGTCTCCCCGGTGGCGGATGATGTCGTGGGCGTTGTTCAGCATCCGCCAGCCCATGGCTTCTTGTTGGCTGATGAGGTAGGCCAGGTTGTCCCGCTCCGCCTGCTCGTTGGGCCATCGGTAGTAAGAGCCGTAGTCGTGGTTGCCCAGAATGGAGTACACCCCGTCGGGCGCATGGAGCCGGGAGAGGATGGGCTGGAAGCCGTCTACCTCGTGGCTTTGCTGGTTCACCAAGTCGCCGGTAAACACAATCAAGTCGGCATGCTGCCGGTTCACCAAATCCACCAGCCGCTGTATGGGGGCAGGATTTCCTTGCCAGCTTCCCAAGTGCAGGTCGGATATCTGCACGATGCGGTATCCGTCGAAACCTTCAGGCAGGAGGGGCGAGCGGTATTCCACCTCCTTGACCTCAAAGCGCGTGATGCCCCACACCGAGCCATAGAGCATGCTGCCGAACCCGATAAGTCCTAAAATTACGCCTATAATGTTGAACGGTGCGCGAGGACAAGACCGGATGAAAGTATGAAGGAGAAGCCCGCATGCCGAGCTGATGATGAAAAGTAGTTTTGATACGATGAAAATCAGTGCCACGGTGCCAATCCGTCCGATGGCTTGTGTGTGGTTGGCCATGGGGTTATCTCCTGCCAGGTACATGAAATAGATATACGCTGCCAGAATGATGATGCTGGGCATCCAGTAGGATAGGCGCAGCCATGTATTTTTGGTCTTCCGTACAATGTGCACGATGTAGATGTACACATCGGGAATCAGCAGGACGAGGGTGAGCAAGAGTGTTATTCGGTACATATGTCTTTCAGCTCTTCAATGTTTTTGTTGATGCTATCCAAGTGTTTGTACAGCACTTTCTTGTATAGCAGGTAGATAATTAAGGTATCGCATACTATGAATACCATTATGATTAATGCTTGCAACAGGGCTGGAGCATTGTAAAAGTTCATCAGCCAGTAGTATAGCCCGTTGAACAATACAGCCCAAATGCAGATGGCCACGACTTCATACTTCACCCATCGCTTGAAGGTGGTGATGCGTCGGCTCACTTCTACCACCGGCATCTCGTCTACACGGATGGCCTTTATCCAGCGGTAAGACTTGATGTCCCACCACAATCCGCCGATGACGGTGATGGCAATGAATGCCATGACTACCAGCGCCTTGATGCGCACCTGTGCGTCTTTTATTTCTTGGGGCATCTCAAAGGCTATTATCCCCATAAGCAGCAGGGCCATAATGCCGATGATGACCGATGCCCGCAGCAGGCCGGATATGCTTTTCAAGCTTTTGCGTGCATGGGTTTTGTGCATGCTGATGAGTTCGGCAAGTTGCCCGGCATCAGTTACGGGGCTTTTTTGCAAATGCTTGTCCAGTGCGGTCCATGATTTTTTCAATTCATCCAACTCCATATTTATTCCTCCTTTTTCATTTTCCTGAGTTTATCTTTGATTCGGCTCAATTTGGTAGCAACGTTTGTCAAGGTCAGCCCGGTGATTTCCGATATTTCCTCGTAACTTTTGTCTTCGAGATAAAGTAGGATAATGGATTTTTCCAGTGGCCCCAGCTTGTTTATCATGCCGTACATTCGTTTGAGCATAAGCCCCGTTTCGTCATCCTCTTCTGTCCGGTCGTTCTCCAAGCTAAGGGTTACGATTTCGGGCATGTTTTTATCCTTGCGGATGAAGCTGATGCAAGTGTTAAGGGCTATCCGGTATATCCAGGTAGATACTTTGCATTCCTGCCTGAACTTGGGATATGCTTTCCACAAGTTTAATACGACTTCCTGATATAGGTCGTTCAACGTGTTACGGGGTGTGGTGTACAGGTAGCACACTTTGTATATGACCCGTTCGTTGGCCTGTATCATCGATACGAATTCTTGCTCTCCACTTTCCATCTTCAGGATTGTTGTTCCAAATACATTTTATTTTGTAGGTCGCAAAGTTGGTGAATAAATCACGGTTACGCGTGCAAATATAGGGAATTTTGCGTGGAATAATGTTCAGTGGTTACTGTATCCGGACTTCTTCTATCCGGTTTTCATCAACATACCATAAATATCCCCGGATATGTTCTTTTTTATGTCCCATTCGGACAAGCAGTTGCATATATCCGTTGACTTGTTTTTGGTAACTTTGCCGTGGTTTTCCGAACTTGAAATCCACTACAATGACTTGGTTGGAGCGAATCATTACGCGGTCGGGACGGCGGTTGCATAACTGATTTTGTTCCATCCAAATAATGTCGCGTTCGGCCAGCACCTGCCACGAACCGTCATACCATTCTTGCACTGCCGGGTTAGCGAAGGCTTTCCGGACAAGTGTACGTATTTCAGCCTCTTGTTCGGGAGTATTGATAATGCCATCGAACACCAGGCGGGTTATGGCATTATCCACGTCATCAGGTGTTTGGATTGCAGAAAAAAGGGTGTGTAGCATCTGACCACGGTTTATGTAGTTTTTGTTATTATTTACAGAGCTATTTCCTGCAATAAAGTCTGCCGATAAATTACTTTGGCGGAACTCAATGGAGTGAGTGGTGCTTGTCATTTGTACCGGTAGGGCAGTCGGCATTTCGGTAAGGCGGTTTAGGGAAGGGTTGGTATGGCCTTGGGATGTTTTTATGGCCGAAGGAAACGGACTTCCGTATCTATAAATATTTCCGGAGGCCTCCCATTGTCCTATGCCGTCTTGGACAGCCTTGGGTAAAGTGGCTGCCAATAGTTCGGAAACAGTTCCTTTTTGTTCTTGCCTGCACCATACTACCATGTTTTTTCGGGGGCGTGTAAAGGCCACGTAGAGTAAATTGAGGTTGTCTACCCAAAGTTGCAGCCGTTCGTGTAAGTAATCTTCACGGTATATGGATTGTGCCATGGTGCTTGAGTAAGTGACGGGAATCAAGCCTAATGTGTTGTAAGGAGCAGATGCCGGTATGCACCACACCAATTGGTCGCGCGTTTCGTTCTCCAATTTCCAGTCGCAGAAGGGAATCAATATCGTATGGAATTCCAACCCTTTGGACTTGTGGATAGACAAGATGCGGATGCCGCTTATTTCGGCGGCGGGTATGGTTTTGGAACACAATTGTTCGTCCCAAAAACGGATGAACTCACCGGTTTCTGAAGAATGGGTGCGTAGGAAATCGGTAACCCCGTCATAAAAAGCAAATAGATAAGCATCTTGGCCTTTAAAACGGGAAAGATTCAGTAGTTCAAAAAGTTCTTCCAACAAATCATAAAGGGGCATAAGGCGTAGTTTGTCGCGTCTGTGCACGAAGTCGGCAGGTAATAACGACTCCAGGTCCTTGTCGATAAGCGCAGTTGATAAAGACGTGAAGCAGGAGTCTGTGTCCTCTTGCATACCTGTTATTAAAGATGCAAGGGCAACTCGGTCATTGGGATAAACGAGATAACGTAATGCATCCATAAGCAGGCATAATGTCGGAGAGGCATCAAGCCGGAAAGCTTCATCAGACACTACCGTTAAACCTAATTGCTGCTCAAGGTAGTTGGCTATGGAAGGGATACTTTTGTTCTTTCGTACTAAAATGGCAAGGTCATTGGCATGGATACCTGAATCAAGTAAGTGCTTTATTTCTTCTCCTAAAGCCTCAAGTGTGAGTTCGGTATATTCTTGCGTGTTTTTGGCTTGAATGAATGAAATCTGCACAAAGCCCCGTTCTTCATCATGTGGAGATAGTTGTACAACGTCCCTGTATGCTTCCTGTAAAGGAAGGCAAGGTTCTTTCAATTCACTAAGATGGATATTGTTAAGCCATTCTGCCGCAGCAGGAAAGATAGCATTATTGAATCGGATGATTCGAGTCTCGCTGCGGCGGTTCGTCCGTAAGGTTTCTATCCGGACAGGCACAGGCAATGGGGTGGAAAAGCCTTGCGCGTTAGGATTCTTTGGCTCATGTCCTAATCTGTTGAGTATCTCCCAATCGCTATTGCGCCACCGGTAAATGGATTGTTTTACGTCGCCTACAATAAGGCTGTCCGCTCCTTGCGAAAGTCCTTCAAGCAGTAACAGGCGAAAGTTTTCCCATTGCATACGGCTCGTATCTTGAAATTCGTCTATCATAACCGTACGGATACTTGTACCTATTTTCTCAAAAACGAACGATGAGTCGCCTTCGCGCATGAGGTTGTGCAACAATGCGGTAGTATCAGAAAGCAAAAAACGGTTTTGTTCTTGGTTCAAAGTGCGCACTTCTTCATCAATGTGATTCAACAGGCGGAGCTTGTTGAAGTGTTGTAGTGAAAGGCGGCAGCTGTTTACCGTCATGGCTTGTTGAGGGCGAATATCTTCGGCGGCTCTTAATAGAGGTATTAGTGTGTTTTGAGCCAAAGCTATGATATCGTCTTTTCGTTTTGATGTTTTGGAGGTCCATTGGTCAGGCGATGACAAAGAGTTGGTTAGTGTCTGGTTCATAACATCTTTGTCGGATAGTTTTCCATCACGTAATTTGCGGAAATAGCTTCCGATGCCTTTTTGACCGTTTTTTAGCTCTTCGGGGCTGAGGCCATGTTTGCTGAGTTCTTGTTCAAAGCGGTCAGAAAAAGATTTCATTTGCGCTAAGGCCTTCCGCTCAGTTGCCTGTAGCAAGTCGCGGTATAGTTTAGGAAGACTATTGTCTTGCAATTGTTTGCGTAGTAATTCTCCCCTTTCGATATAGTTTTCATTAAAGATGTTGCGCCCGAATTGTTTTACTTCTTGTGAGATATTCCATCGTTTGTCGTCATCAATACGTTCGCCGATATATTCCAATAGCCATGTCAGGACAGGCGAATTGGGCGTAAGTTTCTCTATAAGGCTGTCTACGGCATTGGACAGCACCTCAATGTTGTCAAGTTCAATATTCAGGTTGGGCGAGAGTTCCAGTTCGCGGGCCAGATTCCGCATGACGGATTGGAAAAAGGAGTCGATCGTTTCTACCCGAAAGCGGGAATAATCGTGCAGCATGTATTTCAATGCAATGCCGGCACGCGAGCGCAGTTCTTCGTCTTGCAATTCGTTACCCCGTTCGTCATGCACTCCTTTACGTATGTTTTGCAAGTAGGCATCCGATGCAGGGTCGCCAATCCAAATGCCGTAAAGTTGTTGCAAAATGCGTTCCTTCATTTCGGCAGTTGCCTTGTTGGTGAAAGTAACGGCTAATATTTGGCGATAAGCATGCGGATTCCTTATAAGGTGTTTAATATACTCAACGGCCAACGTAAATGTTTTGCCGGAACCTGCGGATGCTTTATAGACTAACAGTTCCATATTCTTTGCTTTCCGGCAAAGATACAAAACAAATCTTTATCCTTTGGCTTCTTGATACAAGAATCGTTTGATACTTTTCTTTGCTGTCTTTTCGAATTCTTCGAAATGGATTTTGACCTTGGCTATTTGCGCATAAGGCGGAAGGTTGCGGTTCAATTCTGTCCTGTTGGCTTCCATGGCTTGTTCCACATCTGCAATCTTTAATCCGTTGGCAAATGCTTCGTCAAAATCAGGATAAATCAAGGCTACCAGTTTTCCTTTCTGTAAAACAATGAGCGATTCCGACACATAGGGCATGTTGTTCAGTTTGTATTCTATTTCTTCCGGATAAATATTTTGCCCGCTTGCCGTGAGCAGCATGTTTTTGCTGCGTCCGCGCACTGTGACATAGCCTTCGCGATCCATGGTTGCCAAGTCTCCGGTATGCAGCCAGCCGTTGGCGTCAATGATTTGTGCGGTTGCTTCGGCATTTTTATAATAGCCTAACATTACGTTATCCCCTCTGCAGATGATTTCGCCGGCTGTATTCTCGGGGTCGTCCGAATCGATTTTTACTTCCATGCGTGTGGCGGCTTTTCCGCATGAACCCTGTTTGAGTGTTTCCCATCGGTTGGAGCAGATGATGGGGCCGCATTCTGTCATCCCGTAGGCTATGGTGTAAGGAAATTCTATCTGCTTAAGGAAACGTTCCACATCGGCATTGAAGGGCGCCCCTCCAATAATGATTTCATCGAATTGTCCGCCGAATATCTGCATGGCTTCGTTGCGTGCTGATGTTTTGATGCGGTCATTGATGATAGGCAGACGTAGCAGTAATTTGCCTATCTTATTGTCAATCTTCGGCAGGATATTTTTTTTGATAATCTTTTCTACAATAAGTGGTACGCACGAGATGACGCGCGGCTTGATTTCTGCAAATGATTGCGCGATAATTTTAGGTGAAGGCATCCGGGTGAGGAAGAAAAGGTGTGCTCCTGCCGAAATGCCGTACAGAAAGTCATACATCATTCCGAACACATGGCCAAGGGGAAGCATCGATACGATATGGTCTCCGGGCTGCACAGGCAACATTTCGTGGCAGTAAGCTACATTGGACCATAAGCTGCGGTAGGGCAACATCACTCCTTTGGAGTATCCCGTGGTGCCGGAAGTGTAGTTGATGATAGCCAGTTCTTCCGGCGATTCTTCTTTGCGGTAGTGGATGTGTTCTGGACGGAAGTTTTTAGGATAGCGTTCCCCGTAGATGGCGTTGCGGTGTTCAAACGCATCCATAAGTTTCGGATTGCGGCAAACGACAGGGGTAAAATCAGGAAGCAATACTACACCCATTAGCAATGGCATCAGGTCTTCATTTAACTCCTCCCATACACGATCGCCTACGAAAAGCAACTTAGCTTCGGAATGGTTCACAATATTGTGAACATTGTCTGCCTTAAATTCATGAAGAATCGGTACTATGACAGCCCCATAGGTTAATGTGGCCAGAAAACAGACAGCCCAATGGGCGCTGTTCCGTCCGCATACAGCTATTTTGTCCCCTGGGCGGATACCTGCGCTTTCCAGTACGATGTGGAATTTGGCGATTTTCCGTGCCACATCTTTGTATTGCAAGGTTATGCCTTTATAGTCGGTCAATGCATTCCTGTCCCAGTTCCGGATAATACTTTGTTCTATATAATCAATGAATTTTTCGGGTTGCTGTTCCATTCCGTGTGGATTTTTTTGTTCCGTTTCTTCGTAAAACGGCACAAAGATAGGGCTATTACTTATGCTATGCAAATAGAATAGCTTATTTTCGGTAGATAATCAACTTGATTTCGTCGGCTAATCAACTTGTTTTTGATGGCCAATCAGGTTGATGCTACTTCGGTTTCTTGCCCTTTCTTTTGCGAGATGATTAATAATTTGTCATTGGCATGCAATTTCAGTGTGCCATTAGGTACCAGGTATTTGTCGCCTCGCTTTACCATCATCACCAGTGTCCCGGTTGGCAAATTGAGTTTCTGCAATGTATCGCCTTGTTGCAAAACTTCAGGGGTTACGGTAATGTCGCGTAGGTCGGAACCCAATTCTTCAGGAAGTTCTACTCCAAAGTCGTTCCCTGTTTTTTCCATCGGAGCCGACAAGCCCAGCAGGCGTGCCATTGCAGAGATGGTAGTGCCTTGTACAACAAGGGAAATGATAGTGATGAAGAACACAATGTTGAAAATAACATGGGCTCCGGGCACGCCTTCTACCACGGGGTAAGTGGCAAAAATGATGGGGACTGCACCGCGCAATCCTACCCATGAGACGAACAGTTTGGACTTGGTGTCTATTTTCTTTCCGAAGGGCAACAGGCAGAGGAATACGCTGAGCGGGCGTCCTACCAGAATCATGAACACGCCGATGAGCAATGCCACGGCGGCCACGTCCAACATTTCATGCGGGTTGACCAGCAAACCCAGGCAGAGAAACATGATGATTTGGAACAGCCACGTCAATCCGTCCATGAAGGTGTCTATTTCCCGGCGGTTGACAACCTTCCCGTTTCCTACCATGATGCCGGCAATGTAGATGGCCAGGTAGCCGTTGCCTTGCAGAAGGCTGGTGACGGAGAAGGTAAAGAATGCTACGGACAGCAGCAGTATGGGGTACATGGCTTGGTTGTCGATGTTCAGTTTGTTCAGCATCAGGATGGCCAGCCTGCCCATCAAGTAGCCCATGATGCCACCCACCACAAACTGGATGACGAATGACCCGGCTATTTGCCCAAAGCTTGCGTTGGCAGTTTGGATAAGTTGGATGAAGACGATGGTCATCATGTAGGCCATGGGGTCGTTGCTTCCGCTCTCCAGTTCCAGCATGGGACGCAGGTTGTTTTTCAGGTTCATCTTTTGCGAACGCAAGATGGCAAATACGGAAGCTGAGTCGGTAGAAGACATGGTGGAAGCCAGCAGGAGTGAGGCTATAAGCGGAAAGTGAATATTTGTCCAGCTCATGCCCGACAGCCACCAGATGAAGATGCCTGTGAAAGCAGCCGTAAGCAATACTCCTGCCGTGGAAAGCACGATACCCGGTGCCAATACCGGCCTGATTTCCTTGAATCGGGTGTCCATGCCGCCGGAAAACAGGATGATAATCAGTGCTACCATGCCGATGAACTGGGCTGAGTGCATGTCATAGAATTGCAGTCCCAGCCCGTCGCTTCCGAACAGCATGCCGACGCCTAAGAATAATAACAGGGTGGGGACTCCGAAACGGTAGCCGGTTTTGCAGGCAATAATGCTCACAAAGAGCAGGATAGCTCCGGTGAGGAGGATATGTTCAGCTGTAAGTATCATTATTGGATATTTTTCTTTGCAAAGTTACGAAAAAAAAACGAAGCCTACGCTTTTTTCCCTTTTGCAGCGCATTCGGGGCATAATCCTTTCAACACATAGTTGATGCTGTTCAGCGTGAAGCCTTCGGGCAGTTGCACCACGGGGGTAGGGATGTTTTTCATGCAAAATGTCCGGTTACATCCTTCGCAATGGAAGTGTGTGTGCAGGTCTTCTACTTCGCACGAACAATCGGGACTGCATACGGCGTACTTGAAAGAGCCTGTCCCGTCGTCCACGCCATGTATCAAGTGGTGGGAGAGGAACTGGGTCAGCGTCCGGAAAATGCTGGATTTGTCTACCGTGTCCAGCATGGCCTCCAAGTCGGACAAGGATACCGGCCGATTGGCTTTCTGCATGGCTTCCAGTACCAGCAAGCGAATGGCAGTAGGATGTATGTCCCGTTGTGCCAGTAATTCGAGAAGGCTCTTATCTTTCATATACTTTATTTCTTTTGTTTCGTCAAGTTATTACTTTGTCTGTACCTTCTTTTGGGGGAGGCAATGCCTTTCCTTTGCAAAAGCGTATCGGGGAAGTCACATTTATTCTGACAAGACAGTGCCTACCTTATCAGTCGTTGCACCCTTATGGCATTCATTATGGCGAGAAGTGCAACGCCTACGTCGGCAAATACTGCCCCCCACAGGTTGGCAACGCCTGTGGCTCCCAATACCAGCACCAGGATTTTTATGCCCAGGGCCAGCGTGATGTTTTGCCAGACGATGTGTCTTGTCACCTTTCCTGCCCGTATGGCGGTGGCCACCTTCGAAGGCTGGTCGGTTTGTATCACCACGTCGGCGGTCTCGATGGCGGCATCGCTTCCCAGTCCGCCCATGGCGATGCCCACGTGGCTCAAGGCAAGTACCGGTGCATCGTTGATGCCGTCTCCCACAAAGGCAATTCGGTTGGTGTCATCTTTCCGTAACTCTTCCAGATGCTTCACTTTGCCTTCGGGGAGCAAGTCTCCGTAAGCTTGGGTGATGCCCAACTTCCGGGCAAAGGTAGCAACTATGGCTTGCTTGTCGCCCGATAGCATTTGAATATTTGCGATATTTAAGGCTTTCAGGTCTTTAATGGCCTGCACTGCATCTTGTTTCAACATGTCCGAAAGTATCAGGTGCCCGGCATATTGTCCGTCGAGCGCGCAAAGCACTACCGTGCCTTCTGCCTTGTCTGAAATGTCCTTGGGGAAGTCTACTTGGTGTTGTTCCAATAAGCGGGCATTGCCTGCCAGAATGTGGATGCCATCAACGTAGGCTTCCAACCCTTGTCCACTGGTTTCTTGGATGTCCTTTGCCGGAAGAAGGTCGATGCCTTTCCGGCTGGCATAGCTCGCGATGGCCTTGGCTATGGGGTGGGTACTGTTTTGCTCTACCGAAGCGAGGAGTTGTATCAGGCGTTCGGCGGACAAACCTTTGCAGGTTTCGCACGAAGAAACTTCAAAGGTGCCTTGGGTCAGGGTGCCCGTCTTATCGAATACCACGGTGTTGATGTTAGCCATTGCATCCAGGTAATTGCCTCCCTTGAACAATATGCCTAAACGGGATGCCGCCCCAATGCCTCCAAAGTAGCCAAGCGGGATGCTTACCACCAGTGCGCACGGGCAAGAAATGACCAGGAATACCAATGCCCTGTACAGCCACTCGTTGAACGAGAAGGCGAAGCCGGCGTCAACCAACGACCATATCCAGGGAATGATGACCAGCAAGGCCGCCAGCCCTGTTACTACAGGCGTGTAAATACGGGCAAACTTGCGGATGAACAGTTCGGCAGGAGCCTTGCGTTCGGCAGCGTGCTGCACCAAGTCAAGGATGCGTGACAAGGCACTTTGTTCAAATGGCTTGTTTACCCGGATACGTGTCACCTTGTCGGTGGCAATCATGCCCGACAAGACTTCTTCCCCTTGTTTGATGTGCCGGGGCACACTTTCGCCCGTTAAGGCAGAAGTATTGAACGAGGCCATGTCGGTCAGCAACGTGCCGTCAAGGGGGACTCTTTCGCCCACTTTCACTTCAATGGTTTCCCCAATCTGCACTTGGCGGGGATTTGTGGGAAAGGCTTTCCCTTCCTTAACGACGATGGCAACTTCGGGGCGGACATCCAGCAGGGCTTTGATGTCGTGCCTGGCCTTGCTGACAGCTTTGCCTTGAAAATATTCTCCCAGCGAATAAAACAGCATAACGGCTACTCCTTCCGGATATTCGCCGATATAAAAGGCGCCTATGGAGGCGATGGTCATCAGTGTAAATTCATTGAACAGGTCTTTTTGGCAGATGTTCTCCCAGGCTTCGCGCAGCACAGGAAGCCCCACCGGCAGGTAAGCGGCCATAAACCAGGCGAAGGCAAGGCCCGGGTGTTGCGGAAAGAGTATCCCTGCGTTCATCAGCACAATACCCGAGGTCAGTAATAAGGCCGAAAGAACCAGATGTCCGTATTCTTTCAGCGGATAGCGGGTTGCGCAGTTGGCCGAAGCTGGGGCGGAGCCGCAACATGTGCAATGGTGGTGTGTCATATCTTTGTCTCGTTATTGATTTTTCCGGAGGCAAAGGTAGCGAAGTCTTTTTGCAACCAGGTTGCAAAAAGGGTTATATGGCCAACATTTTCTTTTCCTTCTCCAAGTCTTTTTCATTCAGTAGGGGGAGTCTGTCCGAGAACTAAGGTCCACCTATCATTTTTGTCATGCTGAACGATCGGGTCTTTGATGATTTCCAAAGGTGATTGCGGGATTCTCTCCTTACGGGCAACGGTAAGGACGGCTTCCTTGTCGTTGCTCAGCAACAGGCGCTCGTAAAGCAACGAATGGATTTGCCGCTCCAATTCGCGCCCTGTCCAGGCATTGTTCACGGCTTCCAACTCGTAATACTCGCGTTTGTCCGGGTCGTCTATCTGAATCAACATGCGGTATTGCGTCCAATTCAATTGTGAACGCAGTGCGTTCACAATCGGATAAAGCCGATAAAATTGACGGCAAAAAGCCAACTGACGATAGGAGAACCCGCTTCCGTATTCAGGTTCCAATTGCTTAGCCAAGTTCTTGATGAGGTACGTGCCGTAATCGGCACGGTCTTTCCCCTGTTGCTCTTCCTCGAAAATACGTTTGCCCATGTGCCAATACATCTGCACCCGGCAGAAATCCACACTGCGCACAGCTTGCGCCCGGGCTGTATCTATAATGCCCCAAATATCTCTGAGAAACTGGTTGTTCATATTTGTCACCTCGCTCATACCGCTTCCTCCAAGTCTGCAATAATCTTGTCTATCTCTGCGCGCAACTCATTCCTATTTTTTTTGATGTGCGTAATGTAACAAAATTTCCATTCACCTGTGTTTCTCCCTATCGTATGGAAAAATGTTTATATGAAAATTCCTATCTTTTCTCTTCTCTTTACAAAAATCGCATTAAAAAGTACTCGTAAACGCCTCTGATTCAATATGCTGATATAGTAAATCCACCTCAACTACGCACCACCTCCGACTCTCCTCCGATACAAGTCCGACACAAGTCCGATAATCCTTCGGCGTATTAGGTCGGAGGTGGACCGTAGGAAATACGGACAAGATACGGCGAAAAACTGGAGGAATAGGCTTGGCGGATAGAACGTATTGTTGAGATTTATCCTTTGAGGTGATAATTCGTCGATGTGTTTAATGGCTTTTGTGAGAAAACCCGCCGCCAAGTGTTCCTAATGTGTGGAGAAACCTGTAACTTTGCACCGTTTTTCAGGAGGACGTTTGGTTATGGCTACATCGAAAGAGATGACCGCCGGGAAGATATTCCCGCAACTGTTTTACTTCACGCTGCCGCTCTTGGCAGGCAACTTGCTGCAGCAGACTTATTCGCTGGTCGACGCGGCTATCGTGGGCCGCTTCTTGGGCATCGACGCTTTGGCTTCGGTAGGGGCCAGCACGTCGGTGGTGTTTCTTATCCTGGGCTTCTGCAACGGGTGTTGCGGGGGCTTCGGCATCCCCGTGGCGCAGAAGTTCGGCGCAAGGGATTATGACACCATGCGCCGCTACGTGGTGGTGAGCCTGCAATTGGCGGGGGTGATGTCGGTGGTGCTGGCGGTGCTGACCAGCGTGCTGTGTGATGACATCCTGCGCTGGATGCGCACGCCGGACAACATCTTCCGGGGGGCTTACTACTATCTGCTGATTACCTTCCTGGGCATTCCCTGCACGTTCTTCTACAACCTGCTGTCCAGCATTATCCGTGCGTTGGGCGACAGCAAGACGCCGTTTTGGTTCCTGTTGCTCTCCACGGTGCTCAACATTGTGCTCGACCTCTTCTGCATCCTGGTCTTAGGGTGGGGCGTGGCGGGTGCCGCCATTGCCACGCTGACGGCCCAGGCGGTGTCGGCGGTGTTGTGCTACGTGTACATGATGCGGCATTTCCCCATCCTCCGCACTGTACCTGCCGAGCGGAAGTACGACAGCCGGCTGGCGCGCACGCTGCTGGGCATCGGGGTGCCCATGGGCCTGCAATTCTCCATCACGGCCATTGGCAGCATCATGCTGCAGAGTGCCAACAATGCGTTGGGCACTGCCTGCGTGGCAGCCTTTACGGCGGCCATGCGCATCAAGATGTTCTTCATGTGTCCGTTCGAAAGTCTGGGCATCGCCATGGCCACCTTTGCCGGGCAGAACTACGGTGCGGGCAAGCCCATGCGCATCTGGCAGGGCGTGAAGGCGGCATCGGGCATGATGATGGCTTACTGGGTGTTTGCATTCACCGTGCTGATGGCTGGGAGCGAGCAGATAGCCCTGCTGTTTGTCGATGCATCGGAGGCGGAAATCCTGGCGAAGACGGCGTTGTTCATCCACGTGTCGGCCACCTTCTTCCCGGTGGTGGGGTTGCTCTGCATCCTGCGCTACACCATCCAAGGGGCAGGCTTCACGAACCTGGCCATGCTGTCCGGCGTGTCCGAGATGATAGCCCGCATCCTGGTGAGCGTGGTGGCCGTCCCGGCGTGGGGATACATTGCCGTGTGCTTTGGCGACTCTACGGCCTGGGTGTTTGCCGATGCGTTTCTTATCCCGGCTTTCATTTATGTGTACCGCAGGATTAAGGTGAACCTGGGCATGGCGCGCCCGGCTGGACAGGCGGCTTGAGGCACAGGCTTATGGACGAGCGCAAAATCATACACATCGACATGGACGCCTTCTACGCCTCGGTGGAGCAGCGCGACCATCCCGAACTGCGGGGCAAGCCCATTGCGGTGGGCCATGCGGAGGAGCGGGGCGTGGTGGCTGCCGCCAGCTACGAGGCGCGGAAGTTCGGGGTGCGCTCGGCCATGTCGTCGCAGAAGGCCAAGAGGCTGTGCCCCCAGCTCATCTTCATCCACGGGCGGATGGATGTCTACAAGGAGGTGTCGCGCCAGATACATGAGATATTCCATGAGTATACCGACATCATCGAGCCGATATCGCTGGATGAGGCTTTCCTCGATGTGACGGAGAACAAGCCCGGCATTGCCCTGGCCGTGGACATTGCCCGCGAAATCAAGGCGAAGATACGCGAACGGCTGCACCTGGTGGCCTCGGCCGGAGTGTCGTACAACAAGTTCCTGGCGAAGATTGCCTCCGACTACCGCAAGCCCGACGGGCTGTGCACCATCCACCCCGACCAGGCGCTCGACTTCATTGCCCGCCTGCCTGTCGAGGACTTCTGGGGCGTGGGGCCGGTGACGGCCAGGCGGATGCACGAGCTGGGCATACACAACGGCGCCCAGCTTCGAGCTTGCTCGCAGGACATGCTGCGCCGGGCCTTCGGCAAGGTGGGGGCGGTGTACTACGACTTTGCCCGGGGCATCGACCTGCGACCGGTGGAGGCGGTGAGGGTGCGCAAGTCCATAGGGTGCGAACGGACGCTGGAGAGGGACATCTCCCTGCGCTCCAGCGTCATCATCGAGCTGTATCACGTGGCGCAGGAGCTGGTGCGCCGGCTGGAGGGCAAGGGCTTCCGGGGCAACACGCTGACGCTGAAGATAAAGTTTCACGACTTCACCCAGATTACCCGCAGCATCACCCAGGGCAGCGAGCTGACCACGCTGGCCGTCATCCTGCCACTGGCCAAGCAGCTGCTGCGCGAGGTGGACTACGAGCATCACCCCATCCGGCTCATCGGCCTCTCCGTGTCCAACCCGCGCGGCGAGGAGGAAGAGGGCAAAGGCCGGCGGAGCGGGCAGTGGGAGCAGCTGAGCTTTGAGTTCGGCGACTGGGAGTGAAGGGGGGGGAGCAGGCCGTGCGGGCGCAAAGAAAAAGGGCAGGAAGCCATACCGGCCTTCTGCCCTGATAAAAAGGTTTATTTGTTACTAACGTTGTTTCCTTACATAGCCGAAGCCTGCTTTGCCAGCAGCTTCTGCAGCTTGCCGTTCAAGGCTTGGCACATGGGGCCGTTGCCCATCGACTGGTAACGCTTGATGCGATACTGAAGCATAAAAATTTCATTCATAGTCTTGTCCATAGTTTTTTGGTTTTTGTGCCCCCGCGTTTCGGGGGCGGGTTAAACATCATCTATTGTTTTCTCTTGTTTCAACGCTGCAAAGATAGGGATTATTTCCGAAAAACATGTTGTATAACATAAAAAATGCGCCTTCTACACCCTGTTTTCATCCCAAACAGGCCATTTTGCCATCTCCGGTGTTACAAAACGGTGACAGGAACGGGGCGGAGCGGCGGTCGGATTACGGCTCCGATGTTTGGCCGTCAGGACGGAAATGCTTATATTTGCCGGTGCGTTGCAAAATGGACGCGCGTCCGGTTGGAAATGGACGCGCATCCGGTTATAAATGGACGCGCGTCCATTTTCAACGGCTTGCGCGTCCATTTCCGGCAGGCTGCCCGTCCGCTTTTCCAAGGGACAGGACGGCGGGCCGGGGGGAACGGATGGCGGATGGACCTCCGCCGTGGAGGATGTTTTAAAACGATTTGTGTCATGGCAAAATTCAAATTGATGAAACGGAAGAAACTGCAGGACGGGGACGGGCCCGAGGTGTGGCACGCCATCCCCGTCGTGGCGAGCCGGCTGGACGCGCGTACGGTGTGCCGGGCGGCCATGCGGAATACTACCATCGCGCCTGCCGAGGCGGAGCTGGTGCTGAGCCTTTTGTGCGACGGCATCGTGCACGAGTTGCAGCTGGGCAACAGCGTGCAGCTGGGCTCGCTGGGCTGGATGCGCCTCAGCTTCAGCAGCGAGGGCGTGACGGACGTGAACCGCTTCGACGCCGCCTCGATGATGAAGAACGTGAAGCTCGTCTTCACCCCCTCCAAGGAATTGCTGGAGGACATAAAGGACGGGCTGGCGTTTGAAAACGCGGGCGTCGTGAGCGGCGGGTTCACCTTCCCCGACGCCAAGTCGTTCCTGCACTACCGGGCCACGGGCGCATTGCCGGGGGCGGGAGGCGGGAGTGCCGCTCCGGCGGACGACGATTCTCAAGCTATTAATCACTAATCATTAATCACTAATCACTCATGAAACACTCTCTTCCCCTCCTTGCCGCCCTGTGCCTGCTTCTTGCGGCCGCGTCGTGCGGCGACCGCCCCTTCATCCCCGACGCCGCCGTGCGCCAGTCCGTCCACCAAGACTTCCTAACCAAGCAGGAGCAGCTGCCCCGGGGCGACCTCTTCGCCATCTGCCGCGCCGACAGCCTCACGCAGCAGGAGCGCGGTGCGCTGGAGTTCCTCTACGCCTACATGCCCCTGGCCGACGTGGCCGCCTACCCCGGCGAGTTCCACCTGCAGAATGTGCGCTCCTCCCTCCAGGCCCGCCGCGAGATGCCCTGGGGCGACAGCGTGCCCGACGACGTGTTCCGCCACTTCGTCCTGCCCCCGCGCGTCAACAACGAGCCGCTGGACAATGCCCGCCCCATCTTCTACCGCGAGCTGAAGGGCAGGGTAGAAGGCCTCTCCCTGCGTGACGCCGTGCTCGAGGTGAACCACTGGTGCCACGAGAAGGCCGTCTACCAGCCCACCGACGCCCGCACCTCCTCGCCCCTGGCCACCGTGCTCACGGCCTACGGGCGTTGCGGCGAAGAGTCCACCCTGCTCGTGGCCGCCCTGCGTTCCCTCTGCATCCCCGCCCGCCAAGTCTACACCCCCCGCTGGGCGCATACCGACGACAACCACGCCTGGGTGGAGGCCTGGGTGGACGGCCGTTGGCACTTCCTCGGCGCTTGCGAGCCCGAGCCTGTGCTCGACCTGGCCTGGTTCAACGCCCCCGCCAGCCGCGGCATGCTGATGCACACCAAGGTATTTGGCCGCTACGCGGGGCCGGAGGAGGTGATGACCGTCACCCCCAACTACACCGAAATCAATGTGATAGACAACTACGCCCCTGCCTGCTCGCCCGCCGTGGTGACGGTGGCCGATGCCGACGGGCGCCCCGTGCCCCATGCCCGCGTGGAGTTCAAGCTCTACAACTATGCCGAGTTCTACACCGTGGCTACGAAGCAGGCCGATGCCCAAGGCCGCTGCTCCCTCACCGCCGGCCATGGCGACATGCTGGTGTGGGCTTCCGACGCTGAAGGCCGCTTCGGCTTCGCCAAACTCTCCTTCGGCAAGCAGCGGGAGCTGACCGTTGTCCTCGACAAGCAAGAGGGCGACCACTTCTCCATCGACCTCGACATCGTTCCCCCGGCCGAGCATGCCCTTCTGCCCCGGGTCACCCCCGAACAGCGTGCCGCCAACGACCGCCGCCTGGCGCAGGAAGACTCCATCCGCCACGCCTACGAAGCCACCATGATGACCCCCGCCCGGGCTAAAGACTTTGTGGACGGCCTCTCCGGCCTCGTGCCCTACCAGCAAGAACGCCTCGCCGACATGTTGGTGGCCAGCCGTGGCAACCACGCCACCCTGTGCGCCTTCCTGACCCGTGCCGACTCTGAGGGCGCCACCGAGCATGCCTACCGTCTGCTCTCCGCCCTCACGGCCAAAGACCTGCGCGATGTCCGCCCCGATGTTCTCGAAGACCATTGGCGGAACACGCCCTCCGTGGCTTCCGACCGCTACCTCTCCGCCCTGCTCAATCTCCGCGTCTCCACCGAGGAGCTGACGCCTTACAAGGGCTTCTTCCGGCACGCCTTGGGCGAAGAGCTTGCCCAGTCCTACCGCGAGCAGCCGCAACGCCTGGTGGCCTGGTGCCGCGACTCCATCGCCATCTGCGACACGCTGAACCTCGGCGCCAACCCTATTACCCCTGCGGGCGTATGGCAATGTCGTGTGGCCGACCGCCGTTCGCGCGACATCCTCTTCGTGTCCATGGCGCGCAGCGTGGGCATCCCGGCCTGGATAGACGGGGTGACGGGGCGCGTCTGCTACCAGGACCTGCTGAATCATAAGGAACTGAAAGAAGGGGCTACCTACGAAGTGGACTTTGAACGCGAGGGTGCGAAGGTGCTGCCGCCTGCGGGCCGGGTTGTGGCCACCTACACGCCCACCAAGGTGTTCGACGACCCGAAGTATTACAGCCACTTCACCCTGTCGCGTTGCGAGAAAGGTGTACTTCAGCTGCAGAGCTATGACGAAGGCTCGGCCACGTGGTCCCTCCTGCTGAAGGCTCCCCGCCGGATGCCCGCAGGCTACTATGTGATGACCACCGGCGTCCGCCTGGCCAATGGTGGCGTGCTGGCACATCTTGAATCGTTCAATGTAAAGGTCGGGGAGACCACCCGCGTGCCCCTGGTGATGCGCGAAACCCGGGAGCAGATACAAGTGATAGGCAGCTTCAACTCCGAGTCGCTGTTCACGCCTATAAAGGAAGGGGAAGTATCTGGCGAGGCTACCAGTATATTGAAAACCTGCGGTCGCGGCTATTTTGTGATAGGCGTGCTGGGCGCGGGGCAAGAGCCCACCAACCACGCCTTGAAAGACATTGCCAAGCTGGGCAAGGAGCTGGAGGCCTGGGGGCGCAAGCTGGTGCTGCTGTTCCCCGATGAGGCCCAGTTCCGGAAGTATCGCCCCGAAGACTTTGCCGGGCTTCCCTCCACCATACAGTATGGTATAGACACGCACGGCATCGCCTCACAAATCGTGCGCGAAATGAAGTTATCCGCTTCAGGCAGCCTGCCCCTGTTCATCATTGCCGATACGTTCAACCGGGTGGTGTTCGTATCCCAGGGCTACACCATCGGGCTGGGCGAGCAGCTGATGAGAACTGTGCGCGGTCTCTGAATGTGAGAAAGAAGAAAGGAGGTTTTGATACCTCCTTTCTATAATGCTTATTTTTGATAGGTACCTTATTTCGATCCCATGTATTATTCCTTTTCCGTAAACATAGATATCGGATAAATGCCTGTTACGTAGTGGGTCACGCCGCTAATCTTGTTCACCAATGTGGGTGTTTCACCGTTGCAGTCATAGACCAGGATGTTTGATTCGGGAATCAGACCTTCCCATAGCTCTTTGGAGGTGGCTACGTAGATGTAGCCTTTACCCGGGTCGGCCACGATGTTGCAGTCCAGCAGGTTGGCAGTAGGCTCATCGTCCTTGAAGTTGACCACATCCTTTTCCACCCGTCCTGTCTCAATGGAATATCGGCTGAGTGTGGTGTAGGATGCTGAGGTAAACTCCGTTTCTTCTGCGCCGGTGAAGTAGATGTAGCCATTCAGATAGGTAATACCTGAGTTTGTGTTTCCACCGGGACCGATGTTGGCATTGATGGTCTTCTGCTCTTTGACCTCCCAGTTTTCCAAATCAATGAAGGATAAATAGCCGATATCCCTTCCACGGGTATAGGTACCCACCACCAGTGTGCCGTCATCCATCAGGCACATGCCGCTGACAAGGCTGCCCTTGTTCAGGTCGAGGCGACGGCTCACTTCATCCTTATCTTTGGAAAATTCTAGAAGCCCCGTGCCTGACCAAAAACCGCCGGTGGCGGCATAGAGGTGACCGTTGACCACCATGGCGCCTTTGGATGAGGCAATGGACTCCACCGTATTGGCGGTGCCTGCATTGCCAATGTCGTATGCGCCTTTTATCAGTGTCAGTTTGCCTGTGGTGCTGTCAAAGCGTAACACGCTCTGGGCAAAGATGAAGATGTTACGCTCGTCCAGCACAGCAATGCCGTTCATGTTTTCATCAACTTCTTCCAGTTCGCCTTCATTGACCGGATGCTGGAATACCATGGTTGATCGGTCGAAGGATTCCTCTTTTTGCAAGGTCTCGGCATCGGCAATGGTCAGCAGGCCGTTGTTGTTTTTGCCTTCGGCCGTACGCCAGTCGTTGCATAGAATGTATTGCTTGCCGTCGCACAGGTAGAGGGCTACACCGTCATTGCCCAAATCGGTGCTGTTGGCCGTGGCATAAACCTGGTTTTTTACCGTCCCGTCGGGGGCGATGTACGTCAGGAAGGCATTCTCCACGGTATATGTGCCACTGCTTAGAAGTAGCACACCGTCCGGGTCGGCATAACCGGTTGGTGTGGTTTCTGGATTATTGTCTGAATCATCGGGCAATGTGCCGGGTACATCAGTGTCTGCTCCCGAAGTCACTGCCGGGTCGTCACTGCAGGCTGTCAACGACAGGCAACCTGCCAGGATGTAAAGGAATAACTTGTTCATGCTCATAATCTGTTTTATTTATTAAAGAACACACCCGCAGGGAAGTGTGTATAGTTATCATACTTGAAGAGGGGTACCTCGAAGCTGGAGGGATCGAATACCCAAATCTGGTTTGTGGTGTAGAAATTACCCACCCCTCTTATTGTGTTGGCATACACACGGCCATTCGTAGGATTGACACCTATGCCGTTGTAACTTTCCCAGGCATTATCGTCCAGTGAACTTAAATCCACTAGGTACTCCTCTGTACCAGTCTCAAAGTCCAAGCAGTAGAGTGAGGTACCGTCGAGGTAATAAACTTGGTTGCCATAGACTGCAAATTCTCGGCCGGAGAGGTCCCAATTCAGTGTGGGGCGTAGAGTGATGGGTTGTGAGGTATAAGATTTGCCGGCAATGTCATATTTGCCAATGTAGGTAGTCGACTCATTAGGACCGCCCATTATCCACAGTTGGCCATCGCCCGAAGCGGCTATGCCATATATGGAAGTGTATGTCCAGAACGGATTGCCGCTGTTGATCTGGCTGGCTTGATCACTTTCCGGGCCTATCTCGTACAGTCCTACCATGTACCCTCCGTTATAGTAGGTATATACCTTTTCATCCACTACGGCAAACGGAGCTTTGGGAGCCTCGTAACGGCCCAACGTGATAGGATGGAGTGAGCCATCGGTCATATCCAGTCTCCAGATACCTGCATTGTCGCGGATGTAAACATGCTGTTCGTCCAGCACCGCAATGTGCGTAGGCCAATCCAGTCCACTAAGTTCTTCTTTGGTATAGGCTCTCACTTTTTTTAGTGTTTTGGCATCTGCCACTACTAGGAGACCGTCATTGTCGAAAGATACGCCTACGGCATTCGTGTCACCATTCTGCGAGATGATGTATATTTTCCCGTCATGGAAACACATGTCTTGCGTCACGTTACCTAGTTCGGTCCCGTTCACGCGATTGTAGGCATTGTCCAGTACGTAACCTTCGGGTGTGATGTAGATGAGTGAGCCGTTCTCCGTGGTCATGTTGCCCTCGTTCAGCACGAACGCACCGGCCGGGTCGTCGAAGGTAACATGGTAAAAGTCGATGCTCTCAGTTGTAATGCTTTGGTCATCGCCACCCGTGGCAGTGAGCTGCAGGGAGTAGGTCTTGTTGGCCTCGGCATCTGCTGCGGGAGCGGTCAGCACGATGTTACCGGCAGCTTCATCCACCGTCACTTGCCATCCGGCAGACTCATTCTCTACAGTGATGTCCTCTACACCTTCACCATGATAGGGAATGCTATAGGTCTCTTCCGATACCAGCAAGATGGGGCTTCCGGCTTCAGGGTCAAGGTTTACTTCAAAGACTAACTCCTCGGCAGGGGTGGGTGTATCGCTGCCCCCTGTGGGTTCGTTATCGTCATTACATGCGGCCAATCCCAACAGGCCGCACACGCTAAGAGTCCATAGCAGGCTCATCAGATAGAATTGCTTTTTCATTATTCTTTTTGATTATGATTAATGTTTACTTATTGCATTGCTTAGTATGGGGTACCCCCCACTAGTACGTGTCTGTTATTCTCGGGTGGGAATTTCTTCCCCCAGCAGGTGCAGGTCTTCCACACCCATCACCTCGGTAGAGCATTCGCCCAGCCAGCCATTCTCTTGGTTGACGCCGCAATAAATCTTGATGAAATCTATACCAGGCAGGCTGACACGCTGGCCTTTGCTGTTTATCGCCCAGTCGATGTCGATGGCAGAGTCATCGGCATTGTTGGTCTCATTGTCGGCATAACCATAGCGGAATTTGTAGAGTACGAAGTAGCTGCCTTGCCCACTCTCATCAATGCCATTCTGCGGCAGGCAGGTGCCCCAGAAGGTCAGCGTTTCGCCCTCGTACCATTGGGGAAAGTAGGGTTGCCTGTGGTATACGTTCTTCACTTTATACCCCGAGTTACCCTGATTGTCTTCCCAGCGGATGTACTCATCTACGGGAGGTGCCAGGGGGGCATCCATGCTCTCGTCCGGGCGATAGTAGGTAATTTCGTAGTCACGGTAGAGGTTCACGTCGTTGCCATTGTCCACTGCCATTTGGTACCAGGCCTCTAGCGTAGGGTCTTCATGGGCGCTGCCGGCTATTTCGTACCACTCGTCTTCATTGGGCACGCCGTCTTTGTTCTTGTCATAGGCTACCATGATGATGCCCGGCTCGCAACTGCCCCCTTGAGGCGCATCGGGGTTGGGATTGGCTGCGGCATAGAAGGCATTGCCCAGTACGCGGAAGTCGCGCAGCCCGACCTTGTTCTCGATGGTGTGGTCGAAGCCCACGACTACATAGCCGCCCCATCCACCTAGCGATATCATACTGCGGTTGTTGTTGCCTATGGCATCCAGCACCTTCTTGTTCATGTCTTCCTGCGTATCGCCTTCATTGTACATGGGCAGGGTGTTAGTGAATTGGCCCACGGCGGGCATAAAGTCGAATACTTGGGTGATGTAGGGCGAAGCACCTTCCGGTGTCGGTTCTACTTCCCCGAAGCCGACTGTGACGGTGAACGTATAGGTGTAGCTCACTGTACCCTGGCTGACGGTCAGCACCAAGGTGTATTCACCGCCTTGGGCAAACATGTAGTCCAGTGTCTTTCCACCGGGGATGGCCTCGCCGTCCAGCGTCCAGCTGTAGGTCAATCCCTCGTCGTTCACACTGTTCACATCGATGTGGAGCAGCTGGTCTACTTGGGTCGTAAAGCCTCCCTCGGGTTCGTTGACCGTGATGTCCGATTGTTGCAGCACGTAAGGTTTCACATCATCCTCCTCGCTGCACGAACTCAGACTACAGGCTGCCCAAAGCGGCAGGCTGCAAAGTGTCAGTATGCGGACTGACTTGCCGAATAAGTTGTTCTTTCTCATAATTACACGTATTATTAAATGAATAGATTATTGGAATGATTTCGTTGTAAAGGCGAAGTGTGCCGGGATGTCGCCCGTGGTGACTTTCCACTTCAGGTAGCCGTCCGGCGTGAAGCAGTACAAGGTGCCTGGCGTCACGTAGTCCTTGGCGTCGCATACGAAGAATTCCTTCGTATCCGGGTTGACGGCTATACCATAGGGTATCTGTATCAGCTTGTCCGTGCCGTCGGCAATAAAATTGTGCGATACGACCTCCTGCCGTTCCACGTCGTAGAGGGTGTAGGTAATGGTGTTACTCTGTGTGATGTAGCTCCACTCCACACTGGTCATGTAGAGCGAGTCGCCGCTGAGGCACATCTCGCTGGCGGCGATGCCAAGGTTGCCGGTCACTTGGTCGGTCTTGCTGTCGATGACGTAGACGTCCGCCCCGATATCATAATAGTCGCCGCGTGAGGATACATAGATTCGTCCGTATCGGTCCATCTCCATGCGGTGCAGGTTGATGGCCACATCAATGGTGTTTACTACCTGGAAAGTCTTCAGGTCTATGACCGATATGGTGGTGTCATAGTTGGGATAGCGGTAGCCACCAGAATTGGCCACATAGAGCTTGCCATTGGTGATAATCATCTCCTCCGGCTGGTAACCCACCACTACCTCGCGTGTGATTTGCAGGTTGGTGGTATCCACTTCCACCACCTTGCCCGGCCGTGCGTTGGGGTCTATCTGCACGGGACCGGCATACGAGCTTACGTAGGCTTTGCCCTCATTGAAGACGATGTAACGGCAGTTCAGAATGTCTATGCTGCCTATGTGTTTGGCCGTATGCACGTCCATCACCTCGACGTAATGCGAGCAGTTGATGACGGCATAGAGCTTGTTGCCGTAGATGGCGATGTCGTTTCCCACATCGCCCAGTTCTTTCACCACATCCGGGTTGCGGGTGGGGTAAATGTTGCGCAGGTACTTGCCCGTTTCGTAGCTGAAGAAGTCGATGGTAGCCTTGTTGCTGCCCATGTTGCCCTCGTTTAGCAGGAAGAAGCCTTTGATGGCCTTGCCGCCCGTGCCGCCTGGCGACAGTTCCTCCTCCTCGGAGTGGACGAAAGGAATGTCTCCACGGCAGCCGGTGAGGGCGGCAGCCAGGGCAAAGAGAGAAATGAATGCGATGTACTTTTTCTTTTTCATTATAGCGATAATTGAGTTACTGTCAGTCTTATTGTCTTTCAGAAAGTGTATTGCACGATGGCCTTGAAGTTGATGCCCGGCATGGGGTAGCAGATGACCACCTCATACTGCTGGTTCAGCAGGTTGTTCACCTCCAGCGTCAGTTTCAGGTCGCCCGGTCTTGTCCGCAGCAGTTTGGAGAGCGACAGGTCGCTGGTGTACCAAGGCAATACGTAGTTGGCCGGGATATTGGCGCGTGAAGAATAGCGTTCGCCCGTATAGATGAAACTGTAGTTGGCTTCCCACGTGCGCCAAGACAGGGTGGCCGTGGCCGAACCGCTGTGCCAGGGTATGTAAGGTATTTGGTCGCCATAGTACGTGTCCGATGGGTCGGTGAAGTCCTGTGCTTTCTGGTAGGTATAATTCAGCCGGTTGCTCAGGCGCCAGTCTTTACCCCATTGCCAGTCCAGCTGCGCCGCTACGTCCACGCCTCTAATCTCCACTTCGCCCAAGTTCACCATGGTCCAGCGGAAGAAGTTGGAGGTAGGCATGGCCACAATCTTATTTTCCACTTCGTTGTAGTACACGTCAGCCTGCACTTCCACCCGCTGTAGCCAGTGGCGTTTGAGTTCCTTGGCATAAGTTACGCCTATATTATATTGGTTGGTGTATTCTGGTTCCAGTTCAATGTTGCCGATAAACGTGTAATAGAGGTCGTTCAACGTGGGCATACGGAATATGCGTTTATAGAAAGCGCGCAGGTTAAGGTCGGTGCCGCCAAAAGGTTGCCAGGATACAATAGCCGTGGGTGTCCACTCCGCTTTGCCGGTGGCGGCCTTAGCGCCTGCGTTTACATGGTCTTGCACGAAAGTGCCCAGCAGGCTGGCTTGTGCTTTGAAACGGTCAAGATGGAGGGCGGTGGCAACGGCCACCAACTCCGTGTGCCGTCGCGGATAGACAAAATCCGTCAGGTCTGCATTCAGCAGGTTGAACTGGTAGTCGGCCGAAAGGTTGATGTCCCATACCGGGAGCAGCGAGTAGCGGTTGGCTATGGAAGCATAGGCTTCGTGCTGGTGATAGCGGTTGTCCACATACATCAGCGCCTCGTCCCGCCGGGGGTCGGCCAGGTAGTGCAGGTAGTCGTAGGCATACTTGGCGTTGGCCATCAGGCTGTAGCGTTCCGAAAAGTCTTTCTTGAAAGAACCTTGCAGGAAGGCATTGGTGTCCCACTGCCTGTCTTCGTGGCTGAACTTGTTTTTCACCACGGCGCCGGGATACCCTCTTTCCGAGCGGTAGAAATAGGCTTTGGCCCGCCAATACCCGCCTTTGAGTTTCCCGAACAGGCCTTCTTCCAGGCGCAGGGCGTTGACATCGCCGTTCTTGCGCACGGCTGTCGTGTCATAGCTGTTGTCCACCCGGTAGGTGAATTGGTATTTTCCCGTAGTATATAGGTATTCGGCACTGAGCGATGAACTCACCTTATCGTTCAGCTTCCTGTCCCACACCATAGCCGGATTGGCTGTGCCGAAAGAGCCGGTCTTGAAGGTAGCCTTTATCTTTTGCTTTTCACCTTCAGTGAAGCGGGGCACGCGTGACTGCAAATAGATGCTGCCTGCCGACCCGAAATCCTTGGCGGGCTGAAAGATGGCACTTTTCTGTCCGTTGTACAGGGTGACGGCTTCCATGTTGTCCAGCGAAAAGCGTCCCAAGTCCACCGTGCCGTTCTGCGCGTTGCCCAGCTCTATACCATCGTAGAACACGCCCACATGGTTGGTGCCCATGCTGCGTATGTTTACGGTCTTCAGCCCGCCAACGCCTCCATAGTCCTTGATTTGCACGCCGGAAAAGTAGCGGATGGCATCGGCTACGCTGTGCGAGCTCAGCCGTTGCAACTGTGCCCCCGCCAACTGCTGCACGGGTATGACTTCCTTGGTGAGCCTGTTGGCGGTCACCACCACTTCTTCCAACTGTTGCAAGCTGTCCAATCTGTTTTGTGCATGCACAGGTTGGGCCACACTTCCTCCTGCCAGCATCCACGCACAACACAAATAGACAGCAGGGAAAAACTGCCTAAACATGTCCTAATATTACTATGTCGAAAAAAATAAATGCCACCCTCTCTTCCTCGGAGAAAAAGGTGTTTTGTTGAATGATGGCAGGTCTTCTGACTGACTCCCTCCCTGAAACCTTCCCAATGCCCGGACAGGCATCAGTGGTACTGAGCATTCTTCAGGAAGTTTAAATAGAGCTTCACAGCAGCGGGACTGTCCGGGATTCTCACCCGGTTCCCTTTTAATCCTTTGTCCGAGTACATGGACTTCAGGAACCAATTCGGGGGCAAAGGTAGGAGTTTTTTTTAAAAGCGTGTGTGTTTTCCCGTAAAAATGTGCGGATGCTGTGGTAAACCGCAGGGTTACTGCAGGGGTATGCCCAGCGCGGCAATCGTTTCCTGCACCCGTTTCTTTGTGGTGACCGGGCGGGTGTATTCCGCTATGTGTACCGTTCCACCCATTGATACGGCCTCATTGCGGTAGCCCATGCCGCTCTCCACGTTTTCCCTGGCCGAGAAGTGAAATTCGTGGATGCCTGTCTCGCGGGCGATGCGGGCAATGTTCTGCTCGTTTACCCCGCACCCTGCCAGCAAGGTGATGCGCCCTGCAGCCTGTTTTTGCAGCGCTTTCAACAGAGGTATGCCTTGTTCGGCAGTAGGCTGTTGGCCCGATGTCAGTATGCGGTCGCAGCCCAGGCGGATGATGTCTTCCAGTGCCTGCTGCGGGTTGCGGCACACATCGAAAGCCCGGTGGAAGGTGACGGACATGCCTTGGGCCGCCTCCATCAGCCGCTCCATCAGTCCGGTGTCAACGTCCCCCTCGGCAGTGAGACAGCCGAAAACTACGCCGTCGGCACCCTGCCGTTGTGCCATTTCAATGTCCTTCAGCATGATGCGTTGCTCCAAGGGAGAGTACAGGAAGTCGCCCCCACGTGGACGGATAATGACATGCAAGCGTGTCCCGGTCAGCACTTCGCGTGCCAAGGCAATGTCGCCATACGAAGGCGTGGTGCCTCCCTCGGGGATGCCGGTGCACAGTTCTACCCGGTCGGCGCCTCCTGCCTGTGCGGCCATGCAGCTCTCCACGCCGTTGGCGCATACTTCAAAGAAATAGTGTTTCATATAAATGATATTTAAACGGAGCGTAGCCCCGAAAATGAAGAATGAAGAACTAAGAATGAAGAATTTAGTTGTTGCAGCATACTACATCCTTGAGAATTCTTCATTCATCATTCTTAATTCTTCATTATTATAGAAAAAGGACGAATTTGCACCCGTCCTTTCCCTATATTTAAGTATGAAAGAGTTCCCTTACTTGGCGTAGCTCACTGCGCGCGTCTCGCGAATGACGGTAATCTTCACCTGTCCGGGGTAAGTCATTTCGTCTTGAATCTTCTTGGCGATTTCTCCCGAGAGGCTTTCCGTCTGCTTGTCGTCAATCTTGTCGGCGCCGACAATGACGCGCAGTTCGCGGCCAGCCTGAATGGCGTATGTCTTGGTGACGCCGGGGTAGGACATGGCCAGCTGTTCCAGGTCGTTGAGGCGCTTGATGTAGGCCTCCACAATCTCGCGGCGTGCGCCGGGGCGTGCGCCCGAAATGGCATCGCACACCTGCACGATGGGAGCCAGCAGGCTGGTCATTTCTATCTCGTCGTGGTGGGCGCCGATGGCGTTGCAGATGTCCGGTTTCTCCTTGTACTTCTCGGCCAACTTCATGCCATAGAGTGCGTGCGGCAGTTCAGGCTCTTCGTCGGGCACCTTGCCGATGTCGTGCAGCAGTCCGGCGCGCTTTGCCTTCTTGGGGTTGAGACCCAGTTCCGAGGCCATCACGGCGCACAGGTTGGCCGTCTCGCGGGCGTGTTGCAGCAGGTTCTGCCCGTAGCTCGAGCGGTATTTCATCTTGCCGATGATGCGTATCAGTTCCGGGTGCAGGCCGTGTATGCCCAGGTCGATGGTGGTGCGCTTGCCCGTCTCTATGATTTCTTCCTCCACCTGCTTGCGCACCTTGGCCACTACTTCCTCAATGCGTGCGGGGTGTATGCGGCCGTCCGTCACCAGCTGGTGCAGGGCCAGGCGGGCTATCTCGCGGCGCACGGGGTCGAAGGCCGAGAGCACGATGGCTTCGGGCGTGTCGTCCACCACGATTTCCACGCCGGTGGCTGCCTCGAGGGCGCGTATGTTGCGGCCCTCACGGCCGATGATGCGGCCTTTTATTTCGTCCGACTCGATGTGGAACACGGTGACGGAGTTCTCTATGGCCGTCTCCGTGGCCACCCGCTGTATGGACTGGATGACGATGCGCTTGGCCTCCTTGCTGGCCGTCAGCTTGGCGTCGTCCATAATGTCGTTGATGTAAGATTGCGCCTGTGTCTTGGCCTCCTCCTTCAGCGACTCCACCATGCGCTCCTTGGCCTCTTCGGCGGACAGGCCTGAGATGGCCTCCAGCTTCTCTATCTCCTGGCGCTGCAGGTGTTCCAGTTCTTCCTTCTTTTTGTCGATGACGCCCAGCTGTGCCTCCAGGTTCTCCTTGATGGCCTCGGCTTCCTGCTTCTTGCGTTGCAGCTCTTCTTGGCGTTGGTTCAGCACCATTTCGCGTTGCTTCAGCTTGTTTTCCACCTGCTGGATTTTCTGGTTGCGGACGGTGACCTCCTTTTCCAGTTCGGCCTTCTTGTCCAGGAATTTCGCCTTTACTTCCAGCAACTTGTTTTTCTTGATTACCTCGGCTTCGGCCTCGGCGTCTTTCAGGATAGCCTCGTATTTCGACTTCAGCCCGTACTTGAAGAACAGGTATGAAGCCACTCCCCCTACAAGGAGGCAGGCAATGCACACGACTATTGTAACTACTGTCATCTTATTAAGTTGTTTAAATATATAAATAAAAAGGCACTGTACAAAAGCCTCTCCCGGCAGGGAGGTGCCTTCATGCAGTGCGCGTGTCTTCTTGTTGGCAAAGGCCCCGGCGTGCAGCTCACAACCCGTTGAAGTAGTCGTCCAGCAATGCGGTCAGTTCCTTTATCTTGTCAGTATAAGGCTCCGTGTCGTGGCGTTGTTTCAGTTGCAGCGTTTCCAGTGCAAACTGGTAGGCCACCAGGGTCATCATCCTTTCCGTCGGCAGGTTGGGATACTGCTCCTGCTTTTCGTAGAACCTCCGGTTTATCTGCTTGGCGGCTTCCCTCACCATTTCCTCGTCCTTGCGGTCTATGGTGGCGGGGTAGGTGGCACCGGCCATCTGCAGGTTTATTTTTATCTTATCGTTCATACATCTGCTTCCTTTATTCATTCAGCAAGGCGATGCATTTATCGACTTCGCGCACAAGTTTCGACAATCGCAGTTTGGTTTCCCTCACATCGCTGCCGTTCAGGCTGATTGTCGTAGCTGTTTTCAAGTCGGTATAGCGTTGCTCCAGCTCCCGGAAATCGGCTTGCACCTTTTGGCACTCATCCTCCTTTGCATTGAGTTCCTGCCTCAGCGCCGCGTTTTCGCGCCTCAGTTCGTCGTGCAGAAAAATCAGATGCCTCAGTTGCGTTTCGAAGGTGCTCAGCAGCTTTTTTTCTTCGTCTGTCATTCGTGCTATACCAAAATTTAGACAAAAATACAATTTACTTCTAAAAAGCCAAAACTTTTGGGCGAAAAAATCGTTTTTCTGCCCGGAAAATGTGGCGGGGCGTGTGTGCCGGCTTTTCTTTATGCTGTCTTGTTTGTAAGTATTTTTAATTGTATCATGTACGTATTTGCTTCGCTCCTCCTTCGCTTCTATAGCGACGGGAAAAGAGCGAAGGAGGAACGAACATGGTACGAACATGGTACGAAGGAAGTACGGTGTTGATGTGGGCTTGGTATGTTATAGATTGGTTATCAGTGTGTTATGATATATTCTTTGTTGAATAATTTTATTATTTGATAGGTGCGATATGTAAGATTTTTAAATGTAATTTGTTGAGAAAAAATATTAATCTAAAATGTAATCTACTGCATGATAAAAAATATTGGTAAATATTTGGAGTAAAGTTGAAAAAGTGTAAATTTGCATCTGTGGATATAATTTTTAATATAAAACAAGAATAGGGTTAATCAATTGTATGAACATGAAAAAGATTTTATTGCTATTTGCTTTGCTTGTGGCTTTTGCCACACGGGCTTTTGCCATTGCGGAGACGGTGCGTATGTCGGTTGGCGAGACCCGCAAGCTGGCTCCGAGCGTATTGCCTACCCAAGTGTTGGCAGGGCAACCAGCTTGGACGTCTTCACGCCCTTACGATGTGGAGATAGTTTCTACGGACATGTACACGTGCACCATCAAGGCGCGGCGTTCTTTTTCGGGCTACGCACTTGTGCACTGTCTTTACTATTACAGGCGACTTGACCCTTCCGGGCATTACATCGGACAGGGGTCGGGCTATGTAGATTACCATGTGTTTGTGAGCGGGGGAAGCAGCGGAGGTGGCGAACCGGAAGAATTGTGGATAAACCCTACTGAAATCACGC
Organism: uncultured Bacteroides sp.; assembly: GCA_944320865.1. Classification (GTDB taxonomy): domain Bacteria; phylum Bacteroidota; class Bacteroidia; order Bacteroidales; family Bacteroidaceae; genus Bacteroides. The sequence continues at coordinate 3,185 of CALUJC010000014.1, read as the reverse complement.
TGAATGTGGGTACCTCTTATGGCATGGCGGTATATGTTTCTCCGTCGGGTGCGGACGAAAGCGTGACGTGGAGCAGTTCAAACAGCTCTGTGGCCACGGTGAACAGTATGAACGTATTGGGCGCACATAGGGTAGGGACGGCTGTGGTTACAGCTACTACAGTTAATGGTTTGCAGGCTTCTTGTCATGTCACGGTGAAGGAATATACTCCCGACCCAGTGGCTCCTTGGGATGTGTCTTTGCCTGCGACAGTGGACTTGAAGGTGGGTGAGTCTGTGACGTTAACTCCAGTATTGAGGCCTGCCCATGCAACGGCCAAATATACTTGGTGGTCTTCCGAACCGGATGTTGTCAGTGTCTCTGCCGATGGAATGGTGCAGGTTGTTAGTTCTATGTATCCGGGGTATGCAACCATTACAGTAGAGACTGATAACGGTTTGGACGATTCTTGTACGGTTACAGTAATGAAAGGGGTATCAGCACCTACCAATTCGGATGAATCAAGGCAGAAAAGAGCCAAAGAAAGAATAGATGGTGTCCGCTTTAGGGTATTGAATAGTTTGTATTATTATTGAGTGGTTTAACATAAAATGAATAGATATAGATTATGTGTAAATTTAAGTTCTTATTTTATGCGAGTATAGCTGTTTTGACGGTGTTATTGTTTGGAGTAGCTTGTACGGACGATAATGGGATTAACGGTGGTGAAGGGCAGGAAAACTTGGTTTTTACGAAGCCATGCTTGCAGTGGGGCATATCTCAGGCAGAGCTTGAGGCACAAATGAAAGCTGAAGGCTATTCATTGACACAGAGCCCTTACCCTTGTATATATGAAGGGAAACGGCTTGAGAGGAGGATTGGTTATCTGTTTCAGAATGGAAAGCTATGTGGCGCTAGCGTAGCTATTCCTTATGATTCAATTCAAAACTTGAATGAAATCACAGCGGCCTTTCCGGGAGCAAAACCTGTAGATGGGTATGCAGACACTTTTCTAGATGTAAAGAACAACTTTATAGTAGATTATGCAGTAAAGGAAGTAACGTTTGCCGCAGATGAAAAAAATGTTGGGAAGTATTGGATTATTTCATGGGCGCAATACGATTTGGATGTTGCACAAGCTGTAGATTTGGGATTGAGTGTGAAGTGGGCAAATTTAAATCTTGTTTTGTCCGATACTGACAAGGCGGCAAATGCTCCGGAAGAAGCTAGCTCATTTTTTTCCCGTTATGGCTGGGGAGACCCGATGGGGGGGAAAACGTCAGAGGAGGTTTCGGACTATCCTAGTTTGGATAATATCAGTGGGACGGAATATGACATTGCTGCTGTTAACTGGGGAAGCAATTGGCGCCTGCCTACCCAAGAAGAAATGCAGGAATTGCTTGATCAATGTACATGGACGTGGACTAAGAGAAATGATGTAAAGGGATATAATATAGAAGGTCCTAGTGGGGAGAGCATCTTCTTGCCTGTAACGGGATATAGAGAAGGACCAGATAGTGGAATAGATGTAGATAATGCTGGCTATTACTGGACAGGTACCCTGCGTTCCGATGATACGAATTATCCTTATGTCCTGACCTTTGGTGAGGGCTTCAAGGGACTGAATGTGAATAAGGATATTTTGCGCAGCTATGGCTGTGCCATTCGGCCAGTGCAGGATAAGTAAGAGGAATTCAGGGAGAATATATTGATTTGGCCGGCATGCCTGTGAGAGAATGTCGGCCAATTCTTTGTCCGTGTGAAGGTGTGCGCATTATTTTGTTTTCTCCTTTACTTGCCGGACTTGCGGGAAATTGATACTTTTGCACCCGCTTGATGATCAGGATAGTTTTTAGAGTAAACATGCAAGTAGTCAGTTTGTTGATATAGAATAAAGGGGCATCCGCAGGTGAAGGAGGGGACGGCGTATGCCGTGCTGTTTGCCATGGGCTTTTGCCATTTGCTGAACGATATGATTCAGTCGGTTATCCCCGCCATGTACCCCTTGCTGAAGGATAGTTTCGGCTTTACGTTTGCACAGATTGGTATCATCACGCTGGTGTTTCAGCTGACATCGTCCATCTTCCAGCCTTTTGTGGGGCAGTATGCCGACAGGCACCCGCAGCCTTACTCGCTGGCGGCGGGCATGTGCTTCACGCTGCTGGGGCTGCTGGCGCTGGCTTTTGCGCCGAGCTTCGTGGTCATTCTGCTGGCGGTGGCGGTGATAGGTTGCGGCTCGTCGGTATTCCACCCCGAGGCTTCGCGGGTGGCGCAGATGGCGTCGGGCGGCAGGAAGAGCTTGGCGCAGTCCATCTTCCAGGTGGGCGGCAACGGGGGCAGTGCCATTGGGCCGCTGCTGGCTGCGCTTATCATCATCCCTTACGGGCAGCACGCAGTGGGTTGGTTTGCGTTTGCGGCGTTGCTTGCTTCGACCATCCTTGTGCGGGTGGGGTGCTGGTATAGCCTGGTGCTGGCGCAGGGCGACAGGCTGCGGCGCGTGCGCCGGGCAGTGGCTTGCAGTTTGTCGGCCAGGGCGGTGCATAGGGCGTTGGCCATCTTGGTCATCATGCTTTTCTCGAAATACTTCTTTACGTCGTGCATGACGAGCTATTTCACGTTTTTCCTGATAGAGAAATTCGGCATCACCGTGCAGCAGTCGCAGTATTGCCTGTTTGCTTTCCTGGCTGCCTTGGCGGCGGGCACGTTGCTTGGCGGGTATTTCGGCGACCGGTATGGGCGCAAGTACGTCATTCTGTTCTCCATTCTTGGGGCAGCGCCCTTCACGCTGGCCTTGCCTCACCTCAACTTGGCTTGGACGCTGGTCATGGCAGTGGTGAGCGGGCTTATCATTGCTTCAGCCTTCTCGGCCATACTGGTGTATGCCACCGACTTGAAGCCGGACAAGGTGGGGATGATTTCGGGCGTGTTCTTCGGGTTGATGTTCGGGCTGGGCGGCATTGGTTCGGCCTTTTTTGGCTGGCTGGCCGACGTGACGAGCATAGAGTTTATTTTCCGTATCAGCACCTTGTTGCCCTTGCTGGGCATTATTGCCGTATTTTTGCCGAACATCAAGCCGTTGAAGCCTGCGGCGGGCGCGTCGTAATGGGGAGGACAATGAGGGGCTGTGTGGAATTAAATGATAATTTAGTTGACAAGGAGACAAGTTGACGAGGCACCGAGGGGCGGAGTATTTGCGGACGGCAACG